>JAFAER010000202.1 GCA_023423895.1 Pseudomonadota bacterium
GTTGTCGGGGCCGAGATGGATGTCGGCCCACGACTCGTGGAACGCGCCGACCTCCAGCATGACGAGATCGAACGGGCCTTTGCGCGCGCCGATCTCGAGCATCTCGTTCGTCGGGCCCGTGTCGCCGCTGAAGAAGACGCGATGCCTCTCGCCGGTGATGACCCACGACGACCAGAGCGTGCGGTTGCGGTCGAACAGGCCGCGCCCGGAGAAGTGACGCGACGGCGTCGCCGTGAACGTGAGCGGCGTGCCCGGGACGGTCGCCTCCTCCCACCAGTCGAGCTCCAGGATGCGCTCGGGCGCGACACCGAGCGCTTCGAGACGCGCGCCGACGCCGAGCGACGTGACGAACGGGACGGCGCGCGACGTGAGCGTACCGAGCCTGACGAGCTCGCGGATCGTCGGGACGTCGAAGTGATCGAAGTGGTCGTGCGAGACGAGCACCGCATCGAGCGGCGGGAGCTCACGCAGCGTCACCGGAACGGCGTGGAAGCGACGCGGTCCGACGACCGGCACCGGCGAGATGCGCTCGGACCACACCGGATCCGTCAGCACGCGGTAGCCGTCGATCTCCAGGAGCGTCGTCGAGTGCCCGAGCCACGTCGCGCGGAGGCCCGTGTCGGCCGGCAGCCGCCAGGTCTCGAGCGGGCTCTCGATCGGCAGCGCGCCGGGCGGCCGCCGCGGAGTGCTTCCGAAGAGGTACTCCGAGGTCGACGCCAGTATCGAGCCGCTCTTCGCCGGCACGTCGCCGATCACCGCGAGCTCGCTGTTGTGAAACCGCCCGTCGCGGTAGCGGGGCGAGGCCAACGTTCGCTCACGCCGCAGCCCTGCGATCTTCCCCTCTGCCATCTTCAGCTCCGATGCTTCCCCGGGCGAAGCGGTTGCGTTCGAGCTCCGGCCACCGGCCGCCGCTCGGCGGTTCACCGGAGATCCCGGCCGAGGAGAACGCGCTCGAGAGCGACCGCCTGGTCGGCGGAATCGAGCGGCCGCGGCTCACGGGCTCGGCGGGAACACGAGGACGAAACGCGCGCCGCCCGCCGACCCGCGCTCGGCGCGAATTTCCGCGCCGTGGTTATCCATGATGTTGCGGACGATCGACAGGCCCAGGCCCGTGCCGCGGCCGTCGCCCTTCGTCGTGAAGAACGGCGTGAAGATCGCGGTGAGGTGCTCGCTCGCGATGCCGTGACCGTTGTCCTCCACCGCGACGATGATGCGGCCGTCCGGGGAGACCGTGCTCGAGACCGAGAGACGCCCGCCGCTCGGCGGCATCGCGTGGCACGCGTTGGTGAACAGGTTGACGAACACCTGCGCGAGCTGCTCCGGCATCCCACGCACGGGCGGCAGATCATCGCCGAAGATGCGCTCGACGTTGGCGCCGTGCTCGGCGATCACGTGCTCGCAGAACGCGAGCGCCTGCTCGATCACGTTGTGGATCGCGACCGGAACCGGCACTTCGCTCGACGGACGGGCGTACGCGACGAGGTCGCGCGTGAAACGGAGGATGCGCGACGAGGACTCACCGATGCGTCGGAGGCGCTCGAGGCTGTCCGGGTCGCCGCTCGGCCCCTGCTTGCGGATCAACCAGTCGGTGTACGCCACGATCGACGTGAGCGGGTTGTTCAGCTCGTGGACGACACCGGCGGCGAGCTGACCGAGGCTCGCGAGCTTCTCGGCCTGCATCATGTGCGAGCTGAGCGCGCGGAGCTCGCGCGCATCGGCGGTGGCGCGGGCGTGCATGCGCGCGAAGCCGAGGCCCTTCCTCATCGCGAGCGCGCCCCGGCGGAAGACATGCATCATCGGCGAGCCGTCGACCTCGATCTGCGGATCGTCGGACGCGAGGTGGAGCGTCGTCGAGCCTTCCTCGACGTCGACGACGCGCTCGAACTGATAGCCCGGAAAGAGCCGCGTCGGGTCCATGCCGACGGCGCGCCCCTCCTCGCCCTCGGGGACGTACTTGAACAGACGCTGCTCGGTGGGAAACGCGTCCGGGGTCGAGACGGAGACCGGTGCCGGGACGAAGCAGGCGCCAACGCCGCAATCGGGGAAGATCTCACCGAGCGCACGGACGAGGAACTCGACGACCGCCGCTTCGCCCGAGGCCACCGGCATCTCGCAGGCGGCGACGACGAGCCGGTCCAACCACGCGGCCTCCACCTGGAGCGAGGCGATCGCGACCCGTGACTCCCGGCTGATCGGGACCGACGAGACGGTCACGCGCTCGCTCGAATCCTCGGGGCCCCCGGACCCGTCAGCGTGGCGGTGCTCGTCTTTGTTGGACTGGGCCATCACCTACTCCCGCTTTTTTCCCACTTCGCGTCGCTCGGGCCGCTGGGCCGGTCGCCTGGTGGAACCTTCCGATCGCCTGGGCCGTGAGGCCGGTCGCTCGGCTGATCCCCACGCTCGGTCCAATCCCCCGTTGCTCGACGTGGCTCGGATCTCGGCGCCTCGTCGTGAGGCACGGACGTGCCCTCGACGTTCGCCGGCACCGCCACGGGCACCCCCTCCTCACTCGCTCGATCCAGGTCGAGGATCTTCTGCTTACCGACGTAGCTCTTCGTCTCGTACTTCGTGATCTTGCCGATCTTCCGGACGATCTCCGCCATCCTCTCGGCTTCGCCCTCGATCACCTCGGCGGCCGCGCACGCAGGCGTGCCGGCCTGGAGCAGGCGCCGGAGGAGCGTCGCGTAGTTGCGCACGCTCGTGAGCGGCTGATTCAGCTCGTGTGCCGCGGCGCCGGCGAGTTCGGCGACGATCGCCTGGCGCTCCTGCGCGAGGAGCTGCTCCTGCGCTTGCTGGAGGCGCT
>JAFAER010000257.1 GCA_023423895.1 Pseudomonadota bacterium
GCTATCGGTTGCTCGGGCTCGAGGGTCGGAGCGACCTCGTGCGAGGCGTCGCGTCGCGCGAACGCAATCGCGCGTAGCCGACGCTCCCCGTCGAGCGGATGACTCCGTTGGTTTGACCAGACGGGAACTACTCAGGCGCGCCCATGTCCCGGGCGCATTGCCCAAGCGCAACCTAGGCTCGAGGAGGAAGCGTCGTCGTGAGAGGGGGGGCCCCGTGCCGCGACGCTTCCTCTTTTGTTTCTTTCCTCTCGCCCTTCCTCTCACCAGAAGGAGCTTTGAATGACACTTTCGAAGATCGGTATCGTCGCGGGTGCCTGCGTCCTCGTCGTCTTCGCGGGCTGCGAACCCGTCGACGACGGCATCGCTCCGACGCCGGACGGCTCGACTCCAGGCGCGGACGCTGCCAGTGGTGCCGACGCCGGCGCGACGGAGGCCGGCTGTGACTTCGGCGAGCCGAACGACGCCATCGTGCAGGCCACGCGGATCGATCTCAATCGCACGTACGCTGGGCTATGCGTCTCCAACGACGATCAGACCGACTCGATCGACGCCTTCGAGATCGTCACCCCCGAAGAGCCTGCGGGCGGTGTCGTCGAGGTCGTGATCTCCAACGTGAGGGACGACGGCAACGCCAACGTCATCGTCTCCGGTGTCGATGGCGAGACCATCGTCGAGGCCTCGACGCTCGATGCCAACGGGGGCGTGAGCGGCTGGTTCACGGCGAGCCCGAGCTCGAAGTACCACGTCCAGGTGCTGCGCACGGGCGGCCCGGGCAAGCGGTTCGCCTACGACCTTCGCGTGGCCTACACGAGCATCTCCGACACCTTCGAGCCGAACAACAGCAAGGAGCAGGCGAAGACGATCGAGATCAACAAGCCGATCGAGGCCTCCCCCGCGGCTCCCTCGGAGAACGCGGCGCTCGCGCCCGGCGACGACCAGGATTGGTACAAGATCGACCTCGCAGGGTCCGCCACGATCAAGATGACGGGCAATCCGCCGGACTTCCGCTGCGACGTCGAGCTGCTCGACGCGACCGGTGAGCCGATTGGCGAGGCGTACAACAACGACGCGCCCGGCGCTGACTGCGTCCTCGAAGCGACCGACCTCCCGAGCGGCACCTACTTCATCAATGCCCACAGCTTCGGCGGCGTCGAGCGCGCCAAGCCGAACGCCGCGGTCGCCCCTTACGTCCTGGGACACTACAAGCTCGAGGTCGTCCAGTGACGGGGTGACGAAATTTTCGCTAATGGGGCTCGAGGGGAAGGCCACCGGCAGGTCTTCCCAACGCTGGTCTCCTGGTAGCCAAGACGGCGCGACGCATCGCGGCGCTCACGGTCGCGCTTTCGACGCCCGACGCCCGACGCGCGATCCGCCGGAGCCCGTCGATCCTCTTGCGCAACAGGGTGACGTCCTGATGGTCCCGCCCCTCGGGACGCGAGACGCTCGCGAATCACGCTCGAATCGCTTACGCTTCCGAGGGGTGCGAGTCGCCGTCCTCATGCCCGCATACGACCACGGGGGCGGCTCGCGGTGACGCTTCGTGACGTTGCGACCCGTCCCGCCGAGGGAGGATACCGCGTGACCGGACGGCTGGTACTCGCGCGGCAGCCCCCGTGAGCCACGAGCTCGTGCGTGGCGCGGTCCAGTTCGCGCTCGCGATGACGATGCTTCTTCTCGCCACGGGCTCGGCCGCGGGAGCCGAATACGAGTGGTCACTGGAGGACCTCGATCGCCACCTCGTGCTCGATTGGGACGCGCCCGCCGAGTGTCCGTCCGAGCGCGCGGTACGTGAGAGGATTCGCACGCTGCTCAAGGCCAAGAGCGAAACGGACCATCGCGTGCACGCGACGGCCAAGGTCACTCGGACGCCGGCGGGTTATGCGCTCGATCTCGCCGTCGCGGATGGGCCCGCGCGCGCGATCGCGAGCGAACAATGCGTCGGGCTCGTCGAAGCCACCGCGATCATCATCGCGCTCGACATCGAAACGCACGCGAAGCCCACGCCGTCGACGCCGTCGATGCCGGAGGCGACGCCACCCTCACCTCTGGCACCTCGGGCACCTCGGGCGCGAGCGGTCGCGCCGCGACCTGCTGCGCGCGTGCCTTCCGCGCCGGCGCATCCCCTTCGCTTGGCGGTCGGCGCCCTGACGGTCGGCGACGTGGGATCCCTGCCCGAGCCTACTGCGGGGTACAGAGCGACGTTCGCGCTGGGCTATCGGGCGTTTCGCGCCGAAGCAAGCGCGACGGTGTTCGCGTCGCGTAACGCGGATGGGCTACGGGAAGGGACGGGGGTTCGCGTCGGCCTCGAGACGGGCGCGCTGAATCTCTGCCGTTCCTGGGAGCTCAGCCGCTCCGCCGTGCTCGACACGTGCCTTGGAGGCGAGCTCGGAAGCTCGACGGCGACGGGCTATGGCATCACGCGACGTGCAAGGTCGACCGGGCCGTGGACGTCGGTGCTCGCATCGTCTCAGCTTCGCGTTCGCTGGGCTCATCCGCTGGTTCTCGGCGTCGAGGCCGGGGTGACGCCGAGCCGGGCGACGGCCTTCATCCATGGCCAAGGAACGGTGTTCGACCCCGCCCCTTGGCTCGCCCGCGTTACGATCGGCGTCGAGTTCGAATTTCTTCCGGGTGCGCGGATGAAATGAGCGGACGGCCGCATAAAGATTAACGTGGCTCAGGCTCACGCCGAAGATTGGGTGGCACCGCTGTCGCTCACGGAATCAGGAACTTCCGCTGGAGGGCCTGACGTGGGGCGGCTGAGCTTCGGGGCGATCTACGCCGAGCACTTCCCGTTCGTCTGGAGCTCCCTGCGTGCTCTCGGGGTGCCGTCGCCGACGCTCGAGGACGCCGCGCAGGACGTGTTCGTCGTGGTCCATCGACGGCTCCCCGCGTTCCAGGGCCAGGAGCACGTGCGGACATGGCTGTTCGCCATCGCAAGGCGCGTGGCCTCCGATCATCGGCGGCGACGGCGGTCATTCGAGGAGCTCTCGACTGCAGAGTCCATCCTCGACAAGGGGCCGAGCCCCCACGACGTGACGGCGCGCAACGAAGCCGTACAGCTCCTCGAGCGAGCTCTCGAGGGCCTGGACGAGCATCACCGCGAGGTCTTCGTCCTCATGGACGTCGCAGAGCTGCGCGCCAACGAAGTGGCCGAGATTCTGTCGATCAACGTCAACACCGTCTACTCGCGTCTCGGTCGCGCGAGGGAGCGCTTCAACGAGATCGTGGCACGGCTCGTTCGCTCCGACCGATGAATCCGATGTCCGGCCCGAGGTCGGCCGATCGCCCGAAGGGCACCTTGAAAGGAAAGCAGTGAGCAAGCTCTCTCCCGAGGCTGCAGCGGTCCTCGCTGCGGCCCGCAAAGATCTCGAGGCCTCGCCGGAGGTCGTCGCTCGCGTACGAAGCGCGGTCGCTGCGCGCGCTGACGCGGAGCCTCCTCCCTCCGCCGTGAGCCCCCGTACACTCTGGTCGGCCGCCGCACGTCCGGGGCAGATCGCCGTGCTCGCGCTCCTCGGCAGCGCGCTCGTGGCGGCGGGGTACGTCGCGTCTTCGAGGACGGTGGCCCCCAAAGCGGTCGCGACTGCGTCGGCGCCGTCGGCGGAGAGTCCCCGACCGAGCGATCCGCCGCGCGACGAGCGCCGCCCGAGCGAGCTCACGGATCCCATCCCCACACTTCCGCTCGCGTCGCTGCCCGACCGGCCTCTTCCGCCGGCGCGCCCGGTACGCACGCGGGAACCTCTTGCGGCGCCGCGGGCAGGGAGCGAGCCGGGGATGGACACGGCGAAGGCTCACGCGACGAGGACCGATGACCTCGTGGAGGAGTCACGACTCCTGAGGTCCGCTCAGGTCGATCTCCAGGCGCACCGCGCGGACGCTGCCATGCGCTCGCTCGACGAACACGCCGCTCGGTTCCCCGCTGGAATCCTGCGTGAAGAGCGACTCACCCTTCGCGTGCTCGTCCTTTGCGAGACCGGAGCGATCGCCGACGCGCGACGCGCCCGGATCGAGCTCGATCGAAGCTTTCCCGCGACATCCCACGCTTCACGCCTGGCGAATTCATGCGCGGCGGCGACCCCGGACGGAGCCCAATGAGCATGCAATCGCTTCTCGAGCCGCCCGGAGCTCGGCGGAAACACTCGGTCCGCAAACGGCGCGTCGCTCTCGGCGGACTCTTCGCGCTTGCGTGCTTCGCCGCGTTCGCGTGCTCTATCCCCCTCGATGGCGGCGCCGACGAGCGCCCCGGCTTCGATTCGCCTTCCGAGAATCCGCCGCCGACGTTGGGGGAAGCGGACGCCGGGCCCGGTCCAGAGCCTGGACTCTGTATCTCCCTCGACTGCCCTTCTCCGTACACGACCTGTTCGGGCGTGCCGGGGCAATGCACCGTCAATCTGGAAAACGACATCGCCCATTGCGGTGCGTGCGGGAACGCCTGCGCGTTCGACGGAGGCAGTGGTAACGCGTCCCTGTATTGCATCGACGGCCAATGCCAGGTGCAATGCAACAGCAACTACGGAGATTGCAACGGTCAACGCGAGGACGGCTGTGAAACGAACCTCGAGCGCGACCACGAGAACTGCGGTACTTGCGGGAACGCCTGCCAAGAAGGCGAAGTCTGCTGGTACGGGGTCTGTGGCTGCCCTCCCGGCTTCGCGCAATGTGGCGACCAGACCTGCCACCGGCTCGCGTACGACGCGAAGAACTGCAGTGAATGCGGAAACCAGTGCCCTTTCCCGGACGACGCGGGCCCCGGCGCTGAGCTGTGGCCGTGCGGAGTCGGCGTGGCCCCGCCGAACTGGGGCGCTCGGTGCAACAATTCGAAGTGCGATCTCGGGTGCGACGGGCAGTACGCAGACTGCAACGGGGAGCTCTGCACGGACGGCTGCGAAACCGACATCACGAAGGACCCAAACAACTGCGGTGGATGCGGGAAGCAATGCGGACCTGAGCAGGCTTGCGTGGATGGCAAATGCAAATGCGAAGGCTCGAGTCTCGCCTGGTGCGGTGCCGAGTGCGTCGACACTCAGACGAACGCATTTCACTGCGGAGCCTGCGGGAATGCCTGCCCCGGGTACCGATATGCCAACCCCCCTCCTCGCGGAACCCCGAGCTGCGTCTTGGGTAGATGCAGCTACCACTGCGGCCCGGGACGAGCCAACTGCGACGACGACATCGACAACGGCTGCGAAGTCGACACGATGACCGACCCGATGAATTGCGGCGGGTGTGGAGTGCAGTGCGATGTCGACGCGGGCCAGCCGTGTGCGGGCGGCAAGTGTCTGACCAAGCCGTGTGACGGCGCTGACGCGGGAGTGGTCTTCTGATGCGAGCATCCCCTTACGCACTGATGACTTTCGCGGTGTGTGGGCTCGCCGCCCCCTTCCTCTCGGGCTGCGCCAAGAACGACGTGCCGATCGGAGAGTGGGTGCCGGAGCCGACCGCCAGCGTCGAGGATGCAGCGGCTCCTTTGCCGCCGCCCGTCGCCAATGTCTGCGAAGCCGGCACCTGGTGCCGCGTAACGCTCTCCAAGTCCATTTCGATCAACGGGATCTGGGGAAGCAGTCCCGAGAACGTGTGGCTGGCTGGAAGCCCCGCCGTCGCGCTGCATTGGAATGGAACGAGCCTCGATGCTCAGACCATCGATACGAGCCAATCGCTTTTCGGAGTTTGGGGGAGCGGTCCGTCCGACGTCTGGATGTTCTCCACGAGCACGGCGATTTGGCATTTCGACCCGAGTGCGAATTCGTGGTCGCGCTCGTCGGCAACGACAGGCAAAGTCGAGAACGGCTTTCCCACCCCGATCGCGGCGATGTGGGGGACGAGCAGCAGCGATGTCTGGGCTGTCGGGACCTCGGCCCAAACGCTCTTTGGCGTCCGATCGCCGCCGCTGTACCACTCCGACGGCTGGCAGGGCGGCGACCCCAACTGGCAAGTGGTCGGGACAAGCCAATGGGATCCGCCCGCTGTCGAGTACGTCACTCTCAACGCGATCTGCGGGGGGGCCAAGAGCGGCGTGTGGATCGTCGGTAATGGCGGAAAGACACGCTACTCGAGTGGCTGGGTGAACGGTAAGGTTACGTGGCGTACCCTGAATAGTCAGACGGAACGCGACCTGTTCGGTGTGTGGTGCAGCCCCGGCGGCGAGGTATGGGCCGTGGGCGACAAGGGGATGGTCCGCCGCTTCACGCCCGCCGAGGACGGCTCATTCACCGTCGAAGCGTTCCCAGCGCTGACGAAGAAGTCGTTACGAGCCATTTGGGGCGCCACGCCGACCGACATCTGGGTGGTAGGCGACGCCGGCACGATCCTCCGTTGGGACGGAGCGTCCTGGAAGACCGCAGACGCGCCGCTCGCAGGAGCGACGAAAGAAGATCTCTTCACGATATGGGGACAAAGCCCAGAGGAGATCTGGATCGGGGGACGAGACATTCTCCTCCATAACGGAAGTGCAGCATTGCCGGGAGCATCCCTATGAGATCATATCGAATCATGTTTGGCAGCACGCTCGTCGGCGCCGCCGCGCTCGTGCATTGCTCTTCGACTGAGATGCTGGACCCCGTTTTGGATGACGCGGCGGTGGACGCAGCGGTGGACTCTCACCGTTCCAACGACACCGATGCCTCCGGCGACGAGCTCGCCGACGCCTCGAGCGATGGTGGTTCTGACGCCGCTTCGCTCTCCGACGCCGACGTCGAGGAGCCGTACGAGATTCCGGACGGTAGCGTCACCTGCGCGGTCACCCCATGCGCGGTGGCCATTTCCGCGAGTCAATCTGGTGGGGCACCGACGTTTTGCGCGCGGATGAGCGACGGCACCGTCCAGTGCTGGGGAGGCAACAGCCTGAACCGCCTCGGCGCGCCGGAAAGCGTCGGAAACCAGAGCACCGTTCCGTTGAAGGTCGAGAATCTCTCCGACGTCACGAACCTGAGCCTCGGAGGTAAGAACGCCTGCGCAGTCCGGTCCGACGGCAGCGTCTGGTGTTGGGGCGCTGCCGCGCTCCTCTATGCCGGACTCGGTCCCGATGCAGGAGCCGGATTCGATCCGGACGGAGGAGCTCCCTCCGCGCTTCCCACCGCCCTCGGCCTCGTTCCCGCCGCGTCGACCGTCGGCGTCGGCGATGATACCGCGTGCATCACGACGGCCGCCGGCGCCCTCCACTGCTGGGGGAACAACGCGACGAACCAACTCGGCCAGCGGGCCCCAGCCGAATCGGCACCGCCCGGCTCGGTCTCGCTCGGGAGTCAGACCGCCGTGGCTGCAAGGCCCACGACGGGGCGGACGTTTGCCATCACGGGAAACGGACAGCTTTGGTCCTGGGGCTCGGCGGGGTGCACGGACCCGTTGACGTGCCAATATCTCCTTGGCCGAGCCTCGTCCGAGGATCCCGATCCGGCGCCGACACGGGCTCCCAGCCTGAAGAATGTCTTTGCCATCGGCTCCGGATCGGCTCACTCGTGCGCCGTAGCCGGAAAGCTCGTGGAGTGTTGGGGAGCAAACACCAACGGACAGCTCGGCATCGGCACCGTGGACGAGACGCGTACGCTTCCGGTACCGAGCACGGTGACGACGGTCGCTCACCACGAGGACGTCGATGCTGGGCTGGCCGGGGACGACGTCCCGCTCGACGTCGCCGCCGCTGCGAATGGCGCGGCCACCTGTGCCGTCATGGTGAGCGGCCGGGTGTACTGCTGGGGCTGGCCCACGACGCCGGCTGCAGACCGCGGCCGCCCCATTCGCGTCGATGGCTTCAGCGGGCCGGCCGTTGCCGTTGCCGTTGCCACGGTGCCAGCCGCAAGCACGGCCTGTGCGCTCCTCCGTTCGGGGGCCGTCGAGTGCTGGGGAGTCAATTTGTTCGGGGCGCTCGGCCGGGGCAACAGCAACAACCGCCTCAACGATCCCGTTCCTGCCCCCGTCGTCTTTTCTCAGCCCTGAGGCGTGGCATAAGCCAATAGTCAAGGAATGACGACTTCGATGCCGATGCACATGCCGCGCCCTCTCTTGTCGATTGCAGCGACCGTGGTCGCGGTCACGGCGTCGATCAACTGCACGTCGGATCGCACCGCGTTCCAGGACGAAAAGCTCGACGCCGGCACTGCAGCTCCGCCCGCCGACTTCGCTCCTCCGGACGCGGGAGTCGGCGACTCTGGCGAGTTCCCACCGCAAGAGTGCAAGGGAGAGACCCAATTCGTCTACGTCTTCACGCAAACGGCGACGATTTACCGTTTCGATCCGACGTCGCTCACCTTCGCGGAGCTCGGACGTCCCAACTGCCCGACTTCGGTAGGTCCGTATTCGATGGCGATCGATCGCTACGGCGTGGCTTGGCTCGGGTATCGGGACGGCAGCGTCCACAAGAGCCGCCTCGACTCCCTCGAATGCACGGAGATCCCGCTGCAGAGACCCGCGGGGGCTCAGTTGACCAGGTTTGGAATGGGATTTTCCAAAGATGATTCCGAGAACGGCGAATCCTTGTTCCTTGGAAACAACGGTCTTTGGAAGGCGAATCCTCGAACGCTCGAGGTCGAGCGCATCGGCCAAGCGCAGCCGATGGGCTCGACATTCGAGCTCACCGGCACGGGTGACGGCCAGCTCTACGGGTTCGACAACAAGAATGGCGTCGTGGCACGGCTCGACCCGGTCACCAGCGACGCACTCGAGATCCATCGAACGTCGGCCATCGGCGGCGCGTGGGCCTTTGCCCAGTGGGGCGGCGACTTTTGGCTCTTTACCACCGGCGAGTGGACATGGAACAACTCGTCGGTCACGCGCTACAATCCCGTGACGCAAACGTCGACCGTGGTCGTCGAGGACGCGGGGATCGTCATCATGGGCGCGGGCGTGTCGACCTGCGCGCCGTTCGAGCCGCCGCAGTGACGCCATTTCGGTGACGGAAGCGAGGCACCGTGGATCTCGCGGTCGAGTGCCCGTCGAACAGCTGACGCTCTCCGCTGGCCTCCGGGTCAGAGGTGGGTCGGGCAGACCTTCTCGGTCTCGTTCGCCTTCGTGCAGAAGAGCTGGAGCGCCACGTTTCCGGTCGTCTGGAGGTAGTCGACCGTGATCACGTGGCTGCTCGCCACGAGGTGCACCGGGCCGGACACCTCGGCCGGCGCGGACTTCACGCCATCGTTGTCGACGATCGTCATCCCGTCGATCACGGCCCGTTCGACGGCACGCTCGAAAGCTTGCTCGGCGACCTCGCGGACGAAGTATGGAAGGACGCTGGATGACGGTGCTTTCGTGGGCAGACGTTCAGAGCCAGCTTGGTCAAAGTCCCAGTTTGCTATTGGGGAATGGGTTCGGTAGGTCGCTGACCGAGAGCTTCAGCTACGGCAAGCTGTACCCTCGAGTAGAGAAGAACCTGCCGGACGCCGCGAAGCAGATCTTCGCCGGGCTCGGCACGGCCGACTTCGAACAGGTGCTGCGTGCCGTCGACCACGCAGAGGTGGTCAACAAGGCGCACGGGTTGTCCTCTGACGGTTTCGAGACGACGCGCGCACGGATCCGTACGGGCTTGATCGAGGCGGTGCTCGCGGTTCACCCCGAGAAGCGCTCAGCCGTCGACGCGAAGTGGCAGGAGCGTGCGCGCGACCTGCTTCACCAGTTCGAGCGGATCTTCACGACGAACTACGACCTCCTTCTGTACTGGCTCCTGATCTCCTCGTCGACGGACTACTGCGACGGCTTCGGTATGCAGACGGGCGACCTGCGCTTCGAGAAGAACTACCCGTACGCGCACCGATACTTCTACCTGCACGGGGCCCTGCACCTCTTCACCGCAGAGGACGACGTCAGGAAGGTGAAGGCCAAACGGAAGTCTCTGCGCGAGACGCTCGCCGAGACGATGGCGGCGCACAACTATCCGCTGTTCATCTCGGAGGGGACGCACGACTCGAAGCGGCGACGGATCGAGTCGAGCCCCTACCTCCGGTATGCACTCGAACAGCTCTGTGCCTCGAGAGGGACCCTCGTGACGTTCGGTCTGGGCTTCTGGGAGAACGACCTTCACATCGCTCAAGCGCTCTGCGATGCGCCCGAGCTCGACCGTGTCTTCGTCGGCGTGCACGGAGGGTCGCCCGCTGACGTCGACCGGCTGTCGAAGGTCTTCGGAGCGACGAGAATGGCCGATGTCCGCTTCTTCGATACGAAAGGCGTTCTATAGCGCCGACGACCCGAGACATCGTTCAGAAGCTCTGGCGATCCGGCAGCGACCCGCTCGGCAAGAGCGCTTCTCGCCACCACGCGCGGCGGACGGAAACGCGCCCTGCTCCCGAGGGGAAAGGCGGGTTAGGCTCGTGCCCGTGAGACTCGGCGAGCGAGAAGGGAGGCCGAAAGCTCTCACGCAGCGTCTTCCCCACCGCTACCGGAGGGGCCAGCGTCGTGCGCTCCGACGGGCTCCTCCTCGTCGTGCCCTGTGGGGGCTGAAGAGATTACAGAGCACGCGCCGAGCCCCCCCGAGAGCTCCCAGTTTCAGCAGCAACTACACAGCATACGATCTCGCTCACGCACGGCCCGGTTCATTCCTCGCTTCTGCATTCCGGATCGGCTCGCCGTTCGCCAGCGCATCGGACGACCACCAACAGGACCTCCCCGACGCTGCATCGTGCTCCGCGCTGGTGGCGGGACGCTCGCGCCTTCGACCTCGAGGGCGAGGATCCGACGAAAACGTCGAACCCATGGCGAGATTGGGTGTAGTCTTCGACACTGAGCCCCTCTTGGCGGCTCGCGGAAACGCAGAAGGCGGGGAACGGGTCCTCGCTGGAGCGTCTCCGGGGGAGTGTCCCGGTGTCGATTCAACCGTCGCCGAATTTCGCGTACCTCGCGCACCACGATGCGCGGCTGGTCGCGCTCGCGACGCAGGCCGAGGAGGTCTTTGCGAGCGATCCGCCGACGAGCATCGCGAAGCTGCGTCTGTTCGCGGAGGTGCTCGCGAAGCGCGCGGCGGCAAAGGTGGGCCTCCTCCCCCTCCCCAACGAGACCCAGCAGACGCTCGTGGACCGCCTCTTCGACAAGAGCGTCATCGGCGCGACGCAGCGCACCATTTTCCATCAGCTCCGGCGCGCCGGGAATGCGGCCGTCCACGAGAACCGCGGCGACGCGAACGAGGCGCTCCATCAGCTCCGCATGGCGCGGGAGCTCGCGATCTGGTTCCAGCGCTCGTTCGGGAACAACCGCAAGTTCGATCCCGGCCCGTTCGTCCCCCCGTCGCCGCCGAAGAAGGTGGAGGCACAGAGCCCGGCGCTCCACGACGAGCTCGCACGCCTGCGTGAGCAGCTCGCCGCCCACGCGAAGGAGGCCGAGTCCGCGAAGGCTCAGATCGAGGCCATCCGGCTCGCGGCCGAGAAGGAGGCCAAGGAGCGCCTCTCCGCCGAGGAGCGCGCCGCGAAGGCACGAGAGGACGCCGCGATCTGGGAGGCGCTCGCCGCCGAGCAGCTCGTCGAGCGCGAGAAGGCCGCGGCCGGCGAGGCGCGGACGAAGGCGCTCGAGGAGCAGAACAAGAAGCTGCTCGAGGAGCTCGCCGCGCTCCAGGCCGCCGCCGAGAAGGCGCCGCAGCCCGAGCTCCGGGCGACCATCGACCGCGCCGCCGAGGCCAGCGAGGCGATCGAGCTCGACGAGGCCGCCACGCGCCGCCTCATCGACAAGCAGCTCCGCGACGCGGGCTGGGAGGTCGACTCTTCGCTGCTCACGTTCGAGCGTGGCGTGCGGCCGGCGAAGGGAAAGAACCTCGCGATCGCGGAGTGGCCGACGCTCACAAACGGCAAGGAAGGCTGGGCGGACTACGTCCTCTTCGCGGGCCTCCAGGTCGTCGGCGTCGTCGAGGCGAAGCGAAAGCACAAGGACGTCCTCGGCGTCATCCCGCAGGCGAAGCGCTACTCGACGGGCTACGTCATCAAGGGCGACGAGACGCTCGCCGCCGGCAGCCCGTGGGGGCCGCACAAGGTGCCGTTCCTCTTCGCGACGAACGGGCGGCCGTTCCTCCGTCAGCTCCGGACCAAGAGCGGCATCTGGTTCCTCGACGCGCGTCGCCCGCAGAACCATCCCGTGCCGCTCGAGGGCTGGTACACGCCGGAAGGCCTCCTCGATCTCCTGAGGCAGGACGTCGACGAGGCGCACGCGAAGCTCAAGGTCGAGCCGATGCCGTACATCGACCGCGACTACCAGCGACGCGCCATTCTCGCCGTCGAAGCCGGCCTCGAGGAAGGCAAGCGCGAGCTCCTCGTGGCGATGGCGACGGGCACCGGCAAGACACGCACGTGCATCGGGCTCTGCTACCGCCTCCTCAAGACGAAGCGCTTCCGGCGCATCCTCTTCCTCGTCGACCGGAGCGCGCTCGGCGAGCAGACCGCCAACGCGCTGAAGGATCTGCGCCTCGAGAGCCTCCAGACCTTCACGGACATCTTCGAGGTGAAGGAGCTCGCCGACCTCAAGCCGAACCGCGAGACGAAGCTCCAGATCGCCACCATCCAGGCGATGACGAAGCGCGTGCTCGGCCTCGGGTCTCGCCCCGCGAGCGGGGGCCCCTGGGACGGCGACGCCGAGGAGCGCATCCCGCCGGTCGACCAGTACGACTGCATCGTCGTCGACGAGTGCCACCGCGGCTACCTGCTCGATCGCGAGATGAGCGATCGCGAGATGCTCTTCCGCGACGAGGACGACTACATCTCGAAGTACCGCCGCGTGCTCGACCACTTCGACGCGGCGAAGATCGGCCTGACGGCGACGCCCGCCATCCACACGAAGGAGATCTTCGGCGCGCCCGTCTTCTCGTACTCGTACCGCGAGGCCGTCGTCGACGGCTTCCTCGTCGATCACGAGCCGCCGATCCGCATCGTGACGAAGCTCGCGCAGGACGGCATCCGCTACGACGCCCGCGAGGAGGTGCTCGTCCTCGACCGCGCCTCCCAGACGCTGAAAAAAGAGGAGCTGCCCGACGAGCTGGCGTTCGACGTCGAGGCCTTCAACAAGCGGGTGATCACCGAGGGCTTCAACCGCGCCGTCATCGGCGAGCTCGTGAAGCACATCGATCCCGAGCAGGAGGAGAAGACGCTCGTCTTCTGCGCGACCGACGAGCACGCGGACATGGTCGTCCTCCTCCTCAAGGAGGCCCTCGCCGCGAAGTACGGCAGCGTCGACGACGACGCCGTCGCGAAGATCACGGGCGCGACGGACCGCTACCTCGAGGTCATTCGTCGCTACCGGAACGAGCGGCACCCGAACATCGCGGTGACGGTCGATCTCCTCACGACGGGCGTCGACGTCCCGAAGATCGCGAACCTCGTCTTCCTGCGGCGCGTCCGGAGCCGCATCCTTTACGAGCAGATGATCGGCCGCGCGACGCGCCTCTGCACCGAGATCGGCAAGGAGCGCTTCCGCATCTTCGACGCCGTCGACCTGTACTCGGCGCTGAAGGACGTGACCGACATGAAGCCGGTCGTCGTCAATCCGCTCGTGACGTTCGAGCAGCTCGTGAAGGAGGTGCTCGAGGGCAAAGAAGAAGAGATGCGCCGCGCCGCGCTCGACGAGCTCCTCGCGAAGCTCCAGCGCAAGAAGCGCGTGCTGAAGGGCGAGAACGAGGCGCGGCTGAACACGGCGGCGGGGATGAGCCTCGGGGAGCTCGCGGCGTTCCTCAAGACGAGTCGCGTGGGCGACGCCGCCGCGTACCTGAAGGAGCATCCGGCGCTCGCGCCGTTCCTCGACCGGACGACGGGCGCGGGCGCGTACAAGATCGTCGTCTCCGAGCACGTCGACGAGATCCGCGAGGTGACGCGCGGCTACGGTCGTCACGGTAGCAAGCGCCCGGCCGACTACCTCGACGCGTTCCGCTCGTTCCTCGAGTCGAACATGAACCGCCTCCCTGCCCTGCTCGTCGTGACGCAGCGCCCGCGCGAGCTCAGCCGCGAAGACCTCCGGCAGCTCAAGCTTGCGCTCGACGAGGAGGGCTTCACGGAGGCCTCCCTGCAGACGGCGTGGCGCGAGCAGAAGAACGAGGACATCGCCGCGACCATCGTGGGCTACATCCGGCAGCTCGCGCTCGGCTCACCGCTCGTGCCCTACGCGGAGCGCGTCGACCGCGCCGTCGCGCGCCTCAAGAAGGCGCGGCGCTTCACCGTTCCGCAGGTGAAGTGGCTCGATCGCATCGCCAAGCAGATGAAGCACGAGACCGTCGTCGACCGCTCGGCGCTCGACGCCGGGCAGTTCAAGAGCGACGGCGGCTTCGCCCGCCTGAACAAGGTGTTCGACGGCACGCTCGAAAGCTTGCTCGGCGACCTGGCGGACGAAGTATGGAAGGACGCGGGCTGAGCATCGCCCGCGACGACGAGAAGCAATTCATGCCGACGACCCAAGACATCGTTCAGAAGCTCTGGAACCTCTGCCACGTCCTCCGCGACGACGGCATCACGTACCACCAGTACGTCACGGAGCTCACGTACCTCCTCTTCCTCAAGATGGCGAAGGAGACCGGCGCCGAGGACCAGATCCCGAAGGGCTATCGCTGGGACGACCTCACGAAGCACGACGGCGTCGAGCTCCTCGACGCGTACCGGAAGCTCCTCGTCGACCTCGGAGCCAAGGGCTCGACGCGGGTGCGCGCCATCTTCGCGAACGCGTCGACGACCTTTCGCCAGCCGCGCCACCTGAAGCAGGTGGTGACGGACATCGACGCACTCGACTGGTACAGCGCGAAGCACGAGGGCCTCGGCGATCTCTACGAAGGTCTCCTCGAGAAGAACGCCGAAGAGACGAAGAGCGGCGCGGGCCAGTACTTCACACCGCGGCCGCTCATCGAGTGCATGGTGGCGGTCATCAAGCCGGAGCCGGGCGAGCGCGTGCAGGACCCGGCGGTCGGCACCGGCGGCTTCCTCATCAACGCCGATCGCTACATCAAGGCGAAGACCGACGACCTGCACGACCTGCCGGAGGCGAAGCAGACGTTCCAGCGGAAGGAGGCGTTCTACGGCGTCGAGCTCGTGCCCGACGTGCAGCGCCTGGCGCTCATGAACGCGATGCTCCACGACATCGAAGGCGACATCATCCTCGGCGACACGCTCGGCCCGACCGGCGCGGGCCTGCCGAAGGCCGACGTCATCCTGACGAACCCGCCGTTCGGGACGAAGAAGGGCGGCGGCGGCCCGACGCGCGACGACATCACGTACCCGACGAGCAACAAGCAGCTCGTCTTCCTCCAGCACATCTACCGCGGGCTGAAGCCCGGCGGGCGCGCGGCGGTGGTGCTCCCGGACAACGTGCTCTTCGAGGAGGGCGTCGGCCAGAAGGTCCGCGGCGACTTGATGGACAAGTGCGACCTGCACACGATCCTGCGCCTGCCGACGGGGATCTTCTACGCGCAGGGCGTGAAGACGAACGTGCTCTTCTTCACGCGCGGCGCGAAGGACAAGGACAACACGAAGGCGGTGTGGTTCTTCGACATGCGGACGAACGCGCCGAGCTTCGGGAAGCGCACGCCGCTGACGCGCGCGCACTTCAGCGAGTTCGAGAAGGCGTTCGGCAGCGACCCGCTCGGCAAGAGCAAGCGGAAGGACCAGGGCGAGACGGGGCGGTTCCGGAAGTTCACGCGCGAGGAGATCGCGAAGCGTGGGGATAATCTCGACATCACGTGGCTGAAGGACGACAGCGTGACCGACCACGCGGACCTGCCTGAGCCGGACGTGATCGCGGCGGAGATCGTGGCGCAACTGCAGACGGCGCTCGAGGAGATGCAGGCGCTGCAGGAGGAGTTGGGCGCGTGAGCAACGAACTCCCTCCTGGCTGGCGGTGGGTCCTACTCCGCGAACTTGGCGATATTGCGGGTGGGCTGACCAAAGGGAAGAAGCGACAGCCATCGGACCGACTACAGGAAGTCCCCTACCTGCGCGTTGCCAATGTTCAACGCGGCCAGCTCAATCTCGATGAAGTAAAGACTATTCAGGCTACTGAGGCTGAAATCGCCGCGCTTCGCCTCGTTCCTGGCGACATTCTATTCAACGAAGGCGGGGACCGCGACAAGCTGGGACGTGGATGCGTCTGGAGGGGACAACTTCCGCTCTGCATCCATCAGAACCATGTCTTCCGGGTACGCCTCCGTGAAGATTCCAGCCCTGCGTACATTTCGGCTTTTGGCAACTCGTCCGATGCGCAGAAGTACTTCATCAGCTCGGGTCGACAGACGACGAACCTCGCATCAATCAACATTACTAAGCTCGGAGAGCTGCGAGTACCCCCCCGTGTCAGGGAAGTTGTCGCCTCCGTCGCGTAGGCGGTTGCAGTCGATCTCTGGGGACGGGATCTGAGAATTCTTGTGAACTACACGGAGTCGTTCAAAGCGAAAATGGTGCAGAGGATGA
>JAFAER010000263.1 GCA_023423895.1 Pseudomonadota bacterium
ATGAGGAGAGAGAGACCGGCAAGGAAGCCCGCACGCAAGGAGAGCATAGCGGACACCATCGCACATGGTGTGCCTGGTCCCGGGCTCCGAGGACTGCCCGCAACATGCAGGAATCACGAAGCTTGGCTCCACCGGTGCTGGATCATTCCTGGATCCTCCGACCGTCAGGTCCTGGGCCTCCGGATGCTCGAAGGCGCGGATCGCTCGGCATTTCATGCTCTGCGCCACCTGGTGTAGGTCTTGCCCCTACCCGTCTCGTGCGCGCGCTCGGACTCCTCTCGCTCCTTCCTCTTGTCCTCGTGGCGGCCTGCTCGGTCGACGCGGACGACGCCGCTGCCACGGACGGCGAGCCCACCGAGACGGAGAGCGCGATCGTCCCGATCACCGAGCCTGACGAGACCGCGCCCGCGACGGCGATCGCGCCCGCGCCCCTCGAGCACGCGGACACGGCCCTCGTCGACGTGCGCGGGGTCGGCGACGCCGGCTGAAGCAAGACGCACGAGACGACGGCGATCGCGGCTGCCTTCGGCACAGCGCTCGATCGTTTCGACGCGCGCGGAGCCAGCTATCGGGGCGACCTCTCGTTCATCAACTGGGAGACCGTCGTCGGCACCACGTGCTCACGGTTCGGCAGCCCGTACTCTCCTGGACGTTCCTACGCCTTCGTCTCCCGTCCCGAGAACCTCACGCAAGCGTACGAGCGCGGCTTCAACCTCGTCGCCCTCTCGAACAATCACACCCGCGACTGCCACGGCTCGAGCGAAGTACCGGAGCGCGGCGAAGCCGCCAGCCCGGCGATGACCGCGCGTGGCATCGCGAGCCTCGGGGATCTCGACTGGCTCACCGCGGGCGTCGCGGGCACCGGGGAGGACGACTCCGCACGGGCGCAGGTCCGCACGTTCTCGATCAAAGGGCGCGACGTGCGCGTCGCGTTCGGCAGCCTCTACACCGGGCGCCCGGACTGCCCGCGCGCAGCCTGCAAGGGCGACGCGACCGCGCTGTTCGAGAGCATGCGCGATGCGGCGGCGGACCTCCGGATCCTTTCGCTCCACAGCATGGCGGCTGCGGATCAGGACGAGCTCGTCCGCATGGGCATCCGCTTCGTCGCGGAGTACGGCGGGGACGTCGTGTTCGGTCACGGCCCTCATGTCTGGAAGCCCGTGCGCGTCGTGCGCAAGGAAGATGGCGGCAAGGGCGTCGTCTTCGAGAGCCTCGGCAACTTCATCCACCCGGCCCTGGGCGCTCAGAGCAAGAACTACATCGGCCGGGCGCTCTTCGATCCCGATACGCTCGCGCTGCGGCAGGTTCAGGTGATCCCGGTCTCGAACGCCGGCGCCGAGGTCCGCTTCTCTAATGCCGATGCGATGAACCTTCCGTCGAACCTCCGCTGGACTCGCCTCGAGGGCAGCCGCACCGCCGTCTACGCGAACGTGAAGCCCTGAGAGGGCGTGTGACTCGCCACCAGCGGCTCGGCCCGTCGCCGGCACGATGAGGAGGGTCGTGCGGTGGTCGCCCGGGAAGCGCCCGAGCGGCCCGCGGCCCGCCGCCCGGTCGCGCGGACGGCACGCGTCCGCGGATCAGCCGAACCGTACGGCAGACACGCGCGTGCCCATGACGTCGTCCTGGAACACCCGCTTGCCGCGATCGCTCCCCGCCGCGCCGGCCGCGACCATGAGCGGCAACAGGTGCTCCTCGCGCGGATGGCTCGCCCGCGCCGATGGAGCCGCCGCCCAGCTCGCGAGGTCGGCGTCGCGCGCTTGGGGCTCCTTCTCGACGGCCGCGGCGAGCCACGCGTCGAAGCGCCGCGAATCGTCCCGCCCCGCAGCAGACATGAAGCCACGCATGTTGTGATAGCTCATGCCGCTGCCCACGATGAGGACACCTTCGTCGCGTAGCGGCGCGAGCGCTCGGCCGATCGCGATGTGACGAGCAGGATCGAGGCTGTCCTCGAGCGAGAGCTGCACCGTGGGGATCCGCGCCTCCGGGTACACGACCTTGAGCGGCACGAACACGCCGTGATCGAAGCCGCGATCGGTCTCCGATGCCGAAGCGATGTTTGCCGCCGCCAGCAGGTCACGAACGCGTCCGGCGAGCCGAGGCTCCCCGGGCGCCGGCCACGTGAGCTCGTACGTGTGCGGCGGGAACCCGTAGTAGTCGAACAGCAGCGGCGGAGCCGGCGAGGCAAGCACCGTCGGGACCTTCGCCTCCCAGTGACCCGAGACGACGAGCAGCGCGGACGGCGTCCGGGGGAGCGTGCCGTCGATCGCACGGAGGAACGCGGCCGTGCGGTCCCACGTGTCGCGCGGGCCCATCGTCCACTCCATGAAGAAACACGGGCCTCCTCCGTGCGGGATGAACAGGGTCGGCATTCGGTCGTCGGCGGTCATGCGTCAAGTGTCGTGATTCGACGGCGGCCGAACAAGCGCGCTCACCGCACCGCATCGTTCCGTCCGGGAAACAGTGCGCGCGGCAGCGCCGTCGAGCTTTCCACAGCACGCGTGGTCACACCGAGCACCCGCGGGCATGAATCGGCGAGTGTCCGTCAGCAGCGCTCGTTCGCCGCGGGACGGGGCACGCGAAGCGATCGCGGGACAGACCGACGCGAGCCGAACGTCGCCCTGCCGTGAAGATCCGCGGCCTCGTGCAGGAGACGCCGGACGATCTGGTGCGCCATGGCATACGAGGCAAACAATCCACCATTCAAACCGCCAAACACGACGAAGCACCGGTCCTCAAACACCGATGTTGTCCACACCACACGGGGACGCCGTCATTCTGCGGACGAAACAAGCGTCGAATCGCGGCATGACGTGCATTGGCGGCCCCAGCTGCACCCGTTTCTTGTGGAAAAGACTGTGGAGAAAAATCGCAAATGACCAAAAGACAAATTTGTTGCGAAGCCGATCGCGGTCCGGCATAAACGCCACACGAAGCTGGCGGCACGTGCGTTTTCCCCAGCCTGGGGAAAACGTGTGAGCTGCGTGACCGCCGCTCGGCGCGGGTCCTCCTGCCGCGGCATCCGACGGGGCGAACGGCGATCCCTCGAGACGCTCCTCCACTACCCGCCGAAACAAACCTCGACGAGGTGCGCGGGAGACCGGCTCGCTCGTCCCGCGTGTCCTTCGTGGCCGTGCTTGGTCGTGCTCAGTCGTCGGTGCAGCACTTCTCTTGCGCGGCTCGAGGTCGCCTGCGCTCGCGGCGTGTCTCCCGACCGCAAAATGAGTGGGACCAGTATGTGCGCGGCCTACCACTGATCTGCACGATTTCGAGGACATGCGCGCGCGGCAGAGGTCCACGCGACCGCTCTCCCCATTTCGCGCCCCGGACCGGGCAGTCATCATACGGATAGTGAAGCGCGCAGCTCGGAACATGCCCCTCGTGCTCGTCGCCGACGACTACGAGGACACTCGCAGGATCTACTCCGACTATCTCCGGTTCGCCGGCTTTCGCGTGGCTGCCGCCAACGACGGCGCCGAAGCGATCAGGAAGGCGCGCGAGCTCGCACCCGACGTCGTCGTGATGGACCTGGCGATGCCGGTCGTCGACGGCTGGACCGCCACGAAGAAGCTGAAGGGCGATCCCCGGACGAAGAACATCTACGTGATGGCGGTCACCGGGTTCAGCGAGGACACGCACCGGCTCCACGCGTGGAGATCCGGCTGCGACGCGTTCCTCGCGAAGCCCGTTCTGCCCGCCGAGCTCGTTCGACGGATCGTCGGTCGGCTCGCGACGCGGCCCGCCTGACGCTCGGGCGGAAGCCGGCCCTCCCGCTCGCGGTGCGCTCCGCGAGCCCGACGCGTCAGCACTTCACGCCGGTGCACGTGCAGTTCATCGCCGCGCAGTCGGCGGTGCAGCTCGCGCCTTCTTCGCAGGTGATCGTGCAGGCGCCGGTGCCTCCGCAGTTCATCGTGCACGTCGCGCCCGCCTTGCACACCATCGAGCACGCGCCCGACAGGCAGTTGAAGGTGCAGTCCGCCCCCGGCGCGCAGACCTGACTGCAGCCTCGGCTGCCGTCTTCACAGTTGCCGATGCAAACGCTGCCGTCGTCGCAGCTCATCGAGCAGCCCGGCGTCTTGCAGTTGTGCGTGCAGTCTTCGCCCTTCTTGCAGACGCACGCAGCGCCCGCAGCGCACGTGTTGGTCGACGTCGGTCCCGCCTCGGGGACCGAGCCGTTCGAACCGCTCGCGCCGGAGGAAGAACCGCTCCCGCCGCTCCCGCCGGTCCCGCCGCTCCCGCCTGACGAGGAGCTCGCACCGGTCTCCTCGGTCTCGCCCTTGCCGTTGCAACCCGACGCGACCACACCGACGGTCGCGACGGCGAGAACGAAGCCAACGAAGCGAGCACGCCCCCCAAACCACGAGTGCAAATTCACACCCCGAGAATACGAGCCGACGTGCCACCTTTGGATCCGATTCGGCGCGGGCGGAGTGATGGAAGTCTCGGCGGAATGCGGGTAGATTCACGAGGGTCGTCCCGTGATTTCGCGTAGGACCACGCAAGCTTCCCATGACCCTGAGGCAACGCCACGACAGCTCACGTGATCTCCTCGAGGAGCTGGAGGAGGGCTGGGGCGCGCCATCGCCGCCGGCTGCGGCAGCCGTGCTGCCGGTTTCGTCACCGAACGACGTCATGACGGCGACGTCGGCCGCGAGCGCCGACGTCGAGCGGCCGGAGCAAGCTCCCACCGACGACGTCCCGGCCCACATGCAGTCGAATCCGGATCTCTCGTCGCTCGACGAGGGGTGGCTCGACGAGCTCTTTCCGGGCGAGGGCGAAGGCGACGACGACGAAGAGGAAGACGACGAGGACGACGAGCCCGAGCCGGAGCTGCCGGACGAGCGACTCGATCCAGAGGCCTTCGCGCTCGCCAAGAAGGCCCGCGAGGAGCGGGCGGCGAAGAAGAGGGACAGGCGACGTCTCAAGGCCGAGGCGAAGCGAGCGCGGCAGAAGGCACGCGCCGAGGCCATGCGGCAGAAGCAGAAGGCCAAGAAGAGCCGTGGCGCCTCCCCTGCCCGGCGCGCGCCCGAGCCGGCCAAGAAGAAGAGCGAGCGTCGAGGTCGAAACGAGAGCGCTCCGAAGGTCGGGGCTCCCGAGGTCGTTCCGTCGAGCGGCAGCGCAGAAGAGACCACGGAGCTCGCGGCGGCCGGCGTACCGGCGGCGAAGCCTCGTGCGAAGAGCCCGGTCGCCCCGGGTCGGTCCCCTTCCACCCGTGCCTCGGTGAAGCTGCTCGCGATCGTGCTCGCGATCCTGCTGGCGCTCGCAGCGGCCGTGGCTGCGATCGCGAAGTGACCCGGCGGATCGCGTTCGAGCTCCTGTTCGCCGCTGCCCTCACCACGTTGGGCACCGCCTGCCACTCGCGGCCGTCGCGACACCATTCGCGCGCCTCCCAGGAGCTCACCCATCGTCCGTCGAGCGTGCAGGGCCGCGCGCTGCGCCATCTCTGCGGCGATCTCGGCGCAGAGCCCTGCGTCGCCGCGTGCCCGTCGACCCTGCCGCCGAAAGAGCACGCGGAGTGCCTCATCGACTTCCGCTTCGCGCACGACGCCGAGGCGCTCGACCTCGCGCGCTCGCTCTACGCGAAGACCGGCGTGCTACCGGGAGTCGACGTATCCAAGTCGCAGAGCACGTACACCGGCGAGCGCGTGCCGACGACGCCTGCGCTCCCCATCGGCGAAGATCGCCAGCATCTCGCGTGGATCATCGCGAGCTTCGAGCGCTATGACGCAGTGTTCTCGACGCTGGCAGCGCAGGCTCCCGCGCCAATCGACTTCAGCCTTCGGCCGGATGCCTTCGTCTTCTTCCGCACACGGACAAAGACGTACCCGTCGGCATGGGGCGAGCACGGTGTCGTCGGCTACAACCTCGAAGGCCCGCTCCACACGTCGGAGCGCGATGTCCTCGAGACGTTGTTCCACGAGCTGTTCCACCTCAATGACGAGCGTCGTGGCGGCTGGTCCAACGCTGCGCTCGGCGACGTCTTCTCCACCATCGTCAGCCGATGCGGCGGCGACCACGAGTGCCTCACGGGATTCGCGCCCTACGACACGTGTGTCCCGGACGGGACGTATTACCCCTTCGACGAGCGCACGCGTGACGTCCGCGAGTACGGCGCCGAGCTCGCGCTCCGGTGGTATCTCGAGCACGAAGCCGTGCTCGCGGGCGCGCCGGTCGAGCCGCCGTTCAAGTGTGGCACCGACGAGAACCGCTCGGTGTGGGACCGCATCACGCAGGACTTCTTCGGCGGGCTCGATCTCACGCGCGAGTGCGAGCGCGTGCCCGACACCGGCGGCTCCTGAGCCGGCGCGCTCTGGTCGCGGCGATCAGCGCCGCTTGAACCAGGGGCATTTCTCGACGAGCTTCTTGTCGGGGATGTACTTGCACTGGAAGCCGACACGGGTGCCGTTGACGCTCCAGTCCTCGCACTCGCGGACCAGCGCGTAGGACGCTTCGTCGTTCGGATCCGCGATGCGCGTGCAGTCTCCGACCTTGCGGACCGTCCACTTGTAGTGCCCCTCCGGGTCCCACTCGTGATCGATCCCGAGCTTCACCTTGTCGCCGACCTTGTACTTGGCGACGCACGCGGCGAAGGTGGCGTCGCCGCGGATCACTTCCATCTGGGAGCCTGGGCAATCCGTGTAGCTCACCTCGAAGTCGAGCGTGACCGGCTTGCCGGCTTCGTCCTTGCGGACGGCGCTGATGCGCGTGACTTCGACCTCTGCGTCGTAGTGCTTCGTCCCATGACAAGCCGTCACGAGGCCGATAGCGGCGACAGCGACCGCGAGCGTCCTGACGATGCCTGCACCGCGATGCATGCTTCAGGAAGTAGCACGCGACTCGGATAGGGAAACGTGATTTCTTCGGGCGTTTTGGGGGTGTTCGCGTTGCTTATCGCAACGTCGTCACGAAACGCATCGTCGCGGAGCGCGAGGTCACCGTCGCTTGAACCACGGGCACGCCTTCTCGAGATCAGCGTTGTTCGAGTAGCTGCATTGAAAGCCGACGCGCGCGCCGTTCTCCGTCCAGTCGGAGCACTCGCGAACGACCTTGTACGACGCCTCGTCGTTCGGATCCGGCGGGCGCGAACAGCCGGCGACCTCGAAGACACTGAAGTCGTAGTGGCCTTCGGCACTCCACTGATGCTCGAGCTTCACCTTGATCTTGTCGCCGGTCTTCACCTTCTCGGCGAGACAGGAGGCGAACTCCTTGCCGCCCCGGATCACCTCGACCTGCGTGCCCGGACACGCGAGGTAGCTGATCTCGACGTCCATGGTGATCGGGTTGCCCTGCTCGTCTCGCCGGAGAGACCCGATGCGCGTCACCTCGACGCTGGTCTCGTAGGTCTTCGACCTCTGACAGCCGGCGAGCGGCCATAGAGCGGCGACCAAGCCCAGGACGACGACGTTCTTCGTCAACGTTCGCATGAGATGGTCATGAGATGGTCGATGCACCATGGTGGCAGGTCTCTCAGAGCACGATGGCAACGGCCATGATGAGGATCGTGAGCGGAGCGCAGACGTACTTGGCCCAGCGGAAGATCGTGTCGGTGCGCTTCTCGTCGAAGACGAACCAGGTCCAGGACGACAGCATGTGGAGGAACAGGCACCCGTAGACGCCCATCATCAGCTTGTCGGCCCTCGAGAGGTACGCGGTCGCGGGCAGCTCCTGCATGAGCGCGAAGTGGAACAGCACTGCCGCCGCGAGCATCGGCGTCGTCGCGTTCGACCGCACTTCGAGCTCGTCGCGCGGGAACCATAGGCCCGAGAGCGAGATCAGGACGATGACGAGCGCGGGGACGAACACCGTGAACACGGCGCTCGTCGCGAACCGCTTGATGCCGAGGACGAACTTGAACTTCGAATAGTAGAGATCGTCGTTGTCGAAGCGGTCCGGATAGTAGTGCGTGAGGATGCGCGCCTTGATGTACGCCGTGTCCCAGCCTGGGACGCTGAAGTCCGAGTCGAGATACGTGTGATCGACGTCCGTGCGGAGCCGGAGGATGTCCTGCCCGTTCGAGTCGTCTTCGAGCTCGATCGTCAGGTCCTGCGTGTCGAACGGGTACGCGTGGAGATCGGGCTTGATGTGGAACGTGCCCGTCATCTTCCACATCTTGAACGTCGGCAGATCCGCGAGCAGCTCCTTCTCGTCGATCTTGCCGTTGGTCGGCTTCAGATCGATCTTGGGCATCGGCTTGTCACTCGTGAGTGACACGTAGAAGTGCGCCGTGAACGCGCCCTTCTTGATGTCGAACTCCTCGACCGTCTCGAGAAGGAACCCCACCCGCGCCAGCACCTGCGGCTTCGAGGGGCTCGCAAACGGCGATCGGTACGGGCCCGTCGTGTGGATGGGAACGCCGCCCTTGCTCGGATCGACCAGGACGGCGCTGTTCAGCTGACCCGCGGTCTCTTCGTCGTCGCTCCTGGATTCTTCCTTCTTCTCGGCCGCAGGCTCCGCGGGCGCACTGCCCGGCGCCGCGTTCGCGTCGGCCGTCGGTCGCGACTCGGCCGCCGCTTTCGGGTCGGCCTTGTCCTTCAGCATCGCGGTCGCCGCCGCCGCTCCCCCACCCTTCGCGCCACCGCCGCCGCTCTGAGCAGTGACCTTGTTCGCGAACGAGAAGATCACGACGAGCACGATGGCGACGAGGCCGAAGAGCTGGACCTTGTCGATGGGCCGACGCCTGCGAGGACTCTTCGGCTCGGTTCGAGCCGTGCGTACGTCTCTGGTCTCCATCGCGACCGACAGTAGCCGGCTTCCTCGACGCTCGAATGGATTTTCAGCGCGTCGAGCCGGAGCAGGACGTGCGAGTGCAGACTGGCGCGTTCGTGCTCGCAGCAGCGAGCACTCACACGCCGCGCGTGAGCATCATCGCGGGGTCCACGTGCCGCGGTACGAGCTCACGCATTCGTTCTGCGCCTGTTCGGCGGTGTACGCGCTTGCACCCGTCCCGTAGAACTTTCGGACCTCACCGGTCGAGAGCGTGCAGCCACCGATGACGGACGTGTTCGGGCATTCGGCATAGACGAACGTCCCTCCGAGCTTCGCGCAGCTCGACGTGAGGAGCACCTCGTTCTGCGCCAGATACGTGCCGCCGTATTCCGAGCACGTCCCGGTGAGCGAGCCGCGATCGCAGCTCCCGATCCGCGACGGCGCCTCCGGCCTCGCCGAAGACGTCCCCGCATCTTGGGTGGCCGTCGACGCGCGATCACATCCCGAGAGCACGAACACCAACGAAGTGATCCAGACGCAGTCCCGCACGATGAACGCCATCCTAGAACGAGCACGCGAGACGCGACCAGGCCGGCTGTTTCGCGCTGCTCTGCGCTCCGCGTTCTCAGCCCGCTCGCCCGCGTGCGCACGCTCACGCGCTCGTCGATGCATGCACGCGCACGCGCGCCTTCGCGCCCATGATCGCGAGGCCGCGGTGGATCTCGTGATAGCCAGCCGGCCGGCGATCCTGCGGCTGAGTCTGTTGCCAGCCATAGAAATAGAGTCGTTTCCGCGCAGTTACACGCCAGAGCACCTTGCCCTACAATGGCATCGCTCGTGCAGACCTGCGTTCTCGGTGAGGATGTCGAGGTGATGATCCCCGCGTTGAGAACCCGATGGGGCCGAGTCTCGCCGCCCGAGCGCCCGTCGTTCCGGCGGGGCGTGAGGACGACGCAGCGAGCCCTCGCGACGACGCTCACGGCGCTCGCCGTCCTCTCGACGACGATCGATGCGGACGCCTTCTGCCGATCGACGACGTGTCGATCGACCAAGGACAAGGAGTGCGAGACCGACGGCGAAGGCTGCCCGACCGACGGCGCCAAGCTGTTCTGGCCGACCTCGTGCATCAGCTACGCGACGAACCGCCTGGGGACTGCCGACCACGATCCCGCCGACACGCGCGCCATCATCCGCAAGACGTTCCAGGCGTGGAGCGACGTCGACTGCCCCGACGGCACCGTCGCCGCCATGACGTTCCAGGAACGCGAGCCGGTCTCCTGCAAGAAGAGCCAGTACAACAAGACGGGGCCCAACGTGAACGTCGTGCTCTTCCAGGACAGCAACTGGAGGTACCGCGGCATCGACGGCACGCTCGCGAAGACGAGCGTCACGTACAACGACCAGACCGGCGAGATCCTCGATGCGGACATCGAGGTGAACACGGCCAACAACAACGTCACGATCACCGATGACCCGGCGACGGTCGAATACGATCTCCAGGCGATCCTGACCCACGAGGTCGGGCACTTCATCGGCATCGCCCACTCGCCGGATCCGGCGGCCGTCATGTTCGCTTCTTACGCACCGGGATCGACCTCACAAAGAGAGCTTCATCCGGACGACGTCGCCGCCGTGTGCGCGATCTACCCCGCCGACCGCGGCGTTGCGTGCAACACGGAGCCACGCAACGGCTTCAGCGGTACGTGCGACGATCCGGAGCCCAAGGGGCTCTGCTCGCTGCAGCCCGGAAACGCGAGCACGTCGTTCGGCGTCGTCGCCATCTTCATCGGCTCCGGATTCCTCGCGGCTCGGGCGCGTCGCCGGCGGAGCGCTCTGACGGACATGACGGACACGACGGACATGGATGGAGGGCATCGGTCATGAGGCTCGGGAGTCTCCTCTTCTCGCTGGCGACGGTCGCTGGCGTCCTGATCGCAACGCAGGGCTGTGCGCTTCTCGAGGGCACCGACACCACGAAAGAAGAGAAGCTCTGCGTACCGGGCGCCTACGTCTTCTGCCGCTGCGCCGACCGAACTCCGGGGACGAAGCTGTGCAAGGAGGACGCGAAGTCGTTCGAGCAGTGCACGACGGGCGGCGACGGAGAATGTGTGGGCGGCGAGATCGACGATCCGCGCACGAACGAGCCGATCCCGACGGACGAGGATCCCGATCCGAACAACAATCCGCCCGACAAGCCGAACGCCCTCGAGAGCTGCCCGGGCAAGTCGACGGCGGTGCAGCCAGGCGTCGAGTTCAAGCTCGAGGGCGACACGACCACCGCCACCGGCGATCGTGAAGGCAAGCAGGGCGCCTGCGCCGTCGGCGTCGGCGCGAACGACCACATCTACCGGCTCATCCCGTCCGGCACCGGCTCCCTGGAGGTGAAGGTCCAGGGCTCGGCGGGCCTCGACCCCGTCGTCTACGTGCGCTCGTCATGCGACGACAAGGAGTCGCAAGCTTCGTGCGGCCCGCCGACCGCACAGAAGTTCGCGCAGCTGAAGGTCAACGTCGCGACCGGCAAGGAGTACTTCCTCGTCATCGACGGCGCGTCGTCGTCGGCGGGAAAGTACGTCGCCACCCTGAAGCTCACCGCAGGATCGTTCTGCGGAGACGGCAAGGTCGATCAGGGCGAGGCCTGTGACGACGGGAACAAGGTCGAAGACGACGGCTGCGGGAACAACTGCCGCCAGGTGAACGGCAACCCGATGAGCGGCGGATCGTGCCCCGGGCAACCGGTGCACGTGTGGTCCGGTCAGACCGTGACGGGCGTCGGATCGACGGCCGACTACGGCAACACGTTCAACGCGCCTTCGCAGGCGTGTGACCCCGGGGGCTCGAACAACTATTCGGACCACGTCTACGAGGTGACGCCCCATGCGTCCGGAAGCCTCGTCGTCACGCTCGCCGCCGCAACGGGTAAGCCGTTGCCGAACCTCATGCTCAGCGCGCGGAACACGTGCACGACGGTGTCGACGGCGGCGAGCATGTGCGAAAACGAGGGCGGCGTCGGCGTCGGCGAGACGATGACCATCCCGGTCTCGAACGAGAAGAAGGTCTACGTGGCCGTCGACGGCGGCGGCATCTCCAACTCCAACAACAAGGGCGACTACTCGATCAGCTTCAAGCTGCAGCAGTAGTACGAGCGCATGAACGCGTCGCAGCTCTCTCGACGGATCGGCAGCCGCGCCCGGCGCTTCGGCGCGCGGGGGCCGCTCTTCACGCTTGTGCTCGTCTCCCTCGCGCTCGTCTCCCTCGTGCTCGCCTGCACGACGACGACGTCTTCGCGCGAACGCGCGAAGGTCGACAGGGAGTGTCAGCCGGGCGCGTTCGTGTTCTGCCGGTGCCAAGATCGACAGGAAGGCACCAAGCTCTGCAACGACGACGGCAACAGCTTCGGTCCGTGCGAGCCTTGCGAGTCGTACGGCAACCCGGAGGGCCCGCTCGAGCCGGGCGACCCTGGCTTCGAGGAGCCGTTCCCCGAAGAAGACGGTGGCTTCGAGGTCGATGGAGGCCCGCGCTCGAAAGGTTCGTGCGGGAACGGCAAGGTCGAGAGCGGCGAAGACTGCGACGACCAGAACACGAACGAGACCGACGGCTGCGATTCGAGCTGCAAGCTGGCGGGCAAGACGCCCTTCGCGACGAACGCCTGTCCCGGGCTCGACGTTCACGTCTGGGGCGGAGGACACGCGCCGACGCTCGAGTCCACGACGGCCGGCTCGGGAAATCGCAGCGTGAAGCCGAGCTGCACCTCGTCGGCGAACCCGACGTCCGGGGCGGGCTCGTCCGACCGCGTCTTCAAGGTCACCGCGCACAAGACGGGCAACCTCGAGGTCGCGACCTCGGACGTGAGCTACAACGTGTTTCTCTGGGCCTCGGAGGCGTGTCAGCCGAGCGAGAACACGCTCATCGCCTGCGCGAACCAGTCCGCCGGTGTCGGTCCGGAGACGATGACGTTCCCGGTCGAAAACGGAAAGAGCTACTACGTGTTCGTCGACGGTGCGGGCACCGACAGCGGCACCCGGCAGGGAAGCTTCCGCGTGACGTTCTCGATCCCCTGACCGCGGAGGTCAGTCGGATAGTCGCCCGCTTCGGTCCCGTTCGGTCTCGGCGAGCGCGCGGTATTCGTGCGGGCAGTGCGCGGAGAAGACGCGGACGGTCCGTCCATGCTGCCGGTAGAGCTCGCGGATGCGCTTCGCGTTCCCGCGTCGGGCGGCGTCGTCGACCGCGACGGCCGACTGGAACCTCCGGAGCACGGGCGGACAGCACTCGGGATCGTCCTTCTCGAGGTGGAAGAAGTACCCGTCACCGCAGTGGAGCAGCCAATCCGGGCCCGCGGGCTCGTCCACTCGAACGGCGACGGCGGAGTGTCCCCGGGTGTGCCCGTGCAGCGGAACGAGGAGCACGTCGTCGGCGATGACCTTCAGGCTGTCGAGGCCGAACCAGCTCTCGCCTCCGCTGTCGTAGAGCTGCCACTTCGGACCGTGGGCGAAGTGCACCTGCCGGTAGCGGTTCTTCTCGCTGACGGTCCGCGGGCTCATCGCAGCAGCGTGCTCGTTGCGATGAATGTGGACCGTGGCGTGCGGGAAGTCGGGAATGCCACCGGCGTGATCGGCGTCGAGATGGGTGACGACGATGTGGCGGACGTCTCGCCGGTCGAAGCCGAGGCGCTCGATCTGCCTCGCGGCAGTGTCCTCCTCGCGGAGGCGCGGCCGCGACAAGGCGACGAACCCCGCGCCGAGGCGCCGTAGAGGGGACCGGACGTCCTCGAGCCCCATCCCCGTGTCGACGAGGACGAGGCCGTCGCGCGCCGTCTCGACGAGGAGCGCGTGGGCAACGAGCTCTCCCGTGGCAAGGACGGGGCCCTGACCTCCCGAGACGAGCCGCCCCCCGAACGGGCACATCGTGCACAGGTTGAGATGATGGACCTTCATCGGTTCGCTGTCGGCGTCCCTTCGACGTCTATCACACGGGCCGCGCCTCGAACGCGGCAGCGTCGACGAAAGTCGGCCTGACGACGGGATGGGTTATCACGGCACAGACTCGCGAAGGTCGACTAGTATGCGCGCCCGTGAAGTTCGTCGATTCTTGCGAAGTGGATGTGGTCGCCGGCAAGGGCGGCAATGGCTCGATCGCCTTCAGGCGAGAGAAGTTCGTTCCTTTTGGCGGCCCGTCGGGAGGTGACGGCGGTCGCGGCGGCAACATCGTGTTCGTCGCGGACGAGGGGCTCTCGACGCTCATCGACCTGACCTACGGCCGAGTGATCCGCGCCCCGAGCGGCGAGCAGGGCCATGGGAAAGACATGTACGGTCGCGGCGGCGAGGACAAGATCGTGCGCGTCCCCGTCGGAACGCAGGTCTACGATCGCGAGACGGGAGACCTCCTCTTCGACATCGACAAGCCGGACACGCGCGTCGTCGTCGCGAAGGGCGGCAAGGGCGGTCGCGGCAACATTCACTTCGCGACCCCGTACGATCGCGCTCCCCGGCGCGCCGAGCCCGGCGAAGAAGGCGAAGAGAAGAAGCTCCGCCTCGAGCTCAAGGTCATGGCGGACGTGGGCCTCCTCGGCTTTCCGAACGTCGGCAAGTCGACGTTCATCCGCGCCGTCTCTCGGGCACGCCCCAAGGTCGCCGACTATCCGTTCACGACGCTCACGCCTCATCTCGGGGTCGTGCGCGTCGGTGACGAGGCGTCCTTCGTCGTGGCCGACATCCCAGGCCTCATCCCCGGCGCAGCGGAAGGCGCCGGGCTCGGGCATCGCTTCCTCAAGCACGTCGAGCGGACGGGCGCGCTGCTTCATCTCGTGACCCTCGACTTCGACGAGGAGCGCGACCCGGTGAAGGACTACGACGCGCTCATGAACGAGCTCGCAAGCTTCGATCCCGAGCTCGCGAAGCGCCCGCAGATCGTTGCCATGACGAAGGCCGACATCCCGGAGGTCCGCGAGGCGTACCAGAAGGTCCGCGAGCAGTTCGCGGAGCGCGGGATCGAGCTGCATCTCGTCTCCTCGGCGACGGGCGAAGGCGTCCGCGATCTCACGATTGCGCTGTACAAGCTCGTGACCGGACGCGCGGAGGTGGAGGATTGGGAGCGTCCCGAGCTTCCTGCGCCGACGGAGGTGACCGCCGAGCGTGAGGCCGAGGAGGAAGGCGCGGCCGTCGAGGTCGTGCCGATCGTCGGCGACGAGGCGGAGGAAGCCGCGCCGGCCGTCGAGATCGAAGAGGCCGCGGACGTCACGGTCGTGCTGGAGCCCGCCGTTCCCGCAGCCCCGAAAAAGAAGAAGGCCGCGCCCGCCAAGAAGAAGAAGGCCGCGCCCGCCAAGAAGAAGGTCGCCGGCAAGAAGAAGAAGGCCGCACCCGCCAAGAAGAAGGCCGCCGGCAAGAAGAAGGCGGCGCCCGCCAAGAAGAAGAAGGCCGCACCCGCCAAGAAGAAGGTCGCCGGCAAGAAGAAGGCCGCCGCCAAGACGACGAAAAAGACGGCGACCACGAAAAAAGGCGCAACCAAGCCGAAGGCGCGGCCGAAGAAGAAGGCGGTGCCCGCGAAGAAGAAGGCAGGCGCGAAGAAGCGGCGGTGACGCGACGGCGCGTGGGGGGAGCGCCATCGGGGGACGCCCCGCGCCGCGAAGCGGTGCGCGCGGGTTCGTGCCCCGGGCGAACCCCATCTGGGGGGATGAGGGATGAGGCATGCGGCGGGGGGATGAGGCATGAGCGACAAGACGGAGGAGCCGACTCCAAAACGACTCCGGAAGGCGCAGGAGGAGGGCAACAGCCCCCTCAGCACCTTCGCGAGCCAGAGCGTCGCGTTCCTCTGCGCGGTCGCCATCGCCCCCGCCGCGGTCGCTGCGCTCGCAAGCGAGGCGGGCGGCGATCTTCGCGCCGCGATTGCTCGAGCGGCGGACAGCTCGCCATCGGTCACGTTCGACGGCATCGCGCTCGGCGGCGCGGTCCTCGTGCTCTCCGCGCCGATCCTCGCAGCGGCAGCCGTCTCGGGGGCGATCACGTCCGTCGTCCAGACGGGCGGCGTCATCGCAACGAAGAAGCTCACCCCCAACCTCGGCAAGCTGAACCCGATCGATGGCTTCAAGCAGCTCTTCTCGGCGCAGCGGCTCATCGCCGTCCTCCGTGCAGCGCTGTTCGCCGGCGCCGTTGCCTTCATCGCCTACGGCGCGTTGCGGTCGAACGCCGTGAACCTGGCGCGGGCCGCTGGCCGTCTCGATGCTGCGGCGACGCTCGCCGGATCGATCGCGCTCGACGTCGCCAAGAAGGCGGCGGTCGTCGGCCTGTTCCTGGCTGTGCTCGACGTCGTCATCACGCGCCGGTCATGGCGCAAGAAGCTGATGATGTCGAAGGACGAGGTGAAGCGAGAGCATAAGGAGAGCGAGGGCGATCCTCAGCTCAAGGCGGCCCGCGAGCGTGCGCATCACGAGATGCTCACGGCAGCGACCGTCGGCAACGTCAAGAATGCGAGCGTCGTCATCGTGAATCCGACCCACATCGCGTGCGCCCTTCGATACGAGAGCCCGGACCGCGGCGGCGAGGACGAGGCGCCCGTGCTCGTTGCATCCGGACACGGAGATCTCGCGAAGCGCATCGTCGAAGCTGCCCACCAGTATGGGGTCCCGGTGCTCCGCGACATCCCGCTTGCGCGTGCGCTCGTGGAGCTCGAGATCGGCGACGAGATCCCGGAGGCGCTCTACGAAGCGGTCGCCGAGATCCTCCGTGAGGCCTGGGAAGAGAGCCCGCCGGAGCCCGCCGCACCGTCGCCGTGAGCGCGCCCGCGCCGACGATCACGTTCCCGTGAGCCGCTGCAGGCGGCGCGAGCTCACGAGCCGCCGAGCAGGCGTTCGGCATCGACGGTGCGCTGCACCGACGAATAGAGCTTGGCGAGGAAAGCCAGGCACGCCTTGGCTCCCTGGTCGTCACCGATCTGGCGGGCACGCGCGAGCGCGTCCATCCCTTCGAGCAGCGCCTCCTCCGGGCGACCCGCAACGCCGAGCGCGACGCCGAGCGCAAGCGACGTTTGACAGCGGCGCCGATGGTCCGACGGGTCGAGCTGTGAGCGCGCTCGCCGGAGGGCACGCAGCGCGTCGCCGATGTCCCCGCGACCGAGACGCGCCATCGCCATCATCCGATCGGTGAAGGCGGGGCTCTCCCCCGTCGCCCGAAGCCCGTCGACCCAGTGCTCGAGCGCCGCGTTGTCCGCGGCGAGCAGCGCCTCCTTCGCGAGCTCGCCGAGTCGAACGGCGATGCGGCTGCCAGGGACGCTCGACGCAGGCCCAGACGTGGAGCTCGCCGGCCCGGCGTCTACGGCCACCGGCTCCAGCGCCGTGGACGGAGGCAAGGACCATGGCTCGAGCATCGAGGTGCTCGTCGGCGCGGGTTGCATCGACGGCACGATCGGCGGCGGGAGCGACACGGCCGGCGGATGCTGGCTCGGAGAACGCTCTAGCGCGCTGGTGAGCACGGAGCGCGCCGCCTCTTCGCAGGAAGGATCTGCGCGACGTGCAAACGCGACGAGCTGCGTACAGCTCGCCGCGAGGCCGGCCTGCGCCGCGATGCTAGCGGCTTCGAGGAAAGCGACCGCGGCGCGAGGCCCTTCGCCGGCCTGCGCCGCGTGCCAGGCGCCTTCGACGCGGCCGAACACGCCTTCCTCTTCTTCGATCACCGTCGCGATCGCGCCGTGAAGGCGTCTCCGAGCTTCGTCGTCGAGCGTGTTGAAGAGCGACTTGTGATGCGTCCTCGACGGAAACGCGATCGTCCGCTCGCCGCCCGGCGACAGGTCGCTTCCGGCGATCGGCTCCTGAGCGACGAGCCATCGCGAGCGCTCGAGCTGCGTGATCGTTCCGATCAGATCGATTCGGATCCCTGCCCGCTCGAGGACGCGCGAGAGGAAGCTGATCTTCGCTTCTCCGCCGACGACGGCGAGAAGCGACAGCACCGCCCGCGCCGGGGTTTGCTCGGCGTTTGCGCGCTGGCGAATCCACTTCGACGCCGGCATCGCCTTGCCTCTCCCGGCAGCACGCGACCGTGGCGATGCGCGACCAGCCGACCACGCGATGTCGCCGCTGGCGATCCCGAGCGTCACGGCCTGGACGACGGCGAGCGGACTTTCACCGCCGAGCCTCGCCCAGCGACCACGAGCGAGCGCATCGAGCGCACCGCCCGTGCAGCCCACTGCGATGTCCTCGGCTCCTTCGCGCGAGAGCGGGGGGAGCTCGTGCTCGGCAGCCGTCGGAAGGGTCGTGAGGACGGAGGGCACGCTGCTCGTCGCATCGAGCCGCGCGATCATCCCGAACGCGGGATTGCCCTGCACGGCCCGCACGCACGCATCGAGCGTCGCGGGGTCCACGGACTTCGCGTCGTCGATCACGATGAGGCTGTTCGCGCCCGACTGCTTCGGCCAGAGCAGCGCGCTGACGAGGCGCGCGGCGAGCTCTGCCGGGACACCGTTGCCGGCGAGGAGCGCGTCGAGCGGCGCCGCAAGCTCGAGGAGCAGTGGATTGAGCTCGCGCCCGATCGATCGCGCGAATGCGCGACGCAAGGCGCCGAGCGGTTCGAAGCCCGAGCCCGCCGGCGAGACGTACAGAGCACGCGCCGCGCGCGCGGCGATCTCGGTCAGGAGCCGCGTGCCGCCCGCGCCGGGATCTGCGCGGACGACCACGAGGCTGCCCGGCGCCATCTCCACGCGAGGCAGGTGCCCGCGGAACAGACGAGGTTCGGTCATCCGTGCGACGTTCTCGGCCGCCGTCTTTCGCCAGGGCTGCCGCGGATCGATCCGCGCGCCCCGGACGCGCAGGGTCCCGTCGCGCGCGATGCGCATGCCCGAGGTCACGAGCTCACCCGTCCGCAGGGCCGGGACGGTCTGCGCGCAGAGGATCTCGCCCGGACGCGCGCGGCTCGCGAGCGCAGACGCCGCGACGATGGCCGGCCCCCACCAGAGCAGGCCGCTCTCGGTCAGCGCCGATCCCGGCTCCTTCACAGGGTGGATGTCGCCTTGCGCGATGCCGACCGCCCAGGCTGGCTCCTCTGCGAGGGTCTCGTCGCCAGGCGCGCTCGCCGCGTCGAGCACCACGGAGAGCTTCGCGCCCTCGAACGCGAACGTGAGCTTCATCACGTCGAAGCCGACGTGTATCCCGCCGAGCGCCGTGATGCGCGCGATGAGCGCACGCGCCCGTTCGAGGAACGACCGGCCGCCTCCGCCCACGGCGCGGAAGCTGACAACGATCCGACCTTCTGACGAAGCTGACTCCAGGGCGCTCGTCCCGGCTAGACGCGGATCCGCTTCTTCAGCGCGGCGAGCTCGTCTTCGATCTCGGCATCTTTCTTCGTCCCGCCGCCACCGCCGCTGCCGAGGCCGCGCTCGAGATCGCGGAACTTGTCCTCGAGATCGCGCCGGTCGGCGCTGTTGCCGAGCGCGTCTTCGACCTCGGCCATCGCGAGGCCCTCTTGCTCGCGCCCCTCGATCTTCTCTTCCATCCGGCGGAAGTTCTCGAACGCGCTCGACCCGCCGCGTGCTCCCAGCGACTCGCTGCCCCCGCCGGAACGTGCCTGCTGCGCGCGCGCCGCGATGGTCCCCTTGCGCATCTTGAGCTCTTCGAGCTTCTGCTCCATCCGCTCGAGCTCTTCCTTCATCTTCAGCGCGGTATCGCGCTGCTCGACGCGGGACTTCTCGGCATTGTCGAGCTCTTGCTCACAGCGCTTCTTCTGCTTGAGCGCCTCGCGGGCGAGCGCCTCGTCGTCGCTCTTCAGCGCGAGCTCCGCGCGCTTCTCCCACTTTTCGACCTCGGTCTTGAGGTCATCCGCCTTCTTGCGGAGCTGCTTCTCCGCGGCGACGGCCGAGATGACGTCCTGACGGCCGGCCTTGAGCTGCTCGGCCATCTCTTCGAGGTTGAGCTCGAGGAGCTTCTTGTCGTCCTCGGCCTTGTCGAGCATCGAATTGAGATTGCTCGAGATGACCTTGCCCATTCGGTCGAAGATGCCCATCGCTCATTGCCTCCGGCGCCGTGTGGGGGAACGGAGTCCACGCGGCTGGCTCAGGCTCGTATGATAAGGTTCGAGCGCGAACGGCGCCGCGAAAAATTGCGGCGCGGATGCCGAGGAATATCCGATGCCTACCTGCAAGGGTTGCGACGAAGAAGTCGAGACGCTCGTGTCCGTGAAGGTCGACGGCAAGAGCAAGAAGCTCTGCGAGGACTGCGCCGACCGCGCACGCGAGAGCGCGGAGATCGCCGAGCAGAGCGAGTCCGTCGTGCAGCAGATGATGGGCTTCAAGGGCCGCCGCTGACCGCATGACCGCGGCGCGGCGCGGCGCGCCCGAGAGGAAACGCGAACGCGAACGCCGCGCGTGACGACCGCTCGAAGTGAAACGTCCCCGACGATCGCCTGATCGCCGGGGACGTCGTCATCCTGGGTTTTGCGAGCTCGGCGCTACTTCGGCTCGCGATTGAGGATGTGGATCGCGTGGCCGAGGCCGGCCATCGCCGCTTCCATCATGCCCTCGCCGAGCGTCGGGTGCGGGTGGATGGTGAGGCCGATGTCCTCGAGGAACGCGTGCATCTCGAGAGCGAGCGCACCCTCGCTGATGAGATCGCTCGCCTCGGGGCCGACGATGTGAACGCCGAGGAGCTCGTTCGTCTTCTTGTTCGCGACGACCTTGAAGAAGCCTTCGGTCTCGTTCACCGCCATCGCGCGGCCGAGCGCCGCGAACGGGAACTTGCCGACGCGGACCTCGTAACCCTTCTCCTTCGCCTGCGCCTCGGTGAGGCCGGCGATGGCGATCTCGGGATCGGTGAAGATGGCGGCGGGGATCGCGACCCAGTCCTTCGCTGCCTTGTGGCCGGCGATGACCTCGGCGACGACCTCGCCTTCCTTCGTGGCCTTGTGGGCGAGCATCGGGTGACCGCTCACGTCGCCAATGGCGTAGATGCCGTCGACGTTCGTCTTGCCGAGCGGATCGGTCGGGACGAAGCCGCGCTCGACCTTCACGCCGATCTCCTCGAGACCGAGGCCGGCGCCGTTCGGACGCATGCCGACCGCGACGAGCACCGTGTCGGCGACGAGCGTGTCGTGCTTGCCACCACCGAGGTCGACCTTCACGGCGAGAGAGCCGTCGGAGCTCTTCTCGTAGCCGACCGCCTTCGTGTTCTTGAGGACCTTCGCGCCGCGCTTGACGAGCTTCTTCTCGACGACGGCGGTGCAGTCCGGATCGACGCCGGGAAGAAGGGTCGGCGTCGCCTCGACGACCGTGAGCTCGGAGCCGAGCTTCTGGTAGACCATGCCGAGCTCGAGGCCGATGACGCCGCCGCCGATGACGACGAGGCGCTTCGGCACGCTCGGGAGGCTGACGGCCTCGCGCGCGCCGATGATCTGCTTGCCGTCGAACTTGAACGACGGGATCTCGATCGTCGACGAGCCAGTCGCGATGACGATCGCCTTCGTGGCCTCGATCGTCTCGGTCCCGCCCTCGTTCGTCTTCACCTCGACCGTGCGCGGGCCGGTGACGCGGGCGTTGCCCATCACGAGCTCGACGCCGTTGCCCTTGAAGAGGCCGCGGATGCCGCCGGTGAGCTTCTTGACGATGCCGCCCTTCCACTCCTGCATCTTCGTGACGTCGACGCGGATGTTGTCCGCGAAGATGCCCATCGTCGCGCCGTGGTCCTTCACCTTCTCGTAGGTGTGGCTCGCGCTGATGAGCGCCTTCGACGGAACGCAGCCCCAGTTGAGGCAGACGCCACCGACCTCCTCCTTCTCGACGCAGATGACCTTCTGCTTCAGTTGACCGAGGCGGATCGCACATCCATAGCCGCCGGGGCCGCCGCCGATCACCACTACTTCGCAGGTTCGCTTCGCCATTATCGGGTCACTCCGGAGTGAGGAATTAGGGCCGGTTTACACGAAGGAAAGGCCGGCGAGAAGCACGCTTGCGCATCGAGCCCGATCACCCACGTGTCAACCGCGCGAGCGACGCCCCGCGAGCGCGCGTCGGCGCGCGGGTTTCAGGGGCCACCGAGCAGGGACGCGCTACGATGAGCCGCGTACGGATGGGCTCGTTGCTCCGTCAGCTCGTCGCACGCCGCACCGCCCTCGTCGGGGCGGCGATCGCCGTCGGCGGTCTCGCCGGCCTCACCGGCCTCACCGGCCTCGCATCGTGCGCCGAACCGTCGACATCGGGTAGCAGCTCCGGGGCACCCGGCGAAGGCCCCGATGCCGGCGGAGCTTCTCCGTCCGCGAACGACGGCATCAAGAACGGCGACGAGTCGGACGTCGACTGCGGCGGCTCGTCGCCGAACCGCTGCACCGAAGGCAAGGCCTGTCGCGTCGCGAACGACTGCGCGGACGGCGTGTGCACCGCCGGACGCTGTGCCGCGCCGAGCCCGACGGACGGCGTGAAGAACGGCGACGAGACGGACGTCGATTGCGGCGGGACGAAGGCTCCGAAGTGCAAGGTCGGACAGGCCTGCGAGCGTCATGACGATTGCACCTCGAACGGGTGCAGCTACGCGAAGACCTGCGCGCTCGCACCGAGCTGCGCCGTACACCACGGCGGCGACACGTGCGGCGCGGGGCTCGCGGGGCAAGACCGCGATCCGAACAGCCCGCCTGATGCCGTCGCGCACGAGAGCTGCTGCATCGCCCTTCCCGTCCCGATGCCCGACGGCACGACGCAGCTCGTCGACAAGTACCTCGTCACCGCGGGCCGCATGCGCGCGTTCATCGAGCGGTACGACGGCAATCTCGAGAAGTTCATCGAGGACGCGAAGCCCAAGGACTGGTGGAAGGACGAGTGGACGGAGTACTTGCCCGGCAACATGGCCGAGGCGCTCTTCAAGCTCGGTCCCTACCCCGACGAAGGCTTCACGAGACAGGGATGCGTGATGGCCCCCGGAGGTGGCGGAGCGCGGACGTACTGGCAACCGGCCAACAATCCGGCCTACCCGGACGAGAAGCAGAGCTACGCCCAAGACGTCCTCGACGAGAAAGCCCTCAACTGCGTCGAGTTCTTCATGCTCTCGGCGTTCTGCTTGTGGGACGGCGGGCATCTCGCGCACAGCGCGGACCTCGTCGCCGCGTGGGGCCCGGCGAAATACCCGTGGGGTGATGCACCGAATGCCGACCAGAGCAGCACGACGGCGATGAGCCACGTCGTCCACGAGTTCGGCCCGCGGTTCGAAGGGCCCTATTCGTACACGTGGCCGCTCGACAACCTCGACCAGACGGCCCACATCGCGCCGCCGGGCCGCAAGCCGCTCGGCAAGGGTCCGTACGGGCACATGGACCTCGCCGGGCTCATGTTGCCGGTGACGAGCGGCTTCGGCACGGCGCCCAACGGACAATCCGTGCCGATCTGGATCCACGGCGGCTCGTGGGAAGCACACGAGATCTACGACACGACCGAGAAGCGGTACTACGTCGCGAACGACTCGTACAAGCGAGCGTACTGGGCCGCGGGCGGCCGCTGCTCGCGCTGAGCGCGCGTGCTTCGACGGCTGGGCCCGGCCTCAGTGCGCCGGGGCCGGCGGCAGCTTGGCGAGCTCGTCACGCTGCTCGCGCAGGTTCCACGTCGGCTCGGCGTAGACGTCGTCGAAGAGCGACATCCTCGCGGGAGGCGGCAGCTCCTCGACGGACTTGATCACGTCGCCGATCGCCGGGCCGAGCTCGGCGTCGAGCTGCTTCTCGAACGCGTCGTCGATCGCGCCCAGCATCCGGAGGTGCTTCGCGAGCCGGTCGACGGGATCCTTCCGCTTCCAGCTCTCGACCTCGGCATCGGTGCGGTAACGCGTGGGATCGTCGCTCGTCGAGTGCGCGCCGATGCGGTACGTGAGGGCCTCCACGAACGTGGGGCCTTCACCGCGGCGCGCGCGGTCGGCGGCGGCACCGAGCACCGCAAGCATCGCGAGCAGGTCGTTGCCGTCGACGCGCACGCTCGGGATCCCGTACGCCCTGCCCTTCACGGCGATGGTTCGGGACGCGGTCTGCCGCGCCGTCGGCACGCTGATCGACCAGTGGTTGTTCTGACAGACGATGACGACGGGCGCCTTGAAGGCCGCAGCGAAGGTCATCGCCGCGTGGAAGTCCGGCTGGCTCGTCGCGCCGTCCCCCGAGAAGCCGAACGCGACGGCTTCTTTCTTCTCCTTCTTCATTGCCCACGCGGCCCCGACCGCCTGCGGGATCTGAGGTCCGATGCACGACGACCAGCTCACCTGGTTGACCTGCTTGCCCGAAGGATGGCTCGGCATCTGCCGGCCCTTGAGCACGTCGCCGGAGTTGCCGAAGATCTGCGCGACGAACTGCCGGAGCGGAAAGCCGCGGACGAGCATGACGCTCTGCTCGCGAAGCGCCGGGAAGACCCAGTCCTCGGGTCGCGCGACGAGACCCGTCGCGATCGGTACGGCTTCCTGCCCCGTGCACGCGCCGTAGAAGCCGACACGCCCCTGCCGCTGGAGCAGGATCATCCGCGCGTCGAGCAAGCGGAGCAGCCTCATGTGGCGGTATGCGAGGAGCAGCCGCTCCGTCGGGAGCTTGGGGTCCGTCTCCGGATCCGCCGAGCCGTCTTCGCGAAGAACCGTGAAGAGACCGACGTCGGGGTCGGAGTCGCGCAAGGTCGCGTGCGGCTCGCTGATCATCGGGCACTACGGTAGACCAGCGGGGCGCGCCCGTCACGGGAGGAGGAAAGTGCACCATCCTCCCGTCGCCGTCGCGCGCCTTCGCGGAGCTCACGCGGACGTCCCGCAAACGAAAACGGCTGCTCCAGGGGGCCCGTTCCCGAGATCCCATGGTCGCGGGATTCGTGGAGAGCACCGGAGCAGCCGCCGTCAGGGCGCGCGCGCGAATACGCCTATCGCGATCGCGCGCGCGAGCTCAGTCGCCTTGGGTGTTCGCGCTGCCGTTGACGCACTGGACGCGAACGGGGCCCTCGAACGTGTACGAGTTGCCTCGGCAGGCCGCCTCGTAGTTCTGGAGGTTGTCGCCACATTCCTTCTGCATCGTCTCGTACGCCGCCTTGCACGGACCGAGGAAGATGCCCTCCACGTCCTGGAGGCACTCGGTGAAGCCCTCTGCCGTTTTGCAGGTGTCGACACACGCCGCGAGGCGACACTCGGCGACGCGCTGATAAGCCTCGCCACAAGACCTCTTACCGCTGGCGATCTCGATGCACCCACCGCGGTTGACGTTCTCGAGCTTGTCGCCCTTCACGAGGATCGGAGACCACTCCGCCGCTGTGGTCTCCGAGAAGACGCATTTCGCGCATGTGTCGCTGACGGACTTCGCCCAATCGTTGATGGAGATGTCCTCGGTGTTCTGCGCCTTGTCGGTGAAGAACTTCCCGAGCTCGTCGAGCTCCTTCGCCGTACACGCGTTCGGGGCTTTCTTCGCCGTGGCGTAAGGGAACTTCGTTGCGTCGATGGCGTCTCGCTCCATGCACGCTTGTTCGTCGCCCTCGTCACCGCCGTCCTCGCGGTCGTTACCGACGCCTCCGTCTCCGTTCTGATTGGGAGATCCTGCCTCGAGAGGCGCCTGCGCCTTCGGTTCATCAGAAGAGCAGCCCGCTGCCGCGACAGCGGACACCAGCCCCGTAAGTGCCGACACACTCGCGAGGGCGAAGATCCGTTTCACCATGTCCGTTCGCCTCCTGCTGCTGTCACCGGTTGAACGCGACAGCTTCGGGAGCGCGTGTCTGCAAAGACTCCACCACACGAGACCCGGCATCCTGCGTGTCCCAGACGACGATCGGCCGCGCGACGTCGTTGGCTCCAGCGACGATGACGCATGATCTGCCGATCGGCGGCGCGCTCGTGACATGCAGCACGGTTGTCATCGCTGCTCGCTCGTACCGCCATCGCGCTTCGCGTGATCGGCGAATCGGAATCCGTCGCTGACGACGACCGGACGTGTTCCCTGCTCGGTCGTCTTCGTGACGGTCTTGATCGTCGGCGGCGCGTCCGTGCCCTCGGACCCCTGGTTGCCATCCAGGCACGAGCCACAGCCACCGAGCAACACGACGAAGCAGATCACGATTGCAAAACGAGACATGTTCGACCTCCACAAACGGTGAAACGGCTGCTCGAGGTCGTGCCCTCGAAGCAGCCGCATGTGTCGGTGCAGACAGGCTTCAGCTGCCATCGCCCGCGTCGGATTCACCTCCGCCGGTGATGCACTGGATCTTGATGGGTCCCTCGAACGTCCACTCCGTGCCTCGACAGGCCTTCTCGTACGTGCCGAGGTTGTTGCCGCACTCCTTGTCCATGAGGTCGTACGCCTCCTTGCAAGGGCCCGTGAAGATGCCCTGGGCGTCCTGGAGACACGCGGTGAACTCGTCCTGCGTCTTGCACTTGGCGAGGCACGCCTCGAGGCGGCACTCCGTCACCTGCTGGTACGCGCGGCCACAAGCTTCATTGCCGCTCAGGACCTCGATGCAGCCGCCTCGGTTGACGTTCTCGAGCCTGTCGTCCTTCACGATGATGGGTCCCCACTCGGCAGCGTCCGACATGCTGAAGGCGCACTTCGCGCACTTCTCGCTCACTTCCTTCGACCACTCGCTCACGACGACGTCTTGATTGGCGCCCGTCTTCTCCTTGAAGAAAGCCGAGATCGACGCGAGCTCGCCGTCCGTGCACGCGCCTGCGGACTCGCGCGCCTTCGCGTAGGGGAACCGTGTCGCGTCGATCGGATCCGTCGACAGGCAGCTCTCCGGCTCCTCCGGCTCCGTCGGCTCGCCCACCGGTGGACCTGCGTCTTTGCCACGTTTGACATCGATGCCTGCATCGGTCGGCGCTCCCGTGGACTCGTCGGAGGAGCACCCTGCGGCCGATGCCGCGGCCGTCAGCCCGCCGAGCGCCGAGATGCTCGCGAGGGCGAAGATCCTCTTCATCATTCCGGTTCGCCTCCTGCTGCTGCCGACCGCTGCCGACAGCGTTGGAGCGGACGTTCGTGCAAGGGCTTCGCCGACGAGCCCATCCACACGGCGCCTTCAGGCGCCTCAGCGGGCGCTGGTCGCGCGTCCGCGACGCGCGCGTGGACCTCGCCGCATCGAGGCCCGCAGACGCAGTCACGAGCGCGCCTTCGACGTGCGTGCGGATCCCCTCAGGCCGCGCTCAGCCGCCGTCCGGGTACTCGCAGAGCTGCAGCCAGTCGGGCAGGTTCTGGAAGCCCGGGCCCGTGCACTGCTCGCCGGCGGGACAGCCGCCACGACGGGGCTCGCCGGTCGCTGCCGATGCGTCGAACGGGGGGAGCGAGTTCGGAGTCAGGCAGAACATCCGGCACACGCCCGCGTCCGCAGGACCGACGCAGAGGTAGCCGTCGGCGCAGTCGTTCGCGAAGTTGCAACGCTGTCGGTTCTGGATGTTGTTCGACGAGATGCAGCCGGCCGTACCGACCTTGTCCTCGACGAGGCAGGTCTGTCCCTGCTTGCAGGGCTCGACGCCGAAGGGCTTGCAGCGCTCGCGGTACGAGCACACGCGGTGGACCTCGGTGTCGTCGACGAACAGCGTGAGATCGCACTGACCGCCGATGCCTTCGGGATCGCTCTGACCGCACGCGGCGTGTTCGTCTTCGCAACACGCAGGCGTGCAACGGCCAGTGACCGGGCCGCCGTCGACACACGGATCGCCAACGCAGCTCAGACCAGGCAGACACGGGTTGTCGCTCCCCGGGCAACAGCCGCGGCCCATCGGGAGCTGCTGGCTCGGCTGGACGGGCACGCACTGCGTGGTGAGCCGGCCGTTCGATGCGCGGGCGACCACACATTCTTGCTTCTGGCCCTTCGCGTCGTCGGCGCAGTCTTGCGCGACGAGGTCGCACGGGCCCTTCACGGCCGTGCACCCGCCCTCGCGGGTGGCCGCGCCGTCGCGCGACGACGCGGGCAGGTCGGTCTCGCGACCATCGTCGGACGCATCGCCTCCTCTCACGTCGGTCGCATCGCCGCCGTCCTCCGTCGAGCATGCGACGAACGCGAGCGCGCAGATCCAGACGCTCGACAGCGTCAGCGCAAGTCCGAGAGCACGACGTCTCTTCATTCTGCCCCCCGATCGCGTACGGCGATCACCTCCCGGCGTCCACCCCCGCCTCCAGGAGGCCTCCGTCGAGACGGCGCAGGAGCTCTCGCACGCCAGCGTACTGGCTCTTGCCGACCACGAACGTCCGGCCGCCGTCGGGGCTCGTCACGGTTCCGACCGGGGCCGTCGCTTGCTCCACCGGCTCGACCTTCTTGTCCTCGGCGCACGATCCACATCCGCCCAGAGCGAGCAGGGAGATCGTCAACAGCACACGTCGCATGGTGTCTAGCCCTTGAATGAGAGCGGCCGCTCCGGGCAAACGCCCGAAGCAGCCGCGATGACTTCACGTTTGTTGGTGAAGGTGAGACGAGATCACTCGCCCGCGTCGGGGGTGTTGCCACCCGTGATGCAGTGCGCGGGGATCGTGCCCTCGAAGATGTACTTCGCGCCGGCCGGCGGATCGCACGCCGTGAGGTACGCCTCGAGACCCGAGCCGCACTCCTTCTGGACGTTCGTGATCGTCGCGCCGCAGGGGCCCTGGAGGGTGTCCTGCGAGTTGCGGCACTCATCGAACTCGTCCTGCGTCGTGCAGGTGCCCTGGCCGCCCTGGTCCGCCGGGAGGCACGCGACGACGGTGCACTCGTTGAGCTGCTGCCAGGCCTCGCCGCAAGCTTCCTTGCCGCTCTGGATCTCCACGCAGCCGCCGAAGTTGACGCCGTCGAGCTGGTCGTCCTTCACGAGGATCGGGCCCCAGGCTGCGGCGTCCGACTCCGTGAAGACGCAGGCCGCGCAGCCGTCGCTGACCGACGTGGCCCAGTCCGAGATCTTGAACGGGTTCTTCGACGAGTTCGCCGCGAAGTACGCCGTGAGGTCGGCGACCTCCTTGGTCGTGCACGCGCCGGGCTGAGCGAGCGCCTTCGTGTAGGCGATGCCCGAGAGGTCGACCGCGTCCTTGGCCGCGCAGGTCGCCGGCGGCTCCTCCTCGTCCGGCTCGTCGACCGGGCCCTTCGAGTCCTTCTTCGCGTCGGCGACGCCCGAGTCGGTTTCCGGAGTGACCGTGGTCTCCTCGGTCGTGCAGCCCGCCGCGCCCACAGCCGCCACAAGGCCCGTCAGGGCCGAGACACTCGCCAGAGCGAACAACTTCTTAACCATGTCCGTCGCCTCCTACTGCTTTCGCGGTCTTCATCGCCGCCAAGCCAATCAGGTCTGAACTGTTTCCAGGAACTGAGCCGCGGCGATGATCCGACGAGCCCAGGAGATGTGCTGCGTCCCGCGCGAGCGGGGGTCAATAGCGCGCGCACGCTACCTTCGGGGGGTCTAGTCCGTCAAGCGTTAGTGCCGAGCTATGACAATCGTTTCTGACCGATAACTTCCTAACGGAACACGAACGGGTGGCGTCGAAGACGAACGTCCCCGTCAACCCGCGAACGGGCCGATCGATGACACCAGCGCTGTCTTCCCGACGAAGGAATTCGTTGGAATCCCGCCGTCGTTCACTCTCCTCGTAAAAGCTCGCCGGCCGTTCCAGCCAGGTTGCTCGTTTCGACCGAAACAGACGCTTCGCTCGAGGGGTTGGACGAGCATCGCCGAGGCTCGATGCACGCCGTCTGCAGTCGTCGACCTCCTTCGTGCAGAACGCGATCGAGGTGGTGCAACGCCCATGCCTACACCGCCTCCGTGCGCGTTCGTTCCTCCTCAGAGATACATCCGGATGCCGTGGCCTGGCTCCGTGGTGCCGATCTCGAGCGCGGCCGCACGCGACCTCGCCGTGACGGTCTCGCCGTCGGGCAAGCGCAACTCGAGGCGCGCCCGCGCGAGCTTCGTATTGAGGCAGTTCGTGATCGGACCTGCGGGGTTGAGGTAGTGCAGGCCGACGATGTCGTCGTTCTCGGCGGCGACGTCGCAGGCGACCGCGAGCCCGCCGTCGTCACCGGTCATCTCCCAGCGGCGGAGTGAGATCGAGCCGCGGTTCTTCGTGAGCGCCCGGGGGCCGGAGAGGTCCCAGCTCCTCCCGCGAAAGCGAACGAAGGCCGATGTGGCCATCGGGGAGAGCAGCGGACCGATCCGGACGCGCGCGCTCATCGCCTCGAAGACGAGCCCGGGGACGTCCCACACATTGCAGTGCGTCCACGCATAGAGCTCTGCGTTTCCGCGGCCCCAGTTGTGCCCGGTCATCATCGGCCAGCCGTCGAGCTCCCAGAGATCGACGTCGCCGCCCCCGCGGTCGACCCGCACGGTGCCCGTGGCGCGCGCATCCGAGATGGGAGTGACGAGCTTCGAGAACGGCGGCACGCCGTCGCGGTAGAGCAGCGGCGACGCGAAGTGAACGATCGGCGCGGCCAGCGGCGGCCCGATCGCGACGTCCCAGGCGAGGCTTCCGCGACCGCTCGCGAGCGCGCCACGTGCGTGGTCGAGCGACAGAGCGCACCCGTCGACCTCGACGTCGAAGGCGTCCTTCGCGAAGCGCGCGGCCTCGATGCCCACGGTCGACTTGACGGCGACGTGCGCGCGATGCCGGTCGAACGCGATCGCCCAGGCTTCTGCGACGGGGGCCAGCGGCGGCCGCGCGAAGATCGTGCAGCGCACCCAGAGCGCACGTCGTCCGTCGGGCTCGTTGGCTTTGAGGAACCAGCTCTCCACGTGCCCGTGTCTTCGTCCGGCGCGGGCACTGTTCGAGCGGTCGTCTCGATATCGAACACCGAGAAGCTTGGCGGGCACCTCGACCTCGCCAGCGCCGTTTCCTTTCACTTCCCCTCCCCCTCCTCCTTCGGTGCAGGCTCGAACCGCTCGAGCGCCTCGCGCGTGAGCTCGGGATCGACCGCCGCCGACGTGAGCGCCGCGATCCGGTCGCGAGCCTCGTGCATTCTCGCACGGCCGGCAGCGACCACCGCGCCCGAAAGCACCTCGCGCCGCGACGACGCGAGCTCGGCGAGGATCTCTTTCTTCGCTCGGTCGTGCCCCATCCGCGCCAGCGCGATTCGAGCATGGAACGGGCACGTGTCCCGCACGAACCGCAACGCGCCCCACGCGCGCCGCTCCAGATGGGAGACCACCTCGCGCATCCCGAGCTCGCCCGCGAGCTCCACGGCAGCGCGCTCGTCTTCCTTGTCCGCCGCGACGCCGCCGATCTTCTCGCCGCGTACGACGCGGAGCACGATGGGGTGGCCACGCTCGTCGCCGGCCTTTGCGAGCAGAATCGCCGCGACGAGGACGACGTGCGGGGAAGCGTTGCTGCTGCTCGTACCGTCCCCGACGAGCGCACGCGCACGCGCGAGCATTCGTCCGTCGGGCACCTTGCCCGCGTCGAGCCGCTCCTCGGCGATGCGGAGCGCGATGTGCCGGATGGCATCGTCGGCGTCGTTCGTCGCGTCGAAGAGGGCGTCGTCGACCTCGGAGGACTCGAGCGCCGCGCCCTTGTCGGCCACACGCGCAAACGCGATGAGCGACTGATACCGGACCTCGGGACGCGAGTCTTTCAGCGCACGGCGCAGGCGCGGCAATGCGCGGGCGTCGGCGATCTCGCCGAGCGCGTTGATCGCCATCTGCCGGACGTGCGCATCGTCGTCCTCGACGGCGACCAGCAGCGACGTGACAGCCTCGGTCGCGTGCAGATCGCCGAGCCCAATCGCCACCGCCGAGCGGACGTGCGGATGCTCGTCCGTGAGCTTGTCGACGAGAAGCGGGATTGCACGCGTGCGCACCGCATCGTCGGTCCGGGCATGACGGACGAGATCCGCGACGGCCGAGGCGCGCGTCGCCGGCTTCGTGCTCGCGAGATCGCGCACGCTCGCCTCGAGGTTTCGCGGCAAGAGCGGCGGTCCGAGCATGTTGCCTCCTTAGTGCCGTCGCGGCCTGCGTGCAAAGGTTGGGACGCCGTCGAAGGCGCGACCGGCAGCCATCAAGCTGACGCTCGTGACGAACACCGCCGCTGCGCCGACGAGGAGCACGTGGGGCGCCCGCAACATGGCCGAGACGCCTTGATCGAGGACGACGCCGAGCGAGATGCCGTCCCGCGCGCCGAACCCGACGAAGGAAAGCGCCGCCTCGCTCACGACCACGGCCGCTCCCGTGCCGCCGAGCTGGACCGCGACCACCCCGAGCAGGTTCGGAACGAGGTGCCGGAGGACGACGCCGGACGGACGGACACCGATCGCGTGCGCGGCTTCGACGAACGCCTGATCGCGGAGCACACGCGTCTGCGCGAGCGCGAGCCGTGTGAACGGCGCCCACGCCGTCAGCGCGAAGACGAAGCCGAGGTGAACACGCGATGGCGCACGCACGGCAGAGAGCACGACCAGCGCGAGGAGAAACGTAGGAAACGCCTGGACGAGATCGCACGCCCGCGCGACCGAACGCTCGAACCGCCCGCGCGCGATCGCCGCAGCCGCGCCGAGCGGACAGCCGATGACGAAGCCGACGAGCGCCACGCACACCGCGAGGACGATCGCGAGCAGGCTCGCGTGCGCGACGAGCGCCAGGAGATCGACCCCACCTTCGCCGCAGCCGAACGGTCGCTCCGACGTCGGGGCCGCCCACGACAGCTCCGGCTCGAGGCGCGCGGGCGAACGGACGCTCGCTGCGACGATCACGGATGCGGTGAGCACCAGCCCGAGCGGCAAGACGCGGAGCACGCGGGCGCTCATCGACGCACCCGTGGATCGATGGCGCCGTGGACGGCCGCGGCAAGCTGTTGTGCGCCCACGAAGAGCGCCCCGGAAAACACGACCGCCGCCTCGAGCACCGGCAGATCGCGCGACGCGTAGGCCTCGAGGATCAACGTGCCGAGGCCGCGCCGCTCGAACAGGCGCTCGAGCACGACCGCGCCGCCGAGCAGCGCGCCGAGCTGCGTACCGACGACGGTGACGATCGGGCCGATCGATGCCGGCAGCGCGTGGATCCAGAGCATGCGCGCGTAGCTCCCGCCCTTCGCGCGGGCGACACCGAGGAACTGCGCCCGCGCGACGTCGTCGAGCGCAGCCCGCGAGACACGAGCGACGTGAGCGGCGAGCGGCAGCGCCAGGAGACTGCTCGCGAACAGGAGCCCGGCTGCCCCCGCCTCGGGATCGCCGGGCAGCGGAACGACCCGGAGACGGGCCGCGAGCGCGAACGTGAGCACCGGCGCGAACGCGAGCAGCGGCGTCGCCGCGAGCGCCGTGGCGATGCGATCGATCCAGTGCCGTCGGTGACCGAGCCACGGGCCCGCGCCCAGGACGGCCGCCGAGATCCCGAGCGCCGCGCCGAGCAGCACCGCGAGCGACGCGAGCGACGCCGTCGGACCGACCGCGTCGACGACACGCCCGACGGCCGAAGCTCCAGGACGGCGGATCGACTCCCCGAGATCGAACGTGACGAGCCCGCGGACGAAGCGTGCATACTGCACCCACATCGGCTGATCGAGATGGAGCTTGCCGCGCAGCGCGGCGCGCTCCGCCTCGCTCGCCTGGTCTCCGAGGACGAGGGCCGCGGGGTCGCCGGGCAGGATTCGGAGCGCGAGGAAGACGAGCGTCGCCAGCGCGAGGACCACGAGCGCCGCCTCGGCGATCCGTCCGATCACCGCGCGAGCGACGCGCATGCCGTCGGCCTCAGCCCCCGTCGGCCCCTGCGTCGGGGGCCGCTGCGTCGGGGAAGAGCGGCGGCGCGGCGCCCGCTTCCTGGATGCTCGGCGGCGACGCGTCGATCGGGCTCATCGGGGGCGCGACGGGGCCGCAGACGCCTGCGGTCGACGCCGGAGCCGGCGTGCCCGCGTCCTGGCCGGCGATCGGCCGCGGAAGGCAGCTGCGCTTGTTCTGGTTGTCGTCGAGGATGACGGCGTTCCAGGGCGACGTTCGCGGGTCCGCACAGAGGTACCCGTCACGACAGTCGCCGTTGGACTCGCACTGAGCCATGCAGAACGACCGCGCGACGCGGGATCCGGTCGGGCCAGCGCGGTCGTCGAATCCGCACCCGGGCAGTGCGCTGTTGAAGAGCACGCACGCGGCCTCGTCCGCGCAGCTGTTCGGCCCGCAGTTGAGCTGCGTGCAGTAGCCGCCCGGCTGCGACGTATCGCAGAGGCGATCGCCGCGGATCGAGCAGTCCGTGGAGACCTGGCACTTGTCCCCGATCTCGGGCGTGCACGAGGCCGCCGCCGACAGCAGCGCGAACGCAGCCGCGATGCGCGAGAGCACCCGTCGCGGAGGACGGGCGAGGGAGCGGCGGCGAGCGGACTTTTGTGAGGTCATTCGGGGCAAGCGAAGGTCGTGTGTTTAGCCCCGTTTGCTGTTTGACATCAAGCGCTGTGGCCCGTAAAGAAGCCGATATGGCGACCCATATCACCGCAGATTGCATCAACTGCGGCGCTTGCGAGCCCGAGTGCCCCAACGAGGCGATCAGCGAGGGCGACGAGATCTACGTGATCGACCCGGAGCTCTGCACCGAGTGCGTCGGGTTCTACGATCACGAGGCTTGTCAGGCGGTCTGTCCGGTGGAGTGTTGCCTTCCCGATCCGAACCATGTCGAGGACGAGGGCGCGCTCATCCAGCGAGCGGTCCAGCTGCATCCGGACGACACGGAGCTGAAGGGCCGTGTCGACGCGAACAACTACCCCTCGCGGTTCCGTAAGTAGAGCACAGGCGGTCGCGCGGGTGTCGTTCCGCGCTCGATGCGCGTCGTGCTGTACCCTCCTCGCTCTCGCGGCTGCGGCGAGCGGGTGTGGTGGCGGCGCGCCGCTCCTCCATCCCGCGCGTACGCTGAACGGCGGCGACGTTCGCGTGGCCGGCGGTGTCAGCGCGCAGGTCGTGCCGGGATCGCTCGGCGAAGACCTTCGTCGCGCGCGGGCGATTGCGGCGGGCGACACGACCGGGACGAGCTCGCCCGGCGAACCGGGAACGAACCCGGACTACGCGAAGGGCGCGCTCGTCTCGGCGGCGATCGCGCCCGGTCTGGCGCCGTTCATCGGCGCACGCGTCGGCGTGGGCAACTCGTTCGAGGGCGGGCTCGCCTACACGGGCCGGAGCGTCCGCGCGGACATGCGGCGTGCCTTCGACTTCGGCGAGTACTCGATTTCGATCGGCCTGGGCGCTTCGGCAGCGCTCTACGGCAGGCAGCAAGGGACCGATCTGCCGAACGTGAACCTCGGGGCGCTTCACGGATACGGCGCGGACATCCCCGTTCTGTTCGGGTGGCAGAGCCTCAACGGGCTCTACTCCGTCTGGCTCGGGCCTCGCGGCGGCATCGAGTACGTGTCCGTCGAGACGCTCACGAGCGAGCCGAAAGAGGTCACCATCGGCGCGCCTCCGCTCCGGCTCGAGGCGACCCGCTGGCACGCGGGCGGTGTCGTCGGCATCGCGACGGGCTTCAACCACGTGCACGTCGCGCTCGAGGCCGGCATCGCGTACCAGAACGTGAGCGGCAGCTACAACGCGAACGACGTGACCGTGCGCGGCCTCACGATCACGCCGGCGAGCGCGGTGTGGTGGACGTTCTGACGAGCGCGTCCCAAGCCCCCCGCGCCGCGCGCGCAGAGGCATCGACGTGGTTCGCGCGCCACTGCTCGCGACCGCTGGCGCCGACGACGTTCGCGATCCCGAGGACGACCGCGCAGCGCACCGACGCGAGCTGACACGCGCGCGCGACACCATAAGCCTCGAGGTGCTCCACCGCACCGAGCGGCGCGAGCGCGGATGCGAGCGCATCGTCCGTCGTGATGCCGAGCGTGTTCGCGATCGACGCCGGCTTCCCTCCCGCGGCGACGACCGCCGAGGTCATGTCGGGGTCGAGCGGGATCGCGGCTTCGGCGTACGGCATCGCGGCGCGCGCATCGACGACGCTGGGATCGACGAGGCGAGCGCTCGTGCCGGCGATCACATCCCCGATGCCGAGACCGGACCCCGGCGCGGCACCGCATGTGCCGAGCAGCACGACGAGCACCGGCGAGTGCTGCAAGATGCATCGCGTCACGATCGCGGCGGTGTCGACCGGGCCGATCCCGACCGCCTCGACCTGGACGTCGAAGGGCAGCAGCGACTCGCGAGCAAACGCGCGGAACCGCTCGAGCTCGGGCTCCCATGCTGCGGCGACGAGCACCTTGGCTCGGGTTCGTGTGCCAGCCTCGGATGGGTCAAAAGTAGGTTTCATCCAGTTCTTGCATCTATAGAAGAGCGCCAGCCGTCCGACGTTGGTTGCCGGATCCGCCCCTGGCGTCTACTCTACAGATGTTTATGCGTCCCACCCTCCTCTCCCTCGTCGCTGCGTTGTCGAGCTCCGGCCTCGTCGCCTGCGTCGGCGCGGCGCCGGATTCGGGCATCGACTCCGGAGCGGAGACGACGAGCTCGACGGCAACGGCCATCGTCGCGGTCGAACGCACGTTGGGCCCGGGCGACGCGGTGCGCGGGGATGCGGTGATCGCCCGCTTCGTGCGCGTCAAGCAAGGTCCCGTGGACGACCCTGCGCTCCGCATGGCCGGCGTCGCCGAGGACATCCCCGTCCCCGGCGCGTGCTTCGAGCCGAGCGAGACCGCGCCGGTCGTCCAAGGCCGCAGCGTCGAGCTCCTCGATGTCGGTCAGATCGTCCTCACGAGCGACGACGCGAAGAGCACGCTCCTCCTTCCACGCTCGATGCCGGATCCGGCGGGCGTCGTTTCGGGCGTCATCTACTCGTCGCGCTCGGCAGACGTCTTCAGCTCCGGCACGCGCGTCTCGCTGCGTTCGAACGGCGGCGCAGACCTCCTCGACGGCTTCAGCGTCTCCGCGATGGCGCCTCGCGATGTGTCCGACGTCCACGTCACGTCGGTCCCGAGCGGGCTCGATGTCTCGTGGGACGCCGAAGGCGCCGATCCGCACGACCTCGTCTACGTCGATGTGCTCTCGCCTGCGCCGCGCGTCGCCATGCGCTGCACCAGCATCGACGGCGGCCACCTGCTCGTGCCCGCGGGCTCGATCGCCGGCATCGACGAAGGGCAGCTCGCCGTCCACCGCCTCCACAAGGAGAGCTTCAAGGCGAAGGGCATCGAGCCGGGCGAGGTCCGGTTCGACGTCGCGAAGATCGTCTCGTTCCGTCGCTGACGCACGACGCGACGTCGCGGCCCCCCTGACGCCGGTAGTTCTGGCGCCAACGGGAAGGTCTCGGTAAAACCGGGCCGTGACGTCCGGAAGGCTCTTTTTCGTGGCCGCGTGCGCGATCGCCGTTGCCAGCGCGCCAGGCCTGGCGCGTGGCGACAGCGCGGCGAACCGCCTCTCTTGGCCGCGCCCGAAGGCCCCCGCCGCCGGCGCGCGCCCGCAAGCGAAGTCGCCGTCGAAGACGGCTGCACGAACACCCCCGCCTGCGGCCAAGCGCGGTCCGACCGCCGTCGCGGCCTCGCGGATCTGGCACACGCCGACGCCGGGCAAGACCGCGCCGCTCGACGAAGGCGGACGCCCGATGCTCACGCTCCAGGCGCTCAACATTCCGGATCGCGTCACGATGCCGGCGAGCAGCGAGCGCGGAGGTTTCTCGGCCGAGGACCTCGACCGCGCCGCCCACGTCTTGCGCGATCCGCGGACGGGCAACGAGCACCCGATCGATCCTCACCTGCTCGATCTCGTCTACCGGATCGCGACGCACTTCGACGCTCACGAGGTCCGCGTCATCTCGGGGTACCGCACCCCTCGCAACGGGCGGCACTCGAATCATGCGCGCGGGCGCGCGATCGACCTCGTCATCCCTGGCGCGAGCGACGAAGAGGTCGCGAAGTTCGCTCGAGAGCAGGGCTTCGCCGGCGTCGGCGTGTACCCGACGAGCGGCTTCGTCCACCTCGACGTCCGCGACCGCTCCTACTTCTGGGTCGACTACAGCGGACCGGGCAAGCGCAACCGAACGCGCGGCATCCTCGGCGACCTCGCCGCGAAGAGCGACGCGCGCGCCCTCGCGCGTGGGGAACACGGCGTCGGTCCCTTCGCGATCTCGACCGACGTCGACGCAGCGCTCGCCGAGGCGCGGAGCGCGAACGGAGCGACGAACGGCGCCCCGGACGAAGACGACGACGACGACCCCGGGCTCATCGAAGCGCAGTAGACTTGCCGGCGTGGACGACGACGTCGCGCGGCTCGCTCGCGAAGAGCGCCTGATCGAGGCGGCAGAGCTCGCGAGCGCTCGTGGCGATGCGCGCTCTGCCAGTGCGCTCTTCGAGCGCGCGTGTGCGTTCGAAAGAGCGGCCGAACAAGCGATCCGCACGAGCGACTGGGCGCGTGCGTTGCCGCTCGCGCTCGAAGGCAAGGCCGATGCGCTCGCCGAGGTCGCCTTGCCCGAGCTCGCAGCCGACAAGGCGCAGGCCGAGCGCGTCGCCTACCATCTCGACCGCCGCGGCGACCACCGCTGGGCTGGTCGCCTTCTCGAAGCGATCGGCAAACGGACCGAAGCGGCGCGTGCGTACGAGCGCGCCGGAGAGGCGATCCGTGCCGCCGAGCTGCTCGAGGCTGCCGGGGACGTCATCGGCGCCGCGAAGGTCCTCGAGGCGCAGCTTCGACGTGAGCCCGGTAAGGCGACATTGCAGGTGGCGCTCGGGAGCCTGCTGTACCGCTACGGGAAGACGGACGCCGCCGTTCGCGCGCTCCAGAAGGTGCCTCCGGGCTCGCCAGAGAGACGCGCCGCGCTGTCGATCCTCGTTGCTGCGCTGGAGCGACTCGGTCTTCCGCAGGCGCGTGTCGAGGCCGAGGCGGAGCTCGCCGAGCTCGGCGGCGCCGTGGAGACCGCATCGGAGGCTGCGCCGGCAGCCGTTCGGGCGCGCCTCTTCGGCCGCTACGAAGTCTTGCGCGAGGTCGCGTCGTCTCCTCATGCACGCGTCATCGAGTGTCTCGACGGCGTCCGCGGCGAGCGTGTCGCCGTGAAGCTCTTCGCCGGCTACGACGCACGAGGCGCAGGCCGGGACGCCCTCGCACGCTTCGAGCGTGAAGTGCGCGTGCTCGCGTCGCTCGATCACCCCAACATCGTGCCGCTGCGTGACTACCTGCCCGAAGGCCCTGCCCTCGTGCTCGCGTGGATGGGACGCGGGACGCTCGAGCAGATGCTCGCCAGCGAGCCTCTGGCACCGGCGCGCGCGGTGGAGATCGCGCAGGCCGTTCTCTCGGCGCTCGGCGAAGCCCACCGCCTCGGGATCATCCATCGCGACATCAAGCCCGCGAACATCCTGTTCGACGACGCGGGCGTGACGCGGCTCGGCGATTTCGGCGTCGCGCACCTGAGCGACCTCTCCGCGACGGCCACTGCCGGGGTCATCGGCACGCTCGGCTACATGAGCCCGGAGCAGCGCGAAGGCCGGCCTGCGACCGTGAGGAGCGATCTCTACGGCGTCGGCGCGATCCTCTGGGAGATGTTGACCGGCGAACGCCCCGAGGTTGCGATGACGCCAGGGGGCGTGTCGACGTTCGCGCCGGAGCTCGACGAGGCGCCACCATCGTCGAGCGTTGGCGGCCCTGGCCGCGTCCGCCCGAGCGGCGTGCATCGTGACCTCGACGCACGGCACGACGCCGTCATCTTCTCGCTCGTCGACGACGATCCGTCACGACGGCCTGCAGACGCGTTCGCAGCCCGCAAGGCGCTCGGTGCTCTCCGGTGGCCGAGCATGGTCGACCGCGTCACCGTTCCTCGTGCGAAGCCGCAGATCGCGCCGGAGCGGCCATCCGGAAGGCGCCTCTCGTCCGACGAAAGCGGCACCGAGATCGACCAATGGCTCGGACGCCGCGTCGTGAGCGTACCGCTCGATCCACCGATGCTCGCGCGTGCGTCCGCGTTCGCGCGTGCGGATCACCCGGCGCTCCAGGTCGTGCTCCGCGTGGATCGCGCCGCCGGCGCCGTCTGGCTCGCAGCGCCCCGGGGCGAGCCACTCTCTGGAAGGCCGACGCCGCACCAAGCGGCCGTGCTGCGAGAAGCGCTCGAGCGCCTGCACGCGCTCGGCGAGCCGCACGGCGCGGTGGATCCGGAGCACATCCTCGTCGACGAGTCCGGGAACGTGACCCTCGCGTTCGCGCCGCCGCCCGGGCCGACGGCGACGTTCGACCTGGACCGGCTCGCGCTCGCCCGCCTCGCGGGCTGAGGCTCGCCTCTCACCCACGCCACTCGCGAGACACCCGCCCCTGGAAACTTGCGGCGGCGGCGCCGGCCGTGAAGGATGGCGCCATGGCTCCCGGCTTGCGCATCGTCCCCTCGGCCACTCTCGTGCTTGCTCTCGTGGTCTCCGCCGCCGCCTGCGGCGGGTCGAAGTCGCCGCCGAAGGCCGCCGAAGCGACGCCGGCGTCTTCCGCCAGCGCCAGCGGCGGCGCGAGCTCGGCGGCCGCCCCGACGCCGGTGACCTCGCTCAAGCGCGCGGCCGTGAAGGAGACGATCGCGCGCGGCCTCGGTGCATTCCTTCAGAACGTGACGGTCGAAGACTGGCCCGTCATGCACGAAGGAAAGTTCCACGGGTTCAAGATCCGCTCGATCAACGCAGATTGGGGCGTCGACCTCCGGCCCGGTGACGTCGTCACGCGCGTCAACGGCATCGTCCCCGAACATCCCGAGGAAGCGGACGCGGCGCTCCGCGCGCTCGAGAAGGCGTCCGCGCTGAAGATCGACTTCGAGCGCGACGGCAAAGCCAAGACGCTCGAGCTGCCGATCGTCGACTGACGATCGGTCAGGCGAAGCGCTCGACGTACGCGTCGTAGACGCGGCGGTGGACCTCGTCGATGGTCCCATGACCGTCGATGATGACCACGCGATCGTTCGGCATGTGACGCGCGAGATCTCGGTAGAACTCGGCGAGCGCGCGCTGGACCTCGTTCTGCTCGTAGAGTTGGGCGGCTTCGCCACGCACCTCGCGTCGCACGGCCGCGAGATCCGAGGGGAGGTCGAGCACGATCGTGAGATCCGGCCGAAGCGCATGCCGGTTCAGCTCACGGATCCACTCGACGGCCTGCTCGCCTCCACGGCCGCTCGAGACGCTCTGGTAGGCGAGGCTCGACGCGTCGTAGCGGTCGGAGACGACGATCCCTCCCTGCGCGAGGAACGGCTCGATTTCCGACTCCACGTGATCCATGCGATCGGCGGCGAAGAGGAGGGCCATCGTCGCCCAGCCCGGCGCGCGGCCGCCGGGGATCACGATGCGTCCGGTGAGGACCTGACGAACGAGCGAGCCGATGGGGCCGTCGCTCGGCTCCCGCGTGACCTTCACCGGCGTGCGCGGGGCTTCGGCGCGAAGTCGCTCGACGAGACGTGCCGTCTGCGTGGTCGTCCCCGCACCGTCGATCCCCTCGAGCACGATGAACCGCCCAGCTCGCTTGTCCATGACAGATGCGCATAACGCACATCCCGCCAGACGTCATCCCAGAGCGGGCGGGCGGGTCTCGCTCGGCCGGCCGTCACGCGCCGGCGGGCCTCGCGGCGCCGTCACGCGCGGCCGTCACGCGCTTGGGGCCGGGTCCTCGCCGAGCACGACGTTGTCGATGAGCCGCGTCCCGCCTACCCGGCACGCGACCGCGAGCAGGACGCGCTCCGGCGTCCGGGCTTCGTCCGGCACCGGCGTCATCGTGTCGACGTCGGCGACCGTGACGTAGTCCACGGACGTGGCGATCGGCGCGATGGCGTCGAGCGCGAGCTTGCGGAGCGCACCCGCATTGCGCTCCCCGTTCGCGAACGCGTGCGCCGCGGCCGAGAGGCCCCGCGAGAGGCCAAGCGCGCGCCCGCGCTCCTCGGCAGACAGATACGCGTTGCGCGAGCTCATGGCGAGACCGTCCGCCTCGCGAACGATCGGATAGCCGATCACCTCGACGGGCAAGAAGAGGTCCGTCGTCATTCGCCGGATGACGGCGAGCTGCTGGAAGTCCTTCTTCCCGAACACGGCGACCGAAGGACCGACGAGCGCAAAGAGCTTTGCGACGATCGTGGTCACGCCCTCGAAGTGCCCCGGACGGTGCGGGCCGCAGAGGTGCGCGGTGAGGTCGTCGACGCGCACGCGCGTCCGCTCCCCTTCGGGGTACATCGCGTTCGGCTCCGGCGCGAAGACGAGGTCGACGCCTTCACCTTCGAGCTTCCGCACGTCGCCTTCGAGGTCGCGCGGGTAACGCGCGAGGTCCTCGTTCGGGCCGAACTGCGTGGGATTGACGAAGATCGAGACCACGACGAAAGGAGCGCGCTTCTTCGCTTCTCTGGCGAGCGCGAGATGGCCCTCGTGCAGCGCACCCATCGTCGGGACGAACCCCACGCGGAGGCCGCGCGCACGTGCGGCATCACACGCTTTTCGCAGCTCCGACGGTCCCGTGACCACCATGACACCTGACATCGCCGGACATGCTAGATCTGTGAGCTCCGATGCGTCGAGAACCGTCCTCGCTCCCTCGCCTCGTTGCGGGTCTCGTGTTCGCCGGCGCAGCCGCCACGGCGGCGCTCGGAGGGTGCGGCAGTCGCGGCCCTCTCGACGAGGCCACGTCCGTGACGCTCGACGCTGCTCCAGAGGCCGAGGCCATCGTCGACGCGACGGTGGAAGAGACGGACGCGCTCACGCCGGACGCTGCGCGTCGCGATGCGGGCCCGGTCGCGTGTGGCCTGTGCGTCATCGGCTCGTGCGGGGACATGCTGCTGTCGTGCATCCAGTCCGAGGGGTGCCGCGGCGTCTTCCAGTGCGTCGCGACGGAGTGCCTTGCCGGCGGAGGCGGGGTCAATCCGCTCTGCCTCTTCCAGTGCGCCGGCGACGATCCGGCGGGCGCGCTCGCCGTGCTGTCCGTCTTCCAGTGCGTCACGGGTCAGTGCGGCGACGTCTGCAGCTCGCTCCTCGGCGGCCTCGGTGGTCTGCCTGGCGGCGGTGGCGGCGGCGGCGGCGGTGGCGGCGGCGGTGGTGGCGGTGGCGGTGGCGGTGGTGGCGGCGGCGATGGCTTGCCGGCCGCGCCCGAGGCGTTCCGCGAGCTGTTCTCGCCCTGGCCCGAGCTGCTGACGCCCGCGGTGCCCGTCGATCGAGCGGCGTCGCGTCCGCGTTGACGACCGCGGACGCGGACGGGAGTTGACGTCGAGCACGCTCCTCGGCGACCTTCGCCGGCATGAACTTCGAGGGGGCCCTCACTGGGGTGAGGCGACGACGTCGGCGCGTCCATGCGCTCGGCATGCTCGCCGGCGCGTTGCTGGTCGCGAGCGCCGCGGCGGGGCAGGTTCCGGGAGAAGAAATCGCCCGACGCGCGTTCGAGGACGGCGTCGCGCTCGAGAAGAAGGGCGACTACGCCGGAGCCCTCGCGAAGTTCCGAGAGTCGGAGCAGATCAAGGCGACGCTCGGCAATCGCTACCACAAAGCCTATTGCCTCGAGATGACGGGCAAGCTCGCCGCGGCGTTCGCCGAATACGAGGCGCTCGACAAGGCCGCCCGCGATGCGAACAAGAGCGAGCTCGTCGAGGCCACTCGTCTACGTCTCGAGCCGCTCCGGGCGCGTGTTCCGCAGCTCTCGCTCACGCTCTCGACCGGGGCTCCGAAAGAGACCGAGGTCTCGCTCGACGGGACGCCCGTCTCCCCCGCCCTGCTCGACGGCAAGGCGTTCCGCGTCGATCCGGGCGACCACGTGATCGCTGCACGCGCGGCCGATCGCGAGCCGTTCACGAAGTCGTTCGCCGCCGGCGAGAGCACGACGACGTCGGTGGAGATCGTCCTCCCGGCGCTCGCGACGCCGACGGGAGCAGCGCACGACGACCGCCTGATCGAGCCGCCCGCCGAGGCTCCGCACGAGCGTTCGATCATGCTTCCCATCGCCACCACCGCCGGTGCCGTGGTGCTCGCGGCCGGCGGAATCGTCTCGTACCTGCTCTCCGCCAACGCCCAGGACGATCTCGAGCAGACCTGCTCGACGAAACGAAACTGCGACGATGAGAAGCGCACCATCCGCACGCTCGATGCCGTGGCGCTCGGGGCATGGATCGGCGCCGCAGGGCTCTCGGCACTCTCCGTGGTGCTCTGGACGTCGAAGCCGACGAGCACCGCGAGCGCGCTGTCGCGTACGTCGATCGTCGCACGCGGATCATGGCTCGGAATGGAGGGCCGGTTCTAGTGTTCCCGCGAAGCCGCATCCGACTCCTCGCGCTCTTCCTGTTCGCGCCGGCCGGGGCCGCCAGCGTCGCCGCTTGCGTCGATCTGTTCCACTCGACGGACTTTCCGACGCTCTGCGACCACGACGCGGCCGCGTGCGCGTCCGGCACCGACGCCCGTACGGTCGATGCCGAAGACGTCGATGCCTCTGAACCTGCTCCGACGATCGATCTGTGCGCCTCGACCTCGACCGAGGCGCGGAGGCGTGCGGAGCACGCGTGTGGGTACCTCGGAGCGTGCCTCGGCCCGCACGAAGACACGCGGTTCGGCGCGTGCATGACGCGCGCGCTGGCCGCGTACGACTGCGCCTTCAACCCGTCGCTCCGCCCCCGGGGAGCGACCGCGGTCCTCTGGGACTGCCTCACGAAGGCCTCGACCTGCGAAGCGGTCACGCTCTGCGTGTTCGGCACGCCGGCGCCGCCTTGCGAAGCGGCCTCCGGCCTCTACTCCGCGTGCAACCTGGAACCCGACGAGCTCGGTGGCTTCGATGCAGGCTCGGTCGTCGTTGCCTGCTACGACTCGACCGTCTCCGTCGGGATGAATCCGTGCGAGCTTCGCGGGCGCACGTGCGCCAGGCTCGACGAGAGCAAGAGCCTCTGCACCGGCGCGCGCGGGACAGCGTGTACGGGCGGCGCGCGGTGCGACGGCACCTTCGCCGTGCGGTGCCGGTCGGCCGCAGGCATCAACGCCGACGAAGGGATGAACTGCGCACGCTTCGGCGACGGCCGCTGCATCCTCGACGACGCGGGAGCTGCGTGCGCGCCGGCATCGCCCGCGCCATCGTGCAAGGGGACCACCGAGGTCGTGTGCAGCGACGCGGGCATCGCGCAAAGCTGCGTCGGCGGAGAGAGCGTCACCATCGACTGCACCGCGATCGATCAGGGTTGCAACGCCGCCGGCGTCTCGCCGACCGATCCGATCGAGGCATGCAGGATCCTCGACGCCGGTACGGCCTGCACCGAGACCGAAGACGAATGCGACGGCGGCACGCTCGTGAGCTGCACGCGCGGCAGCCGCTACACGTTGCGGTGCACCGACGTCACCGGCCTCGGTGCCTGCACCAAGACCGCCGGACGCCGCGCAGCCTGTGCTTTCTAGCGTGATCCGTTGCGTGGCCGCGTCCGGCTCTCGTTTACTTTTCGCCGAACGAGCTTGCGCTCTCGAGCTGCGCCTTCTGCAGCGCCTCGAGCGCCTTCTTCGTCTCGTCGTCCGTCTCGCTGCTGCCCTTGCTCGAGCCTTTACTGGCCTTCGCCGTCTTCTTCGGCGCCGGCTCATCGTCTGCAGCCGCGGCCGCGACGGGCTTCGGCGCAGCAGGCTTGGGTGCAGGCGCGGCTGCAGGCGGAGGCGCGGCCGCTGGCTTCCACGCGACCGCCGCCTTGGGAGCAGCAGGTGCGGGAGCCGGAGCCGGAGCAGCGGCGGGCGGCGGCGCGGCGGGCTTCGCCGCCGTCGACGGAGCCACGGCGACCGGCGCAAACGCGACGCCAGGCTGGGC
>JAFAER010000058.1 GCA_023423895.1 Pseudomonadota bacterium
ATGTGCCGCGAACTTCATGAGCGGTTTATGCCGGAGAGCGACCTGACTCGCAACAAAAATAGATCGACGCTCAATCACTTTTTTATCCACAGAGTTGTCCACAGCGCGTGAGCGCGCGAGCAGGCGCGAGATTCACGCAGAGCCTTGTTTTAGGCCCTCGTTTCGTCCGCAAAAGGCCGTCGAACGCGCGGCTTGTGGAGAACAACTACGTTTGAGTTGCAGTGACATGCGGTGAATTTTGATTTGTAATTATGAATTGAATCTGTGAATTGAACGGCCCGTGCGCGGGGCGGGTGCAGCTGCGCCGAGCACCGAGTTTCCGTGGGCGCAGCGACGTCTCGGTGCACCTGTCTCTGTCACGTGATCGTTTCGTCCACGGGCGGCTGCGGCGACCAACCTCTGCCGGGCCACACACGTGGATCACGTGCGGACCACGTGAGCACGTGCTCGGGCCCTGTGGAGAGACGGCGTCCCGGACCGACGACTGTTGTTCCCGGGGAACGATGCGGTGCACGCAGGAAGCTTGTTCGGACGCCGGAGGATCACGACACTTCGAAGACGATGAACGCTCGGGAACGAATGCCGACGCTCTACATCCCTCACGGCGGCGGTCCGTGTTTCTTCATGGACTGGACGATGGGACCGCCCGACACGTGGGAACGCATGGCCGAGTTCCTCCGTGGGATCGACGCGACGCTGCCGCGGACGCCGTCGGCGCTGCTGGTCGTGTCGGGGCACTGGGAGACGAAGATCCCGACGGTGCTCGCGTCGACGTCGCCGCCGCTCCTGTTCGATTACTACGGGTTTCCGAAGCACACGTACGAGCTCACGTGGCCGGCCCCCGGAGCACCCCAGCTCGCCGAGCGCGTGCGGAGCCTGCTGTCGACGGCGGGGATCGCGTCGGCGTCCGAGACGGAGCGCGGGTTCGATCACGGTGTGTTCGTCCCGCTGAAGGTCGCCTACCCGGACGCGCGCATCCCGACCGTGCAGCTGTCGCTGCAGGAAGACCTCGATGCAGCGGAGCACATCGCGATCGGCCGCGCGCTCGAGCCGCTCCGCGACGAGGGCGTGCTCATCGTCGGCAGCGGCATGAGCTATCACAACATGCGCGGGTTCATGACGCGGTCGGGGCAGAGCGACGCGCAGCGCTTCGACGACTGGCTCGCGAGCGCCGTCGAGAGCGAGCCCGAGGCGCGCGACGCGGAGCTCGTGAGCTGGACGAAGGCGCCGGCCGCTCGTGCGAGCCACCCGCGCGAGGAGCATCTCATCCCGCTCATGGTCGCTGCCGGAGCGGCAGGACGCGATCGCGGCAAGCGGGTCTTCAGTGACGAGGTGATGGGCACGCGCGTGTCGGCGGTGCGCTTCGGCTGATCGGCTCGGCGACGACGGCCGGCCGCTGGCCCCGCGGGGACGTCGGGCGAACGGAGGCCCCAGGACCGACGGTCCGATGATCCAGGAACGATCCGCCCCCAGCGGAGCGACCGGCGCGAATTCCTTCGCTTTCGGGTGAAACCATTCGGGTGCGTCGCCAGGCACACCATGTGCGATGTGCTCGCCTATGGTCTCCCTTCGCGCGGGCTTTCTCGCCGGTCTCTCTCTCCTCATCTCCGTGGCTGCGGGCTGCTCGGCGGAGACGGTCGTCGGCGACGAAGACGAGGACATGGAAGAAGAAGAGGGGCAGACCGAAGACCCGCTCACCGTTCCCGCTGCCACCGGGCCGCTTCGCTTCACCGATGCGTGCCGCGCCGGTACGAAGGTCACAATCGCCGCGGTCGGCGACGTGCTCCTGCACGGCGGTCTGCAGAAGCAGGCCTACGCGTCGCCCGAGGGCTTCTCCAGCCTGTGGAAGGGGGTGCAGCCGATGTTCGCGCGCACCGACCTCTCGTACGCGAACCTCGAAGGGCCCTGCGCCGACGGTCACACGGCAAGCGGCACCTCGCGCGATCCCGGGCTCGTCTTCGACGGGCGCGTTTATTCGAGCTACCCGCAGTTCAACTACCATCCCTCCCTCATCGGCGCGCTGAAAGGGGCGGGCTTCGACGTGGTGTCGACGGCCAACAACCACGCGCTCGACCGCCGGGGACGCGGTGCGGACCGCACGATCGAGAATCTCGTCACCGCCGGAATGCCGTTCACGGGGACGAAGCCGTCGACGAACATGGATGCGCCCTGGCACGCGATCACCGAGGCAAACGGCGTCCGCATCGCCTGGCTCGCGTGCACGTATTCGACGAACGGCATCCCGGACACCAAGCAGCAGGTTCTTCACTGCTACGAGGACCGCAGGGAGCTCCTCTCGACGATCTCGGCGCTCCGCGATCAGCCCGACGTCGACGCGGTCATCGTCACGCCGCACTGGGGGAACGAGTACCAGCACACGCCTGCGGCGCAGGAGAAGAAGCTGGCGCACGACATGCTCGACGCGGGCGCCATCGCGGTGCTCGGCGGGCACCCGCACGTCGTCCAGCCGTGGGAGAAGTACACGACCAGTGACGGCCGCGAGGGGTTCGTCATCTATTCGCTCGGCAACTTCGTCAGCGGTCAGAACGGCCTCGCGAAGCGCTCCGCGCTCGTTCTCTATCTCGGCCTCACGAAAGGCGCGGACGGGAAGGTGACCGTGAACGGTGTGCGCCACGCGCCGATCCAGATGAACCCTTCGCCGTGGACGGCAACGTACGCTCGCGGCGAGAGCCTCGCGCTGACGACGCGCATCCTCGGTGAGTGGAACCGCATCGGCGCGGACGAGGATCTCGTCACGAACCCCGAGTGTGAGTGACGCCGATCACTTCGGCTTCGGCGCGGCCGGCTTTTCGGGTGTCTTCGGCTTCGGCGCCGGGGCTGCCTTGCCGTGCTTCTTCAGCGAGTGCTGCTTCCGGAGCTCCTGCATCCACTTCTCGAGCGCGCTCGAGCCGGTGCTCGGGGTACGGACCATCGCTTCCATGGGCCAGACGGCGATCGGCCGGTCGTTCATCGCGAACACGACGTCGTAGCGCCCTTCCTTCGCGACGAGCGGGGTGCCGCCCGTCCCGGAGCACTGCCAGGGCTGCTCGGGGCGCACCTCGGGCCGCATGCAACCAACGCCGCGGCCGACGATGTGGCCACCCTCGTCGAGGACGAACGCGCTGATCGCCACGTTCGTGCCCGTCCAGCCGCGTGAGCCGCGGGCGAACCAGGTGAAGCCGACGCGACGTGGATACCGCCACTCGACCCAGCCCGAGCGAATGCCGCTGAGGGCGAACGGATCGTCTCGACCGTACGATGCAACCACGACGTCGACACGCGGCTCGCCGTCCTCGGCGTCGTCCTGATCGTCGTCGTCGATCGGCTGATCGTCGTCGTCGGGATCTTCGATCCAGACGTTCGTGCGTCCGACGACCTTGCCGCCGACCTTTGCGACGACGTCGTAGCGACCGGCGACCTTCGGGTCGAACCGGAAGTCGGCGCTCGCGAACGCCACGCGATCGTGCTCGCCGACCTTCACGTGCTTCGTGATCGTGTCGACTGGCGAGTCGTCGGGCGCCTGGAGCTCGAACGTGACGTCTTGCTTGCCCTTTGCGAGGCCGAAGAGCATCGCGACGACGGGGACGCGGGCGATGTCGTCGGGGCCGGTCTCGATCGAGCGCTCATTTCCCATGATCGCCGCCGTCGTCAGCATCTGCGGGTCCTTGTGCACCGACAGGTTCCGCGTGACGAACAGCTCGGCGCGCGACTCGGCGGCCTTCGTCTTGGCGAACGCCGCGAGCTTCGGCTCGATCGCAGGCGGCCGCTTCGCCACCGCGTCCTTGATGTCCGCGATCGACGACGCGCTCGAAATCGAGGCCACGGGGCTGAGCCCACCGGTGAAGAGGATCGCGTGATTGACGCCGACGACCACCGGAGTCCCGGCGTCGTCGAGCGTGATCACGGGCCCGCCGGAGAAGCCGGGGTACACGGGAGCATCGAAGAGCAGGAGCTTGGCTCCGAGGAGCTCGACGGTCCCCGACGTGATCCCTTCGGAGACGCCCCACGAGAGCGCCCACAGACCCGCGCCGGTATGACCGAGCGCCCAGACGCGACGTCCCGGAGAAGGCGTCGCGTCCGCGAGGCGCAGCGGCGGCACTCCTTCGAGCGGCGACTTCGGTCGAAGCACGGCGACGTCGCGTACCTCGTCGATGTGGACGAGCTCTGCGTCGATCGTCTGCCCCCTCTTCGTCGTCACCTTCACGTGCCCGGGCGACTGGATGACGTGCGCGGCGGTGACGATCATGCCGCCGTCGACGAGGAACCCGGTGCCATGCGGCATCGGCTCTTTGCGGAGCGAGACGTCGACGACCTTCTTGGGGGCGTGCGGCTCGACGCCGATCTCCTTCATCAGTTGCTTCGCCTCTTCTTCGCGGACCGCCTGATCGTCGTTGAGGATCGCGACGACGGAAGGAGAGACGGTGTCGAAGACCGACTGAGTCGTAGAGGGACCGGCACCCGGGGAGCTCGCTGGACGGTTCGCGCCGCCGCACCCCGTGAGGCCAGCGGCACCGGTGAGAAGGAGAGAGCAGAGGACGGAAGTGAGGAGTGGAGTGGTTCGGACGTTCATCGTTCGGGGCCGCTCAGGATACGGCAGGACGAGGACGGGTCTTCCGTTCCTGCGATCCTTTGGCCTGCGGCCGGCCGGAATAGTATCCGGAGAAAACGCGGAATTTCAGCTGGTTGAGCTGGCAGAGCTTTCTGTCGCATTCCATTCTTGAAGTCCTTGTCGTGCAGGATTGCGACGTGCCGCTTACGCTGAGCTCACGGCCGTGGTATGAGGCGGACATCTCGTAGCGGCGTTTTCTCTTGAAAACGGCAACACGAGACGAGGCGAGCTGAAGCGCCACCAAGCGGAGCCCCGGGAGGGGGGACGCAGGACGGCGGCCAACCCCTCGAGTCGCTGGGCTCGAAAGGGACAGAGAACCCCGAGAGCTCACCCAACTCGGAGAGGACTCGGTCCCATGATGTGTCGAAAGCACGCAACCAGCTGGCTCGTGAAGGTCAGCGCGTTGCTCGTCACTCTCATTTATCCGTTGACGGCCCTGGCCCAGCACGCGGTCGACGCGGCGCCGCCGGGCAGCACCACCCCGGTCCATCACGGCGGCGAGGCGAGCCTCGTCGTCCCGAACCTCGGCGACACGACGATCGCCAGGTTCATGGGCAACATGTCCGGGTCGTCTCTCCTGTACGGCGGCCTGATTGTCTGTGCGCTCGGAATGGCGTTCGGCTTTGCGATCTACACGCAGCTGAAGAACCTGCCGGTCCACAAGTCGATGCTCGAGATCAGCGAGCTGATCTACGAGACCTGCAAGACGTACCTCGTCACGCAGATCAAGTTCATCTTGATCCTCGAGGCGTTCATCGGCGCGATCATCGTCTACTACTTCGGCGTCGCGCAGCACTATTTCGCCGAGGGCAAGGCGGTGAAGGTCATCATCATCCTCGCCTTCAGCCTGATCGGCATCGCGGGCTCCTGCGCGGTCGCCTGGTTCGGCATCCGCATCAACACGTTCGCCAACTCGCGAACGGCGTTCGCCGCGCTCAAGGGCAAGCCGTTCCCCGCGTATGCGATCCCGCTCAAGGCGGGCATGAGCATCGGCATGCTGCTCATCTCGGTCGAGCTCGTGCTGATGCTCTGCATCCTCCTCTTCATCCCGGGCGACTACGCGGGCCCGTGCTTCATCGGCTTCGCCATCGGCGAGTCGCTCGGCGCGTCGGCGCTCCGCATCGCCGGCGGCATCTTCACGAAGATCGCCGACATCGGCTCGGACCTCATGAAGATCGTCTTCAAGATCAAGGAAGACGACGCCCGTAACCCCGGCGTCATCGCCGACTGCACGGGCGACAACGCGGGTGACTCGGTCGGCCCGTCCGCGGACGGCTTCGAGACCTACGGCGTCACCGGCGTCGCGCTCATCACGTTCATCCTCCTCGCGGTCAAGAACCCGACGGTGCAGGTCGAGCTGCTCGTCTGGATCTTCGTCATGCGCATCGTCATGGTGATCGCGAGCGCCGTCTCGTACTTCATCAACGAGGCCGTCGCGAAGGCGAAGTTCGGCAACGCCGACAAGATGAACTTCGAGCAGCCGCTCACGCAGCTCGTCATCCTCACGTCGATCGTCTCGGTCATCCTCACCTTCATCGTGTCGAAGCAGCTCATCCCCGGCATGTCGGCCGAGGAGCTCGCCGCGGCGCGCCAGGCCGGGCAGGCGATCGGCATCACCGATCAGAGCCTCTGGTGGAAGCTCTCGATCATCATCACCTGCGGTACGGCCGCCGGCGCGATCATCCCGGAGCTCATCAAGGTCTTCACGTCGGTCGAGTCGGGCCACGTGAAGGAGGTCGTCACGTCCTCGAAGGAGGGCGGACCGTCGCTCAACATCCTCTCCGGTCTCACCGCGGGTAACTACAGCGCGTACTGGATGGGCATCGTCCTCATCGGCCTCATGGGCACGGCCTACATGGTCGCGAAGGAGGGTGTCGGCCAGATCATGATGATCGGCACCTTCGACCCGTCCGCGGTCTTCGCGTTCGGTCTCGTCGCGTTCGGCTTCCTCGGCATGGGCCCGGTCACGATCGCCGTCGACTCGTACGGTCCCGTCACCGACAACGCGCAGAGCGTCTACGAGCTCTCCGTGATCGAGGGCATCCCGGACATCAAGTCGATCATCAAGAAGGAGTTCGGGTTCGAGCCGGCCTTCGAGAAGGCGAAGCACTACCTCGAGGAGAACGACGGCGCCGGCAACACCTTCAAGGCGACCGCCAAGCCCGTTCTCATCGGCACCGCCGTCGTCGGCGCGACCACGATGATCTTCGCGATCATCGTCGCCCTGACGAACGGCTTCAGCGAGAACACGGACAAGATCTCGCTCCTCTATCCGCCGTTCCTCCTCGGCCTCATCGCCGGCGGCTCCGTGATCTACTGGTTCACGGGCGCCTCCACGCAGGCCGTCACCACCGGCGCCTACCGCGCCGTCGAGTTCATCAAGGCGAACATCAAGCTCGAAGGCGTCGAGAAGGCGTCGATCGAGGATTCGAAGAAGGTCGTCGAGATCTGCACGGTCTACGCGCAGAAGGGGATGTTCAACATCTTCCTCGTCATCTTCTTCAGCACGCTCGCCTTCGCGTTCTACGACTCGTTCTTCTTCATCGGCTACCTCATCGGCATCGCTCTCTTCGGCCTGTTCCAGGCGCTCTTCATGGCGAACGCCGGTGGTGCGTGGGACAATGCGAAGAAGATCGTCGAGGTCGAGCTGAAGATGAAGGGCACGCCGCTGCACGACGCCACCGTCGTCGGCGACACGGTGGGCGATCCATTCAAGGACACGTCGAGCGTCGCGCTCAACCCGGTCATCAAGTTCACGACGCTCTTCGGCCTCCTCGCCGTCGAGCTCGCCGAGCAGATGAAGATCGGCGACGCGACGATGCCGACGGTGCTCGCCGCCGTCTTCTTCGGCATCTCGCTCGTGTTCGTGTACCGCAGCTTCTACGGCATGCGCATCGTCGCTGGCGCCGAGGTGGCCGAGGGCGCGAAGAAGCACGCGAAGGCGTGAGGGCGTAGGGGGGCACAGGCTCCAGGCTCCAGGCTCCAGGCTCCAGAAGGGGAGCGGAGCTCACTCCAACCGAAGGCCGGCGGCTCCGAGAAGGGGGCGCCGGCCTTCGCGCTATTTCGTCAGCGAGAGGTCGAGGGGGTCAGGGAGCGACCTGCCGTCGTCGAGGCAACATGCTTGCGAGCGGCGACGAAGACGGCCAGGGCGGCTCCGCACACGAGCATCGTCACGGCGACGAGCCACGAGGGACCGACGAGCCCCAGCACCACGCTGACGAGCAGGGCGCCCAGTGAAACCCCGAACGCGGCGGCGACCCCGAGCACGTCACTCGGCAGCGTCAGCGGCGCGCGCGCGGCGTTCGCGCGATGCCTCGGAAAGGGGAGGCGGGACGCCGGCCGCGTGTGCGTCGGCGCACGCGGCGTCGCATCGGAACGCGCGCGCTGGCCGCTCGCGAGGCGAAGGGGCCGCCGTCCGAGGTGGCCGGCCGCCTGGCCGTCGCGGTCGTGCCCGTCGGCCGTGCGCGGCGCGCGCTTGCGTCGCTCGCATACTGGGGGATGAAGCCTCCTTCGGCGTGGCAGGGAACGCGGCGATGTCCTTCGGCTCATGTTCTCTGCGCGTCTTCGGCTGCACGCGACGCGCCACGGCCGTGTGCGACGCGGAGATCGGCGACGGAGCGGAAGGCATCGTCGATCGCGATGACCGGAGGCCGCGCAGATGGTGCTCGGGCGCGCGCTTGCGGCGAGTTGCACCGAGCGCCGGCGCACGGGGGCAGGCTCGGCTGCCGCATCCCATGCATGGGGGCGCGGCCCCGACTCGAGGATCCGAGCGGCGCGTGGTCTCGCAGGTCGGTGCGCGTGGGCACGATAGAGCTGCCTCCAAAGGCGGGTATAACGTCGAGGCCATGCGAACGTTCCGCGCCGCGACACTCAACATCTGGAGCCGCTTCGGACCCTGGGAGGAGAGGGGCGGCGCCATTCGCGAAGGGCTGCGGACGCTTGCTCCAGACGTGATCGGATTGCAGGAGGTCCTACGCTTCCCGGGCTTCGATCAGGCGGAGCTCGTGAGCCGAGGGCTCGGATACGCGATCGCATGGGGAAGAGCCTCGGAGAACCATGGCTACCCGGTCGGTAACGCGATTCTGTCGCGATGGCCGATCCTACGCACGGAGGTGATCGCGCTACCGAATGGAGGCTCCGACGAGGACCGTTCTCTCGTCTACGCCGAGCTCGATGCGCCCTTCGGCAAGCTGCCGTTCTTCTGCACCCATCTGAACTGGAAGTTCCATCACGGCCACATCCGGTGCCTCCAGGTGAAGGCGATTGCGGAGGCCGTCGCGCGGCTCGCGCCCGTCGAGGGATTCCCGCCCGTCGTCGTTGGTGACTTCAACGCGGAGCCCGACTCGGACGAGATCCGGTTCATGCGAGGGCTCACCGGCCTCGGGGGCAACTGCGTCTACTTCGCGGACGCCTTCCACGTGGCCGGTGACGGATCGCCAGGGACGACGTTCTCGAAGAAGAACCAGTTCGCCGAGCCGATGCGCGAGCCCGAGCGGCGGATCGACTACGTGTTCGTCCGCGGGCCCGACGACAGCCAGCGTGGCGAGCCGACAGAGGCGCGCGTGTGCTTCGACCAGCCGTTCGAAGGGATCTTCCCGAGCGACCACTTCGGGGTGATCGCGACCATCACGGCGGGACGCTGAGCCCGCTCGCGCGGCAGAGCCGTCAGTTCGAGACGCAGGAGCCGCCCGGGAGGCCGCCGCCCATTCCGGCGTCGAGCGGCAGACCGCCGCCACCGCCGAGCAGATCGAAGCAGCAGTGCGTCGCGGGGTTGCACGTCGCGTCACACGGGGCCTGCGCCTCGATTTCCGGCATCTTTTCGATCAACTTCAGGAAGTCCCCCGTGAAGGTGCACGCGGGGACGCCGCCGCTGCCGCTCGTTCCCGAGGAGGAGCCCGAAGAGCCGGACGAGGACGAGGAGGAGCTGCTCGAGCTGCTGGAGCTGCTGGAGCTGCTCGACGACGTGGAGCCGCTGCTCGACCCGCCCTCTTTCGACCCTCCGCCGTTGGTCGGCGCCGGCAACGACGCCCTCGTGTCTTCCTCCGTCGTCGCGGGCGTCGCACCTCCGAGAGGGATGTCCGTCGCGGACTCGGCGCATGCGGACACCGCCGCGGCCGCGAGGACGAGACAAGAACCGGCAAGGGCGAGGGCGGACTTCATCGAAGTCGACCCTAGGTAGCCGCTCTCGAGCGGACAATCTCCCTAGAGTCTCGCGAAAGACGCAGAAAGACCGCGCTCGCGGCGTCGGCGATCGCGATAGGATGCCCTCCGTGCGAAGGTCATTCTGGTGCGGATCCCCATGAGGAAATGGGGCTCTCTCGTCGGGACCCTCGCTTGCGCAGTTGGCTTGCTCGTGACGGCGCCTGCCCGTGGGCAAAAGCCGACGTCCCAGGCGACCGAATATTCGCCGTACGAGCGGGAGGCGATTCGCGACGCCCTGAAGGCGAAGGGCCTCGAGATCGACCCGGCGCCCGAGAACAAGACGATCGGGAAGATCGAGCTCGTACGTCTCGAGGTGCTCGAGCCGCGCGATCCCGGGCCGGAGCTGCTGAAGAAGGTGCCGATCGTCTCGCCGGTGGGCCGCTACGTGAAGAAGCGGCATCTCAACTGGCTTCACGCGCTCTCGAAGGAATACATCATCCTGCGCGAGCTGCTCCTCCGCGAAGGGGACTCGTACGTCCAGGTCCTCATCGACGAGACGGCGCGCAACATGCGGGCGCGCATGCCGCTGCAGGTGTCGCTCGTCGTCATCGTGCCGGTGAAGTCGACCGAGAAGGGAGAAGAGGGGAAGGTCGACCTGCTGGTCATCACGAAGGACATCTGGAGTCTCCGGCTCTCCTTCGACATCGCGGTCACGCCGGGCGGCCTCGAGAACTTCATCCTGGTGCCGCAAGAGACGAACTTCCTCGGCTTGCATCACACGGCGCAGACGCGTTTCCAGATGCAGCCCGAGACCTTCACGTTCGGGGTCGGCTACAAGATCCCGCGCTTCGGTTACTCGTGGATCGGCGCCGGTGCCAGCGCGGCGATCTTCGTCAATCGGCGCCGGCTCGAGCCCGAAGGATCGAGCATCGGGCTCAGCGCAGGACAAGCTCTCTACTCGACGCGGACCGAGTGGGCTTGGGATGCGGACGTCGGATACACGGTCGGCGTCGCGCGTCGCTATTCGAACGCGCAGGTGTTCCTCTTCGACTCGCGGCGCACGCGAGAGCGCGACTTCATCCCGTTCGAATACAAGAGCCGCTCGTTCACGGCGTCGGCGGGGCTCACGCGATCGTTCGGCTGGGGGTTCAAGAACAACTTCTCGCTCACCGCGAACGCGTCTCTCGCGGAGTACGACACGTTCGACCTCTCCGCCTTCGACCCTGCCGCCGCAGAAGACTTCCGCCGCCGGGCGCTTCCGACGAGCGAGTCGCGCGTTTATCCGGCGATCGGATGGCGGACGTTCACGACGAATTTCCTCCGTACGCTCGACGTCAACACGCTCGCTCTGCAAGAGGACTTCCGCCTCGGTCACGACGTCTCGGCCACGGTCTATCCCGTCGTGCGCGCGCTGGGGTCGTCGCGCGATCTCATCGGTGTGAGCGCAAAGGCAGGTTACGCGGTCGCGTTCGGCGACGGTCTCGCCGGCGCGAGCGTGACGACGTTCGCCGAAGCTCAGGACGGCATCGTCACCGACGGCTCGATCGGCGGCTCCTTCGGTGCGGTGACGCCGCGCATCTTCGGATGGGGCCGCATCGTGATGAACGCGTCGTTCAACAACCGCTACAAGAACTACCTCAATGCCCGGACGTTCATCGGCGGAGAGGATCGCCTTCGCGGCTACCCGACGGCGTTCTTCTTCGGCAAGGACACCGTCTTCTACAATCTCGAGTACCGGTCGCGTGCGATCGAGATCCTGAAGGCGCAGATCGGCGGCGTCGCCTTCTTCGATGCGGCCGACGCGGCCAACGGCTTCGACATGCTCCATGCGAAGCAGTCCGTGGGCGTCGGCGTCCGCGCCCTCTTCCCGCAGGTGAACCGCAACGTCCTCCGGATCGACGTCGCCTTCCCGCTGAAGCGAGGGCCTTTCCCGGAGACGGGTAGCCCCGTGCCCGTCGACCCCTTCGGCTTCTACTTCTCGTTCGACCAGGCGTTCAGCCCCTGAGCCAGAGCCCTGAGCCTCCTGGAGCCTGGAGCCTGGAGCCTGACCGCTCCTGAACCTCCGTGCCGCACGTGCCGCAGCTCGGCGTTTCGAAGGCCCCGTTCGTCCTTTCGTGATGGTCGTCACTCGATGGACCCCCTATCGTCAGGCACGGTGACCCTGTTCTCGAACGACGGGCGCAAGCCCCTGCGCAGCGGCGACGGCCGTGTGCTGCTCCGTAGACGCGCGCTGCTCGTCGCGACATCACTCGACGAGGGCGGAGGCGTCGCGTTGCGTCGTGCGCACGTCCTCTCGGAAGTCTTCTCGGCGCGACTGCACGTCGTGCACGTGCCGCCGAGCTCGGCGCAGCTCGTCGTCCACGAACGGGCGGCGCAGGACGAGGTCCTCCGGTGGGCTGCGGAGGAGGCGGGCATCGTCCTCGCCCGACACACCATCGAGATCGACATCGGCGATCCGGCGACTGCGATCGCGCGTGCGGCCAAGCGCACCGACGCGCAGCTCGTCGTCGTCGGGGCTCCGTCCGCAGGGGACGCCGACGCGATCGCGACGGTGGCGTCCCTTGCAGGCAGGCTCCCGCCGTCCTCGGGGCTGCTCGTCGCGCACCCTCCGAGGACCGCCGGTGAGCTCGTCGCGGCCACGGATCTCCGGGATGCGCAATTTCCGGTCGTGAAGACCGCCGCGCACCTCGCGGATGCGCTCGCGGCGCGCGTGACCGTGGTGCACAATCTCGAAAGCGAGGGACCCGTGCTCGCGCTCGCGCTCGAGAACATCGCCGACCGGCTGCAGGAGCTCGAGCGTCTTGCAAACGAGCTCGATCGAGTCCACGCGGGCCGCGTCTCGACGACCCGCACGACCGCGGAGGCGATCGCGGATGTCGCCCGCTCGCGCGACGCCGACATCGCGGTCGTGGGTGTCCGCCGCGGTCATGGCCGGACGCTTCTTTCACTGCTCGGCACGGCGACTTGTTCCGTGCTGGCGATTCCGCTTTCCTGAACCGGTCGCTTTCGAGGGAGCTGAGGATGAAGCACAACGACATCCGCGTCTTTCTCGTCGCCGCCGCGCTCGCGACGGCGTGTGGTGGTCCCATCCGAAGCACGCCCGCCGCGGCGGCGCCGGAGGAGCTCGCACCGCCGGTGCCGACGCCCCTTCCAGCTCCAGCGGGGGCAGGGTCGCTGGAGAGTCGACTACGCAAGAGCGCGACGCTTTCGCCGATCCTCGACGAAGCGGCACGGTACCGCTTTCAGGTCCTCGTGAGCGTCCCGTCGCCCGACGGCTCGGGATGGCTCGAGCGGGAGGGCTTCCGCGTCGACGCGGAATACTTCTATCCCGCGAGCGCGATCAAGCTGTGCTCCGCGGTTGCCGGGCTCGTGGCGCTCACCGAGCTGCGGGACGCGAAGGGCCCCCAGGTCGACGTGACGGCGACGCTTGCCGTCGACAGCCCCTCGCGGCGTCGCGGCGGGATCAGCATCGCAAACCTCGTCCAGGGCGCACTCGTGATGTCCGACAACGACGCAAGCAACGACCTGTTCGACCTCGCCGGTCACGACGGCCTGCACGAGCAGATGTGGCGGATGGGGCTCTCGAGCGTCCGCATGCGTCATCGCCTCGGAACGCTGTCGCCGACCGACGACGTCCGCGTGACGCCGCGGTTGGATCTCGCGATGTCCGGCGAGACCGTGGTGGTCGCTGCGCGCGAGGGAACCGTCGCGCTCGGAAGAAACGACCTGGCGGGTGTCCAGGTCGGCGACAGCTACTTCTCGCGCGGAAAGCTCGTCAACGAGCCGATGTCGTTCGAGGACAAGAATCGGGTGTCGCTCTCGGATCTCCAGGAGCTCCTCATCGGCATCATGCGTCCGGACCTCCGCACCTCGGGCGGACCGCGTCTCGGACCGCAGGAGCGCGCGCTCCTCGTCGATGCGTTGACCACGCTGCCGAGCTCGCGCGGGGCGAAGCCGGCCGTCGACCGCGAGCACAAGCCGTTCCTCGCGGGGATCGAGCGCGTCGTCCCGCGCGGGAGTCTGACGCTCGCGAGCAAGAGCGGACGGGCCTACGGCTTCCTCGTCGAGAACGCGTACGTGCTCGATGCGCGCACGGGCCGCTCGTTCTTCTTGACCGCGGCGATGTACGCGAACGCCAACGGCCGACTCAACGACGACCTCTATCAGTACAGCGAGCTCGCGTTCCCCGTCTTCGCGGAGCTCGGCGAGATCGTCGCGCGCACGGTGCTGGGCACGTCGTCACTCTGACGAGACGGCGGACAAACGACGACGCCGCCCGAGCGAATGGCTCGGACGGCGTCGCGTGTGTCTCCGTCGTCGCGTCGCGGCGCGCTCGGCCCGTCAGGCGGCGGGCTGAGCCACGTCCGATTCGCCGCTGACCGGCGGCGTGAGGAGCGACTCCGGCTCGGTGACCTCGGCCTCGAGGGCAGCCTCGAGCACCTGGCTCATGTCCTCGACGAGCACGACCTCGAGCTCGTCACGGACCTCCTTCGGCACCTCGTCGAGATCCCGACCACATTTGGCCGGGAGGATGACGCGCTTCAGTCCTGCGCGATGGGCCGCGAGCACCTTCGCCTTGATGCCGCCGACAGGGAGAACACGTCCACGGAGGGTCGCTTCGCCCGTCATCGCCGTGTCGCTCCTGACGCGACGTCCGGTGAAGAGCGAGACCAGCGCGGTGAAGATCGTGACGCCGGCCGACGGTCCATCCTTCGGCACCGCGCCTGCCGGGACGTGGATGTGCACGTCTTGGCTCTGCACGCGCTCCGGTGCGATACCGAGCCGCTCGGCATTGCTTCGGACGTAGGTGAGCGCCGCCCGCGCGGACTCCTTCATGACGTCGCCGAGCTGTCCGGTGATCTCGACGCTGCCTTTGCCAGGCATGCGCGAGGTCTCGATGAACAGGATCGACCCGCCGAAGGGCGTCCATGCAAGGCCGGTCGCGACGCCGGCGATCGACGTACGCTCGGCGACCTCACCGTCGAACTTCGCCTTGCCGAGGTGCTTGGCGAGATCGCCCTCCTCGACCGTCACCGATGCCTGCCCGTTGCCACGTGCGACCTCGAGGGCTGCTGCACGGCAAAGCTTCTTGATCTCGCGATCGAGCTGACGGACACCGGCTTCCCGGGTGTAGTCACGGACGATGGCCTCGAGCGCACCGTCGGTGATCGTGAGCTTGCCCTCGTCCATGCCGTGCTCCTTCGTCCGCTTCGAGACGAGGTGACGGCGAGCGATGTGGACCTTCTCGTCGGCGGTGTACCCGCTGAGCTCGACGATCTCGAGGCGGTCGCGCAGCGGTGCGGAGAGCGTCTCGAGCGTGTTCGCCGTGCACACGAACATGACCTCGGACAGATCGAACGGGACCTCGAGGTAGTGATCGGTGAACGTCTTGTTCTGCTCCGGGTCGAGGACCTCGAGCAGCGCGGCCTCGGGCGAGCCGCCCCAACCGCTGCTCATCTTGTCGATCTCGTCGAGCAGCACGACCGGGTTCTTCACCTTCGCCTTTCGGAGAGCGCTGATGAGCCGGCCGGGGAGCGCCCCGACGTACGTGCGTCGGTGGCCGCGGATCTCCGCTTCGTCACGCACGCCGCCGAGTGCGACGCGAACGAACGGCCTTCCCGTAGCGTCCGCGATCGACTGACCAAGCGACGTCTTGCCGACGCCGGGCGGGCCGACGAAACAAAGGAGCGTCCCCTTGGTGTTGCCGGACAGCTTGAGGACGGCGACGTGCTCGAGGATCCGCTTCTTGATGTCGTCGAGGCCGTAGTGGTCACTCGCGAGCTGCGCGGCGATCTTGTCGAGGTCGATCTCCGAGTCCGACCGCCTGTCCCACGGTAGGTCTGCGATGAGCTCGAGGTAGTTGCGGATGACGTGGACCTCGGCCCCGTTGCCGCCCATGCTCTCGAGGCGGCGGAGCTCGCGGTCGACGGCCTTGCGTACGTCCTCCGGAAGGTTGGCCTCGTCGAGGCGCTTCCTGAGCGCGTCCGTGTCGTCGCCGCCATCGCCGTCGCCGAGCTCACGGCGAATGGCTCGCATGTGCTCGCGCAGCACCGCTTCGCGCTGGTTCTTGCCGAGCTCCTTCTTGACCTCGCCTTCGATCTTGGCGCGAATTTCGGCCTTCGCCTTGCCTTCGCCGATGCGCTTCACGAGCAGCCGGATCCGGTTGGCCGCATCCGGCTCGCCGAGCAGCTCGATCTCCTGCGTGAGCGGCAGGTCGAGCAGCGCAGCAATGCGGTCCGCGAAAGCGCCGGGCTCCACGCCTTCGTAGGTGCCGGCCTGCGCGAGGGCGCCGCCGGCCTCACGGACGAGCTCCGCCACCTCGATGGCGAGGGCGCGAGCGAGCTCCTGAGCTTCGAGGCTTTCGTTCCCGGTCTCGGCAAGGTGCGTGGCCTCGGCCGTGTAGAACGGATCCGACGCGGTGAACGCGCCGAACTTCGCGCGCCCGAGGCCCTCGAGCGAGAGCTCGTACTCGCGCTCGCTCTTGCGGCTGACCGACTTGACGCGTGCGTAGGTGCCGTAAACGTGGATGTCCTCGGCGCCGAGATCGACGGGGCGAGGGTCCTTCTGCGTGAGGGTGACGACGACGTCACCGGGGTTGAGCGAACGGACGAGCGCGAGCGATCGGGCACGTCCGACCGCAAACGTCAGGGTCGCGCCGGGAAACAGGACGCCGGTACGAAGGGGCAGCGCAGCAATGGGAGACGGCGGTGTCGGAAGGCCGCCACGGAGATGGGTCATCTGAAAGGTTCTCCTGGGTTCTTCGGGCCTCGAAGCGGCGCCGCATCCGTCGGTTCGGCCAGCGCGTACCTCGTAACTTTGAGCAGTGAATGAAAACTAACTTTGTTCACGAGTACGTCAACGCCCCGACCCGAACTTCTTCGTGGCAACACGGCACAACCGAAGACGTCGGAACGCGAGTGTTCGTCGCGGCATCGCATTGGATGCGCGCAGATCGCCGAGTGAGGATGCAAGAGGCTGCGGGCGTCGTGCTCCGCGCTTCGTGCGCGATTCCGTCACGCCCGCGCTGAATCGCGTCGCGGTCAGCGCGCGCGACGCGTCTTCGTCGTGCGCCCGGTCGTCTTCGACCCTCGCGCACGAGCCGAAGCATGCGCGTCTCCCGCGCGTGATTCGACGAGGAGCCCGTGCAGCAAGAGCTGGCAGAGGTCAGCCGACGCGCGCGTGGCGTCGTCGTCCGAGCCGAAGATGTGCGGAGGGGCGAGGCTCACGAACGCCCGCTGGATCAGCGCGGCGATAGTCGCGGGATCCCCGGGCGTGAACACCCCGGTGCGCTGGCCTTCACGCACGAGCGATTGGAAGAGCTGGTGCTCCTGCTCTTTGAAGTGCTGGTGCGCGACGCGTACGCCCTCGGTCTTGCAGTGCACGAGCTCGCACGCGTGCTGGCCCTTCCGCCTCAGCTCGAGGAAGCACCGTGTGCGGGCCTCCATCACGACCGCGAAACGTTTCGCGGGATCCGTGCACGCGTCGCTCGCCGCGCGCATCGACGCGAGCACGCCGACGTGCGTCGAGAGCGAGAGCTCTTGCACGATGGCTTCCTTCGAGTCGAACTCCAGGTAGACGGTACCCACGCCGACGCGTGCCTCGCGGGCGACGTCCGCGATCGTCGTCTTGCCGTGACCGTAGTGCTCGAACAGGCGCGTCGCAGCGCTGAGGATCGCGCTGCGGCGGTCGGAGGAGGACGTCGTCATGGCTCGCCGGGGAGCCTAGCATGAACCGATCGAGAGATGGTTCACGCCTCATCGTTCCGAGTCGCAGCGGTCGCGCGTCGTCAGGACCCGCCGCAGAGGCGCGTGGGCGGATCGGTCGTCACGCGTACGAACGTCCCCGCCGCGTACTTCGGCAAGATGTCGTGCACGACGATGGTGTCGTCCTCTTTCGTGTCGATCGCGCCGCGCTGCGTCTTCGACGAGCTGTCGAGCCCAGCGATGCTCAAGCGCCACGACTCTCCGTCCGCGATCACTTTGCCGTAGAGGCAGTCGTACGCGCTCGAGTCCGCGCAACGGTACGCGCCCTGAGCCACCTCGAAGTACGGCTTGGTGCAACGTCGAGCGATCGCCGTGCCGTCGCTGCGCAGCTCGAGGGCGAGGTGATCGACGGTTTGCGTCGACTGTTTTCCTCCAGGCAAACCTTCGAGGTGGACGAGATCCCACGCGCCGTACGGAGTCCCAGGAGCAGGCGCTGCCGTCGACAGCGTCGTCTTCGGAGCTCCCGTACCTCCAGGCCCTTCATCCTCCTGCTGGATGGCGCCGCCGCAGGCGACGAGGGTACTGCACGATACAGCGACCGTCAGGCAGATCCTCCGCAGCATTCCCGTTATCGAAGCAAGGGGCACGCCGCGGTGGCAAGCGATTTCCGGCTCACCCCGACACGCAGGCGCGTGGGGGCCATCTCGTGGCCCTGGCCGCTCCTCTTGGCGCTTTTACGTACGCGGGGCGCTCGTCGTCGAGCGTGCTTCCGTCATCGTGCGCCTACTTGCCGACACATGCTCCTGGAACGCAATTGACGGCTCGAGGCGACAGAACGTGCGAACGTTGACGCTCCGAGCCGTCGGGCCCCGCGCATCGATGCAGCGGGTGCGATGTCTCGATGTCACGCATGTCCCGCATGTCTGGATGGGGCGACAAAAGGCAATCGCGCGCTCGATCCTGAGACCGAACGCGCGATGCGGGGCGTGCTCCTCGCGCAATGGGGCGCGCGAGCGTCTCCGCCGTCAGCGAGGACTACTGACCGACCTTCGGAGCGCAGACGCCCATCATGCACTGGTTGCCCGCGGCGCAGTCGACCGGACCCACGCACGGGAACGCGCACTTCTGGAACTGCACGTTGCAGCGATGGAGGCCGCACGCGCCGTCGTTCTGGCAGGGAAGGGCCAGCGGTCCCGGCGTGGCCATCGTCTCCGTCGTCGCCGGCGCGGCCGTCGGAGCAGGCTGCGGATAGGGCTGCTGCTGGGGGTACGGCTGCTGCTGGGGGTAGGGCTGCTGCTGCGGGTAGCCGGTCTGCGCCGGATACTGCTGCGGAGGGTAATACCCTCCCTGCTGCTGCGGGTACGCCGACGGGGCAGTGGCCGGCGGGTTGTCACTTCCTCCACAGGCGGCGAGAGAGGCTGCGAGCACGGTGGTGGTCACGAGCACGCAAGCGGAGGTGAGCAGCATCATCGAGCGTCGCATTGAAAGAGCCTCCTTGAAGGGCCGCACAATCGGCGGCGCCGAGGCCGCGACACTACCACGAGATGCGGGGGGGTGAGCGCTCGTGACGATCACGGCCGGGCGGGTGATGCTCGGACCGCATCGAAGCGGCGCGACGCGCTCAGGCTCGAGGGCGGCGGCTGTCGCCGGGGAGGGCGATCTCGCTCGTTGGCTCGTCGTCGTCGTCGAAGTTGTACTTCGGCTGGACATGCGTCGACATCGGCCGCTTCACGCCGTGGACGAGGTCCCATCCCATGTCGCCCGGCTCCGCGCGCGGAGGCGCCCACGCCGGCTCGTCACCGGAAAGCTGGAGACCCGGGATCTCGATCTCGGCGACCCCGCTGGTGCTCATGCTGCCTTCGAAGAGCGGCGGCGCTCCGACGCCCGAAAGTGTCGCCGCGGGCGGACGCATCGGCGGCAGATGTGCGGGCACCCCGAAGAGCGCGCGCGCATCCGGCGGAGAGGACACTGGAGCCGCCGGAGCCGACGCGATGACAGCCGGAGCGAGGTCGTGCGTGAGCATGCCGCTCCCGTCCGCCCGTGCGTCCATCCGTCCAGGCGTGGTCGCCACCACTTGAATGGGGGTGACGAGGACCGGTGAGCTCGACGTGGACGGCGCGCTGCTCTTCGGCGTGACGGGGAGGGGCGGTGGCTTCGATGGCTCCGCTGGCTTCGACACGGGCTTCGAGTGCTGCCGGAGCGGCATCGAGGGCTCCGGCTTTGCTGCGGGCGCGCTTCGCGCCTCGGTGGCGACAGGGCGTTCGGAGATCGGCCTCGGGGCATCGGAGACGCGCCGTTCGGCCGGCTCGTCCACGAGGCCGATCTGACGCGCGAGCGCGTCGAGCGCGGAGGTGAGCGCCTCGTTGGCGGTCTTGGAGAGGACGGTCTCCCAGCCCAGCGCCGACACGAGCCCCGTCGGCGATGCGTCTCCGCTCTCGTGAACGGCGCGGATCCACGCGCTCACCTGATCTTTCGAGAGCGCAGCGCAGACCACGTCCGTGCCATCGAGCTTCTGGGACCCGAGCTTCAAGTGGTCGAAGAACCAGCGCTCGTCGAAGAGCGACAGCTCGCGCGCGACGGCGAGCGCCTTGCGTACCGCGACGACGGGGACGGGCGCGGGAGGGGTGCCGCGCCAGAACCTCCACCAGTCTTCGAGAGGCACCCAGTCGACGAGGACCTGCGGGGTCACGCTCGCCTCGACGATCGTCGCGTCGATGTCGCCCGCAGCGAGCGCATCGGTCACCGTGATGCGAACCTTCTCGTCGTCGTCGCGGAGCGCGGACTTCTTCCCGCGGATCCCCCAGTTCGAGAGGAGATCCGCGCGGACCTCCTTCGGCATGTGGACGAAGAGACGATCGCGCGTTCCGTCGTTGTCCTGCGGTAAGAAATGGCCGAGGAACGCCTTCGCGTCGCGCGTGCGGCCCTCCTCGGTACGGCGGAACGCTTCGAGCGCGAGACACAGCTTGGTGACCGGACGACCGCGGGCGTTCTTCGGAGTGACCACCGACGATGAAGGTATCACCGGACCGCGCCCGCTCTCGCGCGGTCTAGCGTCCGAGGCTGCAAATTAAGGTTGCCTCCGGCAATGAAGACGCGGGCTTGCGGCGTCCGGCACCACGAAAAACGATGGGCGAGTCCCGTGTCAGGACGGACGGCGACGCCGGGCCAAGCGGAGGACGGCGACGTCGATCGCGTAGAACACGAGCGCGCTCGCCACGAGCAGGAGCCCGACGAAGGCGAGATGGGACGAGAAGTAACGTTCCCATCCGTCGTGGACGCGGAACGCCAGGTTGACGTTCGCGCGCGGTGAGCTCGATAGGCGGGTGACGAGGAGCAGGACGGCGCTTGCAGCGGTCGCGGCGAGCCAAGCGCGGGGCGGCCAACCGAGCTTGCGGAGCGCGACGACGCCGATGATGGGCGCCACGAGATGAACGAAGACGGAGGTCGGGATGAGACCTGCGCCCGTCGCGAGATCGAGGAGCCAGATCGGCGTGCCGAACGAGAGCCAGAGCACCGCGATGGCGCAGAGCACGCGAGCCCCGAGGAGACACCCGATCGCGAGGAGCGGGACCGCGACGTTGCACGCCCAGAGCAGATCGTGCGGGGTCCCCCGAAGGACGTGGTTGCCGCCGTGGAGCGCCCAGCAACAGAGCGCCGCCACGCCATGCAACGGCAACGGAGCTCGGCGAGACGCCTCCACGGTCACTGGTCGCTCGCAAAGACGATCTTGCCGAGCCGCGCCTCGTTCTCGTCGGCGCGTTCGCGCTCCTCGTGGGCGGCCTCGGCGTCGGCTTCGAGCTCGGCGAAGCGATAGCGCACCTCGCCTTGCGGTCCAGGGTCGACGTCGCCACCGAGCTCGACGACGCGTCGCGTGATGTCCTTCGACGAGGGCTCCTCTCCCGTCGCGATCCGGACGGCGGTGCGCAGCGCTTCGTCGGAGACGGGCTCTTTGTTCGATGCACCATGGACGACCTCACGGAGCACGGCCAGACGCGCATGCTCCTGATCGAGCCGCTTCTGTGTGCGCACGCGGAAGAGCGCGCGCAGTGTCGGCAGCACGAAGAGCACGAGCGAGAACGAGAGCGGGATCAGGCCGAGGAGGAGGGGCACACCGTCGTCCGGGAGCACGGGCGGCCGGTGCGGATCGAAGAGGAGGGTGAGGTTCGACAGCGTGAGATTGTTCGAGATCGCCCACGCGCTCGCGAGGAGGTTGAACCCGTTGAGCAGCGCGATCATCACGTTCGACCCGGTCGAGTTGCCCGTGAGCGGCGGGAGCTTCGGGAGCCGTTCCCATGCCGGCCGCGGGCGCGGTGCCGTCTCGGCGCCAGCCGACCGACGGAGCGCCTCGAACGTGTACACGATGCCGCCGCCCTCGCTGACGTGGACCTCGCCCTCGTGGTCGAGCATGAGGCGCGCCATCAGCGGATCGGCCTGGTCGCGCGGAAGTCCCGTGACGCGCATCACGTCGGCGAGCGAGACGCGGCCGCGCTGCGCCCGGATCTCGCGCAGGACCCGCGCGCGGGCCTCGTGAGGGTCTTCCTTCGGGGGCGGCGGACCGAAGACGAAGCGATTGACCTTCTCGTAGAAGGCCACCTTGGGCGCTTCCGGCTCGACACGTGCCGGCCGACCCGAGCGCCAGCCGGGCTCGATGTACAGCGGCGAGAACGGATGGAACGTCCAGAAGGCGGCCTCCGCGATCATGCGGAAGAGCGCGCCGAGGAGGCCGATGCCGGGGCTATCGTCGCGATCGCTCGATCCCTGCCGCGCGAACGCAAGGCCGATGAGGATGGCCGCGAACACGAGCGCGTAGGTGCTCATCACCACGAGGAGCCAGGCACGCACGACGAAGCGGCCAGCGCCGGCGAGCGTCCGACCGACGGACGACAGCAGCCGCGCCCAAGCTTCGCGGGTCTCCCAGGGCTTCGTGAAGCCGTGCGGGAAGAGATGGACGAGGTCGCCGTCTTCGGTCACACGGAGGTGGCCGCGGTACTCGCTCGTGAGCCACGTGAGTCCGGCCTCGGCATCGCGCAGCGGCAGGCCACTCGCCACCGACGCATCCGCGATCGTGATCGGGCGCGTGGGGTCCACGAGCTTTTGGCGAAGCACCTCTGCAGCAGCAGCGGGCTCCATGAGGCGAGGGGCATCGGCCACGAGCGGTCAATGTAATGACGGCGTGCACGCCATGCCAGGTGGCGGAGCTCGACCGCGCCGCGCGACCTCGTGTGATCTCGTGAAGATCTCAGGAGAAGAGGTCCACGAGCGCTCCACAGAGCAGCGCGACGACGCTGCCGGCCGCGGCCGCGCCGAGCACGGTTCCGCCGACGACCCACGTGCGCGGGAGCCGAGCGAGCTCGGCAGCCACCACACCCAGCGCACCCAGTGCACCTAGCGCGCCTCGTTCATGCGCCACGTCGTGCGAAGTTCCGTGCTCGTACCTGACGAGGAGCTCGACGGCTTCCGGAGGGGCCTCGTCGGTGACCGCGAGCGGTGGGAGCGAAGCGAGGTCCATCATGACCGTGTCGAGGTCCATCGTCATCGCCTGGTCGGGGTCGTGCTCGACGAGGTCGACGAGGTCGACGAGATCGTCCGTCTCGAGCCACGCGGTCGTGTTCGTGCGGGCCAGAGCGAGCGGGCGCTCCGCGTCTCGGAGCTCGGGGGTCTTCAGCTCCTCCAGCAGCGCCGGGGGGAGCTCCGCGACGGCGGTCGACATGTCGTGGACGTCGTCATCGAGCAGCAGCGGCGGCACGCTCGCGAGCGGGGCGTAGGCCAAGTCGTCTTCCAGGAAACCCAAACCGTGCTTCGCCATCCGTGTGCTCCTTCGGTCTCGCGCTCGCTCGTGAGCGCGCGAATTCGATCCGTCAGCTCTCGTGGTGCTCAGAGCTCGCGCCGGAACGTCCTTCCTTGTGTCGGTTCCGGAGCTCGTGCCGGGGCTCCTGAACGCGACGCATCGCTGTGCGCGGCAGGGGAGGCCGCCGTCGGACGCGTCCACACCGGACGCGGCGGCGCCGCTGTCACGGTCGCCGGCGGTCGTGGAGCGACCGGCTCCGAGGTCGGCGCCGTGTCGGTCACGGCGACGGAGACCGAGACCGATGGCGCGGCCGCCGGGACACGTTCGAGCAGCGTCGCCCCCGGCGGCGGTGCCGACGCCGATGCAGCGACCTCCGGCGCTGGCGCGGCGCGCTGCGAGCGCAGCAGCGCGAGGCCGCTCGCCACGAGCGCAAGGAATGGGATGCAGAACCACGCCACGAGCGCGAGCCGGCGCGACGAAGTGGGCGCTTCCCCGGTCGTCGTGACGACGCGATACACCGACGCCTTCGATGATGCCTCGCCGGACCCGTCGTCGAGCGCGATGAGCCCGCTCGTCATCTGGCGGACCTGCGTGAGGCTCAGGTTCAGTCCGAGCTCGGAAGGTGTTTGTGTCCCGTTCAGCGTGACCTTGCCGAACGACAAGCTCGCGAGCTGCGCTTTGACCTGCGCCTGTACCTTCTCGCGTGTGTCTGCGAACAGCTGCTTCGTGAGCGTTCCGATCTCCTCCGACGTCACGCCGCCCGCGGTCGCGATGTACGCCTCGAGATCGTCCCGCATCGCCTTCGCTGATTGGTACCGCTCGTCGACGTTCCGTTGCAGTGCTCGATCGATGATGTCGTCGAGCGCAGCGGGGATGTCCGGCCGCACCGAAGAAGCGCGCGGGATGGCCTTCGTCATCAGGTTGTAGAGCGTCGCGGCGGGCGTGCTCTCGGCCATCAGGTGACGCCCGGTGACGCTTTCCCAGAGGACGATGCCCATGGCGAAGAGGTCCGCTCGACGATTGACGTTCTCCGCACGCACCTGCTCGGGCGCCATGAAGGCGACCTTGCCCTTGAAGATGCCATGCGCCGTCTGCGCGGAGCCTGCCGCCTTCGCGATGCCGAAGTCGACGACCTTCACGGCGCCTTCATACGTGAGCATCACGTTCTGAGGGCTGACGTCGCGATGCACGATCGCGAGCGGGGTACCGTCGAAGTCGCAGAGCTCGTGTGCGTAGTGCAGGCCGCTCAAGGCGTCCGAGCAGACCCGCGCGGCGATTCGGGGTTCGAGCCGCTTGCCCTGTTTCGCGAGGGCATTGAGGACGCGCGAGAGCGGTTGCCCTTCGACGTACTCCATCGCCAAGAAGAAGCTTCGGCCCTCGGTTCCCGCTTCGAACGTCTGGATCACGTTCGGGTGATTCAGGCGAGCGGCGAGGCGCGCTTCGTTCAGGAACATCTCCCGGCTGCTGGGATCGCTCGCGTGTTCGTCGCGCAGGCGCTTGATGACGACGAGGCGGTTCACGTTCATCGCGCCGTGCGCGACGGCGAGATAGACGTCGGCCATCCCGCCGGACCCGAGCCGAGCAAAGAGGCGGTACTTGCCGAAGCGGACGGCGCGACGCATGCCGGACGCCGACGGCGAGTCGACGGGCCGCTCGCTCGGCGAGTCGACGGGCGCGACGGTCGCGCCGGTCGCGCTCGATGCTTCCTGGCCCGGACGCGTTGCCATGGGACGAGGCCGACTCATCGATTCGGGTGCTCCGTTGCGTCGGATGGAGAACTTCGGATGGGAGAGAGCGATGTCGTCACGTCCCGATCGGGATGAGCTCGGCGAGCGCCGACGATGCCTGGCGGAGACCTGTCCGACACCGGCTCATCCGGGAGGTGGTTGGTTGACTGCTGGCGACGTCCGGCATGGCTCCGCGGGCAGGACCCCGCGGAGCGCAGCGGGATCCTGACCGCAGCGCGTACGGGCTGTGGGCCCGGAGGGGGATCCCTCACGTCCTCGATCGAGGTGAACGAGCATCGGTTCACCACAGAGCAAGAAGCGGCCCACGCAAGCCGCGTGGCCCCCGAGCGCCTTCGCGAGCCCGAGCCGGGGCCGCGCGCGATCCGTCAGCGCTCTCGCAGCGCGCTTCGGGGATCGTGCCGGGTGGCGCCTTCGGGGATGCCGCCCGTGACCTCTTCGGCAGCGAGCGACCCGCGCACCCAGAGTGTGCGCTCGACCATCGCGCGGAACACGTGCTCGAGCGCTTGCTGGACGTCGGGGCCCTCGAGGATCCCCATCGCCCGCGCGATCGCCTCGATCGTCGCGAGCCCCTCCGGGTGGGACTCGGAGCGCAGTCGATAGATCGAAGGCGGGCCCGGCGGAAGCGTCACGCAGCGAACGTCCCGGAGTCCCGGCACACGCGCGCGCACCTTGGATGCCTGCCGCCAGTTGCCGTCCGGCACGATGAGCGTCACGGGCCCAGGCATGGGCTCGAGCGGCTCCGCCTCGCCCTCGTGTGGGAAGAGGAGGAGGGGCGTCGTCTCTCCCCACTCGATGGGGCGGCTTGGTGAGCCCTCGCGCCCGCGCACGTGCACCTCGCTGTTGACCAGACAGGCGGCCCCGAGATGCCCGGTGTTCGTGGGCTTGCGGATCTCCGTGTGGTGGATGACGAGCACGAGCCGCGTCTTCGTCTGGATCCGCGGGACGAGCGGACACACGCAGAGCCCGATGTGCATCAGGCAGATGCCGCAGCGGTTCGCGCGGTTGTCGCGGCGGCTCACGATGCCCCTCGCGGGAGCCCGAGCTGATCGAGCGCGGCGCCGAGATCGTCCGGGACGGGAGCATCGACGACGATGCGCTCGTTCGTCACGGGGTGCTCGAACGCCAGCCGCGACGCGTGAAGCGCAAGACGATGAAGGGCGTACGTCGCTCGGTAGTGTCGGTTGATGACGCCCGAGCCGTACGTCACGTCGCCGACCAGCGGATGATTGATGTGCCGGAGGTGCCGCCGGATCTGATGGAGCCTTCCGGTCTCCGGCAGGGCGCGGACGAGCGAGCAACGGTCCACGGTCGAACGCGCGACGAGCTCGAAGCGCGTGAGCGCCGGAACGCGCGGCCCGTCCTCCGACTTCGGCACCGGATGATCGATCACGCCCGACTCCGGCGCGTGGCCGCGGACGAGCGCGAGATACTCCTTCGTGACGCGATGGCCCTCGAAGGCCGCGTGAAGGGCGGCGGCCGTCTCCTGCGTCCGTGCGAAGAGCAGCGCGCCGCTCGTTCCGCGGTCGAGCCGGTGGATCGGGTGAACGTGCGCCCCGCCGAGCGCGTCGCGCACGCGAAAAAGCGCGACGTCGTCGTCGTTGTCCCATCCCCGGTGAACGAGGAGACCGGACGGCTTGTTGGCGACGGCGAGGTGCGCATCGACGTAGAGGAGCTCGATCGTCCGTTCGCCTTCCGGTTCCGCCATGACCACGCGCTAGAGCACGAGCGTCTCGGTGTGCTCACCCCACACCGAACGGAGGACGTCCGCGACCTCGCCGACCGTCGCCGACGCCTTCACCGCGTCGAGGATGAAGGGCAAGAGGTTGTCGGTGCCCTTGGCGGCCGCTTCGACCTTGCGGAGCGCCTCTGCATGCGCCTGCTGGTCGCGTCGTCCGCGGAACGCTCGAAGGCGCTCGACCTGCGCGCGCTCGATCTCCGGGTCGATCTTCATGACCGGCACGGGCGGCGCGTCCTGGACGAAGTCGTTCAGGCCGACGATCGTGCGCTGCTTCCGCTCGATCTCGAGTTGGTAGCTGTACGCGCTGTTCTGGATCTCGCGCTGCGGGTAGCCCTGCTCGATCGCGTTCACCATCCCGCCGAGCTCGTCGATGCGGGCGATGTACTTGCTCGCCTCCTGCTCCAGCCGGTTCGTCAGCGCCTCGACGGCGTAGGCGCCGCCGAGCGCGTCCACGAAGTCGGCCACGCCGGACTCGTGGGCGACGATCTGCTGCGTACGGAGCGCGATCGTCGCCGCCTCGCTCGTGGGCAGGCCGAGCGCCTCGTCGTAGCTGTTCGTGTGCAGCGACTGACACCCGCCCAGGACGGCCGCGAGAGCCTGCAGCGTGACGCGGGCGACGTTGTTCAGCGGCTGCTGCGCGGTGAGCGTCATGCCGGCGGTCTGGCAGTGGAACCGGAGCGCTCGGGCGCGGTCGGTCTTCGCGCCGAAGCGCTCCTTCATGATCGTGCTCCACAGCCGGCGCGCGGCGCGGAACTTCGCGATCTCCTCGATGACGTTGTTGTGGACGTTGAAGAAGAAGGAGAGCTGCGCGCCGAACGCGTCGACGTCGAGCCCGGCGTCGAGCGCCGCCTTCACGTAGGCCATGCCGTCGGCGAGCGTGAAGGCGATCTCCTGCGCCGCGTCGCAGCCGGCCTCGCGGATGTGATAGCCGCTGATGGAGATCGTGTTCCAGCGAGGCACCTCCTTCCCGCAGAACGCGAAGATGTCGGTGATGAGCCGGAGCGAGGGCCGGGGCGGGTAGATGTACGTCCCGCGGGCCATGTACTCCTTGAGGATGTCGTTCTGGATCGTGCCGCGCAGCTTCTCGCGCGGGACGCCCTGCTCCTCGGCGACGGCGATGTAGAGGCACAGCAGCGTCGACGCGGTCGCGTTGATCGTCATCGACGTCGAGATCTTGTCGAGCGGCAGGCCGCGGAGCAGCGTCCGCATGTCCTCGATCGAGTCGATGGCGACGCCGACCCGGCCGACCTCGCCGAGGCTCTGCGCGTCGTCCGAGTCGCGGCCCATCTGCGTGGGCAGGTCGAAGGCGACCGACAGGCCCGTCTGGCCCTGCTTCAACAGGTAGTGATAGCGCTCGTTCGACTCGGCCGCGGTCCCGAAGCCCGCGTACTGGCGCATCGTCCAGAGGCGGCCGCGGTACATGTTCGGCTGGACGCCGCGGGTGAACGGAGGTGCGCCGGGAACGCCGAGGTCCCGGACCGGGTCGAGATCGGCGATGTCTTCCGGGCCGTACAGCGGCGCCACGTCGGCGTGACCAGCGAGATTGGGGACGCGGGAGCGGGGCTTGTCCTTCGCCTCGAGCGGGGCGAGCTTGTCCTTCTCCCAGGCGCGGCGGAGCTCGGCGTACGTCATGATGACGACGCTTTAGCACGAGATCGCCGGAGATTCGGCCTCGGTGCAGGGTGAGGTCGCTTCACCCTTTGGGCTTACCCTTGGACCCAAGTCGGATAGTTCGCGGACCGGATCTCGCGGACTTACGGAGCCGATACGCGTGAGTCATATGCGAAAGCCTCTCGAGGCCGCGCCCGATCGTCGTCGCGCCGGGCGGTCCGTTGCCCTTCTGATCGATCCAACCACCGAGCTCCGCGATCCAACGTGTGACGTCGGCGAGCGTTGGCGACGCGGGCACGACCCGCTTCTTCTTCACCCCGCGACTCGCCTGGTCGCGCTTGAGCACCTCGATCTCGTCGGCGGACAGTTCCAGCTGCGCGGGCGACTCCGGCTGGTTTCGAGAGAGATACTTCAGTCGCTCGATCCTCGTCGCGACGGCAGCGAGGATCGTGGCCCACTTCCGGAGCGCCTCGACGGACTGAAGCTGCGCATCCTCCACGTTGCAGTCGCCCTGCTTCCACGTGCGATGAAACTCCTCGATGCGCCAGCGCTTGCGATAGCCGTCGATCACCTTCTCGGCTTCGGCGAGCGAAGTGACGGCCAGGTTGGTGTAGAGCAGCCAGTCGAGCGCGTCCTTCTCGTTCGAACCGACTTCCCTCACCGAGACAGCCGTGAGCTCCAGACGACCCGCTTCTCGCGTGCTGCTGCAGTCCTTTCGGATGTCGAACGCGACGCGATGGCTACGCAGCTCGATCGTCGCGCGCCGCGCCGCGCGCTGACCAGTCCGTCCAATGTCGACTACGTGCTGACCAAGAACCGGCTGCCGCTGCATCGTTTCTCGCAGCGTCAGCGTCGAAGGCCGCTCGACGCGCCGGTCATACTTGGAGCGGACGATGAAATCGCAATCGAGGCGACCAAGGGCAAACAGGATGTCGCTGTTGTCCGCCTCGCGATCGATGACGATGCACACCCGAGCCTTCGCCTTCGCGAGCCGCTCGACCGCGCTCTTGGCGGCGCGGACAAAGTTCGCGCACTCCTTCTCTTCGAAAGGCCGCTTCTGGTTTCGCCGCGTCCGCTCGTTCTTCGGCATCAGCTCGACTTCGTCACGCGTCCAGTAGATCTGGTCGATCAGGCCGATTGGAACGCCGTCACTCGCGACAGCAAGCGCGTTCATCACCTGCAGCCCGCGCGCGGCCCGGTTCGGCGAGCCAACGGGACCGAGCCCTCTGCTCCCCGCCGCGTCGGTCAGCGTCAACGCCGTACCATCCACGACGACGTACACAGTCTCGCCAGCGCGCACGCGCGATGCCGTTGCTTCGAACAGCACGGACGCCAAGGCGTCGGCTTTGATCGCGGCGTTCTCGAGGAAGTCGTACGCACCGGCCCGCTCTTCATCGCGTTCGACCACGGCCGCGACCTTACCCGAAGGTCGGCGCGCGGCCGCCGTCGCCATCGCGACGAGACGCCGGCCTCGTCGAACGTCGTTCAGCTGCGCTCGCCCGAACGCATCCTGGGCCCACATCGTCACCGACTGGCTCTGCATCGGGGCGGGCAACGCGGCACTTCCACAGTTAATTCCGGATCATCCCGACTGATAGAGCGAAGGGTAAGCCTTTGGGGTGATGCGGCCGGCGCAGACCTCTGCTCGTCTGTCGACGGGGCCGGCGGTCGGTACGGCGAGAGCGGCTCTGCTCTCGTGAGCGCGCGGGCGGGGGGACACACCGGAGGTGGAGCATGCGGCGGATTTCGACGTGTCTCGCGTTCATCGGGTTCTCACTCCTTGCAGCACCGGCGGCGGCTCATGACGACGACGACGATCGCGGGAGGCCGTCCTCACGTGATCGCGATCGTGATCGCGAATGTGACGAGGTGAGCTTCATGGTCTCGCTGGATGGCGACGGGACAAGCGCACCGACGTGGCGCGTCGCCGGCACGCTGTGCCGTCCGAGAGGCCATCGCGAGCGGACCTTGCAGATCCTCATCCACGGGTCGACCTACAACCGGAGCTACTGGGACTTCTCGTTCATGCCGGACCGCTATTCGTACGTCCGCGATGCGAACGCCGCCGGCTACGCGACCCTCGCCATCGATCGTCTCGGCTCCGGTGCGAGCGACAGGCCGCCGGGCGCGCTCGTCTCCGTGCAGGCGACGGCGAACACGGTCCACCAGATCGTCTCTGCCATCCGGGGCGGGAGCGCGTTCGACGGCCGAGGAGGACGCCTTCGCTTCGATCGCATCGTCCTCGTCGGTCACTCGTTCGGCGCAAACATCGCGTGGACCGAGGCCGGCACGTACGGCGACGTCGACGGCGTCATCCTCACGGCGATCTCGCACGACATGAACCCGCCCGGCGCGCCGCTCACGCAGACCTACGCGTATCCGGCTGAGCTCGACCCTCTCTTCGCGAGCATCGGTCTTCCGCCTGGCTATCTCACGTCGATCCCGGGGCGTCGCGACGAGCTCTTCTATCACCTGCCGGGATCTTCCCAGCAGGTGATCGCGGTGGACGAAGCGACGAAGGACACGCTGCCCATCGGGGTGCTCTTCGATCAGTTCACGACCTACGGGCTCACGCAGAACATCCATGTCCCCGTGCTCAACGTGGTCGGTAACTTCGACACACTCGCGTGTCAGCTCCCGTCGTGCACCGCTAGCGGGAGTATCGCCAATGAAGGGAGCTTCTATCCGCCGGACGCTTGCTACAAGCAGGTGATCGTCCCGAACGCCGGGCACTCGCTGAACCTGCACATCAACGCGCCGTGGTGGTACGCGATCGCGCAAGACTGGGTCGACGACCACGTCGGTCGCGACAGCGACCATCGTCGCGGGTGTCGCCGCCGCTAACGTCGTGCGTCCGCTCAGGGGGGGAGCGGGCGCACCGAATGGCGCGCGATCGCCGCATCGATGGCGGCCTGGAACTCCTGGCGCTTCGTCGTCGGCTGAAGCTTGTTCGCCGCGGTGAGGTTCGAGACGGCAATCCCCATGGCCACGATGCGGGATCGCACGAGCACTCGGACCTCGCCGAAGCGGCGATAGTTGCGGGCGCCCCACTCGGAGATCGCGCGCCGGTAGGCCGAGTCGTACCCATCGATCGCGTCGAGGTCGATGAACAAATCCGGCTTCGAGCCCTTCGCGAGCACGAGGTCGACGCTCTGTTCGATGAAGGTCACCATCGGCACCGTAGCGTGACCGAAGTACGTGAAGACGATCACGCCGAACACGGGCTGCGTGATGACGAGACGTCCGCGATCGGACTCCCACGTCTCGGACGGGGCGGACGGAGGGGGTTGCACCTGCATGGACGTGATCTCCTTTCCGACCTCGCTCATGACGTGACTGGAAGAATGACGGTGAAGCTCGTTCCAGCCCCGAGCTCGCTGTCGACGTCGAGCTTGCCGCCCAGCGCCGTGACGAGGGCCTGACATATCGCGAGCCCGAGCCCCGTCCCGTTGCCCTTCGTCGTGAAGAACGGCTCGAAGATCCGCTGGATGTGCTCGGGCGCAATCCCGGGGCCGTTGTCGGAGACGGTGACGACGACGTGGGCGTGCCCCGAGCTCGCGATGTCGAGCCACACCGTGTTCGTTTCCTCGTCGACCGAGTCGAATGCCTGGACCGCGTTGAAGAGGAGGTTGAGCAGGATCTGTCCGAGCCGCGCGGGATCGGTCTTGAGCGGCGGGACCCGACCGTATCGTCGGACGATCCGCGCGCGTCCGCGGATCTCGTGCATCGCGACGTTCACCGCGGACTCCAGGATCTCCTCGACCACGACGGGCCAGCGGATCTCGGAGCGCGGTGTCGAGAAGGTGCGAAGATCGCGGACGATCTTGGCCACGTGCGCAAGCCCGTCGCGCGCGGCTTCGAGCGAGCGCTCGACGCTCCCGTCCGTGCCTCGCGGAAGCTTCCGGGCGAGGTTCTCGACGTTCATCGCGACGTAGGCGAGCGGATTGTTGATCTCGTGCGCAACGCCAGCGGCGAGCGTGCCGAGCGTCGTCATGCGATCGGCGAACGCAAGCGCCGCTTGCATCAGCTTTCGTTCCGTCGTGTCGCGTGCGAAGGAGAGCGTTGCGGGCGCGCCCTCGTACTCGATCGGCAGGCTGGAGATCTCGACGCTCACGACCTGACCGTCGGGACGGACGACGCGATACTCACGCGCCTCCCGCTGGGGCCCGGCCGCGAGCCCTCGCTCGACGTCCATGCGATCGTCGGGGTGGATGAACGTCGTCACCTCGCGATCGACGAGCTCCTCGAGCGGACGGCCGAGCAGAGCCTCGTGCGCGGGGTTCACGTAGAGGAACCGGCCGTCACGATGGACCGCGATCGCGTCCGGAGCCGCTTCGATGAGCTGCCGGAAGCGGCGCTCCGAACGACGCATCGCCTCGTCCGCGGCGCGTCGCTCGCGAATGTCGCGGATGAAGATGACGGTGGCTGGCTCGCCGTGCAACGACACGACGGACAGGGTGAGCTCCACGGGCACGTGCCCGCCGTCCTTGCGCAGCGCGGTCATCTCGATGGGAGATGGCACCGCGTCGGTGGACGCGGTCAGCTCGCGGAGCCGCTGCTGATCGTCCGGCGTGAACGCGGTCGTCGGGGATGCCCCGACGAGCTCCGAGGCGTCCCAGCCGAGGATCTGCGTGGCTGCGTCGTTGGCGTAGACGGTGCGGGGCCCGCTGCCGTCGGCGAAGGTGAGGGCAAGGCCGACGCCGGCAGCCGAGGCTCCCTCGAGGAAGGCCTCTGCGATCGCACGGACCTCGTCGTCCCCCATGAGACTGCTGAGTCTAAGCGATTCTGGTGTTTCCGACGATTCTCCTGCGAACGAAGCGGCGGGATGTAGGCGTGGAGGGGGGCGAGCGACGCAGGCTCCGCGCATTGTGCCAGCGAACCTGGTAAATCGAGGACGATGTCGCGTCGCCTTTTGTTCACGATCCCCTCGTATGCCTACATGGAGCCGTCGTTCCTCGCGGCCGGCGACTTCGAGCGGGGCGAGATCGAACGAAAGAACTTCCCGGACGGCGAGCGCTACCTCCGCATCCTCCCCGACCTCTACGCTCGCGACGTGGTGCTCCTCGGCGGAACGCCCGCGGACAGCGACTGGCTCGACGTGTTCGATCTCGCGTGTGGGATCGCACGCGGCGGCGCCCGTTCGCTCTCGATCGTCATGCCGTACTTCGGCTACTCGACGATGGAGCGCGCGGTGAAGCCGGGCGAGGTCGTCGTCGCCAAGACCCGTGCACGCCTGCTCTCGGCGATCCCCGCGCCCGAGGGCGGTACACACCTCTTCCTGTTCGATTTGCACACGGACGGCATCGAGTTCTACCTCGACGACCGCATCCTCTCCCGGCACGTCTACGGCGCGCCGATCGTCACGAAGAAGATCGCCGAGAAGATGGCCGGCCGGCCGTTCGTCCTCGGTGCCTGCGACGCCGGCCGCGCGAAGTGGGTCCAGAGCCTTGCGCGCGATCTCAAGGTGGAGCCCGCGTTCGTCTACAAGCAACGCGACGACGGGGGGACGTCCGTCACCGGGATCAACGCCGACGTGAAGGGCAGGGAGGTCGTCGTCTACGATGACATGATCCGGACGGGATCCTCGCTCATCCAGGCCGGGAAGGCTTATCTCGCGGCCGGCGCGACCAAGGTGCACGCGATCGCGAGCCACCTCGTCCTCCCGGGGGAGTCCTACGAAAAGCTCCGCGCGAGCGGCGTGTTCGCAACTGTGATGGGCACCGACTCGCATCCCGGCTGCCAGAAGCTTCCGAAAGAGGACGTCATCGCGATCGCCCCGCGGATCGTCGACTGCCTCGATGCGGCGGGGCACTGAGCCGTGCGCTCGTCTTCCGTGAGAGCCGCGCTCTTCCTCGCGGCGCTCGTGGCGGCCGGCTGTTCGCGGACCCCGCCGCCCAGTGGCGAGCCGCGCGAGCCGCAGGCTTCCGGAAAGGGAGGAGAGGCCATTGCGATCGCGACCGCGGACGCTGCGGCGCCAGCTCCGACCGCAGCCACGCCGCCCGGAGCATCGAGCTGCACGACCGTTGACGGGGGAGGCGGGCCCGCGTGTTTCCGTTTCGCCACCGCCGAGGACGCGTTCCGTTGGGTCCTCGCGCGGGAACCGCACGTGATCGGCGTCGGGGAGGCGCACGCGCAGCGCGGTACGGAGAACATCGCGTCGTCGACGAAGCGCTTCACGGACGCGTTCTTGCCGCTTCTCGCCGCTCGCTCGAGCGACGTCGTGGTCGAGCTCTGGGCTCCCGATCCCAAGTGCGTGAAAGAGGTGAAGCAGGTCGCGACCGCGCAGAAGCCCGTGACCGAGGCCCAGGCGGAGACGAACCAGAACGAATACGTCACGCTCGGGACGAAGGCGAAGGCGGCGGGCATGACGCCGTGGTTGCTCCGTCCGACGTGCGACGACTTCGCGATGCTCGCCGACGCGGGCGCCGACAGCATCGGCGCGATGCTCGGGCTCGTGAAGCGGCTCACGCAGGCGAAGGTCGCTCAGCTCTATGCGCGCAATCGCGCCGACGGAGGCGCTCAGCCGAAGACCGTGGTCGCCTACGGCGGCGCGCTCCACAACGACCTCACGCCGCCGGACTCGACCAGGGAGTACAGCTTCGGTCCCGAGCTCGATCGATTGACCGAGGGGCGCTACGTGGAGCTCGATCTCATCGTCCCCGAGTACGTCAAGAACACGCCGACCTGGGAGAAGCTCCCGTGGTACGCCTCGTTCGAGGCCGATCGCGCTGCGGGCGGCGCCTCCGGTGACCAGGCGACGCTCTACGTCGTCGGCGAACGTTCCTTCGTGCTCGTGTTCCCGCGCTCCACCGCGCCCGCCGCGCCCGCCGCGAAGTGATCTGATCCGCTCGCGAGGTCGGCGCCCTCGCGAGCGTCGCGAGACACGCTCGAGCCTGCAGTGCGACATCGGCCGTCGCATCGGCTCCGCTTCGCGTGCAAGGAGGCATGTCGAGGCGGCTCGGTGGACGGTCATCGCCGTCGAGCCGCGCGCTCGGCGCAAGCAGGGGTTGAAAGGAGCGCCCGGATGCTGGACGCTTGCAGCCTCGAACATGACCATCCGCTCGAAAAACCCTGAAAGCGATGCCCCGCCGCCGATGACGATGCCCGGTTTCGATCCGTCGGGGCGCCCGCTCGTCGGGGACGACCGCACGGGAATGGACGACGCCTCGCTGAAGCGAGCGTTCCTCGACCACCTCTCGTTCTCGCTCGGGAAGAATGCCGGAAATTCGACGGGGCTCGATCGCTTCGCCGCGCTGGCACTGACCGTCCGCGACCGCTTGACCCATCGCTGGGCGCAGACGCAGGAGACGTACACGCGGGCCGACGCGAAACGTGTCTACTATCTGTCCGCGGAGTTCCTGCTCGGTCGGGCGCTGTCGAACAATCTCCATGCGCTCGGGATCTACGAGCAGGCGAAGGCGATCCTCGCCGGCTCTGGGCTCGAGCTGTCCGATCTGCTCGAGGCGGAGCCGGAGCCCGGCCTCGGAAACGGCGGTCTCGGCCGGCTCGCGGCATGTTTCCTCGATTCGATGGCGACCCTCGGTTACGCCGGCTACGGCTACGGCATCCGCTACGAGTTCGGCATCTTCGAGCAGGAGCTCAAAGGCGGGTGGCAAGTCGAGCACCCCGACGAGTGGCTGAGGTTCGGCAATCCGTGGGAGTTCATGCGCCCCGAATATTCGGTGAGCGTCGGCTTCGGCGGTCGGGTCGAAGAAGGCATCGACGCGCACGGCGAGCACTTCGCGAAGTGGGTGCCCGCGCAGCACGTCCTCGGTGTTCCGTTCGACACGCCCATTGCCGGCTTCCGCAACGACACGGTCAACACGCTCCGCCTCTGGCAGGCGCGCTCCGGCACCGAGTTCGACCTCAAGGTCTTCAACGACGGGGACTACGTTCGCGCCGTCGAGGACAAGAACGCGAGCGAGGTCATCTCGAAGGTCCTCTATCCGAACGATCACAACCAGGCCGGCCGCGACCTGCGCCTGAAGCAGGAGTACTTCTTCGTCGCGTGCGCGATCGCGGACATCGTTCGCCGATACAAGAAGACCCACAAGACGTTCGACGACTTCGCGGAGAAGAACGCGATCCAGCTGAACGACACGCACCCCGCGATCGCCGTCGCCGAACTGATGCGCGTGCTCGTCGATCTCGAGCGCATTCCGTGGGAACGCGCCTGGGAGATCACCGTCGCCACGCTCGGCTACACGAACCACACGCTCCTCGCCGAGGCGCTCGAGAAGTGGCCGGTGGCGATGTTCGAGCGGCTCCTGCCGCGGCATCTCGGGATCATCTACGAGGTCAACCGCCGCTTCGTGCGCTCCGTGATGGCGCGCTTCCCCGGGGACGACGCGCGCATCCGGCGCATGTCGATCATCGAAGAGGACGCGGAGAAGAAGGTGCGAATGGCGCACCTCGCGGTCGTCGGCTCGCATGCCGTCAACGGCGTCGCCGCGCTGCACAGCGATCTGCTCAAGCGCGACGTGCTCCGCGACTTCGCCGAGATGAGCCCGGCGAAGTTCTCCAACAAGACGAACGGCGTCACGCCCCGGCGTTGGCTCCACCAGTGCAACCCGCGCCTCAGCGCGGTCATCACCGACGCGATCGGCCCGCGCTGGCTGACGAACCTCGACGAGCTCGAGAAGCTCGCGCCGCTCGCGACCGACGCGTCCTTCGTCGAGAAGGTGGCCGCGGTGAAGCGCGCGAACAAGGCCGACTTCGCGCAGTATTGCCTGCAGCACTATCGGCTTCGCTTCGACCCGGACTCGCTGTTCGACGTCCAGATCAAGCGTTTGCACGAGTACAAGCGCCAGTTGCTGAACGCGCTGCACGTCGTGCGCCTCTACCTCGACGCGAAGCGGAATCCCGACGCCCTGAAGACGCCGCGCACGGTGCTCTTCGGCGCGAAAGCTGCGCCGGGGTATCGCGCGGCGAAGCTCGTCATCAAGCTCATTTGCTCGATCGCCGACGTCGTCAACGGCGACATCGACCTCGGCGGGCGCTTGAAGGTGGCGTTCCTGCCGAACTACCGAGTGTCGCTCGCCGAGCGGATCATCCCGGCGGCCGACCTGTCGGAGCAGATCTCGACCGCCGGCAAGGAGGCGTCCGGAACGGGCAACATGAAGCTCTCGATGAACGGCGCGCTCACGATCGGGACGCTCGACGGCGCGAACATCGAGATCCGGGACGCCGTCGGGCCGGAGAACTTCTTCCTCTTCGGATTGACGACCGAGGAGGTGCTCGACCTCCAGCGAACCGGTTACCGGCCGCGCGCGATCTACGAGAAGAACGCGCGGCTCAAGGAAGTCATCGACCTCGTCGCCGGCGGGTTCTTCAGCTCGGAAGACCCGAGCTTGTTCCGCCCGTTGACCGATTCGCTGCTCGATCACGATACGTACATGCTGTTCGCCGACTTCGACGCGTACGTCGAATGCCAGCAGCGCGTGAGCGAGGCCTTCCTCGACAAGACCACGTGGCACTCGATGGCCACGCGGAACATCGCCAAGGTCGGCCCCTTCTCGAGCGACCGAACCATCCGCGAATACGCCAGGGAGATCTGGGGTGCAGAGCCCGTGAAGGTCGAGCTCGCCGGCAGCACCGGCCAGGGTTAGGCCGCGCTCCTCGGCAAGAGGTCGTCGAGGAGCTCGAACATCCTCATCTCTTCGGTGCCGACTCGTCCGTCGGCGGCGATCGCGCGGAGCGCCGCATGGCGGACCGCGTCGGCGACCGCCGGCGGGACGCTCGTCGGGTCGACGTCCTCCGGAACGGGTGGACGGGAGAGCAGCCCGGCGACATCGGCTTCGTCGTTCACGTCGAGCTCGCGTGCGAGATCGGTGAGGAAGCGGCGTTCTGCGTCGGCGACCTCGAGATCGGCCCACAAGAACGAGGCGGCGAAGCGGAGCACCTGACGCCGGTCGGCGAACGACAGGCGCGGATCGGCGAAGGACGGATGCCCGTCGGTGAAGGGGACCGGGGATGCGGGGGTGGAAAACGCGGCTGTGACCATGACGTTCTGCCCCAGCAGCGCGCATGCCACGCTCGACCTGCGGGAATCGCGCGGCTTTCGTGCTGCTCGCGCTGGCCTGGGCCAGCCCGGGCCTGGCCCGGGCCACCTTCCGCGCTGGCCTCTCGATTGCTGCATGTTCTCTCGAAAGGTCGAACCAGGAGCCAGAGCCCATGTCGCTGCCGAAGATCATCCTCGTCCCCACCGACTTCGGTGAGCCCTCCGAAGCCGCTCTCGACACGGCCATCGCATACGCGAAGGTGTTCGGCTCCGAGATCGTCCTCATGCACGCGTACGAGATCCCGATCGTCGGCTTCCCGGATGGCGCCGTCGTCGCCACCGCGGAGCTGACGTCGCGGCTTCTCGAAGGCGCGCAGGCGGGGCTCGATCGGCAGATCCAGAGCCGGCAGGGCCACGGTGTGACGATCCGTGGAATGATCAAGCAGGGCGACGCGTACCGGATGGTGAACGAGGCCGCGGAGGAGGTCGGCGCCGGGCTCATCGCGCTCGGTACCCACGGCCGCAAGGGGCTCTCGCGCGCCTTGATCGGGAGCGTCGCCGAGAAGGTGGTCCGGACGGCGCGCGTTCCGGTGCTCACGGTGCACCCGGGGGACGTCGTCAAAGCCGAAATCGGCCGGCGCGAGGGCGTCGTCGCCGCCGAGCAGCGCGGCCGCGAGGCCATCGCGCCGCCGCCGGCGGCTGTCTCGACCGCGCCCGTCTCGACGCGCAGCCCGCAGAGCGGACGCGATCTACCGACGCCGTTGAGCCATCGCTGACGTCTGGAGGCGTTCGCCGGCTACCGTCGGGTGCGGACGATGCGCGCGAAGGCCTCGCCGGCGGCGCGGGCGAGCTCCTCGAGTCGGCGTGTGCTGAGCATCGTGTCGCCGAGCTCGTCTGCGACGATGATGACGGCCGTCTTGCCGCTCACGCGGATCGGCACGGCCGCGACGTCGCGGCTCGGGCTCTGGAGGACGCGAAGAAGCGGCGCGTGGACGTCGTCCTGCCGAATGGGCCCGAGATAGAGATCCTCGCGCACGGCGCGATCGAAGATGCTGTTCGAATCCAGTGGGATCAGCACCGACTGGAGCGCGGCGCGGTCGGCGAGCTCGGGAGTCCCCGCCCACCCCAGGTAGCCGCCCTTCTTCACGACGAAGAGCGCAACCTTCAGCGCCACCATGCGCGCGCCCGTGAGCACGAGCTCGAGGACTTCGTCCCGCGAGCCGGCATTTCGGAGCGCGGCCAGAACGCCGTGCATCTCTGCGAAGGGGAGCTGTGGAGCGAACGCCGCGAACCCGGACGCGCCCGGGAGAGGGGGCGGCCCGGGGATGAAGGAACCTGCCGGCTGACCAGCGGCTGGGAGTGAGACACCGCGTGACGGCGTTCGTTCGACGACATCGCGAAGGTTCGTCGTGTCGATCGCGTAGCCTTCGCCGAGACTGTTTGCAGCAGGACGGGCAGGCGCCGCCAAACGCTGCGTCCTGTTGCGAGGAGGATGCGGCATTGCCGGGTGCACGGTCTTGCGCGTGAGCGGGATCGGGATCTCCGACCCGTAGCCGCTCTGCGGAGGATCCGAGGCGGGAGCGCGTCGATGTGTGGTCTCGCGGAGGACGTGGACGGGCGTACCCCACGGTGGTGTTCGGATGCGTGCCGGGGGCGGCGGATACGGCTGCGGCGGGGGCGGCGGCACGGAGTCGGGCTCGAGGACGAGCCCTGCGCCAGCCGGCGCAGCTTGACCGGCTTCACGCGCAGAGCCCTCGCGCTGTACCGGCAGCGACCGGGAAAGCTCGGGGAGGGGCGGGGGAACCGTCGCAGGCCTGGCTCCCGCTCGTGCGTCCGTGCGTGCGGGGAAGCTGTTGGCCCAGCCCTCGCGCGTGTCGATCGCACGCGCGCTGGGCCGCGAGTCGTACAGCTCACCGTCAGCGGCGCGCGCGGCTTCCTGAAAGCGCGCTGCGAGGGACGGCGCCGGAATCGAGCCGCGATGCTCGGGCGAGGACATCCGGAGCCGCCGCAACGCCTCTTCGAGCGCCGCGAGCGGCGCCCGGATGGCGCGGACCGGAGCGCCGAGGTGGAATGCGATCTCGTTCGCGGGATGCGGATCGGAAGGATCGGCAACGACGACGTCGATCGTGTTCGTGATGGCGTCCCGTCGTACGGGGATCGCCAGGAGGCGAGCGCAGAGACCTTGCGGCAGACGCTCGACCAGCTCCAGGAGCGGGACGACCTGACGGAGAAAGGGCGCCTCGTTGCTCGCGCGCGCGAGATACCGCGCGAGGACGTCCGGGCTGACGGTTCCGGAGTCGACGAGCGATTGGAGCAGCGGAACGCCCCCGTTCACGGACGCAAACAGCGCTTCTGCGACCTTCCGGGGCGGCGCCACCTCTTCGAGAAGAAGCGCCTTCGTCAGCTGGTCGGCTGCCACGTGGCCAATCTACCAGCCAAATCGAAAGAGTGCGCGGCCCGTGATCGCGCTTTTGGACGCGTCGCGGGTCGTCGCTCGGCGGACGGCGGGCGGGGGAAGGCAGGTCACTTCTTCTCGAACTGGAAGACGACCTCGCTCTTCCGAACGAGACCGAGCTGCTCCCGCGCGATCCGCTCGACCGCGGCGGGATTGTCGCGGAGGTCTTTCACTTCGGTCCGGAGCCGCGCCACATCGCGCCGCAGCTCGGTGTTCTCGGCCTCGACGTCCCGCAGCTCTTTCTCCAGGGCGCGCATGCGCGGCATGCCCTGCGGCTCGAGGACCAGCACCGGGACCGCGATGAGCGAGACCGTGAGGACTGCGAGCGGCAGACCACGGAGCCAGGCAGTTTCGGACGCCGAACGATCGGACACGATGGAGCAGCCAGGCTAATCCGCCGCGCCGCGGATGGAAAAGTTCCGGGACAAACGCCAGCGCGGCCCCTGCTAGGCTAGCCGCGTCATGACCGGAACGTGGGAGGCTGTCATCGGGCTCGAGGTGCACGCTCAGATGCTGACGCGCACCAAGCTCTTCTGTGCCTGCGCGACATCGTTCGGGGCGCCGCCGAACACGAACGTCTGCCCGACGTGCCTGGGGCTCCCCGGGGCGTTGCCGGCCCTGAATGCCGAGGCGGTCCGGATGGCCGTGAAGACGGCGCTGGCACTCGGCTGCACGATCCGCGAAACGAGCCGGTTCGCGCGGAAGAACTACTTCTACCCGGACCTTCCGAAGGGCTACCAGATCAGTCAGTACGACGAGCCGTTCTCGGTCGGGGGCTTCGTCGAGTTCGAGGTCGGCGCTGACGGCGAAGGGCCGGCGAGCGACCGCGCGAACGCTGCCGGGGACGGAAAGAGTGCCACCGTCACGAAGCGGGCGCGCCTCACGCGCATCCACATGGAGGAGGACGCGGGCAAGAACGTCCATGACGTCGGGGGCGCGTCGGTGGTCGATCTCAACCGTGCGGGCACGCCGCTCGTCGAGATCGTCGGCGAGCCGGATCTCCGCACACCCGCGGAGGCGGCCGGCTACCTCCGCGCGCTCCGGGACGTGCTCGTGTTCCTGGGCGTCAACGACGGCAACCTCGAGGAAGGCTCGTTCCGCTGCGATGCGAACGTCTCGATCCGTCCGGCGGGCTCCGACAAGCTCGGGACGAGGGTCGAGCTGAAGAACATCAATTCCTTCCGCTTCGTCGAGAAGGCGCTCGCCGGCGAGATCGCGAGACAGCAGGAGGTCCTCGAGTCCGGCGGACGCGTCGTGCAGGAGACGCGCGGCTGGGACGAGAAGACGAGCTCGACGTTCTCGCTCCGCAGCAAGGAGACCGCGCAGGACTACCGGTATTTCCCCGAGCCGGATCTCCCGCCGCTTCGTCTCGACGACGCGTTCGTCTCGACGCTGCGAGCGTCGCTGCCGGAAGTGCCGCGGGCGAAGCGCGAACGGTTCGTCGCGGAGCTCGGTCTGACGCAATACGCCGCGAGCGTGCTGACGCAACATCCGCGCGTTGCAGCGTTCTTCGAGGAAGCCGCGACGCTCAGCCGGGATGCGGTCACGGTCGCGAACTTCGTCCAGAGCGAGGTCCTCCGGGACGTGACGACGCGAGGGACCGACGCCGACTTCCCGGTGACGCCGGGCCAGGTGGTCGAGGTCCTCGAGCTCGTCGCCGACGGGAAGATCAGCGGGAAGCAGGCGAAAGAGCTGTACGCAAAAACGAAGGGCACGAGCGCATCGCCGAGCGCGCTCGCGTCCGAGCTCGGCATGTCGCAGGTCTCCGACCCGGCGGCGATCGAGGCCGCGTGCGCCAAGGTCATCGCCGAGAACGCGAAGCAGGCCGAGCAGTATCGTTCCGGCAAGACGGGCGTCTTCGGGTTCTTCGTCGGTCAGGTGATGAAGGCGACGAAGGGGAGCGCCAATCCCCAGCTCGTGAACGAGACGTTGAAACGCCTCCTCGGTGGCCCTACGTAGGCCGCCCGTGCGCAGCTCGTCTCCGCCCCCGCTCCCGGCGACTCACAACGCGGCCCAGCGCCGTCGTGTCCTGATCGTCGACGACAACACGGAGCTCGTCGACACGCTCAAGGCGGTCATCGCGTCCGGGATCCCGGGGATCGCCATCGACACGGCCGTCAGTGGCGCGGCAGCGCTCGTCTCCGCCCAGCGCGGGTTCGACGTTGCGATCGTCGACGTGAAGCTGCCCGACATCACGGGCATCGATCTCATCTCGCCCCTTCGCGCGGCATCGCCGTTCTCCGAAGTGCTCCTCCTGACCGGTTTTGCGAGCGTCGATGCGGCCATCGGCGCGCTCCGGTCCGGAGCGTTTGCCTTCGTGCTGAAGTCGTTCCGTCCGGAAGAGCTGATCTCGACGGTCGAGCAGGCGCTCACCAAGGTGGAGCTGAAGCGAGAGCGTGAGGAGCTCGAACGGCGCTACCGCGACCTCGTCGAGGTGACCGATGTCCTGGTCGTCGCGCTGAGCGGCACGGACGAGGTCGCGCTCATGAACCGGAAGGCGGCGAGTTTCGCCAACACGACGAGCGACCAGGCGCTCGGGCGCTCGATGCTCGACTGCTGGATCCCTCCGGAAGACCACGCCGCGATGCGGGCCGCGCTCGAGATGACCCGTGGTCTCAGCCGTGCCGCCGAGGTCGAAACCGGGTTCACCGACACGCCGTCGACACCGTCCCAGAAGGGCAAGCGGATCCGCTGGCACCTGTCGCGCTCGTCCGAATCGGGAGACCTCGTCTACGGGATCGGCATCGACGTCACCGAGCGGCGCGCGCTCGAGAAACGCGCCGCAGACGCCGAAGCGCTCTCGGCGATGGGCGAGCTCGCAATGAATCTCGCCCACGAGATACGGAACCCGCTCAACGCAGCCGTGCTGCAGCTTCATCTGCTGACGCGTAACCTCGATCGCATCGAGGCCGACGAGACGACGCGTGACACGCTGAAGAACCGCACGCGCATCGTCGGCGACGAGATCGGCCGCCTCAACCGGCTCCTCACCGAGTTCCTCGAGCTCGCGCGCCCGCGCGGCATCGCGCGTGAGCCGGTACACGTCCCGCGCCTTGCCGACGAAGTGCTCGATCTCGAAGAAGAGAGCGCGAGGGGCAGGGGCGTCACGATCGTCCGCGACCTGCCGGTGGACGGCTGTGTCGCGATCGGTGACCGCGAGAAGCTGAAGCAGGTCATCATCAACCTCGTCGTCAACGCCCTCGAGGCGATGAAACAAGGCGGAACCCTGACCGCGCATGTTCGGCCCGAAGGCGAGCGCGTGATCTTGTCCATCGAAGACACGGGACCCGGCATCGCGCCGGAGCACCTGGCCAACGTCTTCGATCCCTTCTTCACGACGAAAGAAGCGGGGACCGGACTAGGCCTCTCCATCGTGCGGAAGATCGTCGTCGACCAGCACGGAGGCGACGTCGAGATCGAGAGCGAGAGCGGCAAGGGCGCCAAGGTGATCGTGTCGATCCCGACGGGACGCTGACCGCCGCCTACGGCTGGGCCGTTTTCTTGGCCGCTTCGGCGGGTGGATGCATCGTGTGCCTATGAGCATCAGACCAGCGATGGGATGGCTCGCGCTGCTCCTCTTCACGACGGCAGCGCAGGCCGAGGGGCCGCCGAGTCTGCTGAAGGGGGCGCCGAAGATGTCGTCGACGGCGCCGCTCACCGCAGCGGTGACGCCGAAGACGAAGGCCGCGCCGACGCCCGTGTCCGCCGTGGCGCCCGCATCGACGCTCACGATCGTGGAGAGCACGGCCAAGCCACACGGCGACTACGAGGCCCAGGCGTATGCAGGCGTCGCGCTCGACTCGGCCGCAGCAAAGGCGCGAGGGCTCGACGGCGGCCTGGTCTCGATGGTGTTCGAGCACGAGCGCCGGGCTGCGTTCCGCGTCGGACGCCAGCACATCAAGCGCGTGGTTCGACTGGCGGTGGGGGAGCGAAACGGCGTCGTGCTGGTGCGCACGTCGCTTCCAGCGCGTCCGAAAGACCACATCGACGTGCTCGAGACCGACGCCGGCGTCATCCTCGTCGACACCACCGTGCAGAGCTCCGGGATGTTCGTCACGAGTGACGTCTACGTCTTCGCGAAGAACGCGACGCTGGATCAGCGGATTGGCGCGCTCGACGACGCACCGGCTCCGGTTCGTGAACGGCTCCGCGAAGCGCTGGTTGCCGCCGAGTGGGCTCCCGTCCGCTGAGCGGACATCCGAGCCCACGCCGCGGCTCGGCCCCGTAGCCCACGAAGTGGGGCCGGGCCGAGCACGGCGAAATCAGAGCGACTGCATGCGTGAGACGCTCTGCAGCGTCGAGGCGCTCAGCGGCCCGGGGGCTTGAGCGGAAGGACCGACGACGAGAGCGGCGGCGGCGGGATCTTGCCGCTCGGGCGCGCGTCCGGCGCGACGCCGTCGCCCGCTTCGATCGACATGAGCGCCATGAAGATGCGGTCCATGCCGAGCTCCAGCGCCGCGTCCTTCTGGAAGAGGTTCGCGATGCGGACGAGGCGGAGCGCGGTGGTCTTGCCGAGCTCTGCGGTCTCGCGCTCGAGGAACGCCTCGAACGTGCCGAAGCCCTTCGCCTCGAACAGGCGGCGGGCCTGGATGTCCTTGAGCACGATGCCGACGTCGTAGAACCCCTTCGCGAGGTTCTTACGGAAGCCTTTGATCTGCTGCAGGGCGTTGTGCAGATCGGCGATCTTTTGCTTGATCGCCTCGGCGGACGCCGGCGTGCGGATGGTCGCCCGCGCGCTGCCCGGAAGCGGCGGCTCGGCGGCCCGAGCACGCGCCTCGGCAGCGTGCTTCGCCGCGTGCCGCGCAGCCCACGGGGCGGCGCCCCGTAGGCCGAGCTTGCGCTTCGGCTCGGCTGCGGACGCGGCCTTCTGCGCAGCAGAAGCCTTCGCCCCGTTCTTACCAGCGCCCTTGGTCTCGGGCTTCCCCTTTGCAGGCTTCTTGGTGGTGGCCATCTGTGTTGCGCTCTTGAGTGTCCGCAAGGTCCGCCACCTATCATTTGTCTGAGCGTTTCGTCCACGAATACTTGTAATGGTTCGGGTTAGGATGGCTGGCACGAGCGCGTCCTCGAGCGTCCTCCGCGGGCGTTTCGACCCCCTTTCGAGGCCCGGCCGGCACGGGTTTCCTGCGAGCTTTTGACCTTCCATGGCGATCCTGACCACTCCGACCGACGAGGAGCTCGCGCTCTTCGTTGCAGCTTACCCCCTCGGAACCCTCGGAACTCTTCGGAAGGCCAAAGGAATCGAGGCCGGCACCGTCAACACGAGTTATGCGCTCGAGCTCGAGGACGGGCGGCGCTGCTTTCTTCGCATCTACGAGGAGCAGGACGCCGCCGGCGCCGCGCGCGAGGCCCTCGTGCTGACGCACCTCGCGGAGCGAGGCGTCCCGACGCCAGCGCCGATCCTCGGCCGAGACGGGGCTGCGACGCGGACCATCGCGGGCAAGCCAGCGGCGCTCTTTCCCTGGATCGAGGGCGAGATGCTCTGTCAGCGCTCGGTGACGCCGGAGGCGGCCGAGACCGTCGGCGCCGCGCTCGCGCGCATCCACCTCGCCGGGCACGCGCCGCGGGCGCGGCTCGACGAAGGGCGGTTCGATCCAGCTCATCTTTTGGCGCGGTGCGAGCGCGTGGCTGCCTCCCGCGACGTGGAGGCGCGCCAGCTCGCCGGTGCCCTCCGCAACGCCATGACAGCGATCGCTTCGAGCCGCCGGCGTGACGTGCCTCGCGGGTTGATCCACGGCGATCTGTTCCGCGACAACGTGCTGTGGAAGCCCGAGGGACCGGACCGTTGTAGTAGCATCGCCGCGCTCCTCGACTTCGAGAGCGCGCACGACGGCCCCTTCGCTTACGACCTTGCGGTGACGATCCTCTCTTGGACGTACGGCTCCGAGCTCGACACGGATCTGGCGCGAGCCATGGTTCGCGGCTATCGCAGCGTCCGTGAGCTCGAGCGCGGGGATCGCGAGGTGCTCTACGACGAGGCCGTGTTCGCTGCGCTGAGGTTCACGATCACGCGCATCACCGACGACGCGATCCGTGTCGGAAAGCGCTGGCAGCGGTTCATCGAGCGGCGAGACGCCATCCAGCGGCTCGGCCCCGCAGGGTGGCTGGAGGCGCTCGGGCTGTGAGACGCGGTGCGGCCATCGCCGGCGCATCGTTGCTCGCGGTCGCGCTCGCGACCAACGGTGCGAGCGCGAGTGCGAGCGCCAGCCCGGAGACGGAGGCCGCGCCGGCTCCGGTTCAGGACGTTCACCAAGCGCCGCCGCCCGATACGAGCCTGGGCTACCGGCAGGCGAGCCCCCGTCCGACGCTCGGGTGGGCCGTCTTGCAGCTGCTGCCGAGCCCGGAGATCGCGGTCGGCCGGCATCGTCACATCGACGTGAACGGCTCCGTCGACGAGAGCCTCTCGACCGCGTTCGGGTTGCGGTGGCAGGTGACGCCGCTGCTCTGGTCGTTCGGCGTTCATCGCAGCCAGTCGCGGTGGCGGTACTTGGTGGTCGACCCGTTCGCCCGCGTCTCCGGGTCGATCGAGCTCTCGGCCACGGCCGAGTACATCGGCGGGCACGTGGACCGGCTGCTGGTTCGCCCGGGGCTGCGCGCGTATCTGCCGCTCGCGGAGAAGGGCGAGTACCTCTCGATGTCGCTCGGGACGTCGGTCTACGCGTACGAGGGGCTCCGGGTGGCGTACGACGTCGGCGTCTACACACTCGCGGGTATCGTCGGCTTTCGGATGACGGTGGCACCTGCGCATGCGCCGCTCGCGGCGATCGCGACGCTCAACCTGCGGTACTTCTGATGCGTCGCGCTCTCGGGATCCTCGGCTTGTTCCTCGGCGCGACGGCGGCCTGCGACGACCCGCGCGCATCCGTCGAGATCACCGATGCACGTGCGTTCCGCGGCGCCGACGGGCGCGTCGTCGTCGACATCGATCTCCGCGCAAACGAAGGCCTCGGCCAGAACGTCGGGATCTACTGCACCCGCGTGACGTTCGCCGGTCAGGAGAACCCGGCAGAAGTCTGCAGCGCCGATCTGGAAGACGGCGACACGAAGACGGTCCGGCTCGTCTCCGAAGATGACATCGACCCGGGCGCTGCGATCACGATCCGTGTGCGGCTCGACCGCGCCCATGTTGGGAGGAGCCTTGCGGCGCCGCCTCGCTGAGCTCTGCGCCGCGGCCTTGATCACGGCCACCGTGTCCGGCTGCTTCGTCGCTCGCGCCGGCGTGCGCGCTGCCGGAGCGTTCTTCTCGAGCCCGCGCGAGGTCACCACCACACGACATCCGGTCACGAAGGACGCGCGCCTCGCGGTCGTCTGGATCGGCCACGCCTCGACGCTCATCCAGCTCGACGACAAGGTCGTGCTCACCGACCCGGTGTTCACGAGCACCGTCGGCCAGTTCTCGAAGCGGCTCGTCGCACCCGGGCTGGATCCGAAGGACCTCCCGCCCGTCGATGCGGTGGTCATCTCGCATCTGCACTTCGATCACTTGTCGCTCGGCAGCCTCGACATGATCGAGCCGAAGGTGCGCTCGTTGCTCCTTCCGAGCGGCGGGACGGCCTACCTCGCCGACTCGTTCTCGTTTCCTGCGTACGAGCTGCGGACGTGGCAGGTCTGGGAGAAGGACGGACTTCGCATCACCGCGGTGCCGGTCGATCACGTGGGCTGGCGCTACGGGGCCGACGAAGCCTGGATGACGCACTCGTTCACCGGCTACGTCATCGAGTACCACGGGTTGAAGGTCTACTTCGGCGGCGACTCCGCTTACGACCAGAAGATGTTCGTCGAGACGGCGCAGCGCTTCCCGAACCTCGACCTCGCGCTCATTCCGATCGCGCCGATCGAGCCGCGCAGCGTGATGCGCCGGTATCACATGGATCCACGCGAGGCGGTGCAAGCCTTCGTCGATCTCGACGCCGCGCGAATGGTGCCGATCCACTACGGCACGTTCATCAACTCGACGGACGCTCCAGGCGACGCCCTTCGCGAGCTCGACGCTGCGAAGAAGTCGACCAACCTCGGACCGCGCATCGTCGCGCCGCTCGCGATCGGCGAACGGCGCGTCTTCGTGAAGGTGGGCGAGCCGCAGGAGCTTCCGGCGCAGCCGAGCTTCCCGCCGCCGACTCCGGCAGGTCAGGCGCCGGCGAGCCCAGCTTCGACGACGTCACCAACCCCGAGCATCCCGGACGACGACAGCTTCGAGTGAGGCTGTCGTGTTCCGTTGTGCCTCGCCGGTAGAGACGGCGCGCAGGGGCTGGCGGCGCGAGTTGCGGACTTGTGACTTGAGCGATCGCGCAAGGCCGCGTCTACTTTCGCGTGCGCACCGCGGAACGAGCGGCTTTTGCCGCTTGGTCCTCGCCCGGATCATCCCGACCGAGTGGCATCCGTTCTGCAGCGCTCTACGAATGGCATGAGTAAAAAGAGCAAAAAGCAGCGGGCCAAAGATCGAAAGGTTCAGGTACGCCGCGAGTCGGGCATCGTGCTGCGCGCCGTCACCCCGCCCGCCAAGGAGGGGAAGCTGCTCGTGCTCGAGCCGAAGGGCGCGGCCCCCGCGCCTGCCGTGGTCGAAGCCCCGGAGCCGCCGCCGGCGACGACGAGCGCGCCGGCCGAACCGGTGCCCGAGCCGCCCGCGCCTGCCGCGACGCCGACGGCCGAGCGTGCCTCTGAATCGCCCGCAGCTGCCCCGACGCCGACGGCCGAGCGCGCCGGTGAATCGGCCCCGCCAGCGGCCGCAGCGGCGCCGGAGCCGCGCGAGGCCGAGCCTCCGAAGCTGCAGCATGCTCCGTCGGCGCCGCGCGAGGCCGAGCCCTCGAAGCTGCAACAGGCTCCGTCGGCCCCGGTCGAGGAGCATCGCGCATCGCGGCGCGTCTCGCTCGAGGTCGACATCCATCTGTCGAGCGATTCGCACTTCTTCGCGGGGCTCTCGGGCGACATCTCCGAGGGGGGCCTCTTCGTCTCGACGTACCGGCCGCTCGCGGTCGGGACGCCGGTCGACCTCGAGTTCTCTTTGCCCGGCGGCGACCATACGGTGCAGGCGAAGGGCGAGGTCCGCTGGATCCGCGAGCACTCGGCCGTGCAGTCGCGCGGAGTCGGGATCGCGTTCGACGAGCTCTCCGACGAGGACCGCGACGAGATCCACGCGTTCTGTGCCGCGCGCCCGCCGCTCTACTACGAAGACGTGGGCTGACTCACTTGTCGAGCGCGACGTCCACCGGCGCCGCCTTCGATACGCGGACGAGCTCTTTGGGGTCGATGCCCACGAGGAAGCCTCGACGACCACCGTTGATGTAGATGCGCTCGAGGTCGAGAACAGAGCGCTCGACGTAGATCGGCATCGGCTTGCGCAGTCCGAACGGGCTCGTCCCGCCGACCTGGTAGCCCGAGTGGCGCTGGGCGACGTCGGGGGAGCACGGCTCGACGCGCTTCTTGCCGATCTGGCGAGCGAGGTTCTTCGTCGAGACCTCGCGATCGCCGTGCATGAGGACGACGAGCGGCTTCTTCTCGTCGTCCTCCATCACGAGGGTCTTGATGACGGCGTGCTCGGGGACGCCTAGCTTCTCGGACGACACACGCGTTCCGCCGCGCTCCTCGTACTCGTACGGGTGCTCGGTGAACGCGACGGCATGTTTCTTCAGGAACGCCGTCGCCGGCGTCTCCGACACGTGGCTGGCCTTCGCCATGCCGCGCATCCTAACGACGGCGCGGCATTGCACCAGCCGGATCGGCCGTCAGTCCGTCGCCGCCAGCTCTGTCTGGCTGTCCGCCACGCGGACCTTGTCCTTCGGCGACCAGATCTGCGCGCGGAGATCGGTCACGCGCTTCTTTGCCTTGTCGAGCCGCTCGTCCTGCGCCTCGACCTCGGCCTTCGCCTTGGCGTCGTCGTGGTCCGCCTTCGCGCGCGCGTCGCGCGAAGCGTTGAGGACCTCGAGCACCTCACGATAGAGCTCTTCGCCGGCGGTCACGACCCAGGCGTCGAGCTTCTTGGCGAAGTCCTCGATCATCTCGTCGATCTTGGGACCGACCTGCTTGGCGGCCTGGCGGAGCACCTCGGGCGCCTGCTCGACCGCGCGCTTCTTGTACTCCGCGTCGATGCGGTCGCGCAGGACGAGCGCCATGATCGGCGCGGCGATCGTGAGAAGGCCGCCGACCATCACGTTCACGAACATCATGCCGAGGCCGAGCACGAGGACGGCCGCGATGCCCGCGTCGTAGCGGAACGTGTCGACCTGGATGTCGAGCTTCTTCACGTCACCGCCGAGCGCCTCGCCGACGCGCTTGGTCGCGTCGTGCGCGTCTTCCTTGATGAGCGCGATCGTCTTCTCCGCGAGCTCTTCGAGCTTGTGCGCGATCTCCTTCGACTCCGCCTCCGCCCACTGGCGGAACGTGTCCTCGAGGAAGGCGGGGAGGAACTTGCGGAGGTCGTCCTGCTTGGCCGACTCGATGACGTTCGGGAGCTGACGGATGGTGTCCTCGACGAAGCGCTCGAGGTCCTTCTGTGCGCCGACCTTGATGCCGCTGATCTCCTCGCGGATCTTCATGCGGCGCTGCTCGATCGTCCCTGCAGTGCCCTTGAGGTCTTCCTCGAGCGTCTTGATGCGCCGCTCGAGCTCCTCGGTCTTCATGCTGAGCGAGCGGCGGCGTGCATCGACGCCCTTGGACAGCAGGTTGCCGACGTTGACGCCTTCGCCGAGCGCGTTGTCGAGCAAGATGCGCCCGCGCTCTTCGGCGAGGAACGTCGTGAGGTGCGCGAGGAGCTCCGGCATCCCGGATTTGTCCATCCCGCCGCCTTGCAACGCCGTCTCCGCGCTGATCGGGAAGACGACCGGGTCCTTCACGAGGTTCGCGAGCTGCGTGCGCGCGTACGCGAGCGCCTCTTTCTTCTCGTCCTCGTTCAGGATGTCCCACTTCGTGATGACGAAGACGATCTTGTCGCGCGATGCCTTGAGGAGCTTGTCGTTCAGGAACTGACGCTCGCTCTCCTTCAGGATCTGTCCGGCGTCGAGGAGGAAGAGGACCGCGTCGGCGCGCGGGATGTAGCTGTACGTGATGTCCGCGCGCTGGAGCGACAGGTCGTTCACGCCTGGCGTGTCGACGAGGAGAATGCGCTCCTCGAGGAGCTTTGCGGGATAGCCCACCTCCAGGTAGTCGATTTCGTCCGGGCTCTTGCCGCCGCCGACGGCGAAGCGGCGCGCCTCTTCGAACGCGATGCTCTCGCGATGGCCGGACTGGAAGACGACCGTGGCCTCGGGCCGCTCGGCGTACTTGAGATGGTGGATCGCCGCGGTCGTCGGCGTCACGCCGACGGGCAGCACGTTCTCACCGAGGAGGGCGTTCACGAAGGTCGATTTGCCGTGATTGAACTCGCCGACGACGACGAGGTGGAAGCGATCTTCCTCGAGCTTCTTCACGAGCTCGCGATCGAGACGCTCCTTCAGGCTCTTCGCGCCGAGGCTCGTGGCGATCTCGCCGAGCTCCTGGAGGGCGACGGTCACGTCGTGCTTTCGTTCACGGAATCCTTCGAGCATGGGTCTTTCCTCTTACGGACGTGACACGGGGACGATCCCCGAGAGAGCTACTTCTCTTCTTTCGTCTTCCCTGAAGCCTGAGGCCTGCCCGCGAAGCGGGCTCTCGTCTTCCCTGAGGCCTGAGGCCTGAGGACTCGCGGCGGAGCCGCGATCACGCCTCGCCCTTCAAGAGCGCCTTCACTCGATCATCGACCTCGGTCATCGAGAGGCCGCTGGCGGGCGAGACATTGGCCGTCTTCTTGTAGAGCTCGCTCTGCGCGAACACGCGCATGGCCAGCACGCGCTTCGGGAGGAAGGGGTGCGTCGCGAGCGCCTCCATGTACCGGCCCACGGACTCCTTCGCCTCCTCGTACTGCTCGAGGAACGCGTCGAGGTTGAACTCGTCGTACAGCTTGCGAGAGCCGAGAACCAGCTTCGTCAACGCGCGCGCGGCGACCTGCTCGTTCTTCGAGCACAACATTCCCGCGCGGTCGCACGTGATCTCCGCGCGACGCGACAGCTCGTTCAGCGGGATCATCGCGGGATAGACGATCCAGGGGATGAACGCCGCCGCGATGGTCTTCAGGTAGTGGAGGGTCGTCAGGTAGACGACGTGCGAGTTGTGGATGTGTCCGCACTCGTGACCGATGACGGTCCGGAGCTCCTCGTCCGAGTAGTGGTCGACGAGGGCGGAGTGCACGAGGATGAACGACTCCTCGTCGGTGCCGAACGTGCCCGCGTTCAGGTGCGGGTTGTTGACGATGTAGACCTGAGGAACGCTGATGCCGAGCTGCTCCGAGCACTCGCGCGTGATGCCCTGGATGCGCGGGAACTGGCGCTCGCTGACCTTCACCGCGCTGCCGAGCAGCTGGCCGCGCCAGACCTGCTTCCAGAGGCGAACGGTGCTCGCGACGGCGAGCTGGATGGGGCGCGCAGACTCGACGGTCGCTCGGGACTGACGGTCGAGCACGAACGAGTAGTCGTGCTCTCCCGTGGAAGCGCCTCCTGCGCGCTCGGCCCTCTTCCGTGTCACGTACGCGTTGAAGTCGAGCGCCGGAGCGTCAGCCATCGTCTACCTCTTTCCGGGACAGCCTAAGCGCGGCGGGGTGCCTGCGCAACGTCGAGGCCAGCAAGAAACCTCCGTCTCCGGAACGTGATCGCCCGGGATTACCGGGACAAAATAGAGATGGCTCCCCGCCGCGAGGTGCGTCGGGGAGCCGCCACAGCTTTCACATGGTCGGTCGATCGAGATTCGGCGTGCGCGTACCTCCTGGCAATACGGGGGCGGGGCTTCGGGTTGGGGGAGGGGACAGATGCGGGAGCGGGGAGAAGAGTTGGCGAAGGCGAGCTCTGCCGCGCCGCACACGACTTCGTGGTCTCACGCGCCAGAAGTGGCGAGGCCGATGGGCTCGCGGGGGAACGAGCTGGCCTCACGACCTCCGAGGGCGTCGGGTGCGGTCTTCCGAGACGACGAGCCGGTCCGGGGATGCGGCGGACCGCCTGCGTCGTCTCTGGCATCGCTGCCTTCGTCCACAGGTACACGTGGGCGGCGGCTTCTCTTCCCGGGCGCCGATCATTCTCTCGCGCCGGTGCGGGAGCCGCTTCGGCGCCGATGTCAGCGAGCGTGGGCCGTCATTCTTGTCGAGCGCCGCCGACCACGAAGCGAGGCTCGACGGGGCGGGCTTCGAAGACGCCGGTGGCGAGGAGCGCCATCGTCGTTGCCGTCGCCGCGCCGATGCCGGCCAGCGTCCACGTTGCCCACGACGGCCAGCCGGCGAGCTTCCCGTGCGGCTGCGGCGGCCCGTACGTCGGCAGGCGCTCGACTCTCCATTCGAGGAGGGGCCCGCATCGGTCACGCTCGCACCGCGCCACGAGCACGCTCCCACGTTTGTCGCCAGGCGCCGCGGCGATCCAGCGCGGGCATGCGACGCCGCTCGCGTGCACCCGGCCATCACGACGGTGCACGTCGGCGAAGCGATCGCGTCCACACCCGCCCGCTTCGCCGAGCGCCACGCGCGTCGTCGGTTCTTGTCCCGCGATCGCCACCCACGAGGCGAACACGACCTGGCTGTCGTGCGTCGCGACCAGCTGATGCTCCGCGGGAGCGATCTCGACGCGGTACACGGTCCCTCGAGCGTCTTTCTCTCCGCGACCGAGCGGCACCCCGTCGAGCCGAAGCGAGAGGCCCGGATCCGGCTCGCCCTGGACGATGATCGTCGCCTTGACGAGAGGCCGTGAGGGAAAGCTCGTCTCGCCGACGCCTGGAACCCTGCCGCCGTCGAGGGCGTTTGCGTTCTCCCAGGCGATGCGGGCGCGGAGGTCGTCGCGTGGCTCGACGCGTAGCCAACGGGCCGACCACGTCCGCTCGACCTCGGCGCGGAGCCATGCGGCTTGAGGAAGCTCGGGATGTTCGCGAAGAAGCGTCTCCACACGGGCGAGCGCTCGTTCGGCGGCGTCGGCGTCGGTCGCGCTGATGGCCTCTCGGGCGCGTTCGAGCTCGCGTTCGGCACGGTCACCGAGGCCCGGGTCGATCGTGATCGCCGGCACGCTGTCTTCGAGCACGCCGAGACGGACGCCACGCGTGCGCGCCCACTCGCCGAGGGCGCGGACCGCATCGTCGCGGGCCTCTCCTTCGTCGAGCCAGACGACCGGCGGCGCCTCTTCGCTCATCCCGTCACTTCTTCGTGCGGGCAGCCCCGGCGCGCGTCGCTCGTTTCGGCGCCGCCGCCTTCTTCACCACTTGGTTCGCGACGCGCGCGACGCGACCGACTGTTGCCGACGCCTTCTTCGCGGCCGGCTTCGGCTTTGCCGAGGGCGCACCCGACAGGTCGCCGAGCGCATTCAGCACGGCGTCGGCGTGGCCATCGACCTTCACGTTGGGAAAGGCACGGGCGATTTTTCCGTCCTTCACGATGAACGTCGAGCGGAGGACGCCTTCGATCTTCTTGCCGTACATCGTCTTCTCGCCCCACGCGCCGTAGGCCTTGTGCACGGACAGGTCCGGGTCGGAGAGGAGTGTGATGCCGAGCTTGCACTTCTCGCGGAAGGACTGGTGGCTCTTCAGCGAGTCGCGCGAGACGCCGACCACGGCGCCGCCCGCCTTCTCGATGGCGCGGCGGGCCTCCGTGAATGCTTGAGCCTCACGGGTGCAGCCCGGCGTGTTGTCGCGTGGGTAGAAGTAGAGGACCAGCGCCTTGCCGGCGAAGTCACGGAGCGAGACCTTGCCGCCTTCATCGCTGGCAAGATCGAACGAGGGAGCCTTGTCGCCTTCCTTGAGCACGGGCCCATGATACGATGGGTTTCGTCTTGCAGCTGAATTTCGCCGCACGGGAAGTCGCGATAAAGCTCGTTTACTACGGGCCTGCGCTGAGCGGGAAGACGACGAACCTGAAGGCGCTCCACGAGCTGACCCGCGCGGACAGCCGTGGACGCCTCATGACCCTCGAGACGAAGGACGACCGAACGCTGTTCTTCGACATGCTCCCGCTCGTGTTCAAGGCGGACACGGAGGGCGGCGCGATGAACCTGCGGGTCAAGGTCTTCACCGTCCCAGGCCAGGTCGTTCACGCCTCCACGCGCCGCCTCGTCCTCCAAGGGGCCGACGCCGTCGCGTTCATCGCCGATTCGCAGGTCTCGGAGACGGAGAACAACGGGGCGTCGTTCCTCGACCTGCGCAGCAACCTGAAAGAGCTCGGGCGTTCGATGCGCGACGTCCCGCTCGTCATCCAGTTCAACAAGCGAGACCTCCCGAACATCCGGACGGACGCGGAGATCGACGAGCTCGCACGGCGAGGCAAGGAGCCGGTGTTCAAGGCGTCTGCCGTTCATGGGCAGGGGGTCATCGAGTCCTTCTTCGGCCTGCTCGACCGCGCGTGGCGCAAGCTCGACGCCGAGCACGACCTCTCGCACAAGCTGGCGATCAGACCCGACGAGTTCCTCGCGAAGGCCGCCGCGAGCCTCGGTTACGAGGGAAGGGCGCGAGAGCTCAGCGAAGCTCACGTTGGTGGAAGGAGGGGCCGATGAGCGAGCTCCCGCCGCCGAGCGCGGACGTCGTCGGTGACGAGCCGATCGCGCTCGAAGACGTCGTCGACCGCGAAGCCCTGGACGATCTGTGCAAGAGCATCCACGGCCTCTTCGGCATCGGCGTCCGCGTTTACTCGTCGCAGGGTGTGCTCCTCGCAAACGTCGCGACGGAGCACGAGCTGTGTCGGTACGTCAACGAGCTGCCCGGTTCACGCGCGGCTTGCGGAGCGACCGTCAGCGCCGCGCGGAGCATCGCGCCCGGCGACGACGGCGAGGTGACCCATCATTGCTTCACGGGCCTCGCCTATCACATCGTCTCGCTCGAGCACGAAGGCCGGCGTGTCGGTCGCATCGTGCTCGGACCGTATGCGCCCGCAGGCCTGCGCGAGCCGCCGGCCACGCTCGTCCAGGCAGAGAAGCGGCTCGACGTCGTGCAGGCGAGCGAGCTGCTGGCGGATGTCCCGCGGGTGAAGCCCGAGGCGCTCCAGCGCATCGCGGCGCACCTGAAGGAGACGCTGGAGCTCATCATCTTCTCGAGCCACAAGGCCTGGGTCACGAGCAAGCTCCATCTCTACAGCGTGCGCGAGAGCTATCGCGAGCTGCAGGACAAGACGAAGCGCCTCGAGGAGACGCTCACACGCTTGAAGGAGGTCGACCGACTCAAGTCGAACTTCCTCGCGACGATGAGCCACGAGCTCCGCACGCCGCTCACGTCGATCATCGGCTACAGCGAGATGCTCGCCGAGGGAATCGCCGGGCCGCTCGGCTCGGAGCAGCAGGAGTACGTCCGCACGATCCACTCGAAGGGCGAGCAGCTCCTGCGCCTCATCATGGGCCTGCTCGACCTCTCGAAGCTCGAGAGCGGGACGATGAGCCTCCGCCAGGCTCCGGCGCAGATCGGGCCGATCTTGCAGGAAGTCATCAGCACGCTCGCGCCGGTCGCCCGCAAGAAGGAGGTCGATCTCGTGCTGGACGCGGACGACTTCCCCTGCGAGCTCGCCGCCGATTCCGAGCGCCTGCGCCAGGTCTTCATCAACCTCGTCGACAACGCGGTGAAGTTCACCCCGAAGGGCGGGAAGGTCACGGTCCACTCCCGCGTGACCGAGGCCCCGGCTCCGTCCGAGGACGACGAGGACGCGCTCGGCTCGATCCTCCTCGCGCCGCTGCTCAAGCAGGTCGAGGTCCGCGTCGCCGACACGGGCATCGGGATCCCGAGCGCCGAGCGCGCGAAGGTGTTCGATGCGTTCTATCAGGTCGACTCGTCATCGACGCGCGAGTACGGCGGGACGGGGCTCGGGCTGTCGATCGTGAAGCGAATCGTCGACGCTCACGGCGGGACGGTCTCGGTCGAGAGCAACGAGCCGAACGGGACGGTGTTCGTCGTCGTCCTTCCCTCGGCCCAGGCACGTCGCGCCGCGCTGCCATCCCGCGTCCCGCCGGCAGCGTCGTGAGCCGCGGGAGCGAGCTCGATCGCGTCGCGCTGCTCGCGGCGAAGTTCGGACGTCAGGCCACTGGCGCGACCGTCGGGATCGGTGACGACGCCGCCGTGCTCGATCGCGTCGACGCGCCGCTCGTGTGGACGATCGACGCGCAGGTCGAGGGCACGCACTTCCGCCTCGACTGGCTCTCGTGGCAGGACGTCGGGTGGCGGAGCTTCATGGCAGCCGCGAGCGACCTCGGCGCCATGGGCGCTTCGCCGATCGCCGCGCTCTCCGCGCTCGTCCTCGCCGGCCACGTCGACGACGCCGCGCTCGACGCGCTCGCGACGGGGCAGGCGGAGGCTGCGAGCGTCGTGGGCGCGCCCATCGTCGGCGGGAACCTTGCGCGCGGGACGGAGGTCTCGATCACGACGACGGTCCTCGGTCGCGCGCAGCGCTCCATCCTCCGCAGCGGCGCCCGTCCCGGTGACGGCGTGTTTCTCGCGGGCCCCGTCGGGATGGCCGCTGCCGGCCTCGTCGCGCTCCAGCGAGGAGCTGCGGGGACCAACGCGGACGTGGACGCCTGCATCGCTTCGTGGCGTCGGCCGCGCGCGTTGATCGCCGAAGGTCTCGCGATGAGCGCCGTCGCGACGGCGGCGGTCGACATCTCCGACGGGTTGTCGTGCGACGCGGCGCGGATTGCGGAAGCGAGCGCGGTGACGCTGGTGCTCGACGAAGCTCGCCTACGCGCGGCGAGCAGCGCTCTCGAGCGGGCCGCTGCGGTGCTGGCGCACGATGCGCTCGACCTCGCGCTGGGCGGAGGTGAGGACTACGCGCTCCTCGCGACGAGCCCTTCGCCGATCCGCGGCTTCGAGCGTATCGGCACCGTCGAGGCCGGGCCAGCCGGGGTCGTCCTCGCCCGGGTCGTCCTCGCCCGGGTCGACGGAGCCCGTGTGCCCGTCGACCCGAGAGGGTTCGATCACTTCCGGTGAGCGCTCAGAAGCCCGCGCAAACGGCGGGCACGTTCCTGCCCACGAGGAGTCCACGGATCGCCCCGAGCTCGGGGGCGTTCCCGCTCGGCCCGATCTGCGTTGCAAGCGTATTGCACTGTGCGGCGGCCGACGTGAACAGACCGGCCTCCGGCGACGAGCCCATGCGCTTGGCCTCGGCTCCGAGGGCCGCGCAGCACTGCTTGAGTCGCGCGACGTTCGTGTTCACGGCGGGGCCTGTGTACTTCTTCGGCGCGTCGGGCTCGGCGTCCAGCACCTCGCCGGCGTCCTCTTCCATCGGGATGAGGTTGGTCTGCACGTCCTCGACCGGCGCCGGCGGCGGAGGAGCCGCGTCGACCTGAGGCGTCTCCTTCTTGGGGCAGGCGGCGAGCAGCGGGACGACGCTACAGACGAAGAGCGCCATGGCGATACGGCGAGGCGCCCGAATGCGAGAACGCGACATCTATCGATCTCCTTGACCGGTGGCTCTGCTGCCCGTGCGATCCGACGAATATCACAGGGGCATACCCGTTTCCGGGGCGAGCTGGGCTAACCTACAGGGATCCGGCAGCCCATGTATAGAAGGCTTGCTGGGCACACACGGAGAGATGCCCCTCGACGAGGCCACACGGCGTTTGGCTTTCCTGCTCCAGCGCGATCTGCGTCGGGTCTTGGAACGGGAGCGTGCACGTACCGATCGCGGAGAAGAGGTCCAGTTCGATCCCGTCTCGCGCATGGCCACCTGGGAGACCAAGCGTGGTGATGTGATCGGGCGCTGGTACGGCGAGATCATCGCGAGCTACGTCGTCCGCGACCGGATCCTTCGCTGGGCGTGGGCGGGCCGCTCGTCGATCTCGACACCGACCCATGCCGAGGTCATCGCGCGGGAAGGTCAGTCGCGTGGCGTTCCCCAGCTCGCGATGAGCGTCGTCGGCGACCTCGACGAAGAGGACGCAGCGACGCTCGCACGGCTCGGCATGATCGTCGCTCGTGGAGAGGGGATGGCGTTCCGGCGGATCGATCCGAGCCGGACCGATGCGAGGGCGAGGCAGTCGGCGACGCTCGATGAGGAGATCGCGTTCATCGGCCTGTTCGACTCGCCCCGTCCGCGCGACGGCGAGATCCCGGATCCTTCGCGGTACTCCGTTCCGCCTCCTCCGGTCGGGTCGCGTACGCCCGCGACGCAAGACGCGACGTCGAGCCCGAGCGGCGCTCGCGGCTCGTCACCTCCAGGCGCGCCGTATCGCTCGCTCCCGCCGATCCGCGAGGTGTACGGACCGCGGAGCTCTCCGCGCACCGTGAAGGTCCCCGAGGCGGAGACGAAGATCCGGGAGCCGGCGCGCAGCATCTTCCTGCCTGTTGCCGTCGCCGTGCAGAGCGCGCTCGCCAAGGTGGTGCCCGGGTACCAGCAGGGGCTCTTCGTCCTCACCGTCGATCCCGAGATCTCCGCGGGCTCGGGCGAGAAGCGGCGGCTCGTCGTCGTGCTCGTCGCGAACGATGCGTCAGGCGTGCTCCGCGCGCTCGACCCGTCGCGCGAGCTGATCGAAGCCGCTGCTCGCATGGTGGAAGCCGACCGCACCGACGGCAACGGCCCGTGGCGGAAGCTGACCGCACGCATCACGCCCAAGCCGGACGGTGGGGCGACGCTGAACGTCGACGTGTTATAAGCGCGACCATGCGTAACCGCCTCGCCACCGTCCTCACGCTTTCGTCTGCCGTCGTGCTGTTCGCGGCCTGCTCGTCGAAGAAGCCGAACCCGCCGATGACGCCCTCCGTCCCGCAGACGGACGCGGGTGCCGAGGCCGACGAAGCCGGCGCGCCGCTCGATGACGCAGGCGCGGCGGCCGACGACGCTGGGCCCACCTTCTTCACCGGCGGCGGTGATGCGGGCGCGACCGGGCCGGTGGCGCTCGGCGAGGCCGCGCTCGACACGGCGATCGATCTCGCGATCACGACCGCGGCTCCGAAGCTCGCGCCGAAGATGGACAAGGAAGGGCAGCCCGGACGCGCGACCCTCAAGGAGGGTGAGCACTTCGCGATGATGGTCAACCTCGCGCCGAACCGCTGCTACACCATCATCGCCAACTCGCCGCCCGGCAGCGTCGAGAAGCTCGATCTGAAGCTCTACGGGCCGCCGCTCTTCAACGTCGAGGCGGGCAAGTCCGGCGCGAACGACAAGAACATGCCCGTCATCGGGAAGGGCACCGCGGCACTCTGTCCGATCATCCCGCTCGCCGTCCCGTACAAGATCGACGTCGCCGCGACGAAGGGCGCTGGCCGCATCGGCGTGCACGTGTTCGCGCGCACCAAGTGACCGGCTGACCTGAAGCACGTCCTCGATGACGAAAGGGCGCGGGCCTCTCGCGAGGCGACCGCGCCCTTGTCCGGTTCGGAGCGCGCTCAGTAGATCGCGTTGACGTAGCCCTGGGGCACCCACACACGGCGGCCGTCCGGGAAGGCGACCTCGATCTGGCCGCTCTGCAGGTTCGTGATCGTGCCCGGGTAGCGGTTGCCGTCGGACCACTGGACCATCACGCGTCCGCCGACGCGGAAGCCGCCGATGGCACCGTCGACGAACGAGCCGAGCGCGTTGCCGAAGGCATTGAACGCGTTGCCCATCTGCACGCCGACCTGCTGCGCCTGCGCGTTGTAGCTGGCTTGGTGGCCGTACGGATTCGCCTGGGCGTACGGATTTGCCTGGGCGTACGGATTCGCCTGGGCATACGGGTTCGCGTGCGCCTGCGCGTACGCGTTCGGCGCGGCCGCCGGACCAGGAGGAGCAGCGGGTGCACGTGCCGTGGCAGCCGGCGCGCCGCCGCCGCCACCGATGTTCACCGGCTTCGGCTGACCGCCGCTGCGGATGCGCTGCGCTTCCTGCTCCACGAGGAGCCCGTACTGCATGTACTGCGGGTTCGTCGGGATGACGCCGTTCCAGTGGCCCGCGATCATCGTCCACTGCGCGGAGGTGATCTTGTAGTGCTGGAGCATCCCCTCGTAACCGATGACGGGAACGCAGCCGCTCATCGCGACGTAGTCCTCGAAGCTGACCTGCGGGGCGCCGCCGGACTTCTTCGCGAGCGCTGCCTGGTAGAGGGGCATGAAGCGCGTCGCGACCTGTCCCATGAGGGACATGTCCTGCATGCGTGCGGTCCACCCCGCCTTTGCAGCCTCCCAGTCCGCGCGCTGCACGCCGAGCCTTCCGACGATCTCGGCCTGCTTCTCCGGATCCTGCGTTCCGTCGACCTCGGCCGAGAGCTCTGCGTAGCGTTCGAGTGAGATACCGTTGATCGGCGCCCAGGGATCCATGCGCTCATCGTCCCCGCGCCTGCGCGGAGGTGACAAGGGAAATGTTCTTCCCGCGGCGCGCTGCATCCACGAGCCCGAACGCGCGTGCGGCCCGACGCATCCATGTGACGTGACGCACGTCCCGCACGTCGCGTCGCGATCTCCCCGGATGTCCGCGCGACACGAGACGTATCGCGCTGCTCGCAAGGCTGAGGTCGATCCGAACGAGCTCACGATCGACGCGCTGCGCGGTCGCGAAGCCTCCTACAAATCTTCGCGACGACGCCGCCGGTGCTTCGTTCTTCCTTTACGCCGCTCGCGAAGGCGGACTAACCGAGAACCTGAACGCCGGCATCAGTCGAAGTCCGACGATGCCGCCAACCCGCGAGCGCCGATGCGGTGCTGGCGAAGACGTAGGGCTCACATGCCTCGATTGATGCGAACGTGTCTTGGTCCTCTCTTCGCGGCCGGCGTGTTGCTCGCCTGCAGCAGCGACGGCTCGAACGCTGCGGGAGGCCCGCCGACCGACGGCGACGGAGGAGCTGCTCCCGTCACGCCCCAGGCCGCGTGCGAGCACGACTTCAGCGTCCGCTTCGAGCGCTGCATCCGTGACAACGTCGCGCCCGCGACGATGGCCAGCGCACGCACGCGATACGTCGCGAGCTGCGTCACCGCGCTCGGTCTGTCCGGAGCGAAGCGCACGGCTGACGAGGTCGACGCGTGCGCGAAGGCGATCGAAGGCGAGGAGTGCGGTGTCATCGCGGAGCTCCTTCCGGCGTGCGCTCCGAAGGCCGGCACGCTCGGGACGGGCGCGGCATGCAACGTCAGCGCGCAGTGCCAGAGCGGTCATTGCGATCTGCTCGACGTGCGGGCGAAGGGCGACGGCTGCGGCGTGTGCGAGGAGACCGTGCCGGAGGGAGAGAGCTGCGGCCCGGACCAAGGCGCATGCGCCATCGGCACCTTTTGCGTCGGATCCCCGGAATCGCCGCGTACGACGCGTTGCAAGCCCGCTCGTTACGTCGACGCCAACGCGGCCTGCAACGGCTTCGACCTCCAGTGTCGGCCGGGACTCGTCTGCGCGACCGTCGACGGCGCCGCGCCGGTCTGCCTCCCGCGTTTCGCGGTCGGACAACCGTGCACGGCCGACATGGCGTGCGCCGCCGATGCGTTCTGCAGCACGCTCTCGGGCAAGTGCGAGGCCCTCGGGAAGGTCGGCGACGCGTGCAGCTCGCAGAAGCCGTGCGGGAGCGGGCTCGGCTGCGACCGGACGACGAACCTCTGCGCGCCGCTCACGTTCGTCGAGCCCGGCGAGAGCTGCGGAGGAAGCGTCGCGTGCCGCGAAGGCGTCTGCGGTCAGGGAACCGGTGCGCCGACCTGCCCGACCGTGATCGAGGACGGGAAGGGGTGCCTCGACGGTGCTCACATGACGTGCGCTGCCCCGGCCGCCTGCGTCGCCGGCTCGTGCGTGCTGCCGACCACGGCGACCTGCCAGTAGTAAGCCCGGCGTGCAGTGAAACGAGGCCGGCCGCGCGCCGGCCTCGTCGGCGGACGGTCAGAGGTCCGTCGAGCCGAGCTCCGCGCGGACGTCGCGCATCGCCTCGTCGAACCAGCGATCGATCGCCTTCGGGAACGGCCACATCCAGCCGTATTCCGGACCGACGAAGCGCTGCTTGATGTGCGCGCGCAGGTCCTCGGCCGCATCGGCCCCGTAGACCTCGGCTGTCGCCCGCAACGTCTCGACGTACGCTTCCCACTCGATCCGTGCCCGCCCGTAGGCGAGGAACAGCGGGAAGAACGGCACGAGATACACGAACGACATGATCGTGTCGCCCATCCGTGCGCGCTGGCGGAGGTGCACGCGCTCGTGGCGAAGCAGGATGTACTTGTCGTCATCCGTCATCCCATCCCACGCGTCGGGAACCCAGAGCGTCCCGAACAACACGGTGTGATAACGTGTAAGGTACACACGTTGTCCGCCGAGCGTGATCAACGCGAGCGCGAGGTGGATCGCCCGCTGGAGTGTGCTCGTCCGCTTCTTCTGGATGGTGAACTTCGGGAACTCGCGCTTCAGTTCGGCGAGGAGGCCGTCCAGGCGCTGGTTGCCCGAGCTCCTCACTGCCTTCCCCCTGCGGAGTCGCCTAGACGCGGCGGGCGGCGAACGCTCGATCGATCCGAGCTCGATTCACTGAATCGGCGGCAGAGGCGTCTGGACGAGCTTCCGAAGCGCGAGACCACCGGGATAAGCATAGCTCGCGGAACGCCCCCAACCCCACAAGGTGGCCGTGAACGGGCCATCGCTCTTCATGCGCTGGAGACCGTTGCGGCAGACGCTCGAGCCGAACGCCTCACCGGGCCCGCCGTCCCGGGCGAGATCCACGCGGGTCCACTCGTAGTCGCCGCGGCTGCCGACGGGCTTCCAGCTCGTCAGATTGCCGGCACACTCGAGCCAGACGTCTTTGAACTCACCTCGCATCCTGGCGCGCACGATGACGAGCGAGGTCTCCTCGTAGGTCGGATCGGCATAGAAGCTGTATGAGCTCAGATATTGCCCGGCGGGGATCACGTTGACGAACTCAGGATCTCCGGCGGTGCCGAGGCTCGCGTTCCCGAGCACGTCGCCGCCTTCCGGCGCACGACCGCTGCCGGTCATGTAGGCGGCGAGATACACCGCGTGGTCGGCATCCTGCGTGCGGACGACGAAGGGCTCGTCGACGGTCGCCCAGAACGTCGCGACCTCTCCGGCGGACATGGTGAGCGGCGCGCCGGCCGGGGGCCCCGGATCGTAGTCGAGGCGGGTGTCGTTCCGCGCCGCCACGATCCGGTACGGCATCAGCTCGGCGCTGTTGCCCCGGCGCGGGCGATAGCCGACACCGACGTATTCGGACCCCCACTGCTCGAAGGGGAAGAGCTGCTGCTGTGCGATGTCGCAGGCCTGACGAGCCGACGGGATGAACATGCACTCGTGGCCGCCGAATGTGCTCGTCGGCTTGGTCGAGGTCACGATGCTTCCCGAGAGCTCCTCCGATTGAACGAGCTGAAGGACTCCTCCCTTGTTCAACGTGTACGTGACCGGGACGTCGGCAGCCGTTCCGACGAGGCCGATTCCGTTCTGGATGGCGTTTGTCGGGCGGATCGTGACATCGGTGTCGTCCTCCGAAGCGACGATCTGTGCCGCCGGTCCATTCCCCGTGTTCCCGAGGACGGTCGTGATCCGCTCCCACGCGTTGAGGATGAGGTGCTGCGTCGCCCAGGTGCCGACAGGAAGGAGCAACGTCGCCGTCGGACGGTAGCTCCGCGCTCCGCCGAACGGGTAGATCGTCGCGACGCCGACCGGCGAGCTCGCGACCAGGTGGAACGACGAGCCGAAGCCCGAGCCGTCGGGCATGCCACCGACGTACGATGCTGCCGTGACTCCGTCGGGACAGGAGATGCCCTCGGTCGTGGCTGGCTCGTCCGGGCCGCGATCGGCAACGAACACGATCACGCTCTCGCCGGCGGGAACTGGCCCGGAGTGCGGCGCGAGCGTGGCATCACCCGGGTTCGTCCGGTATACGGACTTCGCCAGATCGAGCGACTTTCCCTGGAATTCGAGCGACAGCTCGACAGGCGCCGTGCCGCCGTTCACGACGAACGCGGCATAACAGCCTCGGCCGATGAGGTTCGTGAACTCCGGCGGCTGCATGTAGAACTCGCAGCCGTTGGAGTTTCGATCAGCGTTGGCGGCGGCACACGGCTCCTGGCAGACGCCGGCGCCGCAGGCGAGATTCGGAGGACACGCCTCCACGACTTCACCGGAGCAGGTGTCGATGATCGAACGACCGTCGAGCGAGCACTGGAGGAGGCATTCCGGCGAGTCGACGCCGCCGTCGATGGGTTTGAAGGTTCCACCGCCGTCGTCGAACGTGGGGCGGTCGTCACTGCAGGCGACCACGGGCACTGCCGCGAGCGCACCCGCGACCAGGAGCGCGATCAGCGCTCTGCTCGAAGAAGCCTCGCTCCCCCGACCTCCCCAGCGTGCCCTTACGTGCATCTCTCGAGACCGATTCATGGGAGGACGACCTCTTTCGGGACGGGGCTGGGGAATCGAAGCTGGCCGCCGCCGAGCTGACCAACCGAGTCATCCCCCCAACAGAACACACGGCCACTGGTGAGGAGCGCGCACGTCGCTTTCACCGTGGTCTTCACCTGCGCGACAGGGCCGGGGAGACTGTCGATTTTTACCGGCGACAGCGCGTAGTCCCGTGTGCCATCACCGACCTGTCCCTGGGCGTTGTCGCCCCAGCAATAGAGAGCTCCCGATGCGCCGACGGCGCAGCCCCGAAGTCGATTGACGTCGGTGCTAGCGCCCGCAGCGGTCGCCACGAAGACGCCGCGCTCTGGCAGGACGACCGGGTCGGGGAACGCGCGCTCGAACGGCGGCGGGACGTAGCCCGTCGTGTCCTTCGCTCTTCCCCAGCAGTACACCGAGGCTCCCGCGACGGCGCAGACGTTGTCGTTGGCGGCGTCGATCTGCGTGATGTCCGTCAGCGAAATCGGCCGCGGGTATGGATCTGGGAAGAGTGATGACACACGCGCGATCTGCGGGTTGGCTCCCCAGCTGATGGCCGTGCGGTCCTCGCGAATGGCGAAGGTGGCGTCGCCGATCGCGAGGTCACGGATCGGCGCGCCCGGAGGGATCCCCGCGTCGGCCGGTGGGTACGCCGTCGTGGCACTTGCGTTCAGCACGGGGACGGTCACCTGCCCGTGGACGTTCGTTCCCCAGCAAAGCACGCCCTCGTCGACCAACGCGCAGGCTGTCCCCGCGTTCGCCGAGGACCGCGCGACTCGGATCGTCTTTGCAGGCGGAATTGGCAGCTTGACGGGGGTGGGCTCCCTCGTCGTCGCCGCGGACGTACGGAGCCAAGGGCCCGTTCCCCAGCACCATGTGTCGCCGTTCTTGTCGATCGCACACCCACGATCGAGCTCGACGATGTCGGTGAGGTCGAGGACACGCTCAGCCGTCGCGCTCGGTGTGACGCCCGAGTCCGGACCGCGTCCGAGCTGGCCGTTCGCGTTGTCGCCCCAGCACGCCACCGTCTCGTCCTGGAGGAGGACGCAGAAGCCTTCGCCCAGGACCGTCACGAGCGACGTCGCACAAGGCGCGCCCGTGCAGACGACGGGCAACCGCGATGGCAGCGGTCCGGCGTCCGGTTTCGCCGCGTCTTCGTTCGCCGCGTCCCTCACCGCAGCATCGCCGGGGACACCCCCGTCGTCGTCGCCAGAAGGAGACGGCGTCGGGGCATTCGCGTCTTCGTCGGGGATCGGAGCGGCGCTGGGGTCGCTCGAGCAGCTCACCGTCGCGCTCACGGTACCGGTGACGACGGCGAAGACGGCGAGCGCGCCGTAGAACCGCCGGTCAAGGAGTCGTTTTGTGGAATACACGATCGGACCCTGTTGCCCAGAGGTTTGACTTCGAAGTCCCACGAATCCTGCTGAGGACATTCTCGTTGGGAAGTCCATTGAGTGCGATCGTCGAATGTTGATACGAGGACGCATCGCCCAGATCGCCGGTCCCGTGCATGATTCGGTAACTATTGGAGACGACCCATACCTCGTCGGGGGAATCGGACCAGAGCGATCCGTAGTCCGCACTCTGCGGTCTGTGCTCCGTGACGGACACTTCGCCCTGACCGTCCACCACGACCTTTACGAAGAAGTCGTTGTTGGAGCCCGACGCGAGAACAGTGCCGACGATCTCACCCGGTACGATCGATAGGAAGTCGATCATCGATGCCACTCGCGGGTAACCGGGTTTCGCGTTGCAATTCAAGCCGCTCGATATGCCGTCGACGATGCGCCGGTATCCGGTCTCCGTTTTTCGCACGATCGTCGTGCAACTGCCGCGCCGACCGACGAACAAGATGTCGTCGGGAGTCCCGACACCGCCCTTGAACTGCAGCGCCGCCGGGTCGTCGTCGGTGTACTCGAGCGTCCAGGCGGACGAGCCGGCATCGCCGACGATGCCGGCATCGGGCGCGTCGGGGTCGCCAGTCAGACGGTAGATCTTCTGGCAGGAGAGCATGTAGATCTCGCTGCCGATGCCCAGGATTCGGGGATAGCTCGCGAGAGCGCAATCGAACTGCGTCCTCGTCCACGTCCAGTTCGTCGCCGGGGGAAGCGGTCGCTTTCCGTGATAGAGAAACCCACCCCGGGTTCCCGTGAGCGTGTCCGAGATGAGGCCGGCCGTATAGTAGACCTCGTCTTCGTTGGGAGCCCAGATGTTCTCGAAGACGCCGCCAGGGATGTCCTGCTGGGTATTGTCGTCGATGAACTGCCACCCGGCATCCGGGGCGTCCTCCCGCCACTCGATGATCTTCCGACCTCGCGCAGTGCTGAAGGCGGTGGCGAAGGCGTTCTTCTCGAGAGGCCAGATCTCAGCGATGTTGAGCCCCTCGTCGGGCAGCTCGGTGATGCACCAGCCTGCCGCGCTGCAGGTCTGAAGAGATCCACTCTCCGGTGCGGTCGCGTCTGCCGGAGCCGCGCGATCCACCGAGGCGTCCGTCGCGCTGTCTCCGCCGTCGGGGAGAGGCGTCTGTCCGCCGCCGTCGGGGCCGGGGGGCTGTGACGACACCTCGTCTTCGGATGACGCACAGGCCGCCGCGGCGGCGATCGCGACGGCGACGGTCGTGAAGCGGAAGAATCGAGCTCTCATGGCTTTCCTCCGAGGGAAAGGAAGACTCCATCGCCGCCGATCCAGACGCGTCCCGGCGCCGGGGTCCAGACCGCGAACAGATCCGGGCGCCGCCGTCCGAGTCCGGCGATCTCCACGCGTGACCAGGATGTGCCGTCATAGTGGAGGACGGTGGCGGCGTCGCCGACGGCCCAGACGTCGGTCGCGGACGAGCCCCACACGGCGCGGAGGGTCTCCGTCGTCGGAACGTCCGTGACGATGTCCCAGGCGAACGGATGGCCGGTGTATCGGCGAATGATGCCGCCTCCGCCGACCGCCCACGCTTCGGTCTTCGAAGCGGTCCAGACGCCGTTGAGCTCTGCCCACGTCTGGCTGTCGAACGGCTTGAATGCAGGCTCGGCGCTCTGCGCTCCGGTGATCTGCATGATGTTGCCGGAGTAGCCGACGGCCCAGAGATCGTCCGCCGAGCTACCGTGGACACTCGTCATCTGACGGCACCCGAGCGTCGTGCAGGCCCCGGTCGGAAGCGCGTTCGCGAGCTCGAGCCCGTTCGTCGTCGGCCCGACGCGAAGACGCCAGATCCCGTTGATGGCCCGCTGGGCAGTCGTCGAAGGGGTGGGGTCTTCGATGGAGGTGACATAGGCCCACTCGGCGCCTGGCGCCGTCCACGCGGAGCTGACGCGCTTCGTCGACTGCGTCAGCTGCGTGGGCCCGGGGGGCTGACCAAGCGCGACCCAGCCGTCGGCGGACGGCGCGCCTGCGTCGATGCCTGCGTCCGCGACGTCGAAGTTGCGGCGGTAGAACGAAGACAGCCGCGCGATCACGATCTCGTCTTCGTCGCGCAGCCACACGTCGTTCAGTGTCTCGATCGTTCCCGAGTCGGATCGTTTCCACGATGTGCCGTCGTAGTGCGCGACCGTGCCGTTCACGCCGACGAGCCAGACATCGGCCGCGTTGCGCGCGCGAATGGCGCTGATACGGGTCCGCACGTCGAGCGGACCACCTTCGAAGCTCGGGTCGAAGGGACCGAAGGAACAAAGCACGTCGTCGGTGCACGGGAGCGACGGCACGTCATCGCTCCCGTCGCTGTCGGCGTCGGCGTCGAAGGCTGCTGCATCCACCACCGGAACGGGCACGTTGCCCTCGTCCTCGGGGCCCGAAGCAGGCTCGTTGCCGGCGCAGGCAACGAACATGGTCGTCGATGCGCCCCCGCAGACGAGGAGGAGCCACGCGGAGAACCAGCGCGATTTCATTGCGTGACGACTCCTCCGTCGCACACTTCGACGACGCAACGACCGAGCACGCACGGCTGCCCCGCGGCGAGGTCACACGTATTGCCGCAAGCACCGCAGTTTCGGGGGTCGGACGAGAGGTTCGTCTCGCAGCCGTCCTTCGTGTCGGCGTTGCAGTCGCCGCGGCCTTCGGCGCACCCGTATTCGCAAGACCCGTACGAACAGTGGGCGACCCCGGATCCCGTCGGCGCGTTGTTGAGGCAGTCGAGGCCGCAAGCACCGCAATTGCGCGGATCGGTCAGGAGGTCGATGCACTCCCAGCCGTCGCACAGCGTCCGGCCTGCCGGGCAGGCACATTGGAACGCGCCCATTCGGTTGAGGATGCACGTCTGACCGGGATCGCAGGCCTTTCCGCATGCACCGCAGTTGTCGGGCGATAGCAGGTAAGTCTCACACCCGTTCGTATTGTCCTTGTCGCAGCTCGCGTAGTTCTGCTCGCACTTCAAGTGACCGCACTCGGAGCTCGCGCAGCCGTAGTACGCGTGATCGCGAGGTGGCCCGCCGTCTCCTCCGGGGTCACAGACAACTCCGCAGCCGCCGCAGTTCAGGTCGTCGACCTTCGGATCGATGCACCGACCGCAATATTCGAGTCCCGGCGCACATCCGCACTGCCCCGTGCCGGCGGCCTCGTCGAACACGCAGGGGTTCTTCGGATCCGTACAGCGGTCGCCGCAAGCGTTGCAGTGCTCGTTGCTTCCGAGTCTGACCTCACACCCATCGTCGATCACACCGTTGCAATCGGCGTAGGTGCCGAGGATGGACGACGTGCACTCCTTGACGCACTGCCCTTCGATGCAATCGAACGTCAGCCGGAAGGCGGTGCTGGACGTTTGGCAAACGTTCCCGCACGCGCCGCAGTTTCGCAGGTCCGACCTGAGGTCGACGTCGCACGAGAAGGGGGAAGTCGGGCAGGTCGTTCGTCCGGCAGGGCACTTGTTCGACGGGCAGTACTGCGCCAGCTCCGGGCGGGCGTCGGGCTCACCCGCATCGTCCGCTCCGACGAACACTGGAGGCGGAGCGCTTCCGGCATCGTCGGCGACGCCGTACCCGAGCGTCCTGAAGGAAGAATCCGAACATGCGAAGACGAAGAGTCCGGCAGACGCGATGACGACCGTTGCCATGTGCGCCGTCCAGTGGCGCTTCCTCGAGGGCGACGGGATCACGGCGTCACCTCCGACGCGAGGGCGGACTGCGCGCGGCGTGTGTATGCCGACGCAGGATGCGAGGCGAGGAAACGTTCGCCCTTCGCCTCCGCTTCTGCGCGCCGTCCCATCGCGACGAGCGCCTGGATCTCGAGCACGTCGGCTTCCTCGTTGAAGTGTCCGCTCTGGAATCGCCGCCTGTACGTCTCGACGCGCGCGAGCGTCGCCTCGGGACGTTTCGCGGCGAGCGACGCGCGTGCGGCGTCGATGATCGCGAGCTCGTCCTGGATCGCGTCTTCGGCGCCGCGGGCGATGGACGTGGTGCGCGCGGCAGCCGGCTTGGCGGCGGGCGGATCCACCGGTGCCGCCGGCAGGTCGTCGATGCGGACGCCTTCGGGCGCTGCCGGCGCGGGCGGCGCCGACTCGTCGAGCGGCTGCGGCGCAGGAGGCACGGCCGACGCCAACACGCGCGCGGGAGCGGCCTGGTGCGTGCCGCTCGATCCGAAGGTCGAGAACAGCGCAGCTCCGCCTGCGCAAGCGACGGCGAGCGCGAGCATCGTCTTCGCGAGGGGCATACCCGCGCTTGTTCGACGTCCGGCGCCATTGGTGCTGGCGGCGCGGTGCGCGGCGACGGCGGCGAGGGCGCGCGACTGCGCCGGCTCATGGTCCTCCGGTCCGTCGACTTCCGCCGAACGGAGAACACTCGCCAGGTCCTCGGGGAGCTCCGAGTCGAGGAGGAGCGGCTTCATCTCGCTCATCGCGCACCTCGAACGATGCGCGGCCCGCGCGACATGAAGATTTCGCGTGCCCGCCGCAAGCGCGACGCCACGGTTCCCTGTGGCACTCCGATCATTTCCGAGATCTCCGGTATGGTCAGGCGTTCGAGCTCGAAGAGGACGAACACGGCGCGGAATTCGTCTGGCATCGTGTCGAGGATCGCTTGCAGCGCCGCGCGAGCCTGGGCGCCCTGGAGGTGCTGCTCGGGCGTGGGCCTCACGTCGACCTCCGCCTGGACGCGTTCGTCGTCGAGGACCTCGTAACGTCGCTGCACGCGCCGGCGCACGTGGCCCACGGCGTAGACGCAGGTCTGGAACAAGAACCCGCGCTCGTGACGGATCGTCTCGAGCTTGTTCGAGGCGAGGATGAAGACCTCCTGGACGACGTCCTCGACGTCGGCAGCCGGCACGCCGAGCCGCTGCGCGCACCGCCACACGAAGGCGTGGTGGTCTCGAACGAGACGTTCGAGCGTCCGCGGCTCGAGCTCGTCCGCCGCGCAGGTCTCCCCTGCGCGCGCCTTGATTCCCATTCCGCTCTGAGGAGCCTCGTCCGTCACCGAAAGTGATCCCGGAGACACCCGAGCAAGAACCTGCTCGATCGACATGCCATCGTTGTGAACCGCGGGTTTTGCGATCCGATCTCCAAAACGTCATCCGCGAGAAGATCGCGCGGAACGCTAGCGAAACCGGGCTACAGCGACGAGCCCGGCCGTCCCTTCGAAGAGCACAGCCGGAGCGGCGTAGGCGACGCGCGGGGGCTGCTTCAGGTCGAATCGCGGACGCTCGAACGGCATGAGCAAGGTCGCGCCAAGCTCGAGCTCCAGCCACGGGGTCACGGCAACGCCGGCCCGAACCGCGCCGGTCCACGCCGTCCACGGGGCGCTCACCGTCTGGAAGCGAGGGAGCTCAGCTGCAATTCCGGTGAGCGAGCCGACGTCGAGCCCGAGATACGCGCCGATGAACCACGGGCCGATGAGGGCGCGCGCCGCGCCCTCGACGCGTGCGCTCTTCAGGCGAAAGCGCACTTCACCCGCTTGCTCCGGCGTGGTGGAGAAGTCGGACCATCCCCACGAAAAGCGAAGGGCGGGAGCAACGAGGTCGCCCTGGTCCGCGTGGGAAAGCTCCGCGTGGACGCGCGCGCCCCGGCTCGCCTCCGGCGCGCGCATGTGAGCAGCGGCGATGCCACCATGCCAGGTCCACACGACAGGTGATGGAGGCGGCTGTCGGGCCACGTGCACGGGGACAAGCGGCTTCGGACGCTGCCGAGCTGCGTCCTGCACGGGGGCTTCGCTCGTCCGGCGTGGGCTCGCCGCTGGGGCCGCCTCCGTCTCCGTCGTTGGCTCCGCTTCGGCCTTCGAGGTCGGCTCCGAGAGCGGGTCGAGCGCGATGGCGACGAAGACGACGAGCGACGTCGCCACGGCTTTGCACGTCCCGGCTCGGATCGCGCGCGTGTTCGGGGCGGTGCCCGGCTGACGGATCACGAGCTGTCCGGAGAACGCGCCTCCTTCACGTACGATCCGGACGTCGAAGGAGCGGGCGTCCGCGCCTTCGATCCAGCTCGCCTGGACGCGCGGCGAAAGCAACGCGACGAAGTCGCGCCGCGAGGGGCAGCCCGCAGGAGCCTCGTAGCTCAGCTGGAGCCGCGACACGGGATCTTCGGCACGCGCAGTCGAAGGATGGATGACGAGCGCTGCGCTCACGACGAGAGCGACTACGGCTCCTCGCAGCAACGAGCACGTCATCCCGAGCGACGATACATCAGCGGTCGGCGTGTCGCCGCTCGCCCTCGTTCGGAGAGGAGCGGATGGGTCACGGCCGACTCTCCGTCGCCGCGCGGCGTTCGGGCTGACAGCGCGGGCAGTGATACGTCGAGCGTCCGGGATCGGGGCCCTGGAGATAGCGGACGATCGGCGTCTGACAGCGAAGGCAAGGTCGCCCGCCGCGGCCGTACACCCAGAGGCGAGGGGCGCCGCCGAGCGTCGCGCGCGTCATTCGCGGACCGTCACCGAGGTTCTTGCGGAGGAGCTCGCTCGCGCGGCGCAGGACGCGCCGCAGCTCTTCGTCGGTGAGCGACGAGACCGGTGCTCGCGGGTCGATCTTCTCGAGGAAGAGCACCTCGGACTTGTAGATGTTCCCGATCCCGGCTGCGGCGCGTTGCACGAGGAGCGCATCGCCGATCTCGCGATCGGACAAGGCACGGAAGCGTCGGATCGCTTCGTCCTCGTCCCATCCCTCGCGCACGAGATCCGGCCCGAGACCGGCGAGATCGGGCGCGCGCTTCTCCTGCAGCGAGGTCAACAGTCGAAGGACCGGGAGTCTCCTGCCGACGACGGACGCGCCAGGAACGACGAGCCGCATGTCCGGCTCCGTCCGCTCCGGCGCCCAGAACGTGGAGCGAGGCCGTTCGATGAAGACGCGGCCCTCCATCCGGAGATGGATGTGGATGACGCGCTCGTCGTCGAGCCGGATGAGGAGGTTCTTCCCCTTGGCGACCACCGACTCGATCCGGTGGCCGACGATCGATCGAGCGGCGTCGTTCGTGAGCCGCCGTGCGGTGAACGCGCTCACCACGCGCCCCTCGAGGACGGGCGCGAGCCTCGCGGCGAGCCGGTAGAGCGAGTCGCCTTCAGGCATCCCCCGCCACGGCCTCCTCGTCGTCGTCCGTAAGGTCGAAGTCCGCGTCCGAATCGAAAGCTTCATCTTCGTCTTCGTCTTCGTCGGGCGACGCCTTGCCGCCGAAGTCGAACGCGATGCCCACGTCACCGTCCTTCGCCGCCCACGCCGGAGTGCGCGAGCCCGGACGGCGCTGCCCGAACGGCGATGCCGACGGGATGAACACGAGCGAGCCCTGACGCGCGACGAAGCCCTGCTCGGCGAGGACGCTCGCGAGCGGGCTCTCCGGGGCGGGCACGCCGTCGATCGTCGCGATCATCGTCGAGCGCGGCCCGTACGATCGTGGTGCGCGGGCGAGATCCACGAGCGCCCGCGCGAGCCGCTGAGCGTCTTGCGCCGCCGCCAGCTCGTCCTGCGCGAGGAAGGTCGCCACGTGATGGCCGCCGCGCGAGAGCCAAGCGAGCAGGCGGCCCTCGAGCAAGATCACCCGGGCGCCCGGAGCACGCTGCGCCGTGCGTCCGTTCGCGTCGGGCCACGGCAAGAGCGATCCCCAGGGGTTCGCCGGATCCGTCGCCGCGAGCACCAGCGGGCGCGGCTCCTGGTCCTCGCCGTCGTCGCCGTCCGAGCGGCGCGGCGTGCGGAGGCGCTCTTCGGCTCCGGGCAGCGCGAACTGCGTCGCGCCACGTCCCGCGACGAAATAGCCGCGGCGCAGGCGGCCTTGCTCCTCCATCGCGCGATACACGTCGTAGACGTAGCCGAACCCGCCCGGCAGACCTTCGGCGCTGCCTGCCTCGCGCAACACGACGCCGTAACGTTCGAGCAGCGCCCGGCCGGTGGCCGTCCTCCGCTCCGTCGCGGTCGGCTCACGCTCCCAACGGGAACGACGGAGCGACCAGCGGCCCTCCGAGCCTGGGGGGCCGCCACGGGGGCGTCCGAGCGAGCGGGCGGCTCGAGCGCGGCGGCCGTCGCGGGAACGACCGGCTTCGCGCGCCACGCTGCGAAGCGGCTCGAGCGAGTCGTTCGTGACCTCGCCGCTCCAGACGAGATCCCAGAGCGCCTCGAGCACATCGCCCGGATAGCCGCCGACGGTCCGGGCGATCTCCGCGAAGAACACGGCCCCTCGGCGCTCGAAGAGCTCGCGGATCTTCACGTGCAGTGGCCCGCTCGGTGGATCTTCGATCGTCGGAGTGGCGAGGAGCGGCTCGCGCTCCGTCATGTAGAGGGCGATCCGTCCGTCGCTTCCGCCGATCGGCGAGACCCCAGCCCAGACGACCTCGCCGGTCGCGAGGAGCTGGTCGAGGTGATGCGGCTGGAAGCCCGGGACGCGTGCGGGGAGGACCTCGGTCTCGAGAACGGATGCTGGAATGGGGCACCCCTCGAGCTGTCCGATCGCCTTCAGAAGGCGATCGAGGGGGCGCGTGCGCGTCTCGTCGTTCGGATCGACGATGCCCTGCCAGTCCACGAGGAATCGGGCGAACATCTCGCTCGAGACGGGCTCGATCGCCTTCCGCAGGCGCGCCAGCGTCTTCTGCTTCAGCGATCGGAGCACCTCGACGTCGACCCACTCGACCTCGACCGCGCTCCGACTCCGCGTGCCCGGAGGCAGCGGCAGGAACGCGCCGCGTGAGACCTTTCCTTTGGCGACGAGCGCTTCGAGCGCGGTCGTGACGGCGGCCTCGCCGATGCCCCATCGCTGCGCGAGAGCGCCCGCGGTGAACGGACCGTGCGTGCGCGCGTATCGGGCGACGAGGCTCGTCAGCGCGTCCTTCGTCGGTCCGAGGAACGCCTCGGGGAGCCCGCGCTCGAGCACGACGCCGAGCGCGTCGCGATACCGGGCGGCGTCTTCGACCGCGACGAGGCGCAGCTGTCCGGCGAGCCGGGCACGCACGATGCGCTTCTGCTTCGTGAGCTCGCGCACCCACGCCTCCCAATGCTCCGAGCCGTCGGCCGCGTGCTCACGCTGGGCGATCTCTTCTTCGGACAAATCTCCGAGCCACAACAGGAGGTCGTGCACGGCATCGGCGTGCTTGAGCGGGCGATCGAGGCGCTGGAGCTGCCGTTCGTGCTCGAGGACGACCTCGGGATCGAGGAGCTTGCGGAGCTCGACCTCACCGAGCAGCTCGCGAAGCTGCGCGTGATCGATCGTGAGCGCCTGCGCGCGCCGCTCGGCCGCGGGAGCGTCTTCGTCGTAGATGAAGTTGCCGACGAACGCGAAGAGGAGCGACGACGCGAAAGGAGAGGGGATGGGCGTGTCGACGGTCGAGATGCGGATCTTGCGCGACTCGATCGCACGGAGGATCTCGACGAGACCCGGCAGGTCGAACGCGTCGCGGAGCACCTCGCGGTAGGTCTCGAGGACGATCGGGAAGGCAGGAAACTGCGATGCGACCGCGAGGAGATCGGCCGATCGCTTTCGTTGAGCCCAGAGTGGCGTGCGTTTGCCGATCGACTGCCGCGGCAAGAGGAGCGCCCTTGCCGCGGACTCGCGGAAGCGCGCGGCGAAGAGGGAGCTGCCGGCGAGCTCGCGCGTGACGATGTCTTCCACCTCCTCGGAGGACGGAAAGAGGAGGTCGACGGGCGGCGGCGCCTCGCCCCCAGGGACGCGGAACACGATGCCGTCGTCGGACCAGACGGCCTCGATGTCGCCTGCGCGCTCCTCGCGGAGCCGCTTCAGCGCGGCCATGGCCCAGGGGGCATGCACGCGGCTTCCGAATGGTGTGAGGACGCAGATGCGCAGATCGCCGAGCTCGTCGGGCACGCGCTCGACGACGATCATCCGGTCGCTCGGCACGGTGCCCGCGGCCTTCGTCTCTTCGCCGATGTACGCGACGAGGTCGTTCGCGGCGCGGCTGTCGAGGTGATGCTCCTTCATGAGCATCGCCATGGCTTTGCCGGCATCGAGCTCGGCGACCCGTCGCGTCAGCTTCCCGATGCGCGTCCCGAACGCGACCGTACGTCCGGCGCGGTCTCCGTGCCAGAACGGCATCTTGCCGGGGATTCCCGCAGCCGGCGTGACGAGCACGCGGTCGCGCGTGATCTCTTCCGCGCGCCAGGACGAGGCGCCGAGGAGGAACACCTCGCCCTCGCGGAGCTCGAACACCATCTCCTCGTCGAGCTCACCGACGCGCCGCGACGGTTTGCCCTTGGTCGATCCCTTCGCGACCTCACCGTCGCTGCTCGAATCGTCCTTGAGGAAGACGCCGTAGAGGCCACGATCGGGGATCGTGCCGCCGTTGAGGATCGCGAGACGCTGCGCGCCGGCGCGCGGGAAGATCTTGCCCGCGGAACGGTCCCACGTGATGCGCGGTCTCAGGTCGGCGAACTCGTCGCTCGGATAACGTCCGGAGAGCATGTCGAGCAAGCCGTCGAAGCTCGCGCGGGGAAGGTCCGTGAATGGCGCCGCGGAGCGGACGAGCGCCCAGAGCTCTTCCACGTCGGTCTCGATCGGCCGTTCGTCGTCGAGTTGCTTCCGGCGGCCTTTGCGGCCTTTGGGTGCTTCCTTGCGACCGATCCCGACCGCGGCGATCGCGACGATCTGCTGCGAGAGCACGTCGAGCGGGTTCCGCGCGTAATATGTCGCCTCGACGTCGCCGTCCTCGATGCCGCTCGACGCCGCGGCGCAAGCGAGCAGGTCGTGTTTGTGCTTCGGTACGAGGACGCCGGAAGGCACGCCGCCGACGTGGTGGCTCGCGCGACCGATGCGCTGGATGCCCGAGGCAACCGAAGGGGGCGCCTCGACCTGGATGACCTGATCGACCGCGCCCATGTCGATGCCGAGCTCGAGTGACGACGTGGCGACGATGGCGGGGAGGTTGCCGGCTTTGAGGCGCTCCTCGGTCGCGCGGCGGGTCTCCTTCGCAACCGACCCGTGGTGCGCGAGCGCGATCTCTTCGCCGGCGGTCTCGTTCAGCGCCGTCGCGAGACGTTCGGCGAGGCGACGGCTGTTGACGAACACCATCGTCGATTGCGCCGCGCGGATGCGTTCGACGAGCCGCGCATGGACCTGCGGCCAGATGCTCTTGGCGTCTTCGGTGAGCTCGTCGAGATCGTCGAGTGGCCCGAGCGACGCAGGCGAGGGCGCGGGAAGGGGAGGCGGTACCTCCACGGTGATCGAGAGTGTCTTCTTCGCAGACGCGTCGACGATCTCGACGGGCCGCGGCATGACCTTCTTGCCTTTGATCTCCGCTCCGCCGAGCAGTCGCGCGATCTCCTCGAGCGGCTTCTGCGTCGCCGAGAGGCCGACGCGCTGGAGGCCGGTGTCCGCACCGACGGACCGTTTGAGGGCCTCGAGTCGCTCGAGGGAGAGGAACAGATGTGCGCCGCGCTTGCTCGCGGCCATCTGGTGGATCTCGTCGATGATGACGGTGTCGACCGAAGTCAGGATCTCGCGCTGCTGCGACGTGAGCAGCAGGTAGAGCGACTCCGGCGTCGTGATGAGGATGTCCGGAGGTGTCCGGATCATCTTCGTTCGTTCGGGGGTCGGCGTGTCGCCCGTGCGGACGGCAACCTCGAGCCGGCGCAGGCTCGCCCCGAGTCGACCGCCCACGGCAGCGATCCCGGCGATGGGCGCGCGCAGATTCCGTTCGACGTCGACGGCGAGAGCCTTCAGCGGCGAGACGTAGAGGATGCGGAGCCGCTTCTTCGGCTCTGGCTCGGGGGAGCGCGACAGTCGATCGATCGCCGAGAGGAACGCCGCGAGCGTCTTGCCGGAGCCCGTCGGCGCAAGCAGGAGCGTGGTCTTCCCTTCGGCGATGTGGGGCCACGATTGCGCCTGTGCCGGCGTCGGTTCGCCGAGCGCCGAGCGGAACCATTCGGCGACCGCCGGATGGAAGCCGGCGAGCGGGTCGCTCTTCATCTGGGCTCGTGCGCGAACGGTCATCGGGAAACGCACAAATGTGACGCCGCCTCGACGAAATGGGAAGCCCTGGAGCCACCAGAACCGCGGCGCTGCAGCGCGCGGCATGTCAGCGTGCTGTCAGGTTTGTGGTGCGCGCGAGCTCGCGCTTCAGAGAGGAAGGCGCATCACGAGCGAGCTCCCGCCCACCCGATTGACGACGGAGCGTTCGACGACGAAGCCGACGCGCTCGTAGAGGCGAACCGACGGATTCGTCTCCCGCACGGAGAGCGCGAGCGCGGGATAGCGGCCACGCGCACGACGGACGAGCTCGCCGAGCAACGCCGCGCCGATACCCCGACCGCGATGTTCTGGCGCCACCCCAATGGCGAGCTCCGGGATCTCCGTCGTTGCGACCTTGTGCTTCGCGGCGTCGTCGCCTTCGCCTTCGAGAAGAAGACGGACCCAGGCGGCGCCGAGCAGGGTCTCGTCCTCGTCCCCTCCTCGCCGCGCCACGACACCCATGTCTCCGGTCCGGCTGCCCCATCGGTGGGCGTACCAGGGAAGCGACGCGTCGCGCTTGGCGTCTTCGACGCTCTCGGCGCCGCCGGGCGTCATCGACGCAGCGTAGGTGAGCATCGACCAGAGGAACGGCTCGTCGTCGGGCGTGGCTTCGCGGAGGAGCACGCGCACACCTTACTCCAACTGCGCGCGTCGTCAGTGCGGGAGTGGTGGGCGGAGTCGTCCGCGAAGGTGCGTGACGGCCGAAGGCGTACGACCGACGCTCGGAGCTTTACGGCGTTCCGCCGAGCACGTCGCCCTCGGCGACGCCGCGGCCCGCGACCCAGTCGGCCGCCGTGATGGCCTTCTTGCCTTCGACCTGGACGCGGAGGAGCTCGATCGCGCGCTCGCCGCAAGCGACGACGACCCGTGACTTGTCCGCGAGGACGATCGTGCCCGGGGCGGCGCTCTTCGCGGTGTTCGCGGTGTTCGCGGTGTTCGCGGTGTCCGGGGCGGACGGGAGGTCGGTGACGCGCGTCGCGTGCACCTTCAGGCCCTTCCCGCGCGACGTCGTGAATGCACCGGGCCACGGGCTCATCCCGCGCACGTGATCGTGGACGGCGCGCGCCGGCCGCGCGAAGTCGATCCGCCCGTTCTCCTTCTGGAGGATCGGCGCCATCGTCGCTTTGGCGTCGTCCTGCGGGACGGGGGTGTAGCCGCCGGCGACGTAGCGCGGCAGCCCCTTGCGAACGGCGAGCGCGCCCATCGCGGAGAGACGCTCCGACAGATCACCCGCGGTCTCGTCCGCGACGATCTCCGTCGGGAACTGCTCGAGCATGGCGCCGGTGTCCATGCCCTCGTCCATCTTCATCAGCGTGATCCCCGTCTCGGGCTCGCCGCGAACGATCGCCCAGGTGATCGGCGCTGCTCCTCGGTATTTCGGGAGCAGCGACGCGTGGACGTTCACGCAGCCGAGCCGGGGCGCCTCGAGCACGTCCTTCGGGAGGATGCGCCCGTATGCGACGACGAGGGCGACGTCGACGCGCTGGTCTCGCAGCCAGGCGGCGAACTCACCAGTCTTGAGCTTCGTGGGCTGGACGACCGTGAGGCCGAGCTCGAGCGCCCGTTGCTTCACGGGAGGCGCCGCGAGCTCGAGCCCCCGGCCCTGCGGCTTGTCGGGCTGGCAGACGACGCCCACGACATCCGCGATCTCGACGAGCGCATCGAGGCAGGGCACCGCAAAGTGCGGAGTGCCCATGAAGACCGCACGGAAACCCTTCCGCGATGCGGCCTCCTGCGATTCGGGCGGCGTCGAGGGGGTGTTCGTCAACGGCCGACCTCGATGTCGACGCTGGGCGCGCTCACTTCATGATCGCCACCCTCGAAGACTCCGACGAGCGGAGTGACGACCTTGACCGTGTACTTGCCCTTGGGGAGCGGGCCGGCGGGCTTGCGCGGATAGCCCCTCTCGACGGCGGTCCCGCGGACCTTTTCGGGTGCCCACTTCATCTTCACGGCTTCCCAAGGAACACTCACGCGCGCGGTCCCATTCGCCGCGACCGTCACCTTGGCGAGCTTCACGTCGGCCGCCGGGGGAGCGGAGTGACCCTTGGGGGCCGGCGGCGGGCTGCCGGGCGGCATGTCGGCGCGCTTCTTCTTCGCGTCGTACGTCTCCGTCTCGAACCGCGCGAGCGGATCGATCCGGAAGAAGAGCGGCATGGGCGCCGCGGTCTTGTTCGCAAACGTGACGACGAGGTCGACCTTGCCTCCGGGCGTCGTCTGCGTCGGGCTCGCGCCGAGCGTGACCTCGAGCTTGCCCTTCAGGTCCGGATTGTCGAGCGACTCGGGCTTGCCGTCGGGGACCTCGCAGTCGCTCTTCGCGAGAAGGTCCTCGAGGTTGCCGATGTCGAAGCCGACACAAACGTCCTTCTTCTCTGCCGCTTTTTCCGTGCCGCCGTCGGCGCCCTCGGCGCTGAAGGCATCGGCGTTTTCATCCGCCTCGCCTTTGGCCGTGCTGGGGTCGTTCGCGTCCTTCTTGCCGCCGCAGGCGAATGCCGCCAGCAGAAGGCCGAGGAGGAGACAGGAGCCAGTCGTCTTCGTCAGTCGATGCATGCTTGCCAGGTCTCCGGGGTGGGCGCCTTCATCGCGCAGCGATACTCACTCTTCGTGATCTCGGACTCGCACTGATTCTCGACGCGGGCGTAGCTCGGCTCCCCCTTGCGGAGGGCCTTCTTCATCTCACGCGCGGCTCGTGCCTCTGCGGGGGGAAGCTCCGCCAGAGCGGGATCCGCAGCGATCGTCATGTCGAGATACTTGTCGAGCATCTCGATGCACTGTTCGCGCGTCACCTTGCCGTTGCACCCGACCGGGAGCACCAGCAGGAACAGAGCGGGAAGCAGCCGTCTCACGCGGCGCAGCATACAAGAAAACCTCGGCGTACATCCCTCGAACGCGCTCATGCCGCGCCTGGCGCCGGGCCGAGAGGTGATACAGTTTTCCGCCCATGAGCCGAGCGATGAACTTCAACGCTGGTCCTGCTGCGCTTCCCTTGGCCGCGCTCGAGCGCGCGCGCGAAGAGCTCCTCGACTTCGAACAGTCGGGAATGAGCATCATGGAGCACAGTCATCGCGGCAAGGTCTACGAGAAGGTCCACGGCGAGGCGACCTCGCTCGTCGCGGAGCTCCTCGGTACGCCGCTCGACGCGTGGGACGTGCTGTTCGTGCAGGGCGGCGCATCGATGGCGTTCGCGCAGATCCCGATGAACTTCCTCGGCCCGAACGCGATCGCAGACTTCATCGTCACGGGGGCATGGGGCGAGAAGGCCCTCGCCGAAGCGCGGACGATGAAGGCCATCGGTGGAGGCGAGCCTCACGTCGCCGCGAGCACGAAGGGCGACGACAAGAGCTACGTCCGCCTCCCGAAGCCGGACGAGCTGAAGCTCACGCCCGGTGCCGCGTACGTCCACGTCACCAGCAACGAGACGATCCACGGCGTCGAGTGGGCGCTCGGTCCGGACACGGCGTTCCCGAAGGTCGCAGCGCCGATGATCGTCGACATGTCGAGCGATATCCTCGGCCGCCAGATCGATGCGTCGCAGTTCGACGTGATCTACGCCGGCGCTCAGAAGAACATCGGACCGAGCGGTGTCACCATCATCGCCCTGAAGAAGGAGATGACCGCGCGCGGGCGAAAGGACATCCCGACGATCCTGCAGTACCGGACGGCCGCGGAGAACCAGTCGCTCTACAACACGCCTCCGACGTTCGGGATCTATCTCGTCCGCAACGTCCTCTCCTGGCTGAAGGCCGAGGGCGGCGTCGCTGCGACGGAGGCACGGAACCGGAAGAAGGCGAAGGCGATCTACGACGCCATCGACGGCTCGGGCGGGTTCTACCGCTGCCCGGTCGAACCTTCGTGCCGCTCGATCATGAACGTCGTCTGGCGTCTGCCGACACCCGAGCTGGAAGAGGCCTTCGTCAAGGAGGCCAGCGCCCAGAAGATGATCGGACTGAAGGGACACCGCGCCGTCGGCGGCATCCGCGCGTCGATCTACAACGCCGCCGAGCTCGCCTGGTGCGAGGCGCTCGCGTCGTTCATGAACGACTTCGCGAAGCGCCGCGGCTGAACGCTGTTGGCGCCCGCGGCTGACGCTGTTTGAAGCGGGCGTGATCGGGCTGCCGCCAGGATGCCGGCGGCAGCCTTCGACGCCCGTCGATCAGGACTTCTTCTTCGAGGTGTGCGCGGTGACCTGCTTCTCGAGAGCCTCGGCGACGTCCGCGGGAACCGCGTCACCGCGGGCCCACTGAGAGGCCTTCAGGAGGCTCGTCTGCGCGGCCTCGGCGAGGTGCGCGCGGCGATGGCGGGAGAGCTTCGCAAACGACGTCTGGAGCTCGGAGGGGACTTTTTTGAGGGCGGGCTGAAGGAATCCACGCATGGCGGCCGCTTCATAGCAGGTCACATGCCGAAGATCGACACACCACATGTCTCCTTCGCCAACCAGGCCACGGAGGCCTCCTCCGGCTGGGCCGTGTCGTACTTGACGACCCCCGAGGCGTTGACCGCTCCCGTGACGCGCAGGGCGCCGGTGCGCTGACCGAGGGCCTGAAGCGTCGCAGCGAGCGGGCCCATGTTCTTCGCCTCTGCGCGCGCGAGCCTTTCGCAGGGCATCGGGAGCGTCTTGAACATCGCGTCGAGCCGGAGCCCGCGCTCGTGCGGCGTCACGGTCCCGCTCACGCCGGCGACGAACGGTCCGACCGTCACGGTCGTCTTCTCGAGCTCGAACGGCTTGCCGCCGGCGCTGCTGGCGCCTCCCGTGAGGGAGACGTCGACCGCTCCCGAGAAGTCCTTGGGC
>JAFAER010000093.1 GCA_023423895.1 Pseudomonadota bacterium
TGTCCGTGACCATCCAGGGCTCTCCCGAGAGCCCCGGCACCCGTCCGGATCCCTCTCGGATCACGGTGACACAGGCCGTCCGCACGGCGGATCAACCGGCAAAAGTAGTTGTCGTCGGCCGGCAAAAGTAATTGTCGCTGATCAGCGTCCTTCGAGATCGATTGGAGGGCGCGAGCGGATCGACGTCAACTATCCTTGCCGGCGCATTGCTCCGCCTGAATTGTTACCGGGGGAGCGCCGTTGCCTCACGAGGTTTGCTACCGCCCGTAGCTCACCAATGGAGGTGCGATGGCGACCACGGCAGCGGCGCGACGGGAGTTCATCGAGGCGGTCACCGTCCGGTATCAAGAGGCGAGCTCGGAGGGGCGGAGTCGAATCCTTGATGAGTTCGTTGCGCTCACGGGCTTTCATCGGAAGCATGCGATACGGGTGCTCAGCCGAAAGGCGAAGACCACGACGGTAGAGTCAGCGACGGCGACAGCGAAGCCTCGCGCTCGCCTCTACGACGAGGCCGTACGGCAGGCCGTGGTCACTCTCTGGAGGCGTCCGATCGGATCTGCGGGAAGCGTCTCCGCCCGCTGCTGCCCATCCTCGTGCCGGCGCTGGAGAAGCACGGACATCTCAACCTCGACGCCGCCGTTCGCGAGCGCCTGCTAGGCGCGAGCGCGTCGACCCTCGACCGGCTGCTCCGCGAGCCGCGGGCGCTCTCTGGTCGGAGGAGGCGCCGGCGCTCCGCTGCTGGAGGAGTCCGTCGGAGTGTTCCCGTGCGGACGTTTGCCGACTGGAAGGAGCCGTTGCCGGGGTACATGGAGGCGGACCTCGTCGCGCACTGTGGCGACGTCGCCGCCGGTAGCTTCGCGCATACGCTCGTCCTCACGGACATCTCGAGCGGGTGGACGGAGTGCGTCGCTTTGATCGTTCGAGAGGGCTCACTCGTCGTTGATGGGATCGAGCGGCTTCGAGAGACGATGCCGTTTCCGCTTCGCGGGCTCGACACCGACAACGGAAGCGAGTTCGTGAACGAGGTACTCCTCGCGTACTGCAACGAGCGCAAGATCGAGTTCACGCGCTCGCGCCCGTACCGGAAGAACGATCAGGCGTGGGTCGAGCAGAAGAACGGAGCGGTCGTCCGGCGGCTCGTCGGGTACGGTCGCCTGGAAGGGATCGCCGCCGGACATGCGCTCGCACGCCTGTAGTACTCGGCATCCCGGCTCTTCGTGAATTTCTTCCAGCCGTCGTTCAAGCTCGCCGAGAAGACGCGTGATGGCGCGCGGGTAAAGAAGCGATACCACGCACCGGAGACCCCCAGTGCCCGCCTCCTCGCGTCGGCCGCGATTGAACCGGCGATGAAGGAGCGCTTGCGCGCCGTGCTGGCGACGTTGGATCCGCTTCGCTTGCTCGACGAGATCCGCACCGTTCAGCGACACCTTGCGGAGCTCGCGGCAGGAGAGACCGCACAGGTCCTTCCCCATCGTGATGCCGACCTGGAGCGGTTCCTTAAGAGCCTTGGAGAAGCGTGGCGCGGTGGAGAAGTCCGTCCCACCCACCGAGCTCCGGAAAGCCGGCCCGCCACTGGCGCACTCGGACCGATCCGTTCGAGTGGCCACGCATCTTGACCTGGCTCGAGACCGAAGCGGAGCGCACCGCAAAGGAGTTGCTTGAGCGCCTCGAGGCGGAGGGCCGGGCACGATCGGGCAAGCACAGCTCCGTACCCTGCAGCGGCGGATGAAGGAACGGCGTCGAGTGATGGCGCGGCGGCTCGTCTTCGCGGGGACCTCGAGCTCGGGGTCGCAGGCCTGATGGGCAACGTCTCCAGCCGAATCCCCAGGTTGTCAGTCTCCCCCTCGCGCTCCCCCGCTGTGGCCCGCTTCGACGGGTTGGAGACTCTTTCGGGCGCGAGGTCGTCTTGGGAAGAACGACCACTACATGCGATCTGCATGTTCGAGAGAGACGCCGGGTAGCATCATCGTGACGCCCAGCGGTAACATTCCGGGTTGAGGCAACACGAAGGGAGTTCGCAATTGACGTCAGGCAGGCGACGTTCCCACCCACCGGATGTCTGTGCGGACGTCGTCGGGACTTCAGACCGGCTGCCGCGCGCACGGCGCGTGCCATCCGACATCCGACGCAAGACGGGTCATCCCGCTCTCGAGCGGCAAGGAGAGCGGGATGAACGGTCTGCTCTTGGTGCGCCGTCGTGGCGGCGCGGCCACTCAGTGGAGCTAGGGCGCCGTGAGCTCACACTTGCTGTCCACACACGCCATGCCTTCGCAGCACGGGTTGTACCTGGGGTGGCAGGCCTCGCCCACGGCGGCCACGCACGCCGTACACTGGTTTGCAAGACCGATCCTGAAGCAGGCGAAGCCGGGGCAGCACGTGCCCGGACCGGGGCAACCTTCGCCGTCGGGAATGCACGCGAGCGGCGCTTCACATGTGTTGTTCGCGTTGCAAGTGAGCTCGCCGCAGCAGGTCGCGCCGCCGCTGCAGTCGCCGCCTTCGTCCACGCACGGCGGAGGCGGGGCTGCGCAGACGTTGTTCGCGTCGCACATGAGGTCGCCGCAGCAGGTCAAGCCGCCGGCGCAGTCGCCGCCTTCCTTGATGCAGGGCGTTTCGCAGACGTTGTTCGCGTTGCAGTCGAGCTGGTCACAGCACATCGCGCCGCCGCTGCAATCGCCGCCCACCTCGACGCACGGCGGAGGCGGGGTCTCGCAATGACCCTTCGGGTTGCAGACGAGGTCGCCGCAACACTTCCCCGCTGCCCCACAGTCGCCGCCTTCGGCCACGCACTGCGCAGCCGGCACGCACACGGTGACGATGCCGCTGCCACCACACTCGAGCCCGTCGCAGCAATCCTCGGCCGCTACGCAGCTCTCGTTCTCCGCCTTGCAGAGTCCGCCGGCATCCGCGTCGGGCTTGTCGCCGGCGTCCCCGTCGGACGCATCGGATGCATCGGATGCATCTTTGCCACCGTCACCCGCGTCCGGTGACTTCTGGTCCGTCGTCGCGTCGTCCGTCGAGCCGTCGTACGGGTTCGCGTCCGCGCGGCCGTCCGTGCCGGTCTCCGGCACGTCTTCGATTCCCGGACTGTCTGCTGACGAGCATGCGGCGATCGCCGCAAAGAAGATCATCGGAACGACGCCGGCAACCAGGGTTCTCGAAGAACGTTTCACGTACACCTCACGATGGAGAGGGTCGAAGACTGACGAGCGGGGACGCGAGGGTTCTGGATGCTCTCCGCCCTCGCCGAAGACGAGTCACGGCAGATCCGACCTGAGGTCCTACGTCCCCGAGAGGTTGATCTCACGACGACGCCGTTGTGATCACCCCGAGCTCGAGTTTTTTTCGAAAATCGACTCACGCTCGGGAATCTCTCGTCGAAAGCGGTGCGCTTCTACTGGACGACGGGCGGCGGTGCATCATGGATCGGGCGGCTGCCCATGCCGCCGGCGTAGCCATAGCTCGCAGCGTAGGCGGTGCCCCACACGGTGACCGAGAACGGGCCGACGCTTCGGGCCTCGAGCCGGCCCGTCCCGCACGTCCCCTTCGGGTAGGACTGTGGTGCGTACCCCTTCGTCACTTCCACCCAGGTGTATTCGTATTCGCCGGCGCTGCCGAGCGGCTGCCATCCTGTCAGCTCGCCTGCGCAGTCGAGATCCACGGGCGCGAAGCCGGTCGCCGTCTTTCGGCGTACGACCGTGATGGACGTGTCCGGGAAGGTGTAGTCCGCGAAGAAGACGTACCGGTCGAGGAACTGGTCCGTCGGGACGAGGTTCACGAAGTCCGGGTCTCCCGTCTTCCAGCCGCCCCCAGGCGCGCCCGAGCTCCCGCCGCCGGAGACGTCACCGCTGTACGTCGAGCTCGCCATGTGCACGGACGCATAAAACGGGTGCTTGGAGTCCTGGCTCCTGACGACACCGATGAAGTCGCTCATGAAGTACGCGACCTCTCCGGCCGCGAGCTCGTAGGGCGCGCCCGGCGGCTTCTCGGGCTCGTAGGTGAGGACCGTCCCGTCGACCGCGCCAACGAGCATCCACGGGACCGTCTCGCGGGCTTTCCCGGTGATGTCCTCGAGCCGCGAGCGATGAGGCACGAGGGCGTATTCGGTCCCCCACTGAGCGAACGGCGGGATCTGTTGCTGCATCAGATCGCAAGCCATGAAGTCCTGCGGGATCTTCGTGCACTCGGCTCCGCCGAAGACCGCGATGCGCTTGTCCGACGAGATGGGGCTCCCCGTGAGCTCGCGCCGCTGGTTGATCTGGAGGACCTGACCACGCGACAGGGTCCACGTCTGCACTTCGTTCTCACCACCCGCAGGGATCCCGTTGCCGGCAAGGATCGCCTGGTTGGGACGCATCGTGACGTGGGTGTCGTCCTCGTCCGCGATGATCTGCAGCGTCCGCCGGATCGAGTACGTGGGGTCGCCGAACCTGCCGGCCGAAATCGCCACGTACGTCGTGTCCCACGAAGACACCGGCAAGAGCAGCGTGGCCGTGGGAATGGTGCTCTCGGCGCCGCCGTACGGAAAGATCGTGTACGCCGAGACAGGCGCATCAGCGGTGATCTTGAACGCCTTGTTGATCGACGTCCCATGGCGGAGGGGATCGGTACGCAGCGCGGGGACGACGCCGTTCGGGCATCGGATCGGATTGTTGCCGTAGAGCGTGTCGGCCTGCGAGAGGAACACGATCGCCACCTCGCCCGGCGGGAGCGGTCCGTCGAGTCGCGTGTAGTGAGCGATGTCACCTTCCAGCTTCGTCGTGTACGTCGACTGGGAGATGTCGAGCGCATCGGCGCCGAACGCGGCGGTCAGGCTGACCGCGCGATCCCAGGTGTTCGTGACGACCGTGGCGAAGCACGAGCCCATGCTGTACGCCGCGTCCTCGGGCGGAACCGTCCAGAACGAACATCCGATCGACCCCCGGGACAGCTCCGCGGCGGAGCATGCCTCCACACAACGGTCGACCGCACACCCCTGGTCCGGGCCACACGCCGCCTCGACGGTCTCCTCGCCGTCACAGACCTTCAGGACCTTCTTGAGGTCGGGAGAGCAGCGGAACCCGCACACCGGCGCGTCGGGCGTGCCTGAGTCCGGCAGCTGGCCTGGGCCGTCGTCGAACTTGCTGCGGTCGCTCGAGCAAGCGACGACCAGCGCGAGCGGGATCGACGCCCACGCGAGCGCCGAGGACAACCGGATGGGGCGAGCTTCGAACGGCACAGTCATCGACCTTTCATCGCCTCAGAAGGCAACCTTCACCGGCGTGGGATGCTCGTCCTTGTCGGACGTCCTCTGCCCCAGCTCGCCGTATTCGTTGTTCCCCCAGCACTCGACCCCGCCGTCCTTCAGGAGCGCGCAAATCGCGCGATGGCTGGTGGCGATCTGCACGGCGTGTCCCTTGAAGGCATCGACCTTCACGAACAGCGTCGAGAAGCCGACGCCGAGACGGCCGCGATGATCGACGCCGCAGCAGTGGACGCTTCCATCCGTCATCCGCGCGCAGGTGAGCTCGTCGCCGAGAGCGAGTTGCTGAGGCCATGCCTTGCCGCTGATCGGCGCGTGTGCGGGCAGGCGTTCGACGTCGAAGAGACCCGTGCAGAGCGCACCGAAGTCGCTCCTTCCCCAGCAGTAGACCTCTCCGCCTGCGATGACGCATGCGTGCGCATGGGGAGGCGCACCGCCCGGCGGTGCCTTCGGCGGCGCCACCTTGCCGAGGGCGCCTTCGTTGTTGCGATCCAGCGTGTTCGAGACCGCGAAGCTCGTGACGTCCTCGAGGTGCTCGACGAGCACGGGCCGCTCGTCGGGGCTGAGAGACGCAAGCCGACCGGCGAGGACGCCCTGCGATCCGTTGAGCGCGCCCCAGCTCGCCACCTTGCCGTCGGTCGTGAGGCCCAGCGTCGTCGCTGTTCCGATCGCGAACCTCGCGAGGTCGAAGGAGCCCGTCGCGATCTCCGTCGGGACGGCAACGGCGGCCGTCGCGCTCGTGATCTGCTTCGAGTAGTTCTCGCCCCAGCAGGAGACGTTCCCCGACTGGAGCACGGCGCACACGACGCGGTCACCGACGTCGATGCGTGCGATCGACTCCTTGACCGACACCACCGACGGGACCGGATGGTCCGCGAAGTCGGACGTCGGAGTCTCTCCCGAGAGCGCGAGCTGTCCGTTTTGATTGCTGCCCCAGCACTTCGCCGTGCCGTCATCCAGGACGGCACAGTTCGTCCTACCGCGGGAGCTGATCTGCGTGACGCCAGCGAGATCCTCGATCGTGCGCACGGGCGGCGCCGCACCACCGTCCGGCAGAGCGGTCCTCCCCGTCGCGCCCGAACGCGTGTCGCCCCAGCAGCGGACGGTGCCGTCGCTCATGCGCGCACAGAAGTGATAGCGGCCCGCGACGAGCTGCACGGCGCAAGAAGAAGCTCCCGTCGCGCACACGACCGGCTCGTCCGCAGGGTCGAAGGGATCGCGCGGCGTACGTCCAGCGTCGGCATCGGCGTCGCTACCGCCGTCGCCGTTGGTGTCCGGCGGCAGGTTCACCGTCGCGTCCGGCCCCGCATCGAGTTCATCGGTCGAACCGGGCGGATCGATCGATGTTTCGTCGGTGCAGGCAACGACCAACGCGGCGAGCGCAGCGGATGTCGCCGCGCCGATCACGAACGTGCGCGTGGGGCCCAGGATGAACGTTTTCACTTCTTCAGATCTCGGTGCATGGCGATCCCGGCGCCGGCGACCCAGAGGTCGTCCGCTCCTCGTCCCCAGATAGCGTAGAACGGCTCGACGACCGGATACTTGGTGACCGTGACGAAGGCCTGCTTCCAGCGCGTACCGTCCCAGTGTTTCAGCCGCCCGAAGTCGCCTCCGATCCAGGCATCGTTCGCGCCGACACCCCACACCGCGTTCGGCAAGAAAAGCCCCTTCTCTTCGAGCGCGGTGTACGTCCACGAGTACGTCTGGCCGCCGTCGGCGGTCACGCCCCGGACGTAACCAGGGCGACCGAAGGCTTGCTCGCCGACGATCCACATCGTCCCATCCGCGCTCGACGACACGCCCCACGTGACGTTCAGCTGCGCGTAGGCGTTGTCGGCCGCGTACGCCGGATCGCCTGGCAACACGACGTCGGTGAAGTCACTCGAGCCGACCGCGAGGCGTCGCACCGCGAGCACGGGGATGTTCTTGGGATTGTTGCGCGTGCCGACGAGCCAGACGCCGCTCGCTGCCGAGCCCCAAACGCGCGCGAACCGGATCGGCTCGGAGCTCGCCGGATCCAGCGTCCAGCCTGCGCCCTCTCCCGTGTAGTGGAGGACTCGACCTTTGAAGCCGGGCGTCGCCCCAGGTCCTGTCGCCCACACGTCATCGGGGCCCGTTCCGTAGATCGACGTGATCGGCGTCGTGTCGCCGGGAAGCGCGTCGACCGCTGTGAAGACGATCGCCGCCGAGCTCGCGCCCTGACCGTGCAACAGGCCGCTCGTCGTTCCGACCCAGATGTCCGTGGGGCCGCTGCCCCAGATCGAGACGAGCTCTCCGAGCTCGCTCGCATGCACGGCCCATGTCGATCCGTCCCAGCGCAGGATCGATCCCTCACTGCTGACCGCCCACGCGACTCCGGTGGCATCCGACCAGCCGGCTCGCAGGGTCTGATCCGCAGGAACCGCCGTATGGCAGAAGTCTTCCGCCGAGCAGGTCCTCGGTCCAGCGTCGACGTCCGTTCCGGCATCGACGTCGTCGGACGCGTCCCCGGCCGAGCCGTCCAACGTCGGCACGCTTGTGCCGTCTCTCGGGACGTCGTCGGGCACGGTCGGGTCCGGCGACTCCGAGCACGCGACGAGCGCTCCGACGACGCCAAGCGCAGTGATGACCGCGGCCGCACGCAGCGCCGGCGGGATTCGACCAAAGCTCGAGAACGTGGATTGCTGGCGCATCATCACTCGGACTCCTCCACGCCGGGCTTGGGCCCCGTGTAGTGGAGCGAAACGGAGTCGCCGACGATCCAGACGTCGTTCGGGCCCGAGCCCCACACGGCCGCGAGGCGCGGCTTCCTGCCGATCGCAAACGCCGCGGTCGACTTCTTCCAGCCCGTTCCGTCGAAGTGCAGGATCGTGCCGTTGTCACCAACGGCCCAGACGTCGTTCGCGCCCGAGCCCCAGACGCCGTGGAGCGCCTCCATCGTGGGCGAAGCCACGATGTCCCATCGCGATCCGCCGTTCGTCATGTGACGGATCGTTCCGTTGTCGCCGACGGCCCAGATGTCGTCCGGACCGGAGCCCCAGATCGCTTCGAGCCTTTGCGTCGACTGGCTCTCCACGGGCGTCCAGACCATCACGCCCGCGTCATTGGCAGTCCCGTGCACGGTGATGCCACGCTGCCAGCCGTTGTTCTCCGAATTGTCAGCGACGTACCAGATGTCGTTCGCCGTGCCCCAGAACCCGTGGATCGATCCCTCGCCCTTCGCGATGGCCCACGAGGTCCCCCCATCCGGGTCAGCCGCTTTGACCCACTGGTTGTAAGCGGCGAACTCCGATCCGACCATCAGGAACCGCGAGCGGAACCCGATGCGGACGTCGTCGGGTCCGGTGCCCCAGACCGTCGTCGCCGCGCGCTGCTCGGGGAGCTGGCCAGCGAGACCTTCCACGAACGTCCACGTCGTTCCGCCGTTCGCCCAGCCGGTGCCGTGCAAGATGACGTCGGTCATGCTGACCACCCACACGTCGTTCGGGCCAGAGCCCCACACGCTTCGGAACGTGTTGAACGTCGCCTCCTGCGGTGGCGCCGTCTTCTCCCAAGCCTTGCCGTCGTAGTGGATGATCATACCGCCGGACCCCACGGCCCAGACGTCGTTCGGGCCGCTGCCCCACAGCGAAGTGAGCGAGTGGAGCGTGCTGAGACTGGTCGGCACGGGACACCACGCCGCCTCTTCGCAGCTGAGCTGGTGACTGACGCAGTTCGGATCGGAGGGCTCACAGCCGCTGTCGACCACGGCGTCCGCAGGCGCATCCACGCCGGCATCGGTGCTCGTCTCGCCGAGCGTCACCGATCCGTCGGTCGCGGGTCCAACGGCTTGCTCGGTCTCGGCGCAGCTCGCGAACGAGGCCACCAGCCCTACCGCCAGGAGCAGCGCCGATCCGACGACCAGCACCTTGTCCGTTCGAGAGCGCGTCCTCGCGCCCGTCAGCATGATGCGCTTCATTGCGGTACGGTCACGCCTCCGTCACATTCGACCATCAAACACCGCCCGTCGACGCACGGCTGTCCCGCCTCGATGTCACAACGATTCCCGCACGCGCCGCAGCTCTCCGGGTGATTCCGGAGATTGACCTCGCAGCCGTCGCTCTCGTCTCCGTTGCAGTCGGCGAAGCCGGCCACGCACTCGAACGAGCAGAGTCCCTTCTTGCAGGACCGGACCTCGTTCGGGCCCACGTCGCGGCAGCGCTCCCCGCAGCCGCCGCAGTTGTTCGGATCGTTGAGCAGGTCGAAGCAATTGCGCCCGCACTGCGTCATGTCGAATCGCGCACACGGCACCGCGCACTCGTAGCCGTAGCCTTCGTCGATGCACTGCTCTTCCGGCTTGCACTTGATCCCGCAGCCGCCGCAGTTGTTGCGGTCGGTCCGGAGGTCGTCGACCTCACACCCGTCCGAGCCGCAGCCGAGCGTCGGGAGATCCTGGTTGCAGTCCGCCGAGCTGCCGCCGCACTTGAGCTGCGTGCAGGTGCCGCCGCCACAACCGTAGTAGGTGTTGTACGGGTTCTTCGTACAACCGCCGGGTGGCGTGTCTCCGGAGCACATCTTCCCGCAGGCACCGCAGTTCAAGTCGTCGATCTGCAGATCGACGCACTCGATGACGCCGCCAAAGCCTGGGCACGGCGACTTGCCGGTCGGACATCCGCACCTGCCCGCAAGGCATGGCTGCCCCGCAGCACACTGCTTCCCGCAGGCGCCGCAGTTGTCCGGGTCTGACATGACGTTGACCTCGCACCCGTCGTCGACCGCGCCGTTGCAGTTGCGCATGTCCATCAGCTTCGGGATCGACACGTCGTTGAAGCACTCGAGCTCGCACTGCCCGTTCACGCAGCGCGAGGTCATGTTCAGCGACTTGTAGTGCAGGCACTTGTTCCCGCAGGCACCGCAGTTTTCCGGGTCGCGCGAGAGGTCGACGCCGCACCTGTACCCGAGCGGCGAATCACATGTCGTGAACGGCGGAGGGCATTCGGTCGCGACGCACATCATCCGTTCGGGAGGCGTGATGCCCCCCTCCCCCGTCGACCCGTCTCCCTCGGGCGTGAAGCTCGGGACCGTCCCCGCATCGTCTGCCGAGTCGCCCAGCCGAACGTCCCTCTGCGCGCATCCCCAAGAGGCGGCCCAGACCACGAACAGGGGAACCGAGAGCGCCCGCAACGTCCGATAGAACAATCAACGCTCCTGTGGAGTCTCGAGGAGAGGACTAGCCGCGTCACCACCCGAGTTGCGGCGAGGACGGCGTCAGCACCCGGCATGAGGGCGTGCCGCCTGCAGGCATGTCGGCCTACCTTTGCAGGCGTGCAAAGGTGGGCTGATGCCACATGCGCCTGATCTCAGGGAGATCCGGAAATGATCGACAAAAATTCCGGGCACGGGCAGAAATCGACGCCTACCCACGGCCGAGCTCGCGGCGGAGCCGGGGTGCGTGTCGGGCGACGGCAACGGGCGGAGAGGCTTTTTCCCGCACAGGACGGCGCTTCGCGACGCGCCGCGGGGCCGCGTCCTCGACTCGACCGTTGCAGCAGCGCGAGAGACACGTAACGTCGATCGCCATGAACGTGAGCGATGGCCAGTTCGTCCGCATCGACTGCGAGCTCCGCGTCCGCGGAGGCGAGCTCCTCGAATCTTCGAGCAAAACCGGCCCCGTAGAATACAAACACGGCGCAGGACAGATCCTGGGGGCGCTGGAGTCGCGCCTCGCAGGAATGAAGGTGGGCGAGGAGAAGAGCGGCGTGATCCCGGCCGCCGAGGCGTTCGGCGCGGAGAGCGCACGGCCGACGATGACGATCCCGCGCGCATCGTTCCCGGCAGAGGCAAAGCTCGAGGTAGGCGCGCGCTTCGAGGCCAAGAGCCCCCAGGGCGGCCCGGTCATGCTCGACGTCGTCTCGATCGAGACCGAGACGGTCACGGCGAAGGTCGTACATCCGCTCGCGACCAAGGACCTCGAGTTCAAGGTCAAGGTCCTTGCGATCCGTCCCCCGCCCCCGCCGGTCCCGCCGTCGACGAAGGTCGAAGAGCTGGAGCTCGCCGAGATCACCGACGCGGATTGACGGAGCTCACTTCGCGTCGAAGCGATACTCGGTCTCTCGGGCGCTCGCTCGCTCGCCGAAGTGGTCACGGAAGGCGACGAGACGCTTCCAGGAAGTGACATCCATCACCTCGCGAAACGGCAGGTGCGTGAGCACGCAGAACAGCGCGACCTCGACGAAGCTGAGGACACGCCCCTTCGGGAGCGCCGCGAGCACCGCTTCGAGGTTCTGATCGAGGTGGTCGAGAGAGCTCTCGATGCTGCGTGGGAACTTCTGGGGGACCGCGCTCGCGCCGCCGGCCATCTTCGCCATGAGGAGCGTCACCTCCGCGGTCATGACGTGCAGCGTGAGCTCCTCGGCATTCGCGACGGCGCGATCGCGAACGTCACCGCGCATCACCACCTCGGCATCGCGCCCCGAGCGGCGGACGAGCGCGCGACAGATGTTCTCCGCGCCGAAGAGCGGGCCCTCGTCGTCGACGAGGATCGGGATCTTGAGCGCTGGGTTCCCCGCGTAGGCGGCCGTGTCGAGCGTCGTGAGATCGAACACCGGCTGGAAGGCGTGACTCACCTCGAGCTCGAGCGCGAAGATTCGCGTCACGCGCGTGAAGTGAGAGCTGCTTCGCCCGACGATCGTGAGCTCGGTGGTCATGGCTTCGTCCCGCATAGCGAGTGCGCGGCGGGAATCCAAGCCTCAGTGCTTCGGGTCTCTCCGCACCCACTTCTTGACCACGCGTGCGGCGATGCCGAGCGCGCGCGAGTCGATCGCGCAGACCTCCGCGCGAAACGGCTCGAAGGCCGGGTCGGTCTCGAGGCGCTCCCGGACGGCGGCTTCGGGAAGGTCCTCCTTCAAGAGCAGGAGGAGCGCAGACTGGAAGCGGGCCAGCGCCTCGTCATCGTGCCCCATCGGGTCCTCCTACTGCGAGGCCGCTCCGCGAAGCTTCGACGATCCCCTTCACGCGGAGGTAGTCGCGCGCGAAGCCGTCGGCGTCGCCAGCCGTTCGCAAGGTTCCGCCGAGGCGTTCGAAGATGACGGCACGGACGTTCGGAAACCGCGCGAGCGCTCGTTCGAGCAGCTCGAACACCGGCTCTGGCACGGCGTCGTCGTGGGTGTCGCACCGCACGGTGTCGTCCGGTTGCTCGGGCCATGCCGGCAAGAAGCTTCCGCCAGACACGTGGATCTCGCGCACGCGCTCGAGCGGGTAACGCGCGAGCAGCTCGTCGGGCTCGAGAGCGAAGTTCTCGATCTGGCAATGGAGGTTGTGGACATCGAGGAGGATGAACTCGTCTTCGTGCTCGAGCACCTCGCCGATGAACGTGCCGTGAGCCAGCGCCTCTTCGCGGTTCCACGCGAGCGCGAGGTTCTCGAGCCCGATCGGACACGCGCGGTTCTTTCCGCCGGCGAGCACGGCACGCATGCGCGCCAGTCGATCCCGGCCGACCGCACGTGACGCCTCGCACCGCGGGACGGGGAGCGGCGCGCCGCGCATGAAGGGAGCGGCGGTCATGAAGCCGTAGTGCTCCGAGACGTACACGTAGCGACGCCGCGCGACCTCCTCGCCCAGCTGCTCGAGCCACCGCGTCTGACGCTCCTCCCAGCGAGCGCTGAACGCCGAGTAGTGCACGCCGTGCCCGAGCAGGCGTCCCTCTTCTCCGTAGTGATCGAGCAGCGCGTCGGCCCATTCGGGGATGCGTCGTCCCCAGCCGGTATCGAACGACCACTCGAGGACGTCGACCATTCCTTCGGCGAACAGCGGAGCCGCCGCGTTACGGAAGTCGTCCTCCAGCATGAGCGAGAGCCCGATCCACGGACGCATGGCGGTCATCCTCCTCGATGACCGGCGGCCCCGGTCGCGACCATCATCCCATGCCGCAAGGCGGACAGGGGTCTTCCGGCTGCTCGGGCTCTTCCGGCTCTTCGGGAGTCGCAGACGACGGATTCTCGGCAGGCGCGGCAGGCGCGGCAGGCGCAGCCGAGGTGGGCTGGGCCTGCTCCGCCGGAGCCTCCTCCTTCTGGAGGCGCGTCTCCGTCGTATCGGTCGGACCCGGTTCGCCGACCTCGCCTGCGCACCCGGCGATGACGGGAGCTGCGACGGTCGCGACGAGCAAGCCAAGGATGCGGGACGGGATCTTCATTTGGACGCCTCGAGCGGTTGGAACGTTGCCTCCAACGAGCACCGCCCGTGCCAGCACGCTATCCGCGCGAGATCACGTGGACCGGACCGCACCAGACATGACGAGCGTGCCGACACCACTGTGCCGAACTGTGCAGCTTGCCGACGGGGACGCGAAGCGGGTCGGGCGGCGGCGGGAGAGCGCATCGCCGCCCGACGCCGCCCGGTCGTCCGATGGCGTCCCTCAGGGCTTCGAGAAGCCGTAGATCGTCGTCGTCCCGCTCACCTCGTTTCCGACGACGAGTAGCGGTATCCCGTTCGGGCTCTGGGCGGACGGGATGAAGAGAAGCCCCTCTGGCCCGAGATCTCTGACGGCGCCGTCCCCCTGCACGCTCGTCGCGACGTCGGCGACGCCGAAGTCACGGTTGTTGATGTACTGCACGAACCGCGCATCCCGCGGATCGGTCACGTCGTAGACGACGATTCCGCCGATGCGCTCGAGGCCGATGAAGGCGTAGAAGCGTCCGTCGACCTCGCCGACGACCACACCTTCGGGCTCCGGGCCTTTGTCGTCGCTGCGATTGTCGAGCGAGTTGTTCGTGTTGCTCGCGTTGAAATTCGCGGGATGGGCGGCGGCAGTGATCTGTTCGAGCTCGTCTCCGCTGTCGAACACGAGCGAGCCCGTCGTCGTCCAGATGGAGAACGATCGACCGCCGAAGGCGTAGAGCTCCTTGAACGGTCCGCCGGCGGTGGTGAAACCACGACGGTTCGTGACGTTGAGGCGGCCGAGGACGGCGTCGTCCTTCAGCCAGGCCGGAAGGGACGGATCGAGCGTCAACGAGGACACTCGCGCCACCTCACTATAGGGTGCGTCCCACTCACGGATGTCGCCTTCGTTGGCAGTGACGAGGTACGTCACGCCGCCGACGACGTACGAAGCGATCGCGTCGGGCTGATACATTCCGTACACGGGAAAGTTCCCGATCCCGATCCTTCCCGCATTGCCGCCCCCGGCGACGACGCCGTCACGATCGCTCGGGTCGAAGCCGTTGCCCGTGACGCGAAAGTCCTTGAAGCCGAGCGGGAGCAGCTCCGAGATGACGGGAGGATCGGCCGCCAGGTCGAGCACCGCGATCAGGTTCGCCTCCTGGCACGTGATCCACGCCTTCTTGGAGTCGCTCGAGACCGTGATGTACTCCGGCTCGATGTCCTTCGCGACGCTCGGTGAACCTCCGAAGAGCGTGAAGTGCGCGCCCATCGCGAGGAGCTTGTCGCGACGATTGTTGAACGCCGTGAAGCCGACGGTGGTCACGGGAAGCGCCGCCGTACCGATGCCCCCGGATACGTCGATGATGCTGACCGAGCCTTCCGGGTCGACCGAGTAGTCCTCCGCGGGCTCGCCTTCGTTGGCGACGAGGACGCGCTTTCCGTCGGGGGAGTAGGTCACCATGTCCGGAAGCGCCCCGACCGACACCGCATCGAGGAACGCGCCCGTCGTCGCACTGTAGAAGGCCACCGCGCCGAGATCGGTCTTCGGGTCCGCCTGCACGGCGAGCGCGAGGGTGTCGCCGTGCGCGGAGACGCTGTTCACTCCGCCGGATGTGAAGCCCGCGATCTTGGAGGCCACATCGGCCGCGACGTCGAAATCAAAATTCGGATCCGCCACCTTCCGAGGCAAGGCTGGATTCGTGACATCGAGCGTATCCAGCGTTCCTAGCTGAGCATTCACGACGAATAGCCGTTTCGAAGGCGCGTGATACGTCACAATTTCGGCCGCACCGACGTCGTAGAGCTTGCTTCGATACGTGCCGAGAACGGAGAGCTTCGGGTCCAGGTCGAGCGCGGCATCGCCTTTCGGTCCAGCAGGACCCGCAGGTCCTTGTTGGCCTGGATCCCCCTGTGGCCCCGCTGTCGCGGACTCCCCAGCAGGGCCGCGTACGCCATGTGGGCCCTCTGCTCCGGTAGCGCCGTCGGCCCCGTCGGTCCCCGAACACGCGGCGACGAGACCGCCGATCGACATGAGGACTCGAACATCACGCCATGCTCGCGACTTCGTCTTCGTATCCATTTGCATTGGCAGCGCGATAAATGAGCGGCCGTCGCCTTTCAATGTTCGCAACAGCACACGATGCAATCGTCACGCGTTCGTCATGACGGCGAAACGCGCACGGCTTCATCGAGCCATCCCGACCTCGGATATCGGAAAGAGCGTCACAGGCGCCTCCGTCCGCCTCGGCGCCAGCCCGTGGCGGATCGCACGCCGCAGCGCTGTCTCGAATGCCTCTTCTCTCGGTCGGCGATGGAGGCGACGCTTGACGGTGGCCGCCCACCAGGGCACGTCGAGGCATGCGACGAATTCTCGTGTCGGGCGCGAACAAGGGTATCGGCCTCGCCATCGTGAAAGCGATCGTCGAGCAGCACGACGACACGTTCGTTCATCTGGGCTCTCGCGATCCCGCCCGCGGACGCGCGGCTGCGGAGTCACTCGCGCGGGAGCTGCCGCAGGCGAAGGGACGAATCGACGTGGTCGCCCTCGACGTCTCGAGCGACGCGTCCGTGTCCGCCGCCGCCCGGACGGTCGCGGAGAAGCTCGGCGGCGACAAGCTCTACGGCCTCGTCAACAACGCCGGCGTCGGGCGCGGCGCGAGCCTCGCCGAGATCCTCGAAGTGAACACGCTCGGCGTGCACCGGATGTGTGAAGCGTTCCTGCCGCTGCTCGATCCGGAGCGAGGCCGCATCGTGAACGTCACCTCCGCGGCGGGCCCGAGCTTCGTCGCCACGTGTAGCCCCGAGCGGCAGCGGTTCTTCCTCGACGCGCAGACGTCCTGGCCTCGCCTGCGAGCGTTCATCGACGAATGCCTCGCGACCGGCGACGACAAAGCAGCTTTCGCCGCAAAGGGGCTCGGCGACGGCTCACCGTACGGCCTGTCGAAGGCCATCTCGAACACGTACACGATGCTCCTCGCGCGCGAGCATCCGCGCCTCCGGATCAATGCCTGCACGCCGGGGTTCATCGAGACCGACATGACCCGGCACTACGCCGAGTCGGAGGGCAAGCCACCCGCGGAGCTCGGGATGAAGCCCCCGTCCGAGGGGGCGAAGGCGCCCCTGTTCCTCCTCTTCGGCGAGCCGGAAGGAAATGGTCGCTACTACGGGAGCGACGCCGAACGCAGCCCGCTCGATCGCTATCGCGCGCCAGGTGCTCCTCCTTACCGCGGCGACTGAGCGAGCGGCTGCGTGCGCGCGAATGAGCTCGTTCGCGCGCACGGCTCGGCCGTGGGGCATGAAGACCCGTCCGAGCCTATCGAAGCACTTCGTTCGTCTGTGCTGCGACACTCACCGCGAGGTTGTGCCCTGAAGCCTGACTGGCTACGAACGTCTACGTGATCCGACGAACCTCTCTCTTCCTGGGCCTGTCCGCAACGATCGCTGCCGTGACCGCATGCGCGTCACCTCCTCCGCCGTCGACGGCACCGGCTTCGGCCACGGCGTCGACCGGGCAGAGCTCCGCGGAGCGCGCGAAGCCGCGGCTGGGCACGTTCGGCGTCGAGCTGAACGGCGTCGACTCGAGCACGAAGCCCGGCGCGGACTTCTACAAGTTTGCCGGCGGCGGCTGGATGAAAGCGAATCAGATCCCGTCCGATCGCTCGCGCTGGGGCATGTTCGACGCTCTCCGCGAGGAGTCGGACGTGAACGTCCGCAACATCATCGAGGAGCACGCGAAGGCCAAGCACGAGAAGGGCACCAACCTCCAGAAGGTGACCGACTACTACGCGGCCTACCTCGACACGGCGGCGATCGATCAGAAGGGATTCGCCCCGGCGAAGGCGGACCTCGATGCGATCGCGGCAGCGAAGACCTCCGCCGACATCGCCAAGCTGATGGGTCGTCCAGGCCTCCCGATCCAGTCGCCGATCGCGACCGACATCAGCCTCGACGAGAAAGACCCCGACCGTTACGTCGTCATCGTCGGTCAGGGCGGCCTCGGTCTGCCGGATCGCGAGTTCTATTTGAAGAAGGATCCGCAGTTCCAAGAGATCCGCGCCAAGTACGAGGCGCACATCGCGAAGGTGCTCGCGATGATCGGCGACAAGAAGGCGGCCGCCAACGCCGCCGCGATTCTCGCGCTCGAGACGCAGATCGCCGACCGTCACTGGCCGATCGCCGACCGCCGCGAGCGTGACAAGACGTACAACCCCCGGACGATCGCCGCGCTCGAGAAGGAGGCTCCCGCCTTCCCGTGGAAGGCCTACCTCGATGCCCAGGGCCTCGGGGGCGAGAAGTCCGTCATCGTCGCGGAGAACACGGCGGTCCCGAAGCTCGCGCAGCTCTTCGCGGCGACCCCAGTGGCGACCTGGAAGGCGTACCTCACGTATCACTTCTTGCGCGCGTCGGCCGACGTGCTTCCCTCGCAGCTCGACGCGGAGGTGTTCGATTTCGCGGGGCGCACGCTGAACGGGCAGCCGCAGCAGCGTGAGCGCTGGAAGCGTGCCGTCTCGGCAGTGAACGGCGCCCTCGGAGAAGCGGTCGGAGAGCTGTATGTTGCACGCTTCTTCCAACCCAAGGCGAAGGCGGAGATGGACGCTCTCGTCGAGAACCTCCGCAAGGGTTACGCCGCGCGCATCCAGGCAGTCGACTGGATGACGCCGGAGACGAAGAAGGCGGCGCTGGAGAAGCTCGCCTCGTTCCGCCCCAAGATCGGCTACCCGCCGAAGTGGAAGAGCTACGCCGCGCTCGACGTCGTTCCTGGCGATGCCTACGGCAACGCACGCCGTGCGGAGGTTTGGGTCCACGAGTACATGCGCTCGAAGCTCGGCAAGCCGAGCGATCGGGACGAGTGGTTCATGAACCCGCAGACGGTGAACGCCTATTACAATCCGGCGTTCAACGAGATCGTCTTTCCGGCAGCGATCCTCCAGCCGCCGTTCTTCGACGCCGACGCCGATCCAGCCGTCAACTACGGCGCCATCGGCGGCGTCATCGGCCACGAGATGGGGCACGGCTTCGACGACCAGGGCGCGAAGTCGGACGCGAACGGCGTCCTGCGCACGTGGTGGAGCGACGCCGACGTGGACGCGTTCAAGAAGCGGACCGACGTCCTGGCCGACCAGTACTCGACGTTCGAGCCGCTTCCCGGCATCAAGGTGAACGGCCGGCTCACGCTCGGCGAGAACATCGGCGACGTCGGGGGGCTCACCGTCGCGTACAAGGCGTATCAGCTCGCGCTCGGCGACAAGCCCGAGGCGACGATCGACGGCTACAGCGGCGACCAGCGCTTCTTCCTCGGCTGGGCGCAGGTGTGGCGCACGCTCTACCGTGATCAGGCGCTCCGGAACCAGGTGCTCACCGATCCGCACTCGCCCGCGATGTATCGCGTCAACGGCGTCGTCCGGAACCTCGACGCCTGGTACCGCGCGTTCGACGTGAAGGAAGGCGACGCGCTCTATCTGCCGCCGGACGCACGCGTGAAGATCTGGTGATCGCGCATCTGCTCGAGCGGAAGCACGCCAGCCAAGAGGCATGCTTCCGCTCCGGCGGCGCGACGTTGCCTGCTGTCACCCGGAGGTTCGCGGAAGGTCCCGTCCTCCACGCTCGAGCCTGAACCACGCAGAGCCACACGACGGCGTCCCGCCTCGACGGCGCCTGGGCCGAGCGATACGTTCTCGCGTCGAAGCCAAGGATCTCGGGCTCGATGTTGTCTGTGCCAACGGTGACGTCTCCTCGTGCGATCTCGCTCGGCCGTGGCCTCGTCATCGGCCTCGTGCTCGCCATGGCTGCGGCGTGCGCGCCGAAAGAAGACGTCACGCCGCCCATCGTCGTCTCGCCTGGGGTGAAGGAGCGCATCATGGTGATGGATCGCTTCCGGCATCATGGGTCGCCGCGGCGTCTCCTCCCCAGGGTCACCGTCGAAGAGGTCGACGAGTCCGAGCTCCCGCCGGCCACCGACGAGAACGGGAACGCGAACGACAACGAGGACGAGAACGAAACCGAAGGCGGCATCCCGCACGCGAACGAGCTCGAGACGACCGAGGGAGACGCGGGGCCGCCAGCGTCCGCCGCCAGCCCTCGCCCGGCGCCAGGCGTCGACGTTCAGTAGCTCTTTCCGTCGAAGGTCTCCACCGGGAGCTTCTCGACGTCGAGACCTTCGAGGCAACGAAGGTTCACGATCACCTTCTCCTGGTCGCCCTGCGTCCACCGTCCGAACGCGTGGATGCCACACGTCGTGCAGAACAGGTGATGCATCGACTCGGCCCCGAACTGGTAGTCGGTCTGCGCGCTTTCGCCATCGGCTCCACCTTCGCCGGGGAGCAACCTGAACGACGACGGCGGCACCGACACCATCAGCCAGCCGACGCGATTACAGATGGAGCAGTTGCACGCGTTCGCTCGCTCGATCGAGGCGGTGACCTCGAAGCGCACCTTCTTGCAGTGACACGAGCCCTCGTAAGTCTTCGCGGTGTTCATGACGGATGTACCTCCGCGAACGACTCTGCGTCTCCCGCGACGAGCTGTATTGTAAGAACGCGTCGCGAGCGCCGCTGGTCAGGGCGCTCGGGCGAACCGCGTGTCAGCGCCGAAGCAGGAACGCGACGATCAGAGCCGCGACGATCGCGATGACGACGATCGTCGGAGCCAGCGACGCTCGACGGCGGACGTCGACGCGACGGCAGAGCTCGCTCGGAGCCGCAGCGGGTCGGAGCTCGACGATCAGCTGGTCGAGCCCAGCGTCTGGGCCGAGCGGCCGGACGAGACGCAATCCGCGCGCGGCCCCGGAGAGCGTGACGCGGACGTGCCGCTCGTCCTCGCTGCCCTGGATGCGTACGGCGCCGCTCCTGCCGCAAGCGTCACATCCGCCCCCTTCGCAACGAGCGCAGGCGAGACGGGCGGGAACGACGAGCTCGAGCACGGTCCCGGCGACGAGCCACGCCTCCGGGACATCCACGGTCAATCGCCCGCGTGGCCCCGCGCCCGTCGAGAGCTCATCGCGCTCGAGGACACTTCCGAGGGGCGTGCTCATCGCGGCGCGACCATATCACGCGCATCCGCACGGTGCGGCCGTGGCCGAGCGCTGGAGGTCGACTCCACGCGGCCGATCGCGATGTCGGCGGCCGAGCCAGGGCGCTGATATCCTCACCAGCTCATGGCGCACGTCCTCCTGGCGCTCTTCGGCATCTCGCTCCTCATGATCGTGCACGAAGCCGGGCACTATCTCATGGCGCGCGCGACGGGCATGCGCGTGGTGACGTTCAGCATCGGCTTCGGGCCGGCGCTCGTGCGGTATCGGCCGAAGGGCAGCCCGACGACCTTCAAGGTCTGCCTCGTCCCGCTCCTCGCGTACGTCCGCGTCGCGGGCGCGACGCCTCTGGAAGAGAATGACCCGGCGGACACGAGCCTGTACGAGAAGAAGGGCGTCGTCGCGCGCGCGCTCATGGTGGTCGGCGGTCCCGCAGCGAACTATGTTTTCGCATCGCTTCTGATCTTCGGGCTCGCGCTGTGGGGGTGGCGCGAAGCGGCGCTGACGTCCCCGATGGTGCTCGGCTCCGTCGAGTCCGGCTCGCCCGCCGAGGCCGCAGGTCTGCGTCCAGGCGACGCCGTCGTCGAGGTCGACGGCGCTCCAGTCCACGACGCACGCGAGATGAGCGAGCGCACCGCTGCGCGTGCCGGAATGCCGACCACGTACCTCGTACTCCGCGATGCGAAGCCCATGGCGCTCACGATCGTTCCGCGCGAGGTCCGAGGTGGGCGCGGAGTGATCGGCGTGACGGCGCGCCACGAGGTCCGGACACGCCGCCTCTCCGTCGCCGAGGCCGCGACGCTCGCGGTCGCGCTGCCCTGGAAGATCACGGCCCAGAACCTGAAGGGCATGGCCGACCTCGCCAAGCAACGGACCACGCAGGGGATGACGGGTCCCGTGGGCATGGCGAAAGAGGTCGCTACGCAGGCCGAGAAGGGTGCGTACGCCTACTTGCAGATCCTCGTCGTGCTCTCGGTCGCCATCGGCTGCTTCAACCTCCTCCCCTTCCCGTTCCTCGACGGCGGGCGACTGTTGTTCCTCGGCTACGAGCTCCTGGCAGGTCGTCGCGCGGATCAGAAGCTGGAAGCGATCGTGCATGCCGCCGGCATGCTGCTGCTGCTCGGCATGGCCGCGCTCGTCACGTGGCGGGACATCATGGGATGACGACGGCCGCATGACGCCTACGATCGAACACGCCATCGAGACGAGCCGGGCGCTCGCGCGCGAGCTCGGAATCGACACCGAGCCGGCGGTCGTCGCCGACAAGAGCAACCTCGTGCTTCGGCTCGCGCCGCATCCACTCATTGCGCGGGTCGCGATGGCCACCTCGATGGTGCGAGTCGGCATGGCGTGGCTGCGCCGCGAGGTCGAGTTGAGCCGTTTCCTCGCGGAGCGCGGCTGCAACGTGACGCGACCGGCGACGCTGCTCAGCGCCGGACCGCACGAACGCGAAGGCCTCGTGATCTCGTTCTGGGAAGAGGAGCAGCTCATCGCCGAGAGGCCGGAGCCGCATGCCGCCGGCGCTGCGCTCCGCGAGGCGCATCGGGCGCTCGCCGAATACGATACGTCGCTGCTGCCGATGTGGGGCAGCGTCGAGGAGGCGCGTCAGGTCTTCGCTCGTGCGCGATTGTTCGACGAATCCCAGCGCCATCGGATGCAGCTCGCCTGGGAGAAGGTGGACGCGATCGTCGCTTCGGCAGCATCGCGAAGCGCATCCCTCCAAGCCGTGCACGGCGACGCGCACATCGCCAACGTCCTCGCCACGCCACGCGGGCCAGTCTGGACGGACTGGGAGGACGCCTTCGTCGGGCCCGTCGAATGGGACATCGCCTCGCTACGGTCGAAGGCGGAGCTCTTCGGCGAGGAGCGCGAGGACATCGAGGCGATGACGGCCGCCTATGGAAGCGACTACGACGTCGACCTCACGCGCGACCTCGGCCTCGTCCGCAACGTGCAGGTCATCTCCTGGCTCGCCATCTTCGCCGAGCGGCAGCCGGAGCTGCTCACGCGCATGCGGATGCGTCTCGAGCGCCTCGACCGCTTCGACTGAGCGCCGCACGTGCGCTGCCGGCGACGTGCCTTGACGGGCTCGCATGTGGGGTGGAGGATGGATCTCGGCCGCCGCTCCGGCCTCACCTCGCAACCGACCGTCCCCCCACGGTCCTCGCGCGAGGCGAAGAGGGATGACCTCGGAGCCGGGTGACGCGTCTCTTCGTCCACGATCGCCAACGGGGGCCGGCGTTTGGCGTGTGGCAGGAGAAGACGATCATGCCGAGTCACCTCAAAGACCGCATCCGTGCCCGCATGGCAAAGACGGGCGAGAGCCATCAGCAGGCCCTTCGTCACATCCGAGCGCAGGAGGAACGGGCTGCCACGTCGAGTGTCGCCTCCGTGGCGGCCAGCGATGAGCAACGTCTGCGAGCACGCCGTGTCGCAGACACCGCCTTCTCGGTCGCCGTGGTGCGCGCCGAAGAGGGACAGCGCCCCGAAGCCGAGCGGCTCTTCGAGGATCCGTATGCGTCCGCGTTCGCAGGCGCAGGAGCTCATGTCGCCGAGTCCACGCAGCGCTTCCTCGACCTGCCGTTCTTCCGCGACGGGGTGAGGCTGCGCACGCGCTACATCGACGATGCGGTGCGGGACGGGCTTGCAGCCGGCCTCGCACAGGTCGTGATCCTCGGCGCAGGGTTCGACGCGCGAGGCTTGCGCATGTCCGAGATCGCGACGCGACGCGCCGTCGTCTACGAGGTCGACACGGCCGAGCAGCTCGCGCGGAAGCGGAAGGTGCTTGCAGACGAACACATCAAGGTCCCGTCTCGGATCCGCTACGTACCGTTCGACTTCGACGAGCCCTCGTTCGAAACCGCGCTGACCGCTGCGCTCGCAGCGAGGGGCTTCCGACGCCGTGCCGGCGCCATCTTCGTATGGGAGGGCGTCATCGGCTACATCGGAAACGACGAGATCGATCGAAGCCTTCGGTTCATGGCGAGCGAGGGCGGGCCCCGGAGCCGCGTCGTCTTCACGTTCGGGATGGGGAGCTTCGATCCCGATACGGCAGCGGAGCGCACGCGCCGAACGGGATTCGAATCGTGTGAGGAGCTCGCTGGCGACGAGCTCTGGCGACGCTATCTTCCAGGCGAACCGCACCCCAACGCGTTCGTGATGAGCGTCGGCACGGCGCGGGTGTGACCGCCTCCGGCGAGGACTAGGCGTCCGCCCCCGAGGCAAGCTTCCGCACGGCGGGCTCCGCCTCGCGCCACGCCGGCGCTTCGCTCTTCGGCATGCCAGGCGGAGTGACGCCGGAGGGCCGCGTTCCGCGCTTGGCTCGGATCAGCGCTTGAAACAGGTCCTTCGTCGCGACGTAGTTCGTGAGCGTCATCCGCGGGGTCCCCCCTCTACGCGGTCTGCAACGAAAGGGCCAAGTCCATGACGGCGGATCTCCGGCCGTTCGCCCGCTGCGGACTCCGTGCGCGCACACGCTCGAGCTGTGCGCGCACGGTGCGTCGTCCGGCGATGCAGCCCTCGAGCGGCACGCGTTGCAACGCGCTGCGGCGCCGCTCGGGGCACGCAGCATTCCTTGCAGCATCCGAGCTCCGCTCGTACGGTTGAGGGCGCGGCGGGCTCGAAGCGCGCTCGCCGCGCTCTCCGGAGGATGCTGTCGCCGCCGGACGGCTCCAGCGCTGACTCCGGGCTTCGGTCGATCGCTTTGTCGAAGGGGACTCCATGAAGCAGCTCGTTTCGCGCAACGTCACGGCTCTGGCATCGGTCTGTGTGCTCATCGCCTCGATCGGGGCGTGCTCCGATGACGAAAGCCAAGCCACGAACAACCAGACCGACGCCGGTGCGGACACGGGCCTCGGCACCGACTCCGGGGACGCCGGCGGGCAGCAAGACGGCGACGCCGCTCCGCCCGCTTGCACGAACACACTCCAGTTCGCGCCCGGCGACGAGCAGAAGCTCCAGGATGCAGTCAACTCCCTCACGGGCTGCGCGAACCTCGTGCTGGCCGCCGGCACGTTCACGTTCGACAACGCGCTCACGATCCGTCAGGGCAACGTCACGCTGAGCGGCGCCGGCAAGGGCGCGAAGGGTGAAGGGACGGGCGCCGCGGCGAGCACCGTGCTGGTGTTCACGAATGCTGCGGCGAACACGAACGGCGTCGACGTGACGGGAGACAACTTCACGATCCGCGACCTCGCGATCTGGAACGCCAAGAAAGACGGCCTTCGCGTCGAGAGCTCGAAGAACGTCAAGATCCAGCGCATCCGGACGGAGTGGGCGAACGAAAACGACGTCAACAACGGCGCGTACGGCATCTACCCGGTGAAGTCCGAGGACGTCCTCGTCGAAGAGTGCGAGGCGTACAACGCGGCGGATGCCGGCATCTACGTCGGACAGACGCAGCGCACGATCGTCCGCAAGAACATCGCAAAGCAGAACGTCGCCGGAATCGAGATCGAGAATACGAAGTTCGCCGACGTCTACGAGAACACCGCCGAGGACAATACGTGCGGCCTCGTCGTGTTCGATCTCCCTGGCAATCCCATCGCCGGGACGGACATCCGTGTTCACGCGAACACGGTGCGCGCGAACAACCGCGCAAACTTCGCGTCGGTCAGCGGCTCGAGCAGCACGGTCTCGCAGGTCCCTGCGGGTACGGGCACGTTCATGCTGGCATCACGCCGCGTCGAGCTCTTCGGCAACACGTGGGCCGACAACAACAGCGCCGACGTCGCCATCCTGAGCGGCCTCGCGATCGAGCCGGATCCCACGAAGTGGACGGCAGGCGGCAACAACTTCGGAACCAGCGACATCTACATCCACGACAACACGTTCGGCGCGGGGAGCGGCGACAGCGTCGACAACGACGCGACCGACCCGGTGAAGCGTCCGCTCGGGGCGGTGATCTCCGCCGTGTATCAGTACGGAGCCGCCGCCCACAGCATCGCGCGCGTGGAGCCGGTCATCTGGGACGGCATCGATCCCGATCCGACCAACACGACACCGGGGAACGAGATCAACCTCTGCGTGAAGTCGAACACGTTCCCTGCCGGAACGGCCTACGCCGTGGCAGATCTCAACTTGATCGTGATGCAGGGCCACGTGCTCGCGGGGACGCCCGACCTGCCTGCCGCGTGGGACGCGACGGCGCGCGCGGCTCCCGAGGCAGCCCCGTACGTGTGCAACGGCATCACGCCGGCGATCACGCCCGTCGTCCTGCCCTGAAGTCGTCCCGTGCGTACCTCCGCCGGTCGTAGCTGGGCCCTCGTCACGTGTGCTGCGGTCACGCTCTCGGGAGCGCTGCTGCATTGCAGCTCGCCTTCGGATGCGCCATCCGACCCAGTGGCGGACGCCGGGGGCGACGCGTCGCCGGCGCAGGTGGAAGATGCCGGCGCCGACGTAGCGCCGGACGTAGCGACCGGCCCGCGCGCCATTCCCTCGAACCTCTCGGGCTGGGGCCTCTTCACCGGAGGTCCCGACTCGAAAGGACGCCTGACGCCCGCGGCAGGGACGGTCCCCTACGAGCTGACGACCGCTCTCTTCTCGGACTACGCGCTGAAGTCGAGGACCGTGAGCATCCCCGCAGGAGCCAAAGCGAGCTACCGACCGGAATCGGTGATCGACTTCCCCGTCGGGACGGTCTTCTCCAAGACGTTCGCGTTTCCGGCCGACGCACGGCAGCCCGACGTCGGCGTTCGCCTGATCGAGACGCGCATCCTCGTTCGCCAGCCCTCGGGCTGGGAGGCGTATCCCTATCTCTGGAACACGGAGCAGACGGACGCTGCGCTCGCGCCAGGTGGTCGTGTCGTGCCGGTGTCGTTCGTCGATCTGCAAGGAAGCGCGCAGTCGTTCGGCTACCTCGTCCCGAGCAGGAACCAGTGCTTGCAGTGCCATCACCTCGTCGACGACGGCGGCGTCCAGGTGATGAATCCGATCGGCCCGAAGGCGCGCTACCTGAATCGAACCAACGTCATCGCCGGCGCCGAGCAGAATCAGCTCACGTTCCTCGCGAACGCCGGGATGCTCGAAGGGCTCCCGCCGGACCCGCCGCAGGCGCCCGACGCGTTCGATGCCGGAGCGGGCGATCTCGATCTACGCGCGAGGACGTACCTCGACATCAACTGCGCCCACTGCCACAACGTCCGCGGAACGGCAGGCATCACGAGCCGGCTGTTCCTCGAGCGGCAGATGACCGATCGCTTCTCGCTCGGCGTATGCAAGCGGCCGGGCTCGGCCGGCGGCAGCCTCGGCGGCGAGTTCGACATCGTCCCCGGCGACCACGCTCACTCGATCCTCTGGCACCGGCTGGCGACGACGGAGTCCGGCAAGATGATGCCTCAGATCGGCCGCGCGCTCGCGCACGCCGAGGGCGCGCAGCTCATCGCCGATTGGATCGACGCGATGCCCGCCGAGGCCTGTCAGTAGCTCGGCTGACTCGCGCGCGCGCCGCTCCGATGAAGCGGACGCGTCCCCGAGGCGCAGCACGATGCTGGTAGATTGTGGTGGTGCTCACACGAAGATCCACGGCCGCCTCTCACCCGGTGACCGACACGCGATGGCATGGGGCGCTCGAGGCCGCGCAGTCGCTCGCTCCGGCGGCCCAATGGCGACGCCGGCTCGCGCGCGAGATCTGCTCGGCGGCGGAAGCTCAGTTCACCGCCGTGTTCACGTGCCCGCCGTCGGAGCCGTTCCACGCGCAAGCCGGGATCGCCCCGTCATCCGCACGCGCGATCGTCGAGGAGGTCCACTCCAAGTTCCTCGCGCGCATCGAGCGCACGGACGGCGGGATCGAGCTCGCGTCCACGGTCGGCTCGAAGGCGTACGCGCCTCTCGCCGAGACGCGAAGCCGTGCGCTCGCCGCGAAGCTGCGACGCGAAATACTGGCTCCGAGAGGCATCGACGGATACCTCAACGCGTTTCTCGTCATGCCCGGCGGCTTGCCTGTCGGGTGGATCTGCCTCGGCACGCGGGAGGCCTCGCGCACGGCACTCCGCAAACACGGCCCTGCGCTCTCCGAGATCGCTCGGCTCGCCGGCCACACGCTCTACGGCGCCATCGACCTCGCGCGCGCGTGTGGAGCCGCATCGCGGTGGGTTCGTCCCGACGACGTCGAGCTGCTCTCGGCGCGGGAACGCCAGGTTGCTGCCCTCGTAGCCGCGGGCTTGTCCGACGCGAACATCGGGGCGCGCCTCTCGTTGTCGGAAGAGACCGTCGGCGCACACCTGCGTCGAGTCTTCCGTAAGCTCGGCGTTCACTCGCGCATCGAGCTCGCCGTCCGGCTGGCGAACTTCGAAGACGGCGCGGCGAGGCTCACCGAGCAGCCGCGCTTCGAATTAACACGTACGTGCGAATGACCGAGATCGGACCGAAGAGCATGCTCGCGATGTGCTGAAGAACATGCGCTTGCTCCTCGTTTCCTGCTCCTTCCCCCTCGCGACAGTCGCTGCATCGGCTTGCACCAACAGCAGCAGCCCCCCAAGACCTGGCCCGGATGCCGGGGACTCCTCCGACGCGTCTTCACCGACGCCGCAAGATGACGGCGGCCATGGCGAGGGCGGCCCCCGTACGGGCCCGATCGCTCCGGATTGCACAGAAGCGCTCGCGTGGTGCGCCCAGGGGCACGCGTACGCGAACGTGTCCTGCAAAGACGTCGACGGAAAGCCGTACACGATCACGACGACGTTCTCGGGGAAGACCGACAACGTCTCATGCGGGGTCGACGAGCGTGATCTGTCGCTCATCGTCGGGCCGCCGCAGGCCGACACCGTGGCGTACAACACGCACTCCAGTCGTTTCCGTCTGCGCAACTACGCGGGGGGAGGAACGTACGAGCTCGCGCGCTCCGCCGACGAGGGCAGCGACCACGGGTTGGAGCTCCAAGGCGCCGCCGGCGGCAGCCAAGCCGATGAGCGCTCGGCGGTAGCGGCGACGATGGCGTGCGGTCCGTCGCCATGCAGGGCGGTCGTCGCCCCGGAGAGCGAACCGATCCCGAACGACGATTCGGTGCGCGAGTTCCGGCTGCGCGTGGAGATCCAGTGCGACGCGGGCGGCACGCTGTGGTGGCACCCGGACTGCAACGGCTCGGACTGCAGGCTCACGAGCGCGCCTACGCTCTACTTCGACATCCAGTGCTCGCACTGACTCCTCGCAGGCCCCGAGCTCGGAACGTCACCACACAGGACGAGCACGCGTGCCGGCGCTCGGGCGCAACGTTCGGCGGCGAGGGGTAACCGCCGTGACGATGAGCACGCCGACCACCAGGAGCAAAGCGGCCCAGAGCCGAAGGAACACCGGGTCCTGATTCGCCCACCACCTGGCGTACGTGAGCGCGCGCGCGTGACCGAGGAACGGGGTGAGGATGCCACCGAGGAGCGTGACCGCACCGAGCACGCTCATCGCGACCGGACTCCGCGACGACGAAGCGACCTTGAGGAGGACGAGCCCGGCAAGGAGGTCGAGCACGGCCGAGGCATACAACCCTGCGGGCGTGGTCCAGAGCCAGCCTATCCGCACGAGCACGTCCGGCGCGATCAATCCTGCGACGCCCATCACGGCAGTCCCCAGACCAACGAGCACGGCAAGAGACGACAACGGCTTCACGATGACCTCTTCGCTCGTCGTCGCACGTGCGACGGGCGCAAGTCGACGTCGCAACGTGCGTGCCGCTCCCGCGCGCAGCATTCCCGATCCCCGGCCGATCGATCATGCGTGCTCGGGCCTCGCGTGCGAGTGATCGAGCGCTGACGCTCCGTGGCTCGAGCTGGTTACCGGGAGGGTGGCGTGCTGGGGCGCGAACGAATACGCGAGCTCGGTGACAGCACGATGGCCTCAGCACACGGTCGTCGAGGTCGAAGGTCTCGACGATGCAGTCGAGATCGCCCCCTCGCGACCAAGCGGGAGCGCTGCCGCAGTGGACGCGCGGCTCCCCCCGCGGCTCTCACTCGCCCCCGTTCGAAGAGGGACAGGCGGCAAGGCCATAGTTGTGGTTGCGCTCGAACACGAGCCCTCGCACGTCGTCGGGCGTCGAGCCGAACGCTTGCGAGTAGCCAGTCGTCGGTGAGAGCGTCCTGAAGTTCGAGTTGATGGTCGAGATCAGGAACACGGGCTCGGGATTGCCCTGCGCGTCCTCGTGCCAGCTCCACCAGACCGCTCCGAACGTCTCCCCGCTCACCGCGAAGCCGACCTCGGTCGTTCCGGTGCCGATCTGGATCGTCTCGGTCACCACGGTGCCATTGCCCGACCAGTGATAGAGGATGCCCGCAGCATCGGAGGCGATGACCTCGCCGTCGGCGCCGTTTCCGAGGAACTGGACCTGCGTACGTGCGGCGGTCTGCGGATCGATCGTGAAGAGCGTCTCCGGCGTGCCAGCACCATCTCCCGTGACGCCGTAGAGCGTCGCCCCATCAGGGCTGAAGGTCAGCGCCGAGAACTTGTCGCCGAGCGAGCCGATCGGCGTCGCGTTCCCCGTCGCCAGATCGATCGTGGCAAGGATCCGATCGCCTTCGGTCTTCAGCACCGCATGGACCACCCCCGTCGTGGGATGCCGAGCCATGGCGTTGGTGCCGTTGACGGTGCCACCGGCGAGCGTGATCGGGATGCACCCGACGTTCGTGAAGCCGACCGTCTCGTTCTGGAACAGGAGCGGCTGAAACGGGCTCGCCGAATAGAGCGCGAGCCTCTCGCACGCGGTGCCGTTGCCGTTCACGTCGTGATACCCCGCGGGACACCCGCAGGCGAAGCTGCCCGGCTCGTTGGTGCACACGCCCACGGTCGCGTCGCACGTGTGCGCTCCCGTCGTGCACTCGTCGATGTCCGTGCAGACCGATCCGTCGCCGTTCGTGTCCGCATACCCCGCAGGGCACGCGCACGAAAAGCCGCCGGCCTTGTTGGTGCATACGCCGACGGTCGCGTCGCACGTGTGCGCTCCCGTCGTGCACTCGTCGACGTCCGTGCAGACCGATCCGTCGCCGTTCGCGTCCTGATAGCCCGCAGGGCACGTACACATCACCGGCTCGACCGCGTCATTGCATGTCGCGCTCGGGTCGCACGCAGCACACGTACGTGACGGCGCGCTGGGAGTGGTCTCGCTGGCCGACCCAGGATCGCCCGTCTCGGCGTCTTCGCTGGGGATGGTTCGGTCGCCGCCAGGCGTATCGCCACAGCTCAGGGCAACCACTGCCACGAGCGTCATCAGCCGAACATCGCTTCGTCTCACGGGGGCCTCCACGAACCACGAGCTACCCCCAGAGTTGGTCCAGTAGTTCGCTTGTACCGGCTTCCATCGACGGCGCGGCAAACAAAACGCCGAGTCGGCTCGCACCGACGGCGCCCGCTCCATGGCTCCACGTAGACCAGGGACGATCTGGTCCTCCAGCCCCGCGCACCAATCCACGGCTCCACGGCGTGCCGGCCGTCACGATGTGGGCAGGGCTTCGGTCGCGTTCTTCGCTTTTGAGCTCAGCAAGTGATCGATCGCCGGCGATCCGGGAATTCTGCTGAGGTGCGCAGTGAATCCTCGCTGGCCCCCGACCTCGTGCCGCTCGTCCGGCGCGTAGCGATCGAGGGCGGGACCGCGCCCATGAAAGCGGAGAATGCGGCCCGCAAAGCGAGGCTCGCGACGTTGATCGAGGAGCACGGACGCTTTCTCTGGCGAAGCCTTCGCCGGTTGGGGGTGCCCGACCGCTCGCTCGAAGACGCGGTTCAGCAGGTCTTCCTCGTGGTCGCGCTCCGACTCGATGAGATCACCCCCGGCGCCGAGAAGGCCTTTCTCTTTCGCTCGGCGGTGAATGTTGCGGCACATGTCCGGCGGACGCAGACACGCAAACCCGAACGGCCGCTCGAAGACGACGACGTGCAGACGCTCTCCGATGCTGCGCCGCCTGCCGATGATCTCCTGGACCGCCGGCGAGCGCGCCGCGTGCTCGACGAGATCCTCGATGCGATGACCGAGCACCTCCGCGTCGTCTTCGTGCTCCACGAGCTCGAGGAGCTCAGCTTGCCGCAGATCGCCGACTACGTGGGCATTCCGGTCGGGACGGCGACGTCGCGGCTTCGTCGCGCGCGCGAAGAGTTTCGTCGGCTCGCAGCCATCAAGGTGAAGCAGACATGAGCTCCGAGAAACGAATGCCCCGCCTTCGAGACGACGAAGCGTCGGAGATCGAGAAGCTACTGCTTGCCTCTGCCGCGGACGACGAGATGCCCGAAGAGAAGTATCGAGCTCTCGTCGACTGGGGCGCAAGGCTCGGCACCATGCCAGCGCGGCCGACGTGGAGGCTCACGATCGGCAAAGGGCTCGGTCTGCTCGCGCTCGGCGCCCTGGCGGTGGGCGTCGGCGGATACGCGGCCAGCAGGACCGAGCCGCGGCCTTCTCTGACGAGCGTGGAGCCGCGGACGCGGAATGCCGACGCGATCCCGACGGGTGCCGCAGGGGCAAACCACGAGCCGAACGCCCACCCGGGCTCGGCCGCCGATCCCATTCCCGTCTTGTCTCTCGACCAGCTTCCATCGGCTCCGGCAGCAAGGGGCTCCTCGGTCACGCCACCGTCCACGGCCGAGACGCGCCGACTCGGCGACGACGACGCTTCGTTCGCCGAGCAAATGAAGCTCATCGACGCTGCGCGCTCGCGGCTTCGTCGAGACGATCCTCGAGGTGCCCTCGCCGTGCTCGACGAGTACGAACGACGCTTCACCTCCCGGGCGTTCGAAGAAGAGGCAACGGTCCTTCGTGTATCGGCCCTGGCCAAGACCGGTGACCGCGCACGAGCGAAGCGTATCGGCGAAGCGTTCCTGCGCGCACGCCCGTCCGAGATCTACCGTCGCCGCGTCGAGACAGTCGTACGTACGCTGGACGCACAGGAGAGGACTCCATGAGGACTGCAGCGTCTTCGTCGCTGGCCTTCGGCCTGCTCGTGTTGATGCTCGGGATCGCCAGCTGCACGCGCTCCGAGCGGACGCTCGGCGAGTCGCTCACGAACGATCGGGGAGCCGGCTTGGTCCCGAGCGGAGACGCAGGCACGTCGCCGGCGCCGGACGCGAGCGTCGGTCGCGAGCTATGCAAGAGCTCGGATTGCCCTGCCCCGTACACGACCTGCTCGAGCGACACCTTCCGCTGCGAGACGAACTCCGACGCCGACGACGACAACTGCGGAGCATGCGCAGTCCGATGCCCGCGCGGCGACGAGATCCGCGACTTTTTCGGCGCCGAATGGTCATGTCAGTCGGGCGAATGCCGGATGATGTGCGATCCGCGCTCGCTTAGAGCCGACTGCAATCAGAACCCTTCCGACGGCTGCGAGACCGACCTCGGCTGCGATGAGGACAACTGCGGTGCGTGCGGACTGAAATGCCCTCCTGGCCTCACCTGTCGTGAGGGGAACTGCGGTTGCCCGGGAGGATTGACCGATTGCGGGGGCAATACATGCAGAATCGCCGAAGACTGCGTGAGCCTCGTCGCGAACGACAACCACTGCGGCGCGTGCGGAGTCTCGTGCCCGACCGAGCCAGCCCCCCCATTCCCGAACACGCGACTCGGATGCATGCACTCCGAATGCGGCAAGATCAAATGTGAATTCGGCTTCGAGGATTGCAATCAGGACATCGAAGCCGACGGCTGCGAATCCGACATCTTCAGCGACCCGCAGAACTGCGGAATGTGCAAGAAGAAGTGCGGACCAGGGCAATTCTGTTTCGGGGGCAAGTGCAAGTGCGCACCGAACGAGACGGCGTGCCCGATGGGCGACGACTTCGTGCAGTGTGTCGATCTCGACAGTGATCCGTACAACTGCGGGGCATGCGGCCTGACATGTCCCATGGCTCCCGGAGGAACCGGGAGAGAGGCGTGCCGGCTCGGGCATTGCGCGCTCGACTGTCCAAGCGGATTCGCCGATTGCGACGGCCGCGCGGACAACGGATGCGAGACGATGACGTCGGCCGACCCACGCAATTGTGGCGCATGCAACGTTCAGTGCGACCTCGCCATCGGGCAGCCGTGCGTCAACGGAGCTTGCGCGCTCGAACCGTGCGCCGCCGGAGGTACGCAATGAGCTGGGGACATGGCAACACCCACGAGCGCCCCGTCGCTTTCGGGAGCAGACCAACCCGAGCATCGTCGAGGCTGCTCCTCGTGACCTTCGCGCTCGCCTCGACGCAGTTGTGGTGTGCGAGCGAGGACACGATCGCCCCGCCGGCGGAAGATGCGGACGCGGACGGCGGCGCGCCCGTCGATGCGGCGACCCCCGATACCCTCGCCGCGACGCCAGTGTGCAGCGTTTCGTTCTGCCGTGTTTCCTTCGCTGGGATGGAGGCCGTGTCGATCGACGCGCTGTGGGCACGAAGCCCCTCGGAGGTTTGGCTCGTCGGCTCGACCGGGTTCGCAGCGCGTTTCGACGGTACGACATGGCGGCGTGTCGATACGGGCACGAAGGCCGCGCTGCACGGCGTGGTGGGGACGGAGGACGGGACCGTCTGGGGCGCCGGGAGCACCCACGAGCTCCTGCAGCTCAATCGCGAGCTCGATGGCAAGGCCACGGCCGTCGACGCCGGGTTCAAGGCGATGTTCGACGGTCTCTATGCTTCGGGCTCGGAGTTTTACGCCGTCGGCACGACCATCAAGACGTACGACTTCCCTCCCCCCGAGACGCCGCCGATGCCGGACAACATCTGGCGCTACGGCCCTGCCGCTGATGGCGGCGCGCCGACCTGGCTACCGGTCTCGCCTCCGTGCCCGATGGGAGACTTCGAGCCCGAGTGCGTGAAGCTCCGCGCCGTTTGGGTCGAGAGCTCGGAGCGGCAATGGTTCGCGGGCGACGAAGGAAAGGTCTTCCGCACCGACACGAGCAGCGGCGGAGACGGCGAAGCGCCAGGTCGACTGCGACTCGTCGAGCTGAACTCGAGGTCGCTCCGCCGCCTGAACGGTCTATGGGGATTCGACGGCAACGACGTCTGGGCCGTCGGCGACCAAGGCGTGCTCCGGCACTGGAACGGTCAAGGCTGGAGCGTCATCGCTTCGCCGGTCCACGGTGACCTGCACGGCGTGTGGGGCGCACGTCCCGACGACGTCTGGGCGGTCGGCGACGACGGCACCGTGATCCATTGGGACGGCGCGGGCTGGACGGTGATCGACGTACCATTCTCGGCAGATCGGCGACCAAGACTACGCGCCGTCACCGGCGCAGGCGACGACGTCTGGATCGCGGGTGAGGGCGTCCTCCTTCGGTCGACGCGCGGCACGAGCACGGGAGCGGGTCGATGAAGCGGCTCACTTGTCTTCCGATGGTCCTCGGAGTCGCCTCGTTGGCGTTCGCCGCATGCGCGGACGCCGGCGAGGAAGCGATCTACGGCCCCGAAGACGGCGGCGCCGCGGAATCGGGAATGCCGAACGACCCGGATGCTACCGGCCCGGATGGACGCGACGTCGATGCTGAAGCGCTCCGGTGCAGTGACGGCTTCTGCATCGTCGATCTGCCGAACCCAAAGGCCTACGGATTCACGCAATGGGCGTTCACGGGGGTGCAGGTCGATCCGGGGATCGGCGCATGGGCGATCGCGAACGGCGTATCCGGCGTCGACCAGGCGAGCGCGCAGTTCCTCCACTTCGAGGGCAACGCTTGGAGGCCCGTGCACTCGCCCTCCCTCGGCAGCGGCAAGCGTGCGGTGGAGCTCTACTCGCTCGCATCCGACGGCGCTGGCAACCTCATCGCCGTCGGAGCCACCGTCGATGACGGAACGGCCGTCATCGTGCGCGGCGACGGCACGTCGTTCACGACGACGACCTTCGACGGTGGGTCGCTCTCGGCCGTCTGGTTCGCCGAACCTGGCCAGGCGTGGATCGTCGGAGCAGGCGGGCTCGTCTATCGCTCGAGCAGCGACGGCGGCTGGGAGTCGGAGAGCATCGAAGCGCCGGTCGATCTGATGTCCGTTTGGGGGACGGGGCCCGACGACCTGTACGTCGGCGGTATCGACCTCGATCCAGAGGCGTTCTTCACTTTCGGCTATCTCGGCCACCGTACGCGCGGCGGCGGCGGCGGCTCGCCGTCGTGGACGTCACGCGTCTTCGGCGATCTCCAGGCAGATCGATGGGGCGAGCCCACCATCCTCGCCGGCGTTTCGACGCAGGGAGGCCCGCGCTTCTGGGCTGCGCCAGGTCTGCTCGCACGTACGGCTCCGGGTGGCGACCACGACGACTGGATCGCCGATCCGTTCGAGCCGAAAGTCGTCATCCGCGCCTTCTGGGCCTCTGGCAAGGACGACGTCTGGGCGGTCGGTCATGTCGGACGCGTCTTTCACTTCGACGGCACCGCCTGGAAGGACGCCCTCCTCACGTTCAACGGAGCACCGCTGACGGAACATCTGAAAGCGATCGCCGGAACGAGCGCCGGAGAGATCTTCGTCGTCGGCGACGGCGTTGCGCTCCGAAGGGAGGCGAAATGATCCGCGTCGGTCGCAGGTCGATCGCGATCGCATGCGCGCTGATGGCCAGCCTTCCCGGGATCCTCGCTACGGCATGCACGTCGACTGACGACGCAGCCCCTGAACCAGACCGTGATGATGCGGGCGACGCCTCGATGCTCGATGAGAGCAGCACGAGCGACGCTGCCCGTCCCGACGCTGGCGAGATCCTCGTCGACACCAGCGTGCCCGCCGTGACATGCGCGACGACGCCATGCGCCGTCGAGATCGCAGCCGGGTTCGACTCGGCCTGCGTGCGCATGAGCGACGGAACGGTTCGCTGCTGGGGAAGCAACACGGCAGGCGAGCTCGGACGCGGCGATGATGCGCCCACCTCGGCCAATGCTCCGGCCCCGGTCGTCGGCCTTGACGACGCCGTTCAGCTCTCGGGGAGCGCATCGCTCCCGAGCGACGTCTATTGCGCCCTCCGCGCGAACGGCGCCGTCGTCTGCTGGGGGTCGAACGAGAACGGCGTGCTCGGCCGCTCGATCGACGGCACGGTCGACACGACGTCGTCGGGAGTGCCTGCGCCGGTAGAGGGCCTCCGCGCCGCAACGGGGATCTTCGCGGGCCATCATGTCTCGTGCGCGACCTTCGCCGGCACCGACGTCGCCTGCTGGGGCTCCAACGCAGCCGCGCAGATCCCCGAGCGGCCGCACGGAGATGGCGAGCTGTTCGCGGTCACCACGTTCTCGATCGGAGCGAAGAGCAAGATGCTCGCGCTCGCCGACCGCGGGACGGTGGCATGGACCGAAGGCGGCCTCGTCTCTTGGGGACGGAGCGGCGCTCCGCTCGGGCCGGAGACGGGCGTCCTCGGACGCGAAGCGTCCACGGCGGTGTCATCGCCGGAGGCGATCGATCTGCCGCATGTCTCCGCGGTGGCCGCAAACGCCGGCCGAGCCTGCGCGATCGCCAACGGCCGCGTGTTCTGCTGGGGGGCAGGCCCCATCTCCGGAAGCGACTCGGTGTATCCGACGTATGCCGGAGTCGGCTCGACGACGTACTACGCGCAGACGCTCGCCGTCGGGCCGAGGTCCACATGCGCGACGACGTCCGACGGCGCAGCCATCTGCTGGGGGGACAACACCCGTGGACAGCTCGGCGGCGGCGACTTCGATCTGAAGCCGATGCCCGTGCGTGTCCAGAAGCTCGCCGGCACTCCCGTGCGCATGGCCGTCATGAACGCGACCACCTGCGCGATCCTCGCCACGGGCGCCGTGCAGTGTTGGGGGCAGAACGACAAGGGACAGCTCGGCACGGGGACGGCGGACGCGCTGCCTCACCTCGAGCCTCAGGACGTGGTGCTCACTCCATGAATCGATTCCCAATGAGTGCTCTGGTGCGAGCGGCCGTTGGCTCTCTCCTTCTCGTCGTCGTCGGTGCAGCATGCGCGTCGAGCGAGGAGCCCGGTGATCGTCCGCCTCCCCCTCCCCTCGTACCGAGCGAATGCGCTCCGACGTGCTCGGCCGACGGCCGCTCCGTCGTCGATTGTCGAGGTGAGGTCGTCACCGCATGCGAGGCCGCTTCGTCGTGCCGCGACGGTGTGTGCGTGGCTGGATGCGAGGCCGCTGCGGCGGAGCAAAGCACCGTCGGTTGCGAGTACTACGCAGCGAAGCCGTCCGCGAACACGTTCACGTTCGACGCGGCGGTCTTCGAAGGGAACTGTTATGCGGTCCTCGTGGCCAATACGTGGAGCTCTCCGGTCGAGCTCGACGTCGAATACGACGACCGTCCGGTCTCCTCGAGCTACTTCCGGATCCCGCGCGGACGCGGAAAGGACATTCGCTACGAGCTGCTTCCCGAAGGCAAGCTTCCCCCCGGAGAGCTCGCGATCCTCTTCCTCGCGATGCACTCGAAGCTACCCGAGCCGCCGCCAGACCAGCCGTTGCGGCAGGTCCAGTGCCCGGCGGACGTGGGGGCCGCGATCGTCGGCGAGACGACCGTTCGCGGCAGCGGGCTCGGCAAGATGTTCCACATCCGATCATCGGCGCCCGTCGTTGCGTACGACATCTATCCGTACGGCGGGGCCGAGAGCTACATCCCCAGCGCTTCGCTGCTCTTGCCTACGTCGGCATGGGGCACCGAGAACCTCGCGATGGACGGCTACAGCGTCACGGACGAGCGATTGGCCACGTGGGGATTCCTCCCGTACATGCAGATCCTCGCGCGCGAAGACGACACGCGCGTCAAGATCAAGCCGACGGGCTTGCTCTCGAGCGCAGCGGGTCACCCGCCGATCCGACGAGGCGAGACGGGCGAGTTCGTTCTCCAGCGCGGGCAGTTCCTGCAGTTCACGCAAGCGGAGGACAACAGCGGGACGGGCGTCGAGTCCGACAAGCCCGTGTCGCTCGTCGGCGGCGCGACGTGCATGTACATCCCGAACCAGGTCGGACCTTGCGATACGCTGCACCAGAATCTGCCGCCCATTCGGCTCTTCGGAGATCAGTACGTGGCCACCCGCCATCGCGACCGCGGTGAGCCCGAGACGACGCCGTGGCGCATCCTGGCCGCCGCCGACGACACGAAGCTCACCTACGATCCACCGATCCCGGAGGCTCCGACGACACTCCAACGTGGCGAATGGAAGGAGCTCTGGGCGCCCGGCCCGTTCGTGGTGAGGAGCCAGGACAATTCACATCCCATCTACGTAGCGGCCTACATGACGGGGAGCGGCAACGTCTCGACGCCGGAGGGCGACCCCGAGATGGTGAACGTCGTCCCGGTGGGGCAATACCTGTCGTCCTATGTCTTCTTGACCGATCCGACCTACGGAAACACGAACCTCGTCTTCGTCCGGCAGGCCGTCGAAGGCAACTACGATGACGTCCAGCTGGACTGCTTCGGAACGGTCGATGGCTGGAGGAACGTCGGGAATACAAACTACCAGATTGCCTATGTAGATCTCGTAAAAGGCGGGATCCCGCAAGGCGCGTGTGACAACGGCGTGCACCGGGCCTCGAGCAAGAGCCCGTTCACGCTCACGGTCTGGGGCTGGGACCGCGACGCGAGCTACGGCTTCCCGGCCGGCATGGGCACGAAGCCCCTGAACGACATCCCGGCCATCCGCTGAAGGCGCGCGGGGCAGACGAGCCATTCCGCCTCGGAGCCGTCGCGTCGATAGCCCGCTTCGAGGATGTCGATCGACGTCGCGCGCGGATCGGGCAACGGCTGGCGTGATGCTCGGCCTCGGCAGTTCGAGACATGAGACAGTCCACGAATGGGTGACGGCCCCGGGACAATGCGCCGGGTGAACCACCTATGGCGAAAGCGGCGGCGCGCTTCGACAATCTCCGAGAGATGTCGTCGCGAGCTCCCTCGACGAAAGCCCGACGATGACGTCGAGAGGCCCACACCGGCGCCGGTACCCGCCGGCCCTCCGCCACTTCATCGACGTCCTCCTGCCGTGAAAGGAACTTGGACTATGACGACCTGCCGCTTCCGTCGCACTCTCGTGCTCGCCATCACAGCGAGCCTCGCGTTCACTGGCTGCACCACGGGCGGTGGCTCGAACAGCTCGTCGGGCGGCGGCTCGAACGGCGGCCCGGGCTCGTCGAACGGCGGCGGCGGTGGCTCGAGCGGCGCGAACGGTTCGACGTCGCTCCCCGACGGAACGCTCCTTTACGTCCGCGCAGAGACCGCCGACAGCGAGGTGCTCGTTGCCCGTAGCCTCGCGGACGGCTCCGAGCGGATCGTCACGGACCTGCGCGGCGACGGCAGCGATGGCTGGGAGATCTGGGGCTACTCCGTCTCTCCCGACCGCACGCGGCTCGCCATTGCATCCCTCTACGGCCCGACCAAGGCCGACACCGACACTGGGCTCGCGACGCGCAACATCTGGACCCTCGCGGCCGACGGCTCCGACATGAAGCGCCTCACGCCGACCTTCCCCAACACGGGACGGGGACGGTCGGCGTTCACCATCGAGGTGAGCCATCCGGTCTTCGACTCCGACGGCTCGTCGATCATCTACGACTTCGGAAACTACTGGTACGAGGGGACGACGCTCGAAGGAGGATCCCTGCCGTGGGCGGTCGCGACGAGCGGCGATGCGCTCCCGACGAGCTTCCCGAGCGTCACGAACTGCTCGGTGATCCGTCCTTCGAGGAACCCGGCGACGGGTGAGCTCCTCTTCCTCCATAGCGTCTGCACGACCCGCGAGGACGAGGGGCTCTTCCTCTATCCACCGGGCGGCGGTACGAGGCCGAAGAAGCTCGTGGGCTACTCGTACGGCGCGGGCGGCGTCGCGCCGAGCGTCGAGACGACGAGCTGGATCGCCGACGGCAGCGGCTTCGTGTTCGTCGGCAGCACCACCGTCGATCGCGGAGAAGGGAACGAGGAGACGGCGGTGTGCCTCTTCCTCTACGACATGGCGAACGGCACGGTCTCGCCGCTGGTCGTGCCACCGAGCGGCGCCGTCGTCCGCAACGCCGCGATCTCCCCCGACGCCACGTCGATCGTCTATTGCCTTCGAGCGGCGGACGAGAGCGAGAACCTGCACCTCATCGACCTCACCGCGTCGACGCCCACCGACACGGCGATCACGACCGACGGCAAGAGCTGCCACCCCGGCTTCTGAGAGCGCTCAAACGTCCCTCGCGCTTCCGAGGAGATTGCACTGGGGGCCGCGCCGTCAATCGATCGTGAGCCCCTCGCCGAGCAGATCGCGCCCGGCGAGGTCGGACGGTCCGTCGTCCTGCGTCGCCGTCTGCGGCGTCTCGATCGGCTCCGCGGGCTCTGCCGGATCGGGCGTGGTGACCGGGCTCGCGGCTGCCGGCGACGGCGCCGACGAGCGCACGACGAGGCGACGCGGGCGCGGAGGGACCTTCGCCTCGACGCCATCGAAGATCTCGATCGCCTCGTTGCGCGTGATCCCGTCCCGTGGCGTCCGTACCGTCGCGGGCGTGAAGTGCGCGGTGATCTGAACGGCGAGCGACGCCGTGATGCCGAGCACGAACGCGAGGCTGATCGCCAGTCCGATCGAGAGGCGCCGATAGCGCTTCACGTCGGACGCGTATCGGCGCGATGGCTGAGTCGTCTGGTCCGCGCGCGACCGCGGGATCACGACGGGCGCGTCACTCCGAACGCCCCGGACGTCAACGCCACTCGGATGGATGTTGTGGATGCTGGCGCCGTTCCGAGCGTCACGGCTCCGTGCAATCGGGATGACGGACGAGGTCGCGTGCGACGCCGGCCGCGGCGGCATCACCAGTGTGTTGGCGTCATCGTACACGTCGCGTAGCGAGCTGGCGGTCATGGGAAGCAAGCCTCGACGACGAGCAAGAACAGGACCGCGCCTGGAGCGGACGGACGCGCCGTAAAAATCCGAGGGACGCCGGCCGGGCGACGCCCCCGTCGACGGCGTCCTCTACGCGTCGGGCCGGCTCCGACACGTGTTCGCTGAGAGCTCCAGACCGCACCGAGGGACGTCGCCCTCGAATGGGTCGATCTCCGCCGTAGCGCCGCCGACGCTGCTCCAGCGCCGACCACTCGTGTTCGCCCCCACGGCTGAGCGATCGAGCTCGACGCGCGGACGACGGCAGGTCGCCACCGCTCAGGTTCGGCGCGCGACGATATGGAGAAACAGCGGCATTCGCTGCCATCGGCGCGTCGCGGGCGAGCTCGCGGCGCGCTCGGGAACGGCAGGCTCACGCAGCTGCTCGACGACGAGCCCGTTCGCATGGAACGCAGCGAAGTAGTCGGCGAGCGGCCGATGACGGCTATGAAAGGTCATCGCGAGCCCGTCACGCTCTACGCGATCGGAATAGTCGTAGCGCGCGAGATAGCTGTTCTGGATCCGGAAGGCAGCATCAGGAGCGTCGCTCTCGAATCGTCCCGCCGAGTTGAGCGGATGCACGATCGCGGCGCATAGCCGACCGCCTGCCTCGAGTATCCGCGCGATCTCCCGCGTCGCCCCTTCGAGCTCGTCGACGTCGTGGAGCACCATGAAGGCGACGACGAGGTCAGCGCTCGCATCCTCGAGTGGAAGCGCGGAGGCGTCAGCCACACGCGCGTCCACGGACGGCGTGAAGCCACGCGCGGCGGCGACGAGCGTGGGAGAGCTGTCGAGACCGACAACACGATGGCCGCGGCTCATCAGCTCGCGAGCGACCCTGCCCTCGCCGCAGCCAACATCGACGGTCAGTCGCCCGGGTTCAGGGACGATGCCGAAGAACTGCTCGCGATGGAACTTGTCATAGCTGTCGTGCCCAGGAAGGCGCACCCATCGGATCCACGCCTCGGCCTCCGCCTCCCATGCATCACGCAACGCCACGGGCTGGCACTAACGAGGCCGCCTCACCGTGTCAATCTACGCAGCCTTTGGCATCCGCGAACACGGCCAGCTCCCCGAAACGCCGTTGGCTCAGAGGTGATGGTCTCCGGCAGCCTCGGGCTGATACCGGATCTCCTCGATCACCCACGTCCGGATCGACCTGCCACCCGATGCGACGTCCACGTGTTGCCCAACAGACGCTCCGAGCAGCGCTCGTCCGAGCGGTGCCAGGACGGAGATACGTCCCTCGGCAGCATTCGCATCGCGCGGGTAGACGACCTGGAGCTCACGGAGCGCGCCGCGCTCGTCACGACACACGACGCGCGAGTTCATCGTGACGACCGAGCCCTCGAGCTCGGACGGCTTGACGACGCGCGCGCGGTCGAGCTTCTCCTGGAGCGACTCGGTCGCGTTCTCGTCGAGGTCGTTGAAGAGCAAGATCACCTCCGCGAGGCGGGCGACGTCTTGCTCGGTGAGGGTGATGTTCTTCGAAGCGGACATGGATCTCTCGATTTCGACAGGCCGCTCCGCTCGATCGCGAGGCGCGCTCTGTACGGCTGGCACGTTTGGCGCGCACCTGCGGAAGGCGGACCTCGCCGACTGGCGTTCTACCGCTCCGCTTCCGCCGGGCCGCGTTGTCTCAGGCCTGACCTTGCAAGGTTAGGTCGCGCGGCGGCGGAAGGTCGTTCGTTTACGCGAACAGTGTGACCTCGTGGCCCGCCTACCGCGCGCGAATGAACCAGCGCGGATGCCGACGATGCTTGCGATCGCCCTGCCGCTCTCCAGCGTCACGGATGGTCACAGGCGATCACAGGTGAAACTGGCCCTCCGCTTCGGGCTGGTACACGACGTCGAGGATCTCCCACGGCGCCGCCTCGTAGCGCGTGAGGTTGTCGCCCGGGCTGGCCGAGAGGAGCTCGATCCCAGCGCGCGAGAGGACCGATACGTGGCCACGGTTCGGTCCGCAGCTGCACGGGTAGACGAGCGTGAGCTCTCGCTCCGCGCGGGTGACGATGTCCCGACAGAGCACGCGCGAGTTCATGGTCACTACCGTCGGTGGGATCGTGGCCGCGGCAACGATGTGCGCCTGTTTCACCTTGCGCTTCAGCAGCGCGACGGCCGTCTCGTCGAGATAGCGGCCGAGCTCGAAGAGACGAACCAATCGCCGCTTGTCGATGTTCGTGATCAGCAGCGGAGAGACTCGACCGTCGAGTCGCGTCCCGCCGAAGACGGCGTCGGAGATCGCAAGGCCCGAGCCGCGCGGATGGATGTTCGTCATCGTCATGTGTTGCTCCTTTCGAAATCACCACCTCGAGATAGGTGGCCACGCGGGAGCGCGGTAGACCCTTCCGGAGGCGAGACTGTTCGGAAACGTGAACGGCCGCGGCCGCAGCTCGCGATGTCCATGTCACGACCTCGTCGGGAGCATGGGCACGGGCTTCGGGCGCGTCGGGCGGTCCCCTCCGAAGCCAGCGTCAGAGAGCCTGCGACACGATCCAGTAGTGGCCGAAGGGGTCGACGAGACGACCGTCGCGAACGCCGTAGCCGTGATCGTCGATCGGGAAGACGACTTTCGCGCCTGCGCGCTCCATCTTCCTGCCGACGGCGTCGGCGTCGTCGACGGCGAGCGCGATGAGCACCGGTGAGCCTCCGAGGGAGGTCGGCGCGACGTTGTGCCACTCGCGCTTCTCCTCAGTGAGCGTCAGCTTCAGGTCGCCAATCGCGAGCGCAGCGAAAACGACGTGACCGTTGTCGTCCTTGTGGCGCTCGAGCTCCTACGCGGAGAAGGCTTCGATGTAGAAGGCGATCGCACGCGCTGCGTCCGAGACGACGAGGCGGGGCGTGAGCGAGGAAATCTTGGGCATGCGCGAACAATGCGCGCAGGCGGCGGCACCGGCTTGTAGAAATTTGTCAGTCGCGCAGCGCCACGTGATTCGAGGCATCGGCGCGCGGTTCGTTCCGGTCGCTGCGCCGCGGTCGCTCCCAGCTTAGGGGCACATGCGAAGATCGAGCGTCGAGCCGTAGAGCTCGTAGTCACCCCAGCGATTGTCGGCCCACGTCGCCATCAGGGCGCTCGGACCGACGCGCGTCGCTGCGAGGCCGGTGTACAGCTGGTGGTTCGACGTGGACAGGATCGGCGCCCGGTCGGCGAGGACCGAAGGCGCCACGCCCGTCGCTGCGGGAAGCGACCAGCGTTTGACGTGAACGGTCGACAGCCCTGAGAGCACCTCGGTACGGGCGAACACGGCGTCGAGGGTCGTCCCTTCGAGCAGCAGACGCGGAACGGTCAGCGGAAACGGCATCGCGCCACTCGGGACCTCGATGGTAGCCGCGGCGCGCGTTCGGAGCTTGACGCCGGACACACGGCGCGAGACGAAGCGAGCTTCGAGGAGCTCACACTTGGCATTCAGGAGGGTGGTGACAGGGGCGGTCTTGTGTATGCAGGTGGCCTGTGCCGGGGCTCCCCCGGTCGGCCGGACCGGTCCGGCGGTTGCGTTGCCGAACGGGCCAGCTCGCAACGATTGCGAGCGTGAGGACTGGTATGAGGTCGCGCCGGCACGCGTTCGGGCTACGGGAGCGACGGCTGGCGTCTTGGTCGACACCTACTACAGCCAGCAAGTCGACGGGCTCGCCGTGTTTCGACCGCAGCAGAACGACCCGGAGGAGCTCGAGAACGTCTGGCCGAAGATCGACGAGCCCGCCCTGCAGCGCAAACATCAGGCGCACATCGACCCCGTCGATGCAGCCCATCAACGAGTGGTTCTCTGGTCGGTTGGTGGGCTCGCCTTGGGCTTCACCGGACTCGGGATCGCGGCGGCGGTCCAAGATCAGGATCGGTCAGCCGCCACCGCCGCGGGCGTGACCGGACTGGCGGCGCTCCTCATCGGAGCGATCGGCGCCTTGAGCTCGCAACCCTCTGGAGAGGCCCAGCTTCATGCGGATGCGCGGAGAAGGCTGTTCATCGAAGGTGAAGACGACCGGGCTGCAATCGAACGCGGTGTGAACACGGCGAACAGCCGCCGTCGACGCCAATGCGGGGGAACGCCAGCGCCGCCGCCCGTTTCCCGATCCGTGCAGGGTACAACGCCTGCGCCAACCGTCCCTCCGCCGGACGTGGCCAGTGAGAGGACGCAGGCCCCTCCCGACGATGCGAATGCGGAGCCGGACGCGCCCCGCAGCGAGGAGCAGGCGCCGTCCGAGCCCTGAGCGCCGGTCACCAGCAGTGCCCGGCTCGTCCGACGACAGTGTGCAGCACACGGCCGATGGCGTGCGCGCACGCAACATGGTCCGCGTAAGTGCCGGGGATCCCGCGCGGTGGGGCGGGCGTGGACCGTGCACGAGGGATCGTCATGAACGAAGGATCCCTCATCGCGGGCGGCAGCGCGCTCTTCACCCTCATTCTCACGTTCGTCACGATGGTCGCCGTCATCGTTCCGATCGTCATCGTGCTGAAGCGCCTCGGAGGAATGTCGGTGGAGCACGCCCGCCTCCTTGCGCAGGGCGTTCCGGCACAGGCACGCATCCTCCAGGTCGGAGCGACTGGCCTGACGGTGAACGACGCACCTCAGCTCCGGATCACCTTGGAGGTTCAGCCGCCGCCGTCTCCCGGCTACGGCGGCGGCTCGGCCCCCTTCACGGCGACGTCGTCGCTGCTCGTCCCGCTGTTCGCGATGGCGCGCGTCGTCCCTGGCGCCGTCGTTCCAGTCCGCTTCGATCCTGCCGCGCCATCGAATGTCGCGATCGATCTGAATGCGATGGGCTTCGTGTGAACGCTCGCGCGCTCTCCGATCAGGGTGCGCCGGACGACTGCGGAGCGGCGAGGGTCACAACGGGAAGGTTGCCTGCAGTGATGACGGCAGCAGCGGTGTAAGTCGTGGTGTAGCCGCCGGTCTCGGCGACCCCGTCCGCGTTCTGATCCATCGGCGCGATCGCGAGCTGATACTGACCGCCATTGAAGCGGGTCATCGTGGTCGGAGACGGAACGTTCTTGAACTCCAGCACGCCCTGCGCGTCTGCTACTGCGGTCGACGTGATGACGCTCACCATGCTCGACGTGAAGTCGCTGTTCGCCACGATGACCGTTCCCGCCGGCGTTACCCGCAGCGTGCCGACGGCGCCCACCGCGGGCTGCGTATTCGGAAGCGCCACGCGGAAGGAAATCGAGCCATCGAGCTTGGCAAGGAGGACAGGCCCGAGGCTCGCATTGGCGTTCTCGAGAGGATGGTTGCCCGCGGTCGCGGGGACGGTCGAGGTCGCGCGGAGTGTTGCGTAGCCCGCCTTGGTGAACGAGAGCAACACCTGCGAGCCGCCCGGGACCTGGTCGAACGCGAAGAAGCCCTTGTCGTCGGTGGTGGCGGAGCGCGGCGCCGTCTGGCTTCCGATCATCAGCTCGATCGTCGCGCCGCCCAAGGGGACGAGGTCGATGTCGAGCACCTGACCCGAGACGGTTCCGAGCGGCGAGACCGGTTCCGTGACGGTGCGCGTCACGGTGTCTCCAGCGTCCCCAGATTCCGATGGCCCTCCGTCTCCACCAGGCTGTTGGATCGTGATGTACGTGGGTGCCGGGTCATCCGAGCCGCACGCACCAAGGAACGTCGTAGCGGCGAGAAGCAGACCAATCCTTTTCATCATGCACGTCCTTCAGCGAAAGCTCCGACTCGAAGGGAGCCGGACCGTGCACGATCGACGGCGTCGCTACAGCCCGTCAAGTGGGAACTCTCGGAGCCGCCATGGACGGGAGGAACGCGCACGCACGCATACACTCGATCCCGCGGTCTCGGAGTCACGGGTGTGCGAGAAGCCCCGTGATGGCTTCGTAACGCGGCCTCAGTTCACGGTGGGCGGCGACGCATCGTTGATGGGTCGGCTCCCCATCCCACCTGCGTAGCCATAACTTGCCCAAGGGCCGAGGCCCCAGACGGTGATTGAGAAAGGTCCTTCGCTTTGCGCCTCGTGCCGGCCGTAGCCGCATTCGCCCTTTTCGAACTTCTGCGGAACGGAGCCCTTCGTCAGATCGACGAAGGCGTATTCGTATTCGCGCTGCGTGCCGAGCGGGACGAAGCCGGTGAGCTCACCCGCACAATCGAGGACGACGGGATGGAAGCCGGTCGACGTTCGCCGCCGAACGACGACCACCGTCGTGTCCGGGAACGTGTAGTCGGTGAAAAAGACGTATCGGTCGAGGAACTGGTCCGAGGGAACGATGTTGACGAAGTCCGGATCGCCGATGGTGGTGCCGCCGTGGCTCGCACCGCCGCCGTACGTGCCGCTCGTCATGTGCACGGCGGCGTAGAACGGGTGCTTCGAATCCTGGCTCTTCACCGTGACGCGCGCATCCGTGATGAAGTTCGCGACCTGCCCGGCCGCGAGCGTCCCGGGTGCGCCCAGCGGCTGCTCCGGATCGTACGTGAGCACGGTGCCGTCGATCGCTCCGACGAGGGTCCACGGGACATCCTCGCGCGCAACGGACGACAGGCTGACGGTGCGCGGCTTGAACGGAACGAGCGCGTACTCCGTTCCCCACTGCGCAAACGGGGCGATCTGCTGCTGGGTGACGTCGCAGGCGGGCGACTCGTTCGGGAAGAAGACGCAGGGCGAGCCGCCGAAGAGGCCGATCGGTTTGTTCGAGGAGATCGGGCTGCCGGACAGCGACGAGATCTGCGTGATCTGGAGGACCTCACCACGCGACAACGTCCACGTTTTGGGCACCCCTGCGGCCGCGGGCTCGACGCCGGTTCCCGCGAGGACCGCTTCGACCGGACGGATCGAGACCTCCGTACCGTCTTCGCTCGCGACGATCTGAATCGTGCGCGGATCTTCCGCGACGTAGGGATCCGACGGCCCGAACCTGCCCGCCGAAACCGCGACGTAGCTCGTGTCCCAGGACGAGACCGGAAGGAGGAGCGACGCCGACGGCATGTGGCTCTCCGCACCGCCGTACGGAAAGATGGAATACGCGGCGACCGGGGCGTCCGCCGTGATGTGGAACGCACGGGTCTTCACCGTGCCACCCACGACCGGATTCGCCTTGAACGCGGGCACGACACCGTCCGGACAGCGCCAGCCCTCCGCCGACGAGCCGGAGCTGTCGACCTGCGAGAGGAAGACGAGCGCGACGGCTCCCGGCGGGACCGGGCCGTTCAGCGGAGCATACGTCGGCGTGTTGCCCTCGAGAGAGGCCATGTACGTCGAGCCGGAGATGTCGAGTGGCTCGTCGCCGAGCTCGGCGCCGAGGGTTACCGGACGGTCCCACGTGTTGGCGATCATCGCGACGAAACACGCGCCGGGAGCGACCTCGTCGGCGTCGGGCGGCAGCGTCCAGAACGAGCAGCCGATGGAGCCCTTGGCGAGCGCAGCGGCCTGGCAGGCGTCGACACACCTGTCGACGCCGCAGCCCTCGTCGGGACCGCACGTCGCGATGGTCTCCTCCGCTCCGTCGTCGCACGTCCCGAGCACCGACTTGAGATCGCGAGAGCAACGGTAGCCACACGCCGGACCATCCATGGACGATGCGTCCGGAAACGCGGGCTCCGGGCCTTCGAAGCCACCGCGGTCGGTCGAGCACGCCGAAGCGAGCAAGGCTGCGAGCCCGGTGCCGCCGGCGGCGAAGGCGGCAATTCCCAGTCGAAGCTTGGAGTACATCTGCGGGCCTCTCTAGAACGTGATCTTGACCGGCGTCGCATACGCACCGTTGTCGGGCGCGCGACCGAGCTCGCCGTTTGCGTTGCTCCCCCAGCATTCGACCGTCCCTCCCTGCACGAGCGCACACACGCTGGCGCGGCTCGCGACGACGTGAACCGCGTGCGACTTGAAGGCGCTCGCGCGGACGAAGACGCCGCTGAATCCCTTGGCGCTCCCCGTGGCGAGGGCGCCGTTCGTGTTCTCACCGCAGCACTGCACCGCGCCGTCGGACATGCGCACGCAGGTCGTCTCGTCACCGACGGTGATCTGCTGCGGCCAGGCGGGGCCGACGGTAGGGGCGAGCTTCGGCACCGGCTCCGAATCGGGCAGGCCGGTGCAGAGCGCACCGTGGAAGCTCTTGCCCCAGCAGAACACCTCTCCGTTCGCGATCGCGCAGGCATGACCGTAAGACTCGACGGCGAAGCCCGGTCCACCGGGACGCTGGTTCGGATCCGACGGCTGGCGCTCGAGGAGCGCGGACACGGCGACGCTCGTGACGTTCGAGAGCTCCTCGACGCGCTTCGGCGTGAGGCTCGGGCTCACCGAAGAGATGCGACCGGAGACGATCCCGTCGGTCCCGGCGATCGCCCCCCAGCTGAAGACCTCACCGGTCTTCGTGAGAGCAAGCGTCGTCTTGGAGCTCACGAAGGTCTTCGTGTACGCCGAGGCGTCGACCTCGGCGTTGCCCGGACCGACGACGGCGGGAAAGCCCCGGTCCCAGACGTCCGAGCGCGCCAGCTTCAGCTCCTGCGTCCCGCCCCAGCATGCGAGCTCGCCGGTCGTGAGCGCGGCACACGCGCTGTCGATGCCGACCTCGACACGTGTGGCGATCGCTCCGTCGAGCGCGACGGGTGACGGGACCGGGTGGCGATCGAAGTCTTCGAACGGAGGCTCGGCGTGGAGACCGAGCTCGCCGAGGAGATTGCTTCCCCAACACGAGACGGCGCCATTCGCGAGGAGCGCACAGGTCGCGCGACCGGCAGCGCTGATCTGTACGGCATCCGAGAGATCGACGACGGGCGGTATGGATCCCGGCTCGATGGGCTCCTCGGCGTCGCCCCGACCGAGCTGTCCCCAGAAGTCGTCGCCCCAGCAGCGCGCGGTGCCGTCACTCATGCGCGCGCAGAAGTGATTCTCGCCTGCGACGAGCTCGACGGCGCATGGCTCGGCGGTGCACGTCACCGTCTCGGCGGACGGGTCGAACGGCGGACGTGCATCGACGGCCGGGCCCGCATCGGGCGTGGGGCTCGAGTCGCCCTCGGAGTCCGAGACGACGGGGTCCGTCGCCCCGAGCTCGACGTCATCGACGCTGCATGCAGCGATGAGGACGGCCGCCGCTATCGGGCCGCCGCCGAACTGGATCTTTCGAATACGAGCTCTCATCGTGCTCACTTCTTCCTCGTGGGATCGAGGTGAAGAGCAATGCCATCGCCGACGACCCACAAATCGTTCGGGGCTTTCACCCAGAAAGCGAAGAAGTCGGAGATGACGGGGTACTTCGTGACGCTGAGCGTGGAGGCGGTCCACGCGCTGCCGTTCCAGCGGCGCATTCGACCGTATTCGCCCGCGACCCAGAGATCGTCTGCAGTGCCTGCGACGGCGTACGACCAGAGACCGTTGAACTCGCCGAGCTCGGCGCGGTCGAGCGTGAACGTCTGCCCGCCGTCCGTGGTGGTGGCGTGAACGAGCGTCTCGTCACCAGCAAGCGTTCGCGCGAGGAGCACCATGCGCGTGTCGGAGATCACCGAGACGCTCATGAGCTCGCCTGGGTCATACGGCTCCGCCGGCATCTCGGGGTCCGACGGCGCGAGGACCGGGTCGAACTCGGACGCTCCCTGCGGTCGTCGATAGAGACGACCGGGCGTCCAAGGACCGCCGACCGTGCCCCCGAGCCACACGCCGGAAGCAGCGGTCCCCCACACGTGCGTGAAGAGCACCTCCGACGGGTCCTCGGTGACCGCGACCTCGGACCAGGCCGCCGTCCCGCCGACGCCTGGCGCGTAGTGGAGGACACGCGAGCGCGGCTCGTCTTGGTAAGAGATGGCCACCGCCCAGACGTCGGACGCCGAGGCTCCCCAGATCGACGTGACGTCACCCCTCGGCCTTTGCGTGGGCGCGAACGTCAACGTGTCAGGGCTCGAGCCGGTGCCGTGGAAGAGAACGCTCGCGCCACCGACCCAGACGTCCGTCGGCCCACTGCCCCAGATTGCGCTGAGAGGACCGAGACCGGACGCATGAATGGTCCATTCGCTCCCTTCCCAGCGGAGGATCGCGCCTTGTCCGCTGACCGCCCAGACGACGCCTTGGCCATCCCCCCAGACAGCACGCAGCGTCTGCCCCTCGGGCACCGCCGTATGGCAGAACCCGTCGTCCGAGCACTCGCGGACCGGGGCGGCGTCGACGCCGGCGTCCTCGTTCGAGACGGACGCCGACGTTCCATCCGGTGACGTCGAATCGCCCGCGTCTTCGTTCGCTGGCCGCGCGTCGTCGCTGCCCGCGCAGGCGAATGCGAGAGGAACGAGCGCGGTCACGATCCACACCGTGCTCAGTCGAAAGATGGAGCTCACCGGGAACCTCCTGCGTCACCGAGCTCACCGCCCGTGTAGTGGAGCGCGACGCCGTCTCCGACGATCCAGACGTCATCGCGCGCGCTTCCCCACACGCCGTAGAGCGCAGGCTTCTTACCTGCCGGGAACGCGGCGGGGGTCGGCGTCCAGCCACGACCGTCGTAATGGAGGATCGTACCGGCGTCTCCGACTGCCCAGACGTCGTCTGCAGCAGAGCCCCATACCGCGCGAAGATCTTCACGAGTCGGCGAAGGAATGCTCTCCCAGTCGGTGGCGTTTGCGCTCGTCACGTGGCGGATGGTGCCCAGATCGCCGACGGCCCAGATGTCGTTCGCCGAGCTCCCCCAAAGCGCACGCAACGTCGCGACCGAATGGGTGTCGATCTCGGCCCAGGCGAGCTCACTGGTCTCGGGGTCCAGCCTGCCGTGGAGCGCGAAGCTTCGTTGCCACGACACCTCCATCGAGTTGTCGGCGACGAGCCAGATATCCGATGCCGCCGGGCCCCACATCGCGAGCACGGTCGCCGCCCCGGGCACACCTTGCCAGCCGAAGTCGCCGTCGGACTCTTTGCTCTTCGTGAACGCGTTGACCGTGACGATTCCGTCTTCGTCGAACATCATGGCGGGGCTGCCGGCCACCCGGACCTCGTCGGCCGAGCTCCCCCAGATGGCGAAGAGAGGAACGTCGAGCCCCTCTTCGATCGGGAGCCGCACGTTCTCCCAGGCCGTGGATGCGCCCGCGTAGCCGCTGGTGTGGAACACGGCATCGGTTGCGCTCGCGATCCACACGTCGTTCGAGCCGCTGCCCCAGATCGCTCGGAACGTGTTCTTCACCGGGAGCTGCGGCGGGTAGAAGCTGTTCGGGGGCGGAACCAGCGCCCATGTCGCGCCGTCCCAGTGGACGATCGTGCCGTTCGAGCCCACGGCCCAGACATCGTCCTTGCTCGAGCCCCAGACCGCCGTGAGCGCGGCAAACGCGGATATGCCGGTGGGCACCGGACACCACGGCACCTCCGCACACGAGAGCGGCACGGCGCACGTCTCGTCCGACGCGTCGCAGCCGGCGTCGGGAGCGGCATCGCTCTCGGATCCGACGCTCACGTTGACGGAGGCGTCCTCGGCGGGATGCGCTTCGCCGGAGGACTCGGCGCAGCTCGCGAACGCTACGACCGGAACGACGAGCGAAGCGAAAAGTGAAACGCGCAAAAGCGCTCGATCTCGAGAGATCATCAGTTGACCCCTCCGGCATCACATTCGGTCATGAGGCATTTGCCGTGGATGCACGGCTGACCGGCAGCAACGTCACACGAATTTCCACATGCCCCGCAGTTGCCGGGATGAGCCAGCAAGTTCGTCTCGCAGCCGTCGGAAGGGTCACCGTTGCAGTCGCCGAAGCCCGGAAGGCACTCGAGCTCGCAGATGCCCTTGCGGCATGCGCGGAGCTGGTTCGGACCGGCATCGGGACACACGTTCGTGCACGAACCGCACGCCGTGGGGTCGTTGAGGATGTCTCGACACCCGAGCAGCGGGCAGAACGTCGTCGAATCGCCCGCACACTCGACGGCGCAATACGAGCCGTTCTGGCCGGGAATGCACATCTCGCCTGCTTCGGTGTTGCACTTGATCCCGCAACCACCGCAGTTGTCCGGATCGAAGACGATGTCCTCCACCTCGCAGCCGTCGGTACTGCAGGACGGATCGGCGAGGTCCTGATTGCAGTCGCCTCGGGAGCCCTGGCACTTGGGAGCGCCACAAACACCGCCCCCACATCCGTAATACGCGGAATCGGGCAAGCTGCAGGGCCCTTCGTCCGGAAAGCACATGTTCCCGCAGCCCCCACAATTGAAATCATCGGTCATGGGATCGGTGCACATGCCGTCACACACGATCTGCCCGGCCGGACACCCGCACTTTCCCTCGATGCAGGGAGTCCCGCCCGCGCAGACATTCCCGCAGGCGCCGCAGTTCTTTTCGTCCGAGCTGACGTCGGTCTCGCAGCCGTCGTCGATCTTGTCGTTGCAGTTACGCCATTCCCCCTCGTTGCCGGGAGTCTGCGGGCTCCAGCATTCGAGCTCGCAGCCGCCTTCGATGCAGCGCGATGTCATGTGAAGCGGCGCGTAGTGGAGGCACTTGTTCCCGCATGCGCCGCAATGTTCGGGATCGCGCTTCAGGTCCGTGCCGCATTTGTATGCGGGGCCACCATTGCTCTCGCACGTGGCGAGACCTTCGGGGCACGAGGTCCCGATGCAAAGCGACTGAACGGAGTCCGGCTCCGTGGCCGTCAGACTTCCGGAGTCTTCATCTGGAATGAAGCCAAGTCCCGCATCACGCGTGAGGGAATCACCGAGGGGGTGTTCATCACGCGAGCAGCTCGCGATCCCGAGCAGCAGCGTGGTGGAGAGCGTAATCAGACCCAGAACCGCCCCCTGCGGTTTTCGTAATCTCACTGCGACGAGCCCTTTTCGGAGAGAGTGCGAACGATGGCCTCGACGCGCCTTCGGTAGAGCTCCGAAGGATGCGCGGCGAGAAAGGCCTCCCCCACCCGCTTCGCGTCGACGCGACGCCCGGCCTTGGCCAGTGAAGAAACACGCAATACGGTCGCTTCCTCTTTGAACGCCGGAGCGGAGAAGCGCCGTTCGTATTCGTCGAGCACCGCCAGAGCTCCGCGCGGATCGTCGCGACGGAGCCGGGTCCGGGCCGCATCGATCAGCTTCATCTGCTCGGTGATCGAGACGTCGTCGTCGACGGAGGGCTTCTCGACCGGCCGCGCCACGCTCGCAACAGACGCAGACGACGACGCCGCGCGCGGAGCGGACGGCAGCGCGTCCAGCGATACGACCGGAACGGGTTCGACGGACGGCAACGCCGGGCGGGTCTCCGAGGGAGCCGCTTCGATATCAGGAGTCGCACCGCTCGCCTCGCCGACCGCGGCGCTGGTCGAGGCGGGCTTCGACGATTCGTGGTGAAACACGCCGATCCCCGCCGCCGCGAGCGCGAGGAGGCCAAGACCTTTCGCCAGCGTCAGCTTCCACGTCGATCGGGTCGACGTCGCCACGCCGCTCAGCGCCGTGCCCGCGCCGTACTTCAGGAGCGCCTGGAACTTCTCTTCCGGCATCTCGTCGTCGGCGGCCGATGCAAGGAGCTGCCGCTCGATGTCCGAGCCGCTCGTCTTCAGGAGCTGCTCGCTGCGTTCCTCGGAGCTCATGACTGCTTCACCTTGTCGGCGGCGAGCCGACGGAACTCTTCGCGGGCACGTCGCAACCTCGACGTGGCCGTTCCGCTGGGAATGGAGAGGAGCTCCGCGATCTGTGGGAGCGTGAGCTCCTCGAGCTCGTGGAGGACGAAGACGATGCGAAGCGGCTCCGGCATCGCGTCGAGGACTTCATCGAGCATTCGGCGCGCGTCGCGGCGATCGAGGAGAGCATCCGCGGACGGCGACGGGTCGGACAACGTCTGGACATCGTCGTCTTCGAGCGGACGCTCGGGCTTGCGCGTCCGTTTGCGCCGGGCGTGCGCCGCGACGTTCACGGCCGTCCGGAACAGAAAGACCTTCTCGGCGCCCGGCTGGATGTCGTCGAGCCGCGTGGCGATGACGAGCAGAACCTGCTGGACGGCATCGTCGAGCGAGGTCTGGGACACGCCCAGCCGGCGGAGGCTTCGCCAGAGAAAACGTCCGTGCGCCTCGATCAGCGCCTGGAGTCTGGTCGCGCGCGCACGCGCTTCCGCTCCTGCAGCCGCGTGGTTCGCCGACGCGACGGGCAGCGGCGCGAGCGCGGGAGTCAGTGAAGATTCACTGGGCACCCCTTGAGAATTCCCAGGCGTCCGGCGATCGATCACGATCGGATCAGAATCGCAGCACCGGACCGATGCCTAGCCACATGGCGAGGGTCGGCGTGCTGTAGAGGAGGGCGTTCGGCCTGAGGACGAGGTCATCGCGCACGAGCGGAACCAGAAGGCCCCCCTCGAGCTCGAAGCCCAACCGAGGCGTTACTGTCCAGGTTGCTCCTCCGGCCAAGCCGGCGCCTGCCCAGGGACCGGCATAGCTGAGCGGGTTGCGCGCCTGCGTGGCGGAAGCGGTGAACGCACCGCCGTCCAGCACACCGCAGAGCGCGACCGAGATCGGTCCCCCTGCCCCTGCGGTCTCGACGAAGCAAAGACGCGCACGCAAGAGCATCCACGTGAGCTCGGCCTCGCCGGCGTCGCGCGAGACCGTGCGCCGCCACGCGGCCGCTTCCAGTCGGAGCGATACGCGCCCCCGCGGGTCCGACGGTCGGAGCTCGGAGAAGATCCCCATCCCGAGAGCAGGCCCATCGACGTTCGCGACGACACCGTGCACGCCCATCGACGTCGCGACTCCGCGCTGGGCCGCCTCTCCCGCCGGACTCGTCTCGGGAGCTCGCACGCTCGCTTGCGACGACTTCGGCGGCCGTAGGGCGGGACGGGGCTCCGGTTCCAGCGGCGATGGTGACGGCGGTGACGGCGGTGAACGCGTGGCGGCCAGCTCACCCTCCTCGACGGCAAGCACGAACGCGAGCGCGAGGGCCGCGGTCACCTCGGAGCAGCTTCGCGCAACCACGCCACGCGGAGCGCGGGTCCCCTCTGCGGTCCGAAAGAAGAGCTCTCCGCGCGCGCGTCTCTCCCCCTCTTGCCGTGCGCGGACGACGAGCGTCGGCACGTCGTCCGCCGCTGGCGCACGATGGATCTCAGCCGTGCGGCGCGCCACCTCCGCCCAGAACTTCTCCTCGTCGGTGCACGATGGCGGCGCGTCCACGATGACGTGAACGGCGAGCGCCGTTCCCTCCGCACGGGCCTCTCTTCCGGCGAACGACAGCAGCAGAAGCAGCAGCAGAACTGCGGCGCGGAGCGACCACCCGTGCGAGGCGACGAAGACCGGATGGCAGCTCCTTCGCCACCCACGTGACCAACTTCGCACGACGGCCGTGAGCATACCCCGATCAGCCGCTCGCGAGCGCGCTCTTCACGAACCTCTTCCTTGACCCCACCCCGATTCAATCCGACCCGCCCGCGGTTGCCAGGCGCGTGCCGTCAGCTCACTCGCAGCGAGACCTCGACGTCCGCCGCGAACGGTACGGAGACGTAACCGGCGCCTACCGCACGAACGTGCGAGAGGAGCTCCGGGCTCGCGTCCGCATTGGCCGCGACGATGAGAGCGCCTCGAGCAGAAGCTCCCCCTCAACGGCCGTTCGCGCGAATGAAGTCGACGAAGGCGCGGAGCGCAGCCGGCATGTGGCGACGACTCGGGTAGTAGAGAAACGGTCCCGAGAAACGTAGCCACCAGCGTTCCAGGATCGGCCTGAGCGCGCCACTCTCGAAGTGAGGCTGCAGCCACTCCTCGAACAAGTAGATGATGCCGTTGCCCGCGACCGCCGCGGCGACGAGGAGATCGGAGGCGCTCCCGAGGTTGCCGACGAGCGGGCCCGGCGGATCGACCTTCAGAACCTCGCCATCACGCTCGAATTCCCACGGGACGAGCGCGCCGCCCGCGAAGCGAACGCGCAGACAGGCGTGTTCGAGCAATTTGCGCGGATGGTTCGGGCGTCCGTGCCGCTCGAGGTACGCCGGCGAAGCTGCCAGAGCGTAGCGCTGCTCACGCGGACCGATGGGCACCGCGATCATGTCCTTCTCCAGCGACTCTTCGTAACGAATGCCGGCATCGCAGCCCGCGGCAAGGATGTCGACCTGCGCGTCTTCCGCCGTCACTTCGACGCGGACATCCGGATACGCGGCAAGGAACGGCGGCAAGATCCGAGGAAGTACGCTCCTCGCCACGACGGTCGGAACGTTCAAGCGCAGGGTACCGGCGGGCTGATCGCGCGAGCTCTTCACCACGTCCAGCGCCGATTCGATCTCGGCGAGCGCGGGGCCGACTCGCTCGAGCAGGCGCGCGCCCGGATCCGTCGGCGTGACGGTGCGCGTCGTGCGATGAAGAAGCCGAACGTCGAGCGCCCCCTCCAACCTCCGTACCGCCTCGCTGGCGCTCGACGCGCTCGACCCACTCACCCGGGACGCCTCGCGAAAGCCGCCGGCGCGGGCGACCGCGGCGAAGATTCGGACGTCGTCGAGGTTCACGGCCATTGTTCGCCTTTCCGTACGGGCCGTACATATTCGACCCCATTATCGGACAGTCCGTCCAGGGCTACCTTCGACCGCATGACGAATCTCGCCAAGGTCGGATCGTTCGAGATGGGCAGTCGCACGGTGAAGCGCGTCGGTTACGGAGCCATGCAGCTCGCCGGGCCGGGCGTCTTCGGACCGCCAAAAGATCGGAGCGCCGCGATCGCCGTGCTCCGCGAGGCGGTGGAGAGCGGCATCGACCACATCGACACGAGCGACGCGTACGGGCCGCACGTCACGAATCAGATCATCCGTGAGGCGCTCCATCCGTATCCGAAAGATCTCGTCATCGTCACGAAGGTCGGTGCAAGGCGCGGCCCGCAGGGGTCGTGGGACCCGGCGTTCTCCGCCGAGGACATCACGAGCGCCATCGACGACAACCTGCGGAACCTCGGCGTCGACGTGCTCGACGTGGTGAATCTGCGCGTCATGTTCGATTCGCAGCGCCCCGTCGAGGGCTCGATCGCGGAGCAGCTCTCGGTGCTGATGAAGCTTCAGCAGGAGGGGAAGGTCCGTCACATCGGTCTCAGCAACGTGACGGCGAAGCAGGTGGAAGAGGGGCGCGCCATGACCGAGATCGTGTGCGTGCAGAACCAGTACAACCTCGCGCACCGGCAGGACGACGCGCTGATCGACACCCTCGCCGTGGTGGGCATCGCGTACGTGCCGTTCTTCCCGCTCGGTGGCTTCTCGCCGCTCCAGTCCTCGAAGCTGTCCGAGGTCGCACGCCAGCTCGGCGCGACACCGATGCAGGTCGCACTCGCGTGGCTTCTCCGGCGCGCGCCGAACATCCTTCTCATCCCCGGCACGTCGAGGGTCGCGCACCTGCGCGAGAACCTCGCGGCGGCAGATCTCGAGCTGTCCGACGACACGATGAAGGCACTCGACCGCATCTAGATCACTCGGGTCGGGCGGCCGGCCGGCACCCGGTCGTCACATTCGACACACCAGCGTCACATTGGGTTGGACGGGCGCCTCCTTGGTCGAGTTGGATGCGGCCGTGCTCCGAGCCGATTGCAGACGCGTCTCGGTCCCCGTCGTCCTCCTCGGGGCCGTCTTCTACACGACTCAGGCCGATGCCGCGCAGCCCGCCGGGGCGGATGAGCAGGACGCGGCGCAGCCAGTGCCCGAGCCGCGCCCCGACGGCGTCGAGAAGCCTGCCGAACCGCGCGCGCAACCAACGCAGGTGGAGTCGGTGCACGCACCTGCCGTGTCACAGCCCGTTGCACACGCAGCTGCCCAGGCCGAGCGGTCGCGTGCGTTCATCGACTATTCGAACGGGACCTTTTTCCTCCGCAGCGCCGACGACAACCTGATCGTCGCGACGGGCGGCCGTGTCCATGTCGACACGTACGCCTTCGCCGGACCGGGCACGCACGACTACCACCGCGCGAACGGCACCGGTCTCGCGCCGAACATGTTCTTCCGCAGGTTCGTGCTCGAGAGCGGCGGCATCGTCCGCAAGCACTGGTTCTTCTGGGTCGGCGGGAACTTCGCGCCGACTCAGGTCGACTCGAGCCAGAACCCGATGAGCACTGCGGGCGTCTACGACGGGTTCATCGGCTATCAGTCGTCGCCTTCGCATCAGCTCTACGTCGGCCAGTTCAACGCGCCTTTCACGATGGAGAACGTGACGAGCTCGCGGTGGCTCGACTTCATGGAGCGGGCGCTCTCGATCCGTACGCTGGCGACGCCGTACAACAAGGACCTCGGCGTGAGCTACTGGGGCGCGATCGGCAAAGGCGTCGCCCCGTTCGAGTACCAGGTCGGGCTGTTCGGCGGGGACGGCATGAACCGGCCGAACGTCGACAACCGCGTCGACGGCATGGCCCGCTTCGTGGTCCGCCCGCTCGCGAGGACGACGAAAGACGCGATCCAGCGGCTGCATGTCGGCATCAGCGGGCGCGGAGGCTCGCGCGACGACGACTACGTCATGTACGACGCGCCTGCGCTCTCCACGCCCGGCGGCTACGCGTTCTGGTCGCCGAGCTACAAGGCGGCCGACGGCGCCAACGTGCACGTGCTCCCCTCGGGGAACCAGATCGCCGCCGCAGCCGAGCTGTACGTGCCGTTCGAGCGCTTCGACATCAAGGGCGAGCTCGTCTACGTGAACGAGGGGCGACGCGAGGCGGCTGCAACGGACCGACGAGCGACGCTCCGCCGCGGAAGGTTCGACGGATTCGGCGGGTACGCGCAGATCTCGTACTGGCCTATCGGCACTGCGCGCATCAACGATCATCCTGCGGGAAGGTACATGGGGCTGAAGCCGCCGAAGGACCGCGGCGCGGAGAGTCCGTTCGGCCTGCAGCTCCTGCTTCGTGGCGAGATGATGCGCCTCTCGTACGACGGCAACGCGCGGACGCGCCAGGTCGGCGACGGAGAGATCTCGTCGACCACGACCGACATCCAGGTGAACGCGCTCCAGGCCGCGGTGAACTACTGGGCCACCAAGCATATCCGCCTCACGGCGGAGTACTCGCTCTATCAGTTTCCCGGGACACCGACGGGCGCGAACGCGACCAACCAAGCGGTCGCCCCCGGCGTGAAGGCGTCCCCGGCACAGGCCGCGGCCGATCACCTGCACGAGATTTCATTCCGGGTCGGCCTCGCGCTCTGAATCCGAGGTGTGCGCGTACGCCTACGGCCTCGCTGACGGGTCCGCGCGAATCTCACGGCGGGCGAGTGATTCCTCGAGGGCGTCCGACCCGAAAACCTGCCATCGGTGCCGTGGGCACCGTTCGCGCCCTACGAATACGCGGTCGCGCGGAGGTGGGTCCTCTCGAGCGGAAAAGCCGGAGGCGGCACGTGACGTTCCGCGCGCCGCACACTTCGATGTGACGTGTCGTTAGCGCTCGAACGTGAGGGGCAGGATGGTTGCCGCGGCGGACTCGCGGCGACGCACCTTGTCCGCTCGCTTCCGGAGTCCTCTCAGCGACCGCGCGCTCGGCGCTCGAGCGCCTCTTCTTCCTCGATCGTCAAGCGGGCCCACGGCACGGCCTCGAGCCGACGGAAACCGATCGGCTCCCCTGACGCCTCGCTGACGCCGTAGTCCTCCCCCCGTTCGAGCTTCGCGAGCGCGCGTTCGATCCGAACGAGGGTGACGCGATCGCGTTCGACGTGCGCGTACGAATCTTCCGCCTCGGCGGAGCTTGCAGCGGCGTCCATCGCGTCGCCGACGTCGGCGTCGCGCTCGGCGCGCAACTTGATACCCGCTTGCGCGCGCGCGGCGATCTGATCGCGCGCGGCGATGAGCTTTCCTCGCAACAGCTCGATCTGCGCTGGCGTGAGGTCTTCCACTTCGCGATCTTCGTTTCTGTCGAGCATCGAATTTCCTCTCGAGGTCGGTGGGTGGCGTCGCGTCCGAGCCCCTGCGGAGCTCCGCCCTGCGAGCAGAGCGGGATCACGCGGCGCGCTGCGGGCACCGAGCGTCGGCCGCCCTTGCCCGTGCGCGCGCGATCGGCGCCTCGGCCAGCAGCTCGGAGACCTTGGACGGCTGAAGCCGCCCGCACAAAAGAGCGAAACCCCTCGCAGGACCGGCGAGGGGCTTCTGGGGGGCGTCCCCAAGGGGATTCGAACCCCTGTTAGCGGCGTGAAAAGCCGCGGTCCTGGGCCTCTAGACGATGGGGACTGAGCGACCCTAACTACCGTTCAGCCGCGCCGCTGTAAAGCGGCTTCTCCTCCCTGGTCCTCCCGGACGCCGCGAACCGCGAAGAAACACGCGCGCGGAGCCGTTTCGTCGCATGGGCGCTCGCGCTCCCGCGACGTCCCGCGGCGCTCGAGCTCGCCCTCACGCGCGTCCGATGCGCCGAGCTGCCTTCGATGCCGCTCGAGCGAGCGCATCACGCTCCGCCGGCAGCACGTTGGCCCGCTGGAGCGCGGTCGAGGAAGCCGTGGACGTCGCGGATCCGGTGGCCCTCGAAGGCGACGACGTCGAAGCCGATGGCGACCGGCTCGGGCACGCCGGGCGCCATCGCGTTCCAGGTGAAGCGCGCCTGCTCGTGGTGGGCATCGAGCTTTGCGCCGAGCACGAACGTGACACCCGCGAACTGCTCCTGCACGGCGGAGATGAACCCGTCGATGGCCTCGATGCCTCTCACGGACCCGAGGGGATCGGTGTACGTCGCGTCCGCCGTGAACACGGCGTCGAGAATGGCGCGGCGCTTCGTGGGCTGTCTCTCGTTCCAAGCAGAGAGGTAGCGCGCGACGACCGCCTTCATCATCTGCTGGGGCCCCTTGTCGATGAAGCCGTAGACACGCCGGATGCGTTCGCCCTCGAGCGTCAAGACGTCGAAGCCGATGCCGACAGGCTCGCTCTTCGCGTCGAGGCTGACGTTCCAGGTGAAGCGCGCCTGAGCATGGTGTGAATCGATCGCGCTCGCGAGCCTGAAGACGGCTTCGGGCCACTGTTTGCGAACGCCACTGACGAAGCCCTCGAGCGCGTCGTGGCCGCGAACGGAGACGTGCGGGTCCGTATACTGGCAGTCTTCGCAGAAGAGATCGGCTATGGCCGCGCGGCGCTTCTCGGCGTTGTGCTCGTTGAAGATGGAGACGTACTTCGAGACGATTTGCTCCTGCATCGATTCCTCCGTGGCGGTGTCGCGAGTCGAGTCGCTTCGTCGCGTCCCGCATGCCGTTCGTAACGCCCAGCTCGTCGGGTATCGATTACGTCGGAGGTAATGGGCGGCAAACATGCACCCCGGCTAGGCTCTTCGAGCACGATGAATGTCATCAACCAGTCCGTCGGCGAGCTCCTGCGCGGCTGGCGCCAGCGCCGGCGCATGAGCCAGCTCGATCTCGCGTCGCACGCGGAGATCTCGCAGCGGCATCTGAGCTTCCTCGAGTCGGGACGTTCGATGCCGAGCCGCGAGATGATCCTCCGGCTCGCCCGACATCTGGAGATTCCGTCGCGCGAGCGGAACACCCTGCTCACGGCTGCAGGCTTCGCGCCGGTGTACCGCGAGCGATCGCTGTCGGACCCAGCGCTCGCGACGGCACGGAGCGCGGTCGAGCTCGTGCTCGATGCCTATTCACCGTTCCCCGCACTTGCGGTGGACCGGCACTGGTCGCTCCTCGCCGGGAATCAGGCGGTCTCGCAGTTCCTCGTCGGTGTCGACGAGCGGCTCCTGACTCCGCCGCTCAACGTCCTCCGCGTGAGCCTGCATCCAGACGGAATGGCTCCGCGCATCGAGAACCTCGCCGAATGGCGAGAGCACGTCCTGACGCGGCTGAAGCGGCAGATCGCCGTCTCGGGCGACGCCCATCTGTCCAAGCTGTACGAAGAGCTCGAGGCCTATCCGGCCCCGCGTGGACACCAGCGCACGATCGAGCACGAGGAGAGCGTCGCCGTCCCTCTACGGATCCGATCGGCGGAAGGCGTGCTTTCGTTTCTGAGCACCACGACGGTGTTCGGAACGCCGGTCGACATCACACTCTCGGAGCTCGCGATCGAGGCGTTCCTACCTGCGGACGCGGCAACGGCGGAAGCGCTTCGTGCGATCGCGGGCGCGATTCGAGCCCGAGCGCGAGCGCGTCCATGACCGTCGGGTGTCAGCTCCCCATGAGCCAGTCGAGCGCATCGTCGGCGAGCTCGATGCCGTCCTCTCCGACCTCGGTCGCGGGCTCGTCGAGCAGCGCGATGAGCCGCTCGATGAAGGCCTCGAAGGACGGCGCGATGACCGTGCGGCGGTCGTCCTTCATCGACACGACGATGATCTGCCCCACATCCCCGCCCGGCGCAGGATCGAGATCGATGCAGTGGTGGTGACTCGATCCGTAGATCACCGTGAACGGCCACCACGCCTCGTGGACGAAGAGCGGACGTACGGGACCGTCCACCTCGCCTGGGCCCTCGTCCCACTCCCGCATCGAGCGCCACTCGCCGGCGGCGTACCCGAGCGGGAGGATCTCGAACGCCCTGATGATCGGCGCGAGGCTGCCGATGCCGGGCCGATCTCCCAGGACGAAGCGCTGACCGTCGTGTGCGCGAAGGAAGCTCACGTAGTCGCTCGGCAGCGACCGGCCGAGGAGCGCCTCCGTCTTGGCGAGGGCAGCGTCCGCGAGAGGAGCGCCGAGCGAGTCGAGAAGTGCAGGTGCGTGCGACGCCAGCCAGCGGGACAGGGGGGACGTCATCGGGAAGCATGACGATGCACGACGGGCGGCGGTCCGGCAACCGACGGATACATCCTTCCGTCCGGCTCGACCGCCAGCGCGAGCATGACCACCGCCGCCCGGCCGCGCGTTCCGACTTAAGTATCGGGACGTCCGGCCGTTGGCTCCTTTGGGTAGTCGGAGCCGCCTCAGGGCGGACGGAACATGGTCAGGTGGACGGTCAAGCACCGTTGGTTTGCGTACACGGTGTCGCTCCTCGGGCTCGGGATGGGCCTGCAGATCCTCGTCTCCTACGGGTTCCAGCGCTGGGGGGCGACGTTCGGAGCGAAGAGCTGGCTCAGCGCAGCAACGAGCGTCGGTGTGGAGGCAGAGCTCAGGGCTTCCCTGAGCGAGCTCACGGTCGCCGCGGAGCGCGCGATCTCGAGCGCAGCCCTCGGCGATGACACGGGGGCCGAGCTCGAACGCGCGATCGAGGGGCAGCTCGAGAAGGCCGCGCCCCTCCGCGGATTCTGGGCGCTCGTCGACAGCGATGGTGAGGTCGTAAGGACCAGCGACGCCGCGTGCACGGCTGCCGTGCATCGGCACGTTCGAGCAGCACAATGGTCCGGCAGACCGGTGATGGCTTGCGACGGCGCAGCCGTCCTCGCCACGTTTCATCCCGTTCCCGGGAATCGATGGCGTGGCCTGGTGCTCGGGTGGATGATCGACGACGCCTACGCGCGGCGCTTCTCCGTGGTCGCGAATGCGGAGGCCCTCTTCTTCGTCGACGGCGCGTTGCGCGGCAGCAGCCTCCTGGATGCCCAGGGTGCAGCCGTCTCACTCGACGTAGCGCCTTCGGCCCTCGACGAGACCTTCCGAGCCGGAGCCTTTACCTTCCGCTCCGATGGTCATGCTCGGGCGAGCTACCGTGGGTACGGTCCCTCGGACAAGGAGCTGCTGCCGGTCGAGCCCAGCGATCCCTGGTACTACGGCGCGCGGCCGCTCTCCGGCGAGGAGAACGTGGTGCTCGTCGTCGCCGTGCCGGTGGAATGGATGGTCCTCGGCGCCAAATACAGCGCAGCCGCGACGACGGTCTTTTCGATCGTGCTGCTCGTCATGATGGGCGCTCTCGTACGTCGCCTCGTCGGACGCTTCTCGGGCCCGCTCATGGCGGTGACGCGCTCTGCGGTAGGCGTCGCGCGCGGCGACCTTTCCCGAGAGGTGGCGGAGCCGCGCGATCTCGAGATGCGCGAGTTCTGCACGACCTACAACGTCATGTTGAGGAGCATGAGAGAGCTGCTCGAGCTACGGCAGAAGCTCGCTCGTGACGCCGGAATGGCCGACATCGCAACCGGCGTGCTGCACAACATCGGCAACGTCCTAAACAGCGTCAACGTGTCGATGTCGCTCGCGCACGACTCCGTGAAGGGGTCACGAATCGCCGGCCTCGGCAAGCTGAGCAAGCTGCTCGACGATCACGCCGGTGACCTGGGCTCCTTCCTGACGAAGGACCCGCGTGGCCGAAGGGTCCCGGACTATGTCCGCTCCCTGTCGGCGGAGCTCGAGCGCGAAAGAGAGGCGCTCGCTCGCGAGCTCGACAACGTCTCCAAGAGCATCGAGCACGTGAAGCGCATCGTCGGAGCGCAACAGCGCTACGCGAGCGGCAGCGGGCTCGTGGAGCGTTGCGTCCTCGCCGAGGTCGTCCGCGATGCATCGAGAATGTCGTGCGCGACGCTGGCGAATCACGGCATCGAGCTCTCCTTCGAGCTCACGTCGACCCAGCTGCTGATCGACAGACACAAGCTGCTCCAGATCTTGATCAACCTCCTGACGAACGCGAAGCAGGCACTGATCGAGCGGAACCTGTCGACCGCACCGGCCACGGTGGTCAAACGCATCGTCGTCCGGAGCGAGGTCGTCGACGGCGCTCGCGTCCGCGTGACGGTCGAAGACAACGGAATCGGGATTGCTCCAGAGCACCGCGCCAGGGTGTTCGCGCAAGGCTTCACGACCAAAGCTCACGGGCATGGCATCGGCCTGCACAACTGCGCCATCGCCGCGAAGGAGATGGGCGGCAGCCTGTCGTTCGAGAGCGGCGGCATCGGATGCGGAGCATCGTTCACGCTCGAGCTGCCGATCGAAGCTTCAGACAGCATCTCGCGTCCCGCCAAGTTCCATTCCAGCTCCACCGACGTCATCGCCGCGTAGTCGAAGAGATCGAAGATGCCCGCTTCTGCCCCCCCTGCTCTGTCGAACCGCTACCGGATCCTCCTCGTCGACGACAATCCGTCGATTCACGACGACTTCCGGAAGATCCTCTGCCGCCCCGAGCCGAGCCACGGCGCCGCCGAGAACGTCGCTGCGCTCGAGGAGCTGCTGTTCGACGAGCTCCCGCTCGACGAGCGCGATTCGCGCGCGGACTTCGTGCTCGACTCGGCATACCAGGGAGAGCAGGCGATCCAGCTCGTCGACGCTGCCATCGCGGCCGGCGAGCCGTACGCCCTCGCTTTCATCGACGTGCGCATGCCCCCCGGGATCGACGGGGTCGAAACCCTGACGAGGCTCTGGAAGCGCGATCCCAACCTCCAGGGCGTCATCTGCACGGCGTTCTCCGATCACTCGTGGACCGACATGACGCGCGCGCTCGGTCACTCCGACGGGTTCCTCGTCCTCCGAAAGCCGTTCGACACGATCGAGGTGCTGCAGATCGCGCATGCGCTCGTTCAGAAGTGGCAGCTCTCTCGGGACGTTCGCGAGCAGCTCGATACGCTCGAGCTGCGCGTCCAGGAGCGCACGCGGGACCTCGAGACCACCAACTCGACGCTGCGCGACGAAATCGCGAGGCGGCAGCAGGCCGAGGCCGACCTCCGGCAGATCGCCACGCACGATGCGCTGACCGGTCTGCCAAACCGCATCCTCATGAAAGATCGCCTCACGAGCGCGATCCGGCGTGCACAAGACGACGGCACGATGGTGGGGCTCTGCCTCATCGATCTCGACCAGTTCAAGGAGGTCAACGACAACTTCGGACATCACGTCGGTGACGCCCTTTTGCAGGAGACCGCACGCCGCCTTCGAGGATCCGTCCGGGAGCAGGACACTGTCGCTCGAATGGGCGGCGACGAGTTCGTGATCGTCTTCGAGGGACTGACCTCGCACGAGCAGCTGAGCACCATGGTCGGTCGGCTCGTCGAGACGTGCTCGAAGCCCTGTGTGATCGGCGAACAGTCACACAAGGCGCCGCCGAGCGTCGGCATCGCGATGCTTCCTTTCGACTCCGCCGACGCCGACCGGCTGCTGAAATGCGCGGATCTCGCGATGTACCAGGCAAAGCGGTCCGGCGGAGGCGACTTCCGATACTACGCGGAAGGGATGCTCGAGCGCTCCCTCGAGCAGGTCGAGCTCCGGCAGCATCTGGAATGCGCAATCGACAGGGGCGAGCTCACACTTTGGTATCAGCCGCTCGTGGACCTGGCGACGGGGCACGTCTCCGGCGTCGAGGCTCTCTTGCGATGGCAACATCCGGAGCTCGGGCTCGTGTCGCCGATGAAGTTCATCCCGGTCGCGGAGAAGTCGGGCCTCATCGTCCCGATCGGCGCGTGGGTGGTCCAGACGGCATGCCGCCAGCTCGCCGAGTGGCGCAAGGAGTTCGGCGACCTGACGGTGGCGGTCAACGTCTCCGCCATTCAGCTGCGGTCTACGGACTTCGTCGATGTCGTCGCATCCGTGCTCGACGAGACGGGTCTGCCCCCGGCCAGCCTCGAGCTCGAGATCACCGAGAGCACCGCGATGGACGACGAGCACAACCCCGGGAACGTCCTCGCGGACCTTGCGCGCCTCGGCGTGCGGATCGTCATCGACGACTTCGGTTCGGGCTACTCCTCGATGATGCGCCTCAAGACGATGCCCATCCACGGCCTGAAGATCGACCGCACGTTCGTGAAAGACATCGCCGAGGACAATCGCGACGCAACGATCGTGGCAGCGATCCTGAGCATGGCGCATTCACTCGGACTTACCGTCGTCGCCGAGGGGATCGAGCGGCCCGAGCAGCTCGAGCGGCTCGCAAACCTGGATCGGTATCGGGATCGGCGGCCCGCTTGCGACACGGTGCAAGGCTTCCTGCTCGGTCGGCCGATGCCCGTCGAGGCCGCCGGGATCCTCTTGAGGCAACATCTGCAGGTGACGACGCTGCCTCCACTCCGGAAGGCGAGTTGACGCCGAAGAGTCCGTGCGGGCGCGAGTGCGCGTTCAGCTCGGCGCCTTGTTGAGCCCGGCGACGACGCTGCGCATGAGCGCGCGGGGCGCCACGCGCAGGCTTTGCATCCCGATCCAGTTGAGCGTGCCGTGAATCGCAAGAACCTCGCCGTTCATCATCGCGCGGTACGCGTGTGCGGCGACGGACTTCGCGTCCGCCACGCCGCTTCGCTGGAAGAGCTTCGTCTTGTCGTTGCCCGCAGTGGACGCGAACTCGGTCGCGGTCGCGCCCGGGCAGTGGCAGGTGACGGTGACCCCCGTACCTGCGAGCTCGTATGCGAGCGCCTCGGTGAACGAGATGACGAACGCCTTCGTCGCGTAGTACGTCGCCATGTAGGGACCAGGCTGGAAGCCCGCGGTCGAGGCGATGTTCATGATGCGCCCGAAGCCGTGCTCGCGCATCGGCCGGGCGAAGTGGTGTGTCAGCTCGAGGAGCGAACGGACGTTGACGTCGACCATCTCGAGCTCGCGCTTCACATCGAGATCGAGGAACGCGCCGTTCGATCCGAAGCCGGCGTTGTTCACGAGGAAGTCGATCGACAGGCCACGGTTCCTGACCTGGTCGGCGACGGCAGCGGGCGCTGCATGATGGCCCAGATCCGCCGCGACGACGTGCGCCTTCACCCCGTGCGCCTTCGTCAGCTCGGCCGCGAGCTCGTCGAGCTTCTGCACGCTACGCGCGACGAGGACGACGTCGTGACCGTCGGCCGCGAACAGGTGCGCGAGCTCCTTGCCGATCCCCGCGGAAGCTCCGGTGACGAGAGCCGTTCGCTTCGTCCCGTCGTGACCGTGGCCGTTACCGTTCCCGTTTCCGGTCTTCGCTTCGTTCCCCATGAGACGGGTGTACCCGACACCGAACGGCTCGAAAAGCGACAGCGCGCGACAGCGGCGTGCGGGGACGAACCGAGACGGCATTCGGACGTCGGACGAACGACGCGACACACGAGACGAGCGGCGGCGTATCGATCGCCCCCGAGCCGCGATCGAAACGCCGATCAGAACGGGATGCCGAGGCCGAGGCGCAAGCCGCCGCGCGTCGCCGGCGAGGCGTAGAAGAAGCGGCCTTCCGGTTCGTCATGGTCGCGCACCGGCCCGACGCCGTGGAAGTTCAGGAACGCCGCGATCTCGAGGTAGAGCGGGCCGACGTCGATCTGCACGCCCGCATCGACGAGTAGCGAGAAGCCGGTGCCACCACCGTCTTTCGTCAACGTATCGCCCACCTGGGCAAGCCTCGAGTGGACGGCGAGACCGTGAAGGCCGAAACCTGCTCCGGTCGCGAAGCGGACCTTGCCTGGCGTCATGAACCGCGCCATCGGCGTGAGCTGCCAATGCGCGATGGTCGTCTGCGAATCGACGGCATCTCCAGGCCGACGCTTGTAGACCGCACCCATTCCACCGAGCTCGGCGAGCAGCTCGATGGAGAACGTCCTGGCGAGCAAGTAGCCGAACCGACCGCCGATCGTGAGACCGGCGAAGTTGCTGCGGCGCGTGCCGTACGGCGCGGGTTCGCCGAGCGGCACGCCGAGCCGGTAGCTCGCAGTGTCGAGCGCGCCCGCGACGGCGACATAGAACTTCTTCTTCTTCGGGGGCTTCACCACCGGCGCGACGTATTCGGGCGGGGCCTCGCCGATCGCCTGAAGCTTCACCGGATGATCGATCGCGGCCCCTTCCGGGACATTCACGTCGAACGTCGTGGTCTTCCAGCCGGGAGCGGTGATCTCGACGTTGTGCGTCCCGGCAGCGACCTTTCCGCTGAAGACGCCGCGATGAGGGAGCTCGACGCCGTCGACACGAATGGCCGCATCGGGGACGTTGGACTCGATCTTCAGGTATCCCTCGTTCGGCGCGAGCGGCACCGGGGCAGGCGTCGAGACCGCTGCGGCTCCGCCGCTGGCGCTGAGGACGAACGCAGCGTCGACCGGCGGCCCGCTCACGAGCGCGAGCTTCTTCTCCGGAGGATCCGGGAAGCCGTCTGCGTGCGCCGCGAACGTGTAGATGCCTGGCTCGAGCCGAATGGGGCGACGGAGCGCGCCCGGCGCGAGCAGCCGCGGCTTCGTGCCTGGCGGCGCATTGGCCGCGAGGATGGTGACGACCGCGCCTTCGACCGGCTGCTTGTCGGCGGTGACGACCGACAGGTTCACGGTGGCGACGCTCTTCGAGAGCTCCGCGAGCTCGTGCTCGATGGCGGCGCGCGTCTCCGGCTTGAGCGTCTCCTGCCCTTCGTCGAGCGCCTCGTCGAGAGCAGTCGCGGCCTCCGGAAGGCGCTTCATCCCCTTCAGCGAGAGCGCGATGTTCTGCTTGATGCCGGCGGATGGCTTCTCCCGATAGGCCTCCTGGAACGCGGCGAGCGCCTCGGGATACTGCTTCTTGTCGTAGAGCTCGATGCCCTTCTTGAAATGCGCGCGCGCCGCGGCTTCATCCGCTCGTGACGACCGCGCAGCCGTGATCAGCGCAAGAGCGATCGCGAGCGTCGCGCAGAGGCGCACGAGCGCCCGAGCACGTAGGTACGTGGAGACGGGTCGCATAGGCAGTTCCAGCAGGCCAAAGGTAGCCGACGATCAAGGGAGGTCACGCGAGATATCGAGCGGCTTCGGCGCTCCGGTGCTCGCCCCACTTCCGGTGGTCGGGGTCGGCTTCGACGGAGCCCGCGTGGCCGGCGTGGTCTTCCCGGAAGTGGCAGATGTCGGGGACGAAGGCGGCGACAACGACTCCTGAGGGGCGACCGTCGTCTCCGACGTCGGCGTGGGCGTGGGTGGTGCCACGGACGCGGACGCCGGCGAGTTCGCGGGCGCCGCGGCCGAAGCACGGACATGCTGCGTCGCCGGCTTCGGCGGCGTCTTCTTCTCGAGGAGCGAGATGATCGCGAGCATCATGCCGACGCCGAGCAGCGTCGCGATGATCGCCGTGACGACGATCGGCGTGAGCGAGCGCTTTCGCGAGGAGCGTCCCGACACCGACGACAGAGCCGCCGATCCTGTGTCTCGCGCGTCGGCGCCGGCCGACGGCGCTCGCTCCGGAAAAGAGCCCGCAGAGCCGCGTGCAGCGGGCGGATGCTGGCTCTGCGCCGACGATCCCGAACCTGCGATGCGCGTCTCTGCACCGACGCGCGGCCGCGGCGAAGACGGCGACTCGTGACGAAGCCGCGGTGCAGGAAAGAGGACGCCCGGAGAGATGAGAGTGTCCGCCGAGCCGACGTCGAGCGGCACGCGTCGCTTCTCCTCGGGCGCGATGTCGTGGAGCGCCGCGAGCATCCGCTCTGCCGACGGGAACCGGTCGGCGCGCTCCCGCGCGAGCGCACGCGCGACGAAGCTCGCGACTTCGGGTGACAACGTCGGATCGATCGCGCGGATGTCCGGCGCGTCGCGCATGCAGATCGAGAGGATGATCTGCTCGTACGTCTCTCCCGTGTGTGGCGGTCGCCCGGTAAGGCACTCGAACAGGATCGCGCCGACGCTGTAGATGTCGGCCCGCACATCCACGTCGGGCATCGCCTGCGCCTGCTCCGGGCACATGTAGAACGGCGTCCCGAGGACGGTTCCGCGCCCCGTCAGCGCGAGCGGCGAAGTCTTGTCGCGCGGACGCTCGATCTTCGAGACACCGAAGTCGACGATCTTCGCGAAGAGCGGGTCGGTATCGCTCTTCACGAGGAACACGTTGTCCGGCTTGAGATCGCGATGGACGATCCCGGCCGCGTGCGCCTTCGCGAGCCCCTTCAGCACCTGGGCGACGATGTGCATCGCCTCTGGCAGCGGAACGCGCCGCATTCGGCGGAGCCGCTGGCCGAGGTCTTCGCCCCGGAGCAGCTCCATCACGAGGTACGGGCGCCCGTCTTCGGTGCCGGCGTCGAAGACCGTGACGATGTGCGCGCTCTCGATGGCGCTCATCGCCCGCGCTTCACGCGCGAAGCGAGCGACGACGCGTTCGTCGGTCGCAAACTCCTGATCGATGAACTTGATCGCGACGCGCTTACCGAGGCCGAGATGTTCGGCCTCGTAGACCGCGCCCATCCCGCCATGGCCGACGAGCGCGCGCAGCGCATAGCGCCCGGCGATGTTCTTGCCGATCAGCGCCTCGCGGACGGCGCGAGCACGGTCGTGCGCGTCACCGCGACCTCCGCTCTCGGCGGAGTCGCGCCTGTCATTGACCGGACTCTCGCCGAGCTCACTCATCCACGCGCCCCCTGCTTCGACGCCAGAAGCCTATCAGGACGAGCAGTCGCGCTCGACCCCTCTCGGCATGGCAAGCACGGCGCGCTCGCGCGAGCGAATGGCTTACTTGGCGGCAGCAGCCGCGCCGAGGCGATGAACCTGGGCGGAGAGACGCGAGATGGTGCGCGAAGCCGCCTTCGAGTGGACCGCGCCCTTGGTCGCAGCCTTGTCGAGGGCCGTCGTCGCCGCCTTGAGGGCGACGGTCGCGGCTTCCTTGTCCTTCGCGTGAAGAGCCGTACGGACTCGCTTCACGAGCGTACGAACCGAGCTGTTGATGGCGCGGTTGCGAGCGGTTTTGACGATACGCTGGCGGTTGCGCTTCTCTGCGGAGGGATGATTGGCCACTTCAGGATCCTCGAACAAAATGGCCCGTCTGGGGCCTAGGGAGGGCGCACTTTACGGGCGGAGGCAGGAAAGTCAAGCCGGCCTTTGGCCCTCGGCCGCTTCCCAGGGGCTTTCGGGGCTGTCGACGCCCGCCTTCCGCGGACATCACGACGGGCTTTTCCGCGCATGAACCTAGCTGAACGCCGCTCGAGCGCGAGCGCGGCCGGGCGCAGACCGTGTTTTTCCAGCAACTCTCGGGTCCGCGGTCGGGCTCAGCCCGCTGGGCGCCCCACCCACGCGCCCGCGCACGCGAGCGCCCAGGCGATGGGTGAGAACGCGAGCGCGAAGACCAGCGCGACCGGCGCGGCCAGGCCGAGGAGCACCAGCGCGAGGACGATCGCGAGGGCCGATGCAACGGCCGGCTCGAGAAGCGTCGGGAGGTTCGAGGCGCGGGCGACGAGATAGCCGCTCACCGGAAAGGCGAGGAGGATGCCCGAACCGAGGAGGGCGACCGGCGCCGTGGTGCTGACGTCGTGCTCGTCGACGACGGAAAAATCGACGTTGGCCCAGTGGCCGAAGGCGACCGAGAGCGCGAGGCCCACGGTCATGGCGCCCACCGTGACGAGCACGCCGAACACGATCCAGCGGAACGTGATCGGCTGCCCCTCCTGGCGCATGGCTTCGCGCACGGACCGAAGGCTGGGCGGGCTCGAGACGACGTAGAGCGACGAGACACGCTCGAGCAGGACCGACGTACGCGATCCCCGCTCGGCGAGCATCTCGTCCTCACGCGCGCGGAGGTCGCGGATCGCGAAGATGGTCGCGATGCCCATGGCGAGCAGAAGAGGGATCGTCCCGACGAGGGCGCCCGGACCACGCCCGTAGACGAGATGCACGTAGAGCCCGTGCGCCGCGGTCGCGACCAGCCACGCCGCCGGGAAGATCGCCCCGGGCCGCTTCGTCCGCTTCGCGCGGCCGAGCGCGTATCCCCACGCACACGCGAAGAAGACGTGCGCCGGCAACGCGACCGCAGTGCGCAGGATCCAGATCCATCCGAACGGGTGCTCGCGGAGCGTGATCGCGTTCTCGATCGTGGCGAAGCCGAGGGCGGCCGCCGATGCGTAGACGAGCCCGTCCATGGGCTCGTCGAACCACCTCGAACGGAACGCGGGCCACATCGCCGCGACCTTCGACGCCTCCCGGATCGGCGCCGCGAACCCGAAGAGGAAGAGCATGCTGCCGGCGCTTCCGGCGAGCTGCGCGTTCAGGTCGAGGCCCGTCCATACGGCCGCACGCGCCTCGAGGAGCGACGTCCCGAGCTTCCCCGCCCCGCCGAGCACGAAGACGAGGAGCACGAGCCAGAGCGGCTCGCGGCGCCGATCCGACAGGTAGATGACGAGGAGGAGGAGAAGCGCGGGAAGGAGCGACGGCCCGATCCACCGCACCGCCGACAGGAGCACGGGCAGAGCCTAGCCTGTGGCAGGGAGAGAGCGAAACTCGTGGCGATCGGGAATCAACGGGGTCGCACGACTGTCCTGAAACGGGTAGATTCGAGGACCGCATCGTGCGCTCGCGGTCGACGAGGTGCCCCTGCACGTCGTCACCCTGCGATCGCCGCACGAGCGGTGGCCGGAACCTGGTGCGAGCTCGTCCGTCGCGCTTGCAAGAGAACGAAGTGGTTCCATCGACCTCGTCGGTCGTGCGAGTCGCTTCTACGTGGGGTCACTCGACGGCTTCGGGACCACTTCCCCGAAGACGTGAGAACCTCATCACGAGAGAAAGCGATGACCGAGCTGAACGTACTCATGACCTTCACGGGAGGCCTCGCAGCAGCCCTCCTCCTCGGTTTCCTCGCGAAGCGCCTGCGCCTGTCACCGATCGTGGGCTACCTGATCGCCGGCGTCGCAGTCGGACCGTTCACGCCCGGCTACGTGGCGGATCACCACGTCGCAGAACAGTTCGCCGAGATCGGGGTCATCCTCCTCTTGTTCGGCATCGGCCTGCGCTTCCATCTCCAGGAGCTGATCGCCGTTTGGCGTATCGCCGTCCCTGGAGCGCTCTTCCAGAGCGCGATCTCGACGATGCTCCTCGCCGCCCTCGTTCGCTTCGTCGGCTACGACTGGGAGGCCGGGATCGTCCTCGGCATCTCGATCTCCGTCGCCAGCACGGTCGTGATGGCCCTCGTACTGGCCGAACGCCGCGACCTTCATGCACCGATCGGACACATCGCGATCGGATGGACCGTCGTCGAAGACCTTCTCACGGTGACGGCGCTCCTCCTCTTGCCGATGTTCCTCGGGAGCGGAGCGGATCATTCCACGAGCATCGGCGCGGCGCTCGGAACGGCGGCCCTCAAGATCGTGGCGCTCGTCGCGCTGGTCGTCGTCCTCGGCAAGTGGGTCATCCCGTGGGCGCTCGGGCACATCGCGGCGGTGCGTTCACGCGAGCTGTTCACACTCTCGGTCCTCGTGATCGCCCTCGGTATCGCGGTCGGCTCCGCGAAGCTCTTCGGCGTGTCGATGGCGCTAGGTGCGTTCCTCGCTGGGCTCGCCGTCGGCCGCTCCGAGTTCGCGGCCCGCGCAGGCAACGACGCGTTGCCGATGAAAGATGCCTTTGCGGTCCTCTTCTTCGTCTCCGTCGGGATGTTGTGCGATCCGCGGAGCCTCCTCCGCTCGCCGCTGCTCCTGGCGCTCGTGCTCGCCGTCGTATTGATCGGCAAGCCCCTCGCCGCGATGGTCGTGGTCCGCGTGCTCGGCCGCCCGATGCCGACCGCCATCGCCGTCGGCGCGGCCCTCTCGCAGGTGGGCGAGTTCAGCTTCATCCTCGGCTCGGCGGCCAAGGGGCTCGGCGTGATCGACGAGAGCGGCTGGAACGCGCTCATCGGAGCATCGATCATCTCGATCGCGCTCAACCCAACGTTGTACCGCCTCGCGCGACGCGTCTCGGGAGGCGCGAACGCTCTTGCCTCCACACCCGTGAGCGAGGGGCCGCGCGAGCCCGTGGATCAACGTCGCTGCATCCTCGTCGGTTACGGCCCCGTCGGCAGGACCCTCCATCGTATCGTCCGGAGCTACGGCACGGACGTGACGGTGATCGAGCTCAATCTCGACACCGTGCGGAAGCTCCGCGCCGACGGCGAGAAGGCGCTCTACGGCGACGTCTTGCGCCCGGGGACGCTCGAGGAGGCCGGCATCGCGACAGCGGGCAGCCTGATCCTCAGCGTCGAGATCGAAGACGCGGCCGAGCTCATCCGGCAGGCCCGCGCGGCCAACCCGGAGCTCCGCGTGCTCGCGCGCTGCGCACACCTTCGCGACGCACCGGCGCTGCGCAAGGCCGGAGCCACGGTCGTCGCGGGTGAAGCGGAGGTGGCCATCGCCCTCGCGGAGGTCGTGAACGCGCGCGCGGGATCGGAGCGCGCGGCCGCGGGACCTTCGGTCGACGCGATGCGCGCGCGACTCTACGACGAACAGCCCGCCGGATGACGATCAGCCTCGTGCGACCGCCATGTCGGGGAGCGGTCGCGCCTGCCGTTGCCCGAACACGCCGGCGAGGAGCTCGCTCGCGCCGTAGTAGCAGAGGTACCCGGACAACACGAACTTGAGCAGCGCGGCCGACGTGGGCAGGAGGAGGAGCACGAGCCCGGCGAGCATCGAGCCCACGCCCATCACGAGGAGCCACTTCGAGTCTACCAGACGCTGGAAGACACGCGAGGCCGCGACCCGCAGCGCTCCGGTGACGAACGCCCAGACGCCGACGACGATCACGAAGATCTCGACGACATACCCCCGGCGCAGGACGACGAGGCCGAGCAAGATGCCCGCGACGCCGCGAACGCGGAAGAGCAGGCGCCGCAGAGGCTGCTCGCGAGAAGCGCCATACAGCGAGAGCGCGCCGTCGACGAGCGCATAGACGCCGAATGCGGTGACGAGCAGATGCAGGCCCTCGGCATGCCCCTCGATGAACGCGAGGCGGAGAGCAGCGATGCCGACGGCGAGCGCGAGAGCACCTTGCAGGAGGAGCACCCAGCGCGAACGCTCCGGCTTCTTTGGTCTCGGGAACAGCGTCCTCACGGCAGCCATGGGCGCCTCGAACGGATGGCGTGCGGCCTTGATCGGGGCAGGCTTCGCGTCCGCGACGACCGCGGGCATCTCCCGCTCGACTCCGTGCCCCTCCTTCCACTCGAAGTAGCGAACGTGCCCTTCCGGGGAGATCCGCAAGAAGTCGTTGCGCCGGCCAGCCCACGATCCGCTGTTGAAGTACCAGGCGCCGATCCGGCCCGGCCGATGCGTGTGCCCGAGCACCGCGACGTCGTACTGCGCGTTCTCGACGTTTCCGCGAACACCGGAGACATGCTCCGCGAGACGATCGGGATTCTGCGCCGGCGTCAGCGTGGAGCTCGGCTTCATCGTCTTGCCCGCGCGGCTTCCGATCGTCGTCATCGCCGTCGTCCAGAGCGTCAGCATCGAGTCACCGAATTGCTCGAGCACCTCCTCCGCGGTCTCGCCGCTACGGATGAACGGCGAGCCGTTCTGGTCCTCGAAGATACCCGCGAAGATAGCGAGCATGCGACCGAAGCCGGGATCGTCGCCCGAGTTGAACGGGTCGACCTCGTGGCCGTGGAAGAACCGGAAGCGCTTGTTCCCGAGCTCACGAGTGAATGGCTGACGCATGCGCGCGAAGAACGGATGCGCGAGGAGGTCGGTGTCGATGAAGTGCGCGAGGTCGACGTCGTGGTTGCCCGGCACATAGACGACGGGCAGCGTGGCGAAGTGGTCGAGGAGCTCGAGGCGTTTGACGATCAGACGGCTGAGGCTCATCTGCCAGAGCTCGAAGAGATCGCCGAGCACGAAGAGCTCGCCGCCTTCGCCTCCCACGTGGTCGAGGAACGAGCGCAGCTCGCGGGTCTTTCCGCCAGCCTCGAAGTTGTCGCGCGCGCCGCCGTCACCCAGGTGGAGATCGCTGATGACGAAGATGTCGCGGCCTTCGCGTCCCATCACACTGCTCCTCTTCGACGGACGAACTCATCGAACGGCGGTGCAAGCGATGCGCCGCGTTTCCGGTGAGCTCGAGTAGCCGACGGAGCGGATCACGTCTCGAGCCTGCTTTCAGCCGGAGACGCCTCTTCCCGTTCCCGCGCGCGCAGCAACCACGCGCTCGAGCGCCTTCGTCGCCGCAGCCACGTCGGCAACGGCATGGCGTACCGGATCGAGCGCATCGTGATCGGTCGCCGTCGCCGCGCGTTTCGTCGCTTCATCGAGCGTCATCGCCGCGGGCTCGACGTCGTCGAGCTCCTGCCACGCGAGCGGAACCGCGACCGCGACCGGACCGCCCGTTCCGCTGCACGGCGCGAACGCGGTCACGGCCGTTTCGGCGGCCGCGACCGTCACCCCCGGCAGCGCGGGCACCAGGTGCGAGAGGAGCGTGCCGAGCGGAGCCGCCGCGCTCGCAGGCGCAGCACCGACGCCGACGAGCACCTCGATCGCCCGCGGCCCGGCAGACTGCGCGGACGCCGGCAGACCGATCTCCGCGGCAAGCTCATGGACCGCTCGTGCGGCTACGCCGATTGCACCACGCGCCGCCTCCGTCGTCGCGAGGACGCGCACGGCGACGAAATCGGCGATCTCCGGCCGGTCCTCGATGAACGGCCAGTGCGCGATCGCAGGAGCACCGGCTTCGATCGCGAACAGGAGGACGTCGAGCGAATCGACGACGAAGCCGCGGACCTCTCGTTTGCCGGCGCGGATCGACGCCGTCCGGACGAACTTCGGCGTCCACTTCGGGGGCGGCCAGAGCACCGAGCCATCCGGGCGGAGCAGGCAGCAGACGCGATCTTTCGTGTGCCGCAGCAGCGCCGGAGCGACGTGCTCGAAATACGTGCACAGCGCAGCCTTTGTGATCGTGCCGCCGAAGAGTGTCTGCGCAGGCGCCGTCACGTGGATGCGCCGCGCGCGCGACGGCCGCGTCGCCGTCACGGCGGGCCGCTCGAGCTGGGGCAGCGACGGAGCCTCGCTCTCGCGAGCGTCCTCCGAGACAGGAAGGGGCGTCTGGAGGAAGCCGTCGTCGGGCGCGGCGGTGCAGTCCTTCGGGCTCACGTCGGGTCGGATGCCGCGGAAGACCGGGAACCGCAAAAAACGCGCGCCGCTCGGGTCGAGCGAGAAGCCGCCGTAGCGTACGGACACGACCAGCTCGGGGAGACAGTGGTGCCGCCTCGGCTTCGGCGAATATTTCCCCTCGGCAACCGGATGCGGCACCTCGATCGAGGTGAGGCGCTCGAGGAGCATGTCGATCGTGCTCGCATCGAGCCCACTGCCGACGCGCCCGCGAAAGACGAGCCGATCGCCCTCGTAAGCGGCAAGATCGAGCGCGCCGAGGCGTGCGCGATCGCTCTCGCCTTCGGTCCATCCGACGACGACGAACTCCGCGTCGAGCTCCGCCTTGATCTTCAGCCAGTCGAGCGAGCGCTCGCCCGTCTTGTAAACGGAGCCGAGCTTCTTCGCGACGACGCCTTCGAGCCGGTGCTCCTGGCAGAGGCGGAACAGGTCGACGCCGCTCTCGAACGTCGGATGACGACGGATGAGACCGTTCGCAGCGCCCTCCGCCGGGATGACGCGCGAGAGGATCTCCTTGCGCGCCTCGAGCGGGAAGGCGCGCAGATCGTACGACCCGACCGCGAGCAGGTCGAAGACGACGTACACGACGGGCACGGATGCCGCCGAGCGCATCGCGCGCTTCGCTATCCGCGGCCGGATCCCGGTCTGGATGCGGTGCCCGAGCCGTTGGAAGTCCGGGCGGCCTTGTTCGTCGAAGGCGACGATCTCGCCGTCGAGCACCAGCCGCGAATCGGCCAGCGAGCGCACGGCCTCTGCGATCTCGGGGTAGCTCTCGGTCGCGTCGCGGCGCTTCCGGTAGCAGAGCGTGACGTTCGCGTCCTTCTTGTCGGCGACGATGCGAACGCCGTCGAGCTTCAGCTCGAAGAGCCATCCCTGGCGCGCGAGGACCTTCGTGCCCGCCTCTTCGCGTTCGCAGAGCATCGGGACGATCTTCGTCCCGTCGAGCGGAGCGGGCTTCGCGCCGAGATATCGGGCGAGCTCCTCCGCCGGGGTCATGGTCGACGCCGCGTCGGTCAGAGACCGAAGTGAAGTCCGAGGCGCAACCCGCCCGCGAGCTGCAGCCCCGCGCTCGTTCCGGACTTCTGGTAGATGGGGTCGTTGTTGATCGCGTCTCGCTGCTCCTGCGTCAGGTTCGTGAAGCCCGCGGGCTTGTCGACCGGCGGGCGATTCAAGAACAAGAAGTCGCCGAGGATCCCGGCGCCCACCGAGAACAGGGGCGAGACGTAGTAGTCGAACGCGACGTCGAGACCGGCGTTGAAGCCACGGATGGAGACGGCATCGGAGCTGGCAGGCACGTTCGTGTTCGTCGCGACGCCCGCATCGCCGAGACGACCGACGAACGAATAGCCGCCGTGCAGGCCGAAGAGGATGTCGAACGAGCTCACGGGGATCTTGAGCCCCGCCTCGGCGTTGACCTGCCACATGTTGAACGAGGACAGCGCGTTGTGACGGAGCCGCGCGCCGAGCACGAGGATCACGAAGCGCAGGCCCGCGCCGAGCGAGAACGCCGGCCCGCCCGCGCTCGCGTTCTCGATCGCGAGCGTCTCCGACGAGAACTGCGCCATGTTGATGTACGAGCCGCCGATGGAGCCGTCGACCCAGACCAGCTCGAAGTTGCGCCCGCTGTCCTTCTGCTCGGCCTCGTCGAGCTTGCGCGTGGTCGCCCCTTGCTGCAGCTCGTCGTTCGTCTGCCCGATCGGCGAGCCGGGGGTGCTCGGGGTCATCGGCGCTGGCGGCGCGAGCCCCTGCGCGGATGCGGATGAGGGCGTCAGAGACGCAAGGGCGGAGACGGCGAGGGTCGAAGCTACGAAGAGACCGCGAGCACGGCGCATCGCGGTCAGTGTCGCATATCCTCGTTCGTTTTCGACCCGCCATCCGACGCGCCGTCGGAAGCTCCGCCGTTTGCGTCGTCCTCCAGCTCGTCGCCTTCGACCGGGATGCGGTACTCCTCGTTGACCCACTTCCCGAGGTCGATCATCTTGCAGCGCGAGGTGCAGAACGGAAAGCTCGGGTTCTCTCCGCGCGGCTTGACGCTGGCGTTGCAGATGGGACACGTCGCCATTCCCGTCCTCTTAGCACGCTGCGGTGTTGACGAGACGATGCACCGGCGAGGACGATGCGCGCGGAGTGCTCTGGTCGGGCCCTCCTCGTCGTCACGTGCACGTGCGCGGAGCAGGTTGTGCTCCCTCCGACGCTCGGACGTGAACGCTGGAGACGTGGGTGACCGCGCTTCCCATCTGGCGCCGCGGGCGCGACCAGAGCAACATGTCGCAGTTTTGGCTGGAGACCGACGAAGTGAACACTGGAGCGCGGCGCGCGCCGCGATGAAGACGTGACGGAGCTCGGGACGGTGGACAGATCGGCTTACAAGGAGGAGCGCCTCGAGCTCGAGGCGATTGCGCGACGCTTCGAGGGGACGCTCGGGGTCGCCTCCGCACGCATCGACCACCCTCATGGTGTGCTCGCCGTCAACGGCGACGAGGTGTTCCCGGCGGCGAGCGTGATCAAGATCGCCCTCGCGCTGGAGGTCTTCTGCCAGGTCGAAGAGGGCGCCATCGCGCTCGGCGAACGCGTCACGCTGCGCTCGTCGGACAGGGTGATCGGCTCGGGCGTGCTCGCGGAGCTCACCGAAGGACTGTCTCCTACGATCGGCGATCTCGTTTATCTCGCGATGGCGATCAGCGACAACACCGCCGCGAATCTCCTCATCGAGCGAGTCGGCATCTTCTCGGTCAACAAGCGCCTCGCGAGCCTCGGTCTCGAGAGGACGCGCCTTTCGGGGAAGATCCTCGTCCACGAGACGAAACACGGTCCACCTGCGGACGAGGACTTCGGCACCCATCCGTCACCGCTCACGGACGACCGGGACGACGGCCGCGGAGAGCGTTCATCCGTGACCGCGCGCGAGCTCGTGCGCCTTCTCGCATGTGTGTACCGTCGCGACGGCCTTCCGTCGTCCGCATGCGAAGCGCTCCTCGAGATCTTGCAGAAGACGCAAACTGCGAGCTCGATCCGCCGTGGTCTTCCGGAGTCGCGCTTCCGCGACCGGACGCCGGCGCGGCTCTTCCACAAGACGGGATCGATCCGCGGCGTCGTCAACGATGCGGGGATCGTCGCCACGGAGCGCGGCGCTTATGCCGTCGCCCTGCTCAGCAAGGGCTCGCGCGACCTCCGGCCGACGCAGGACAACGTGGCGAGGGTCGCTCTCGCCGAGGCCTCGCGCGTCGTCTACAAGGCGATGCGAGAAGAATGAACGGCTGAACGGCCAGCGCGCCGGGCACCTCGCCAATGTCGGCAAGGTGCCCCCTACGCCGTCGCTCGCCTCGCTCGCACGCTCACTCGCTCACTCCGCAGGGACGGCTTCGGCCACTTCGGCCGTCGTCGCAGGCGCGGTGCCCGTCGGCTTCTCGTCCGAGATGCAGCTCTGCTCGAGGAGCTCGGCGACGTCCATCTGCTTGATGCGATCCTCGAGGCTCTGGCTCTTGAGGCCGTCGGTGAGCATCGTCATGCAGAACGGGCAGGCGCTCGCGACGGTCTTCGCACCGGTGTCGATGAGCTGCAGCGTGCGCTTCACGTTCACGCGGTTCTGGTTCTGCTCCTCCATCCACATCTGCGCGCCGCCCGCGCCGCAGCAGAGGCCGCGCGTCTTCGTCCAGTACTCCGGCTCCACGAGCTCGACACCGGGGATCGCCTTCAGGATCTCGCGCGGCGAGTCGTAGACGTCATTGTAGCGGCCGAGGTAGCAGCTGTCGTGGTACGTGACGCGGCCCACGACGGGCTTCTTCGGAACGAGTCGGCGCTCGGCGAGCAGACCGCACAGATAATCGGTGTGGTGCACGACCTCGAGTTGCACGCCGAAGTCGGGGTACTCGTTCTTGATCGTGTTGAAGCAGTGCGGACAGGCCGTGACGACCGTCTTCATTCCGCCCTGCTCTTTGTAGGTGTTGAGCACGGCGGCGTTCTGCTCGGCGAGCATCGCGAAGAGGAGCTCGTTGCCGGCGCGGCGCGCGGGATCACCCGTGCACGACTCTTCCTGCCCGAGGATGGCGAAGTCGACGCCGGCCGCCTTCAACAGGCGTGCAGTTGCGCGCGCGATCTTCTTCGCGCGGTCGTCGTAGCTCGCGGCGCAGCCGACCCAGTAGAGGACCTGCGCGTCGGGCTTCTCGGCGAACGTCTTGATGTCGAGACCGTCCGTCCACGCGGAGCGATCCATGCGCGAGAGGTTCCACGGGTTGCCGTTCACCTCCATCGCCTGGAACGGCTTCTGGAGCTCGTGCGGGAACTCGTTCCGCACCATGACGAGGTTGCGGCGCATGTCGACGATCTTGTCGACGTACGAGATGAGGACCGGGCACTGCTCCTCGCAGGCGCGGCACGTGGTGCATGCCCAGAGAACGTCCGGGTGGATGACGTCCGGCGCGAGGTTCACCGGCTGATAGGTGACCGGACGCTTTGCACCCTCGTGCTCGTCCGCGCGGAGCTCGACCTCTTCGGCCAGCTTGCCGGCATCGCCCTCGGCCGCTGCAGCTGCAGCTGCGCCGTCGAGGCCCGGGCCCCAACGCATCTCGCGCTCCACGAGCTCGCCCTCGTGATCGTACATGTGATCGCGCAGAGCGAGCGTGAGGTGCTTCGGCGAGAGGATCTTGCCGGTCTTGTGCGCCGGGCAGTTGTCCGAGCAGCGACCGCACTCGGTGCAGGTGTAGAAGTCGAGGACGGCCTTCCAGGAGAGGTGCTCGACCTTCGCGACGCCGAGGTCGGCCATCGTCGGGTCGGTCATCTCCGCGACCGCCTCCATCTTCCCCATCAGCT
>JAFAER010000104.1 GCA_023423895.1 Pseudomonadota bacterium
TGTCCGTGACCATCCAGGGCTCTCCCGAGAGCCCCGGCACCCGTCCGGATCCCTCTCGGATCACGGTGACACAGGCCGTCCGCACGGCGGATCAACCGGCAAAAGTAGTTGTCGTCGGCCGGCAAAACTAATTGTCGCTGATCACAAGGACACGCGGGGCGATTCGTGACCGTGATGTCGGCCGCTCCGGGTACGACGGTGCGCGGCGCGCGCGCATCGTGCCGACCGCGACCACGCCTTCGACGGCGATCTTCGGACGGATGGAAGACGACACCATTCAGACGTGGATCGCCGTCCGAGAGAAGCGCTGAAGCAGGCTGTCACGAAGCCCTCGCCGGTGGAGCACGTGCGAGGGCGAGCGGACGCATGACGACGGCGGCGCCACATCGGCGGCAGCGCGAGGCGTCGTGGCCCGTGAGCAGGCGAAGGCGCTCGATTCACGACGTCGGCCTTCGACGCCGCGGTGGCCGAGATCCGATCGCTGCGCGCGCCTTCACGAGAAGCTCGGGGCTCGCGTAGAGACCAGCGTGCCGGATCTTGTGAAAGCCGTGAGGGAGGACGTGCTCGACAAAGCGTCGGACCAGGGTGACCGGTGGACGGTGGCGGTCTTGCCGGCCTTGGTTCGGAAGGTCACCGCGGAATCAGTTACGGCGACCAGGCGGCTGTTCGAGAGGCCGACGCGATGGGTGTAGCGGCCGAGGTACTCGAGGAGGTACTGAGCTCTCGCGAAGGAGGGCTTGGCGTAGACGTGCCACGGCAGCTTCGCGATCGATCGTGCGAGACGCGCGAAGCCCTCGGGCTCCTCGAAGTCGGCGACGCGCTCGAAGTGGCCTTAGCGGTAGGCACGGCGCAGCGCTGCGAGCATCTTCGCGCGGAAGACGACGCTCATCGCCTTGACGGGGAAGAAACGCGATGGTCTCGTCCATGGTGCCTCCTTGCGACGCCGCCGAACCTGGCTGCGTCGAACATCAAGGAGGGCACCACTCACTCGCGCGGAAGGCGGACCTCGGCCTCTGCAGGCGCGCGAGGCGGCTACGGCGAGCAACAACGGCGCGTAGCCACTTCGTTCGACACTCAGACTGAGTCCCTGGGTGCCACGGTCTGGCTATGTTGAAGGATCGAAGTCCTTCCACAAAGAGCATCCCGCCCTCGTTCGTTTCGACACACGACCATGTCCCCGTCGTACGGGAACGGCGCGAGCCGCTCTGGCATCATCCCGCGCGGCGGCTCGTGTGACCGGCGGGCAGCGTGAGGGCTTGGTGTCGTGCGGACGGTTGCTCGTTGTGTTCGCTCCAAGCGATCGAGCGCGCGCTGTTGGGCCGCTAGCATCGCGGATGGCCGATGCCATCTGCTCACTCAGCGCATCAGTTCAACAGGGCCGTTCTGCCGAGGCCTACCGAGCGGCGCGGAGCCGAAACTGGCCATGGGCCCTACTGACCTGACGCAGAACCAGATCCGGCGGCAAACTGACCGCGCCTCCATCCCCATGAAGTTGCGTCCCGCGCCCGCAATCGCCGAGCACGGTGTCCACGCAGCGCGTGCCGCTCCATCACGATGTGAATCCCGGAGATTCCGACCAAGGGCAATGCCTTCGGAGCACCCGCCGCGCGACGCGCCAACGATTCGGCCGTGCACGGTCGAGCTAAAGTCGCCGTCCGAAGCAAGCCCGGCTGCGGTTGCGCTTCGACGGTCGGTGCGAACTACATCCAAAATCCTTCGTACTTCTCAGAACGTACAAAACCTCTTGCGGTTGTTCCAGGACGACGACAGCCTCGCGGCGAACATTGGACCCACGCAGCACGGATTGGTACGCTGCGGCGGCTCAGTCGGGACGATCCACTATGCTCCGGAAGAAGGACCTCATCCCCGCACTGCGGATGGCGCGCGCTGTCGGCGAACGCGTCTACGGCCACTTCGACCACGACGCAAACTGCGTGTCGGGGCCGGGAGCATCGTCGACGCCGGCAGCGCCTACTGTAGAGCCCGCTACGGCCGCCCTCGGGGCCTATCAGCCGTTTGAGGATCCTTTCACGGGAGAAGTCCTTTACCGTCTGGCTTCCTCCGGCAGCAGCTGATCCGCGCCCAGGCGCATGTTCAAGCTCTCCGGGGGAACGCACTTCCTCGTGCTCTGCCGAACATCCGGCAAGCCGCACACCGTCTTCTTAACAGGGCGCTTCGACGACGCGCTTGCCAGATGGCAGGGCGGTGCGCGCCTTAGCCCCGTCTATGGGGTCAACGGGGCGAAGGCGGTACCGTTCGCGAATGAGGGAACCTGCTGGTTACTGTTTGCTGGCCCGCTCTTCCCGGGCGACATCGACGTCTCAGGCCTTGACACAGTCTACCTGAGCATTGGCGCGTACAACTTGATCGTCCGATCGGACAGCGACGGCTCGCGGCGCAAGGCTCGCGAGCTCGCCGAGTCGAACGCGGTGCCCTGGGAGGAGTGGGAGATCGCTGGCGCAAAGCTCAAGAAGATCCGGTTCAGCCCGAACACGGGCGGAAGGGTCGCCGCCCCTCTTCTGACTCCGATTCCAGGCATATCCGAGGCGCTAACTCCAAGCGCCCGCGAGTACGCGACGCTCGCCGCAAGTGCATACGGACGGGCTCTGCCGTACATGAGCACTCTCGCAGACGACATCGCCGCCTTCGACGCAATCTTCCGCGAGACGCTTGCAGACGATGAGCTCGACGAAATCACTCGTCAGTCGCTACTCGTCAACGCGAACGCCGCACTATCTCGTCACTCGTCGCAAGCTTTTGCCGGAACGTCGCCCATTGCCGAGACGGAGTGTCACTACTTCACCCACTCATTGCTAGGCATCGGGACGGCTTCCCTGGCGCTCGTTCGCATTCGACGGTTTGTCGAGCGAGTATTCTCGCACGCGCGCATCATTGAGCGGGTGAGCCTCCTTGAGGTGGCGCCACCACACTCAACAAGCTTGATGAGTTTGTCCAGTCAGGATGAACATTGGGACACCGAGCATCTCTACACGCCTGCGATCGAGAAGCACCTCCCCCCTCCTTCAGGCGATGATGCAACAATTCCGTTGATCACGTGTTTCAGCGGTCGAGATGGCTTCCGGAGCACCAAGCTCTCGCTGAGCGCGCCCCTCGAAGTCATTACCGCTTGCAATACGACGATGTGGACGCCGTTGACGCTGACGCATGAGATCAGCCACACAATCGTCGATGGCGCACTGGGGCATCTTCTCCCGCGACCGGACGACTCCGCGCGACTCGCCCGTGCGGTAAGTCTGCTCGGTGGGAACGCGAAACCGGCCAATGCTCGGGAAGATCTCGCACTCCTCCTGTGCCACCACTTGTGCAGCCTAGGCGTGGGTGGAGAACGCAGCGTAACAGCTAGCGATGTCGCAAAGGCTATTAGGGACGGTTGGGCGGAACTCAACGAGACGCTCACCCACATCTTTGACTTCCTCTACTTCCACGAAAAGGACGCCGAGCTCTACATTGATGCCATCTGGGCAAGCTGGGGTGTCATCCCTAACATACAGACGCGTGTACGATCGTACATAATTCGATCACTTTCCGCTTTGCATGCCAACCACCTTCGCATGAAGGACGGCTCGAAGGTTACGGTTGAACAGACAATTGAATGTATGCGGAAGACACAGTCGAAGCATCCGAACGAGCTGCTCGGGGCTGCTCTCGTCGAACTGGAAGACAAGCGCGAGACCTATCGAAAGGAGCTCGTAAGTCGCATTCCGCTAGTAAAGGTCGTGCGCGCATACCTCTACCAACCCCAGATCGCGCAGGCGCTCCGGGCGGAAGACACGCTTTCGGGTGGCGACCACGCCGGATACCCACACACGGCTCTCGAGTTCGACTCGACACGCATCACGAACCCCCTTCGCTTCCTGTCCGCTTTTGCACGAGACGCGAAGCCGAGCGCGTTGCGCTCAGCATGGCTGCTATTTCAACTCGCGTACGGAGAAGGCGAGTGAGTGGCGAAGCCTGGCCCTCGCGCTTGTTCTCCGGGAACCTCTACGCTCCGCGTTGGCGCGAAACGATTCCCGTCGCGTGGGCGACGTTGCCAGGCGTTACACTCGTTGCCGAGTCCGCTGGATGGATATCGCTCGAGTTTCGTTCGCAACGGCCGCTGCAGGGCGAACCCGCAGGGTCTGGTGACACGTACCGATATCATGCATTGGTCCGCCGGAGCGGACCGCGCTTCCTTCTTGCTTGCGACGCGCAGAATGCCGTGTACGAGATTTTGCGCCTGACTGGGCTGAGTGCGCGTGTATTCAGCCCGGTCATCGACGTCGCGCGACTCGTGAGAGAGCTTGCGGCCACACCGGAGTTCTATGCTCTCGGCGCCGTATTTGCGCGTGTCGAAGGGTATGGTCGATCGTTCAAGTCTATCGTCATGTATGGGTCCGACCTGGCGGACGCTCGCTTGTTTCGTGACGTGCTTCCGCGCACCAACCCCTATCGTGCCAGTCTTCGCGGTCTGCGAACCAAGGAGGACATCATCTCGGTCGGGGCGCGCGGAGAGATTTCCTTCCATTGTCGCGGCATACAAGGCTTGTTAGAGATCGACGCAGCGCTCCGATATCTATCGGGTCATCAGTATGTCAATTGGAGCGTCGATTCGCCACTTGAGGGGTCGTAGATGAGCATCGCCAGTGTAAGCAGGATGGGAGAGAGTGCGGCATGGGAAGATCCGGATAGCCTGAGCGACTTTCTCGCCAACCAACTTCTTCGCGGAACACTCACCATTGTGCTGGGCGCTGGCGCCTCCTTTGGTTTCGGTCTTCCGAGTTGGACCAAATTGGTTCAGAATCTTGCCGGCGCTGTCGGGCAGAAGCTGCCGGAGAATCTGCGCGAAGAGTTTGCCGCTGAAGAACTCCTGACTTCGAACTTCCGCGGCGACCGCATGAAGTTCGCGGAAGCCATCCGCGTCGAGCTGTTCAAGAATTTCGACCGCTCACTCGAGGCCCTTCAGCGCAACAGACTACTTGCCGCAGTCGGCGCTTTGACGATGGCCTCAAGCCGAGGAAGCGTCTCTCAAGTAGTCAACTTCAATTTCGACGACGTCCTTGAGCTCTACTTGACTTACTACGGGCACGACGTTGTGTCGATTGACATGGCGCCAGAGTGGCGCGTTCGCGCCGACGTCCGGATACACCATCCGCATGGGATCTTGCCAAGTGACCTTGCAAAGCCGATTCGTAGACCGATTGTATTCACGCAGCGTGACTACGACGAAGTCGTTGGTAACACGAAAGACTCATGGCGGAATGTGTTGCTGGACGCCCTGTCGTCGCACACCTGCATATTTATCGGACTATCCGGAAAGGACACGAATCTAACGAGCATCATGCACGACGTGCAGAAGACGCATGTGGCCACGCGGAGCCAGCAGTGTTTCTGGGGTGTCCGCTTCGCCGTCGAGGGTGAGGAACTTGAGAGGCTTTGGATGACCCGCGGCGTCTTCGTCCGAACAATGAAGACCTACGATGAACTGCCCGGCATACTCTTCGACGTCTGTCAGCGTGCCGCCAGGACCCGCCGATCGCATATTGCGTAGTTCTTTTGAGATGTTCTGTACCGGAGCCGATGCGCGTCGGTGCGAGATATTCAGGAAGGTTGTAGGCGCGCTTGACGTGGCCCGTCCATCTCTGTTCGAGAGACGCTCCCTCCGAGAACAAGCCTCGGTCGACGTTTTGCCCAATCGGCTCCCGAGAGGCTACTTCACCGGTGCCGCGACGAACTCGACTTCGTCGCGGAGGCAACGAACGGCGGCTTTATAGAGGCCAAGCGCCTCTTCGTGGTGCTCATCACCATCCTGGGGACCTGCGTCCAGACCACGCCAGCCGCGGACGACGGCGAAGAACCCGACGAGCAGCTCGACCGCACTTCCCTCCCAACGCCGGTGTTCTCGGTAACCGCGGCGAAGGTCTTCAGCTACCTCGAACGCCTCACGGCCGAGATGCTGCTCCGCGACCGCGTCCCCGTTGACCATGTGGGCGAGGACGTTGAGCTCGTGGACCGAAAGTCGAGCTGGAAGCTCCGTCCAGCGCCCCTGCAGAGCGGGCGCGATGCGCTCGGGGACATCACCGGGATTCCGAAGCTCGATGACCGGGCGGGCGGACTTGGCCGGCGTGCCTCCGAGCCACGTGACCGTTCCTGCCACATCGAGCAAGTAGTTCTCGATCACCTCCAACGCAAACACCTCGGGGAGGCAGTCCTGGAATTTCGAGAGGCGGTAACCCGGCAGCCTCGCGAGCACGGCCCGGCGAACGTCCGGCGAACCCCAGAACTCCGCCGATGCCATCTTCCCGATGGCCGCGCGCACGCTCTCGTGGCCGACGCCGTCGCCCTCGATGCGGAGTTGGAAATTGTCCGCGACGACCTTCCAGCCTTCGGTGACCTCGAAGCCGTACTTGAGCGTGTGGTTGATCCGCCCTCCCGCGAAGGTCCACCAGCGGGCGACGCTTCCGTCAATCTGCACGGCATGGCCGGAGCGTCGAAGGAGGTCCCCAAGATCGGCCCGCTTCTCCTCGATATGCTTGGCGCCGCGCTCGTCCACGTACGGGTACCGCACGGTGTCGGTGAGGACCTTCTTCATCCGCTGGCACAGCTCGAAGCCGAGGTGCTGAGGGACGAAGCCGCCCCAGCTCGGCTTCACGCCGCCCGGGGCCTCGCGGACGACGACGACGCGATCGTCGTGGCTCACGCGCTCGACCGTCCACGCCCGACCGCCGAGGAGAAACGAGCTCATTTGCTCGACGAGGCGGTCCACGAAATCCTGCTCGAGCGAGCCGAGGTCACGCCCGGCCGCAGTGACGACCCGGTACAAGACCGGCGACGAGAAGACGGCGTAGAGCTCGAGGAAGTTCTTCTTCCCGTACACCTTCTCGGCCTTCTGCCCCATCGAGAGCAGGCCGCCCGACTCGTACAGGAAGTCCTCGCGCTTCATGTGCTCGACGCACTGGTCGAACTCTGACCGCGTGACTAGCCGGAAGTCCGGCACCTTCACGAGGTGCTCCCAGCACCGCTCCGCGCTGATCGCCCCCCACTGGAGCGTCATCGCGAGGAGCTGGTGGACCAGAACAGGCCAGCATCGGCCCTGATTGGCCACGCGCTCGACCCAACCCTCGCGCGCGAGCTCAATGAGGGCGACGGCCTGGAGGGTCGCCTCCGGGTCCTCGCAGAGAAACGTCGTGTTCGCCGTCGTGCCCGCGCGTCGGCCTGTTCGCCCCATGCGCTGCATGAACGACGACACCGTGCTCGGCGCGTTCGCCTGGAAGACAAGGTCGAGATCGCCAACGTCGATCCCCAGCTCCAGGGTGGACGTGCACACAATGCAGGCGTTCGTCCCGTGGGCGAACCGCTCTTCCGCGGCTCGTCGCTCGTCGAGGGACACCGAGCTGTGATGAACGAAGACGTCGATGGATCGCCCGCGCATCCGCTCGGCGACGCTCTCGGTTAGCGCCCTCGACTGGCAGAAGAAGAGGCTCTTCTTCCCTGAAGCCCGGGCAGCCGCCTCGCCCGAAAGGCTCGCGATGCTGTCGTAGAGCCCGATGTGAAGGTCTCGCTTCGCCGGGACCTTCGGCGGGTCGACGACCACGCCGTCACGCTGAGACGAGCCCCTGAGCCACGCGAGGATCTGGTCGGGGTTGCCAACCGTCGCAGAGAGCCCGATGCGCTGAACGTCGTTGCGGCTGACCGGAGCCAGGCGCTCGATGACCGACATCAAGTGAGCGCCGCGGTCCGTTCCGGCGAGCGCATGCACCTCGTCGATCACGATCATGCGCAGATCTTTGAACAGCTTCTGCACGGGGGATCGCGACGAGACGAGCATGACCTCGAGCGACTCCGGGGTCGTCATGAGGATTTCGGCGGGTTCGCGCACGAACTTCTTCTTCGCTACGTCCCCAACGTCGCCGTGCCATACGAAGCGACGGAGGCCAACCATCTCGGCATACGAGCCGAGTCGGGCCTCCTGGTTGTTCAGGAGAGCCTTGATGGGTGCGATGTAGATGACGCCCACACCGTCTGGCTCGCGCTCCACGAGGTTCGCGAGAGCCGGAAACATCGAGGCCTCCGTCTTCCCACCGGCCGTGGGGGCGAGGACGACGGCGTTCTTGCCGTCGAGGATTGCCTCGCCAGCAAGCTCCTGCACGGGCCGGAGAGAGGTCCAGCCAAGACGCGAGACGATCGCCTCCTGGAGCCGGGCTGGGAACCGCGCGAACGCCGTCATGTGCCGGTCTCTCCGATGGCCTTGAGAAAGTGGTCGAACTGCTCGGGCGTCTCGATCGTGAACGTGAAGCCGGAGTTCTTCGTGCTCTCGCTTCCCCACGGCGATACATGGATCACTGGCTCGAGGCGGTCGCGAATGGTCTTCTCGGCCTCGGGCGACTGATCCACCGTGTAGACCTTCAGGTACTTCTTCTTCAGGGCGATCCTCATCCGGCCGAGCGGCGAGGATGCGTAGATCGAATCGAATTGCCGACGCTGCGGGCTGCCCTCGATCCGCTTTCGGAAGATGTCGACGGCCCTTCGCGCGAACGGGAAGGACACCTTCGTCAGAGCCTCGTCCCAAGACGAGCTCTCCACCGCTGCCCGGTTGCTCCGGCGTACGTAGACATCATCTACGCCCGGCAGCGGGAACCGCTGGTCGATCGAAATCAGCGTGTCCCCGCGATGTTCGACGGCCGAGATCGCGAACGCAGAAACGGGCACGCCGAACTTCGACAGCCATTCGGCAGCGAGGATGACTTCTGGGTCGAAGCTCTCGGCGACCAGGACTACCTCGGGATCACGTAGCTCGAATGCGTCGTCATCGAGCAGCGAGCGGAGCTCCTCCGCGTCTTCGTCGTCCTTCCCCCCAAGAGCATGCCGAAACCTTGCGGCATCCCACTTGGCGACCATTGCCGCGTACGAGAGCGCCTGTAGGAGCTGGAGTCGATCGCGGTGGCGCTTCAGCTCGAACACGACGGGAGTTCCGTCCCGACTTATGGCGAGGAGGTCAATCCGGTCACGGCAGGAGTCATGCGGCACGATCTCCGAGCCGACGAAGAAGAGCTCCTCGAACCCGAGCTCGCTCACGAAGGCGTCCCAGGAGCGCACGATGGCCTCCTGAAGATGCGCACGCTCGAGGATCTTCGACTGGTTCAGTGTCGTCGATGAAACCGGAACGAGCGTCTTCGCCGACGGGTCGACCTTGAGCATCGGCTAGAACTCCACGGACGTGACGTCGTAGCCCTTCTCGTCGTCAGCCTCGGGCTCGTATTCGTAGGGCTTCTTGCCCTCGGCCGCTCGCTTCTCTTCGACGGTCGGCTCGGGGCTCGGCAGATCCGCGTCGGGGTTCTCGTCGACGCTGTCGAAGAGGGTCACGAGGCGCCTCAGAAACTGCCGCGGCACCACGCCAACGTCGCCGCGGAACCCCTTCGTCACCTCGGCGACGAGGCCCGTGATCCGCTCGGGAGTCACCTTCTGGGCGACACGGTTCGGATCGCCCGTCGGATAAAGGTCGCGGAGGCGAAGCCCGACGTCCTTGAGGCGGGCCTCGTTGAAGGGCTTCAGTTCGAGCTGCGGCTGCCGCATCGTAGTGAGCCCGCCCTCAGTTAGAAACTGGATGCGATCGTGCAGCGGCTGAAGCCCCGCGACGCCGCGCCGGGTGTCGAAGAACTCGGGGGTCCCCGTGAAGACCCAGAGGAGCCCCTTGTACCGATCCGCCATATCGATGATCTGGCGGATGCCGTTCAGCGACTTTCCGCGGACGTCGGTACGCATCCGCAGGATCGTCTCGGCCTCGTCGACGACGATGACAAGCCCCTTGTATCCGGCGGCTTTCACGACCTCCAGGATCCCGTGGAGGTAGTCCATCGCTGCGGTGCTCGTGATCTCGCCCTTGATGCCGGCCGCCTTCTTCTCGGCGGCCCCGACGTTCGCGCTACCCGAGAGCCACGACATCAGCGCGCCGGCCTCGCGCACCTTGCCCGCCTGCTTCAGCTTGAAGACCTCGCGGAGCACGCGGGCGAGGTCCTCGGGCGCCTTGCCGCCCGTCAGGCGCGCGATCTCTTCCTCGATGCGCTTCTGAACCTGCGCGTCGAAGTCGGGGGCGTTCTCGTCGGCGCCACCGTCGATGAGCGCGCTCTCGACCTTGGCGATCCAGCGATCGATGATGTCGCCGAGCGCGCCACGGGAGCAGGAGCTGGTCCCGAGCTCCTGGACGACGCGACGATAGAGATCGTCGAACTTGTGCAGGTGGAAGTCGTTGTCCGAGACAACGACGAAGCTCGTCGCAAATCCCTTCGCTTGGGCATCGAGCAGCGTGAGGCGGGCCATGAAGGTCTTGCCGCACCCGTAGCCGCCGCGGAGGAACTTGAAGACGCCCTCGCCCGAGCTGGCGAGGCCTAGGAGGCGGCCGACCTCGGCCCGCTGGCGCTCGATCCCGACAGCGAAGGCTTCAAGGCCACGTTCGGGGACCACGCCCGAGCGAAGGCGCTCGAAGATGTGCTCGCGATCTTTCTGGCTCGTCATCGGCTTCCCTCTTTGACCCAGCGCTTCCCTGCGTCCCCCGGCTCCGTCTTCACGATGAACGGGAGCTTCGTCAGGTGAAGCTCCCAGTCGACCGAGAAGCGCCGGGTGGCACGCGGTGATCCGAGGATCTTGGTCACCTCGGTCTCGGTGATCACCCCGTGCTTCTCGATGTGGAGGAAGACCTTCCGGATGGCTTCGTCCGCGATCGTGTCCGCCCACGACAGCGGGGTCGTCGTCGGCGGCGGCACGGACGGCGCCTTCGCGCTCGCTTGCCCGCTCACCGAGTACCACTCCTCAGGCTTCGCGCTTCGGACCTTCTCGATGTTGTCCGGGTGGTGAACCTCGAGGCGAACGCGATCGTCCGACGGGCCCTCGAGCGCGAAGTACACCTCGGTCCAGGCGTCGCCGACGGGTAGAGCGAAGTGGCTGCCCTTCAGCACCCCGGGCTTCGCCACGTCCTTGATCACGACGCGGACGCCTTCGCGCTCCGGAATCCGGATCGCCAGGTTTACGGCGGGCGCGGCGGCGAAGCCCAGGCTGGTCGTCGTCCCCTTGGGGAACACGACGCGTACCTTCAGCTGATGCAGCCCGAGGACGTCCGGCTTGGGCTCCACCTCGACGGCGTACTCGGCGAGGCTCGCGCTCTCGACGCGCTTCCGGCTCACGGTGAGCACGGGGATGATCCGCTCCTGGGGGCTGTTGCCACCATGAACGAAGGTGGCCCCTGCGTTCCCCGTCGAGAAGACGGCTGTGTCCTCCCGGAAGAGGAGGTAGCCCTTCAGGCCCTCGTACCCGAGCGCGGAGAGCGCCACGTTGACCATCCCGGCCTCGGCGCGGGGGTACTCGTCGAGCACGTGGCGACGCTGCCGGCCGTCTCGCTCGTCGTACGCGCGGATCTCCGTCGTCTCGTCCTGGAGCAAGAACCCGTGGTCGGCGGTGAAGACGAAGTGCTTCACGCCGGCGAGCTGGAGGTGGTGCCAGGCCGCCTTGATTTGACGCAGCGTCGACTCGAAGGTCGGAACGCCGACGTTCGCCTCCCCGGCATCGTCGATCTCCTTCGAGTGGACGACGATGAGCGAATGGGCCTTGACGTCTTTGGTCAGCGCGGCCGTGTTCGCCTCGCAGACGTCGGCGAGCTTCCGTTCGAGCGCGGGCTTTCCAGCGCTGCGCACGCCCATCGCGCGCGAGCGATCTTCAGGTCTGCGGACGGTGAACTCCCCGGTCTTGAAGCCCTGGAAGACACCGGCGACCGCGAGCTTGTCGCCCTGGGCGACCGGGGCGAGCACGTTCATGCCGACCGCGGTGATCGTCGGGAGCTCGGCGAGCCTCGGTTTCAGGTCGACCACCGTGCCGATCCCCTTCAGCTCCTCGATCAGCTCGGTCGCCATCTCGTAGCGGAACGCGTCGATCAAGAAGACAGCCACCTTCTCGCTGTGGAGAGTGAGCGGGTGAACGACCTGCTCGAAGAGCGTCCGCTGCTGCATCGACGCGGGCGGCAAGAACCCGTGCTCCTTGCAGAGAGAGGCGAAGTCGCGCGCCAGCGCGTCCGCCCATGCCCGATGGGCCCGACGGAGGGCCGTCGCGACCTCTCGAAGCGCTCCGTAGTGCGGGAGCCGGGAGTCGAGGAGCGCGAGCCGTCGCTGCTCGAAGCGGCGGTGCGCGCGATCGACCTCGAACGCGCCCGCCGAGTACAGCTCGGCCGCGTGTTCGAGGCTCCTCGCGCCCTCGAAGGGCCGCGGGTGGCGCGCGAGCGTCTCGCCGAACTCCGCGGCCTCCGCGACGAGGGTCCATGCCCAGCGGCGAAGCTGATCGCGCTGGAGCCAGTACGATTTGTCTCCTTGGCGCGCATCACATCGCGACTTTGCCGTCGACCAATCGCCTCGTTCGAGCGCCTCGACGGCTCCCTTGAGGACGCGGTTCTCTTCTTCGCGGAACGTATCGATGTGCCCGAGGTCCTCGGGCGTCATCACGCCGAGCTCCTCCGAGAGAAACCCCTCGACCTCGTCCGCGATGCGGGCGTAGGCGTCGCCGCCCTCACGACGAATCGCCGCGACGAGGTCCGAGCTCGCCTTGACGAGCGGCGCCGAGAGGCTCTTGAGCCGAGCGAGAGAAGCAAGGTGGGGTGGCCGCTGCAGGTCGTGGACGTACTCGACGCAGAGGATCCACGCGGCGAGCGCGGAGAGCGTGCGCTCCAGCGCGTCCTTGGCGCTTTCGCGTCCGAATCTCTCGACCCAGGCGGCATCCATTCCGACGAGCTTGTGAATGTAGCTCTGGAGGATCGTCTCCTCCTCGCGGCCGGCCACACGAAGCGCGAGAGCGGAGGTCGCCGGCTGAACGAGCGCCTCAGCGAGCAGCTTGGCACCAAGCTCGTCGAGCATGGCGGAGAGACCGAAGCTGTTCTGCGAGACCGCCGACGCGAGCCAGCTGTCCGCCTGCTCCAGGGTCGGATGCGTACCGATGAAGCTCTCGACGTCGGCAGGAGCGACGCGGCCCGTGGCGGCCTCGCGGACCAGCGTGTCGAGGCTCTTCCGAAAGCGGACGCCCGGCTCGTAGAGCTCGAGGAGCGGCGTCTTGCGGATCGTCTCCTCGTTGAAACCCGGCATGTGGATGAGCAGCGGCTGCTTGTCGAGCGCGCTGCCGAAGTCCTCCAGCTTGAAGAGCAGGTCGAGGAAGCTGCCGCGGAAGGCGATGACGGGGAACGGGTACTCTCCGGTGTCGCGCCTCGTCACAAGCTCGTCGACGAGGCGGGTGTAGGTCGCGTCCCTGTCGAGCCAGATGACGATGCCCTGGCGGCGAACCTCGCCGAGGACCTCCTGCTCGACGGCGGCGGAGACTGGGCCACGCGTTGTCGGCGCCGAAGCGACCTCAGTCATCGGACTCCTCCGCGTCGGCATCCTCCCCCTGCTCGAACAGCGGGGCTACTTCTTCCTCTTCGGCCTTCGCGTTCTTCTTCTCGCGCCGCTTCAGCTCCTTCGCGAGGATCTCCGCGGCCTCGCGCTCGTGCTCCGCGAGGAACTTCGCGCGGGCCTCGTCCGAGCCGGGCTCGTCGATCATGAAGTCGGACCGGATCTCTTCCCGGAGGCGCAGCTCCCAAGTGTACGCCTTCGCCGGGTGAAGCTCCCAGAAGCACTTGTGGGCGACGGCGAGCGACGGATCGTCGTGGCACTTATTCCGCACGCGGGTCGGGAAGTAGCGAGCCGCGAGATGGGACCAGTCGTAATCCTTCTTGCCCTGCGCGTTCGCGAGCTCCTTCCACCACTTCTTGGGGTCCTTCCATTGGGGCTCGAGGAGCGGCCAGAGGGCGGCGCTGTTCACCATCACGCCGTCGTCGAGGTCCATCGCGTAGCGAGCGTCGACCTCGCGGTTCGTCGTTCTTTCGTCGGGCGGGGGCGGGCCCTTCTCGGCGATCTCGGTGACCTTCGCGATGAAGTCGTTCAACTCTTCGAGGAGCTTCTGAACCTCGGTGAAGCGCTTCTCGGCTTTGCCCTTGTTCGTGCCCGACGCCTTGGCTGTGCGTAGGTCATCGAGCTCACCTTCGAGGCGTCGCCTGGTGGGCACCAGGTGGTCGGCGAGGAGGACGTTGAGCGTGTCGTCGGCCCAGCGATGGATCGAGATGAAGGCCACGAAGCTCTTCTTCGCGGACGAGAGTGGGAAGTAGATGGGGCGGTTCTCGTAGAGCTTCTTGTGAAAGTCGAAAAAGGACTTGCGCAGGTAGCTACGAAGATCGTCGCCAACCGCAACGCCATACTCCGTCCATCTATCGCCGATGGGCCTGCAAGCCAGAAGTTCCAGACTGTCCGCGCCTTCGCATGAAACGAAGAGCAGCCCATGCGCCAGAGCGGAAGAGGGAGCCGCGTCGAGTACGCCCTCACCGCGCGCGCTGAAGCGTCCGATCGCAACCCCGACGGCGAGCGAGACGAAGGCCTCCGGTGACGGTTCGTCGTACGTTGGCTCGTACGGCGGAAGCGGGACGCCCTCGGGACGATCGACTGCCCGTTGTGCCCACGCCTGAGCATACCGCCACGCCGAGGGCCCAGGACTGCGAAACTCGACAGACGACTCGCGCGACGCTTCATGGGCCGCAAACGCATTTTCCAGGATTTCACAAATGCGTGGGGAGCCATCTACTGGAAGAATTGGGAGTCTGTTCACGTCCCCCACCTCAAAGTGAACGCCCGGATTTAGCGACTCAAGCACCTGACGAGAAGTTCCGCTGTTCATAAGGCACAGCACTGCAGCAATGTCTTTCTCCTCCGGATAGACGGAGGAGCCCATGTTGCTGATGATGCTCGGATAGCGGTGCACGCGCGCATTGAAAGTGGCGCCGATATTGGTGAACGCTACGCCAATGCGAAAATAGAGGTGCCTACTCGGCGTGCCGTTCCCTCCACCTTTGGATCCAAAAGCCTCGTACATAACGCGCTTTTCAAGACCGCACTGGGCCCAACGAACGACATCGTCAAGCGGTTCAACCCAGACGCGACCGGCTGCGCCCTTGACATAGGGAGCCCAAGTCAGCTCGTGCTCTACAAGTTTATCGCGCGTGCGAGCGAGTTGATGGCCTGCCGCCAGCTCATACGGTCGCCTCAGATACCGCGCGTTGTCGGACGTCTGCATTCCCGCGCGAACGGGCGCCATTTGCCCCAGTTTTGGAGCCCTCGCGTACCTCGCGATAAACGCCTGACTCCACCAATAGACGATCGGCTCGCCGTCGATAACCTCGAAGCCACGAGGGTCGAATTCATACCGACCGCGCTGCGCGAGGATAGCCGCGCGCTTCAAGTCCGTTCGATCGGGTCCCCAGAACTTCTCGCCGGGCGCAGTGGGCTGGAGCGCAATAGAACCACACGCCGCTCGGGGAGCGTTACGCACGACCGCCATCGACACACTAATGAGCTGGGACGTTGGCATCGACTCGAAGGCGCCCTTGTCCAGATCGCCGACAGTCCGCAAATCGACCGCATGGCAGAGGTATTGACGAAGCTGAGCGAACTGGCCGAGGAACATCCACGCGCGCATGGCGATGATGGCCGATAGGCCACTTGCCCGCGTCAGTTCGAGCGATCGCTCCAAGAAGGCCGTACAAAGGTCGGCTTTCCCTCGAGGGTATGTCTTTCCAACGTATCCAAAGGCATTCGTCTTCGAGAGCCCCTGATACGGCGGGTTCCCGACGACGAGGTCGTAGGAGCCCTCCTTCGCCATCCGCACGAAGCGGACCCCCGTCGCGAGCTGCTCCCCGTCGATTCGCAGCCCCAAGTCCTCCGACTTCGAATGTTTTGCGAGGAACTGCTCCAGCTTGTCGAGAATGCTCGACTTCGCCTCACCAACCGAGAGCCTTACGTGCTGCGCCCGGAAGCCGCCGAAGAGATCGCCCTGCCCGTGCGTGCGCTCGAACTCCAATTCGACGGCCTTGATCGCGTCTTCAACGGCGGCATCGACCTTCAGGAGTGTGCCGAGGTGGTCCACGCCCGCGAGGGCCGAAAGGAGCTTGTTCGTTAGCTCCTCGGGGATGCCGACCTCGTTCTTGAGGTCGTTCCGAAGCGCAACGACCGCAGGGTCGTCGGCCGGAAGTTTCCCGAGCTCAAGGGCCGGTGCTACGAGGTTCACGCGCTTCGGGCGTGCAGTCCTCACGACGGTCTTCGCCTTCAAGAAGAGCCCAGCCGCCGCGATCTGGATCGCCCGCGGGTCGATGTCGATCCCGTGGAGGTTGTTCTCCAGGATCGACTCGGCGATCTCCTTGTCCGTCACCATCGTCCCGAGGTGCCGAGCCTCCTCGCGGTAGAGGGCGACGAGCAGATCGAACGCGATCACGAGGAAGTGGCCGCTGCCGCAGGCGGGGTCGAGGAGCTTGATCGCTCGAACTGACTGGGGCGCCTTGTCGACCGCGTCGTCCGGGATCGGCTGGGGCACGTAGTACTTCCAGTGCTCCTCCAGCTCGCCCTCGATCGGCATGAGCACATCGAGAGCAACCTCGCCGTCCTCGCGCTTCTTCCGCCACTCGGCGCGACGCTGCTCGAGAGCAGGCAAGACCCTGTCGGCGTCCGGCGTCCATCCGCGCTTCTTGCACATGGCCAGCCACATGACGCCGAGGCTGTTCTGGAGCAACCACTCGACGATGTAGCGGTCGGTGAACATCTGCGTCTTCGACGCGATCTCGTGGGGCTCGATCTTGCCCCCATCGAGCGCCTTGGCGTCGAGCGCATCACGCTCGAAATCATTCCAGAACTGGTAGACCCACCCAAGCGTCGTGTCGTCCGTCCAGGCGGTCACCAGCTCCGGTACATCGAGCCGCTCGACGACATCACGGAGCGTGGCCGGCGGGATCGGAAAAAGCTTCGTGAGGCCGACCTCGCCGAAGAGGCCGGGCAGATCGCTCGCCAGCTCGTCGAAGAGGAGCTGAAGGAGCGTCGCGTAGCCCTCCGTCTCGTCGCCCGTCAGCCCGGGGCTGAACTCCCGGAGCTCGCGGTAGCCCTTGCTGTTCCACCCGCCCGTGAGCACGGCAGGCCTCGAGAGCCCCTGCGCTTCGAGTTGGCGGAGCAGGACGAGCCGGTTGATGAGCGTCGCCGCGGCTTCCTTCTCCGCTTGGAGGAGCAGGCGGTCCTTCGCGGCCTTCAGCTCGATCTTGTTCTTCGGCTTCGTCGCTCGAGCACGCTCGTCGATCCACCCCTCTACGCGCTCACGGCGCCTGCGGTGCACCTCGTCGAGCCCGGCGTCGGCGATCGGCACCGAGAGGCGGTATTGCCGCTCCGCCTCGTCGTGGATGGCCCGGAGCAAGCGAGCGCGAAGACCCTTCTCCGGATCTTGCTGGGTCCCGCGAATCGTCTCGGCGAGGAGTCTCTTGGCTTCGGAGGTAAGCGGCATGACGTTCACACGATACGGACGCGAGCGCCCTGGTCGACGAGCGGACCGATTCGGTCCTCGAGCTCTTTGAGAATGGCCTGAAGCTGCTCGCGGCTCGCCACCTCACGGCCGCGGAGGTGCGTATCCACCTTCACAACCTGGCTCGCGGTCTTCTTGCTCAGCTCGTCGTCGAGCCGATCGTTCGCCAGCTCCTCGGCGCCGTGAATCCGGCTCGCAAAGCGGTCCCGCACCTCTACGAGCGTGGGCGAGATCGCCTCGTCCGTCGTATCCACCAGGGCGTCGGAGATCGGCTTGAGAACGCGATGCGCCTCGTCGGCGTCGAGCTGCCCGAAGTTCGGGCGCGTCTGCACGCGCCTCTTCGCGGCGTCGGCCTCGGTGTTCTGCTTGTTCAACAGCGCGCGCCGCACCTCGATGTAGCGAGCGCGAATGCGGTCGATGGCGGGCGTGAGGTGGGAGGCGCCCTTCCAGGGCCTCTCCGCGGCGAGCTGGTTCGTGATCACCGCCGCGTCGTCCTCGAGGCCGGAGAGCTCCTCCATCTGACGGAGCTGCGACAGCTCGTGATCGCGCGTCCGCGCGGCACGGGTGAGCACCTCGATCGCCTCGGGCGAGAGGTCCGCGGACACGGTGCCCAGCTCTTGCCAGCCGTCGCGGAGGACGTCGAGGTTGCGCTTCACCTCGACGACGGTCTTCTGCACCTGACGAGAGCCGTAGCACTGCTCGAGGGCACGTCCGAGCTTCGAGAGCGCCGCAGGAAGAACCGGGCGACCGGGCAAACTGTCGAAGCGGCGCTCGATCTCCCGCAGGCGGTCCCGCGACGGAGGGAAGTGAAGGAAGACGGCGTCCGCGATCGGCTCGTCGTCGGGCTCGATGTCCGCCTTCAGGTACGTGTCGAACAGCTTGCGGATGGCGATGCGATCGCGTCCCGTCACCTCGCCGTCAGCCGCGGGGAAGAAGTCGGCGCGGCGGAAGTCTCGATCGCGCGTGAACAGGTCGCGGACGCCCGGATCTTGGTACGAGGTGATCTCCTCCCCATGCTCGGGCCGGATGCGGATCTTCTTTCCGCGGAGGAGGCCCGCGCAGCAGGCCTTCACGAGGTCCGGGGCGTAGCCGTAAGGAGGGCTCACGAACTTCGCGACAAGCGCCTGCCCGGAGAGCCCACCGTTCTGCTCGATCTCCTGGGAGATACGGGTCGGGTACAGCCCCGTGCACGAGGCGACGTACTTGCCCGCGTCGAGGCTCAGGATCCCGAGCTCGCCGTCCATGAACTTCTTCGACGCGCCGGTCAGCTCCTTCTCGAGCAGCTGGTTCAGCTCGGACGGCGTGATCGCGATCTCCGCGAAGTGCGGGTAGAGATCCGGGACGAGGCGGGTCGCCAGAGCGGCGAGCGCCGATCCGAACGTCGACCCCGCGTCCCGAGGGCGAAGCGGCTGCGCGCGAAAGTACGCTGCGCCTTCCAGGAAGGCCTCCGCAACGGCGGCTCGGAAGCGGACTTCAAGCTCGTCGTAGCGCGCCTCTTCCTCGATGAGGAGGCGCTGCTTCTCGCGCGTCAGCGACTCGCGGCGAGGGCGATTCGTCTCGACCATCTTGGCAGAGCGAGCGAGCTGACGCCCGTAGTCCTCGATGCTCGCGGACTCGCCTACTACCCAGAGGAGCCGGTTGCGGAGCTGCTCTTCGTCACTCTTCTTGACCCAGACGCTCTGGGCACGGTCTTCCTTCTTGCTAGCGAACCGGAAGTCCACGGCGACGGTCGAGTCCTCGCGGGCGTCTTGCAGCTTCACGTCGTGCGCCTGACGGCCATCGGAGAACCAGAGCGTCCACGGGAAGGCTCGCCCCTTCCAACGGGGACGCTCCTGCATCGAGCCTACGAGCGTCTTGAGCGCATCTTGCGTCAGCTTGCTGATCTGCTCCTGCGTGACGCCGATGTCGTCGCGCGTCCGCTGCCACTCCTGCCCTGCGGAGCTCTGGATCTTGAAGCCGTGCTTCTCGGAGTACGATAGCAGGCTCAGCGACCGCAGCTTCTCCAGCGCCGCCGAGACGGCTTGAACGCGGTTGCCCTCCCCGAGCTGGCTATAGAGGCACTGGGCTACGAGCTCGGGCGTCGTCGGCGTCTGCTCCTGGATCAACTCGAGAAGCGCGACGGCCTTGGCAACGCGCTGGGCGAGCACGTCATCGCGCACCTGCGCGTCGTTGAAGACGCGGCCGAGCGTCGTCTGGACGTCGGCGTCGAGCGCCGACTGCTGGACCTCGAAGATCGCGTCGAGCGTGACGAGCTTGCCGATCTCGCCGTCCGCGAGCTTCTGCTCCCGGAACAGCTCTCCGAGGAGCTGGAGGAGCCCGCGGATCGCGTGATCGTCTCCCTGGACGCGGGTTGAGCGCGTACGGAGGTTCGACGTGATCTGCATAAGGAGGTCGATGTGCCCCGGGAGCATCGGGTACACCTCGACGAAGTCCTCCTCGGTGATCTCGTCGCACGCGTAGCCGTAGAGCTTGAGGTCGCCGCGGTGCTTCTGGAACAGCTCGCGGAGGACACCCTCCTTGTCCGGCCACTTCTTGAGCAGGCGCTTGTGGACGACGTCCCGGATGTTCGTCGTCCCGAGATGCACGCGCAAGTGCGTCGGGAAGCGGTCCTTCAGCTTCCCGAGGTTGTTGTTCTCTGCCTGGTCTTCGAGCTTCTGCTGTCCGGTGGCGAAGAGCCAGACGCGGCCTTTGAGCTTCTGCCCCAGCTCGGAGACGAAGGACTGGAGCTTGAGCATCCGGCCTTCGTCCTGGTGGACGTACTGACTCACCTCGTCGACGACGATGAAGAGTGTCTTGTTCTCCTCTCGGATGTGGATCATCGCGTCGATGGCCTCGACCACCTCGCGTACGCTCGTCCCGGCTCCGGTGCGTGAGCCCGCGCGGTCGTCGATCCACTTGCCCGGATCCGTGTAGCGCTCGGGCTTCAGGACGTGGAGGACGTGGGAGAAGTGGTCCTCCGCCTGCTCCTCTTCCTTCGCGACCTTCCAGTCCTTGCCGAGCGTCTTCCTGGCGGCTTCAACGAAGGCGTCCCACTCGCCGTCGCGCTCAAGGCGAAGCTCGAAGTCGGCGACGAGGTTGCTCTTCGAGCAGTAGCCGAGCCGACGCTGCACGAGCCGGAGGATCGCCGAGTGAATGTGCTCGTTATCGCGGGCCTCGCCGCCAACGTCGAAGACGACGGCCATGGGGTTCACGCGCTTGGCGAGAACAGCCCATGCCTCGACGAGCTCCTTCCGCTTCGGCGAGTCATCCCGATTCAGGAGGGCGGTGGAGAGCGGAGTGCCGTCGGGGAGTACCACGCCGTCGAGTGCGAGCCCGAGGAGCTTCGCGAAGCTCGATTTACCGGAGCCGAAGAAGCCCGAGATCCAGGACGCGGGCAGCTCGGGGCCGCCCTTCTTGGAGAGCTCCTGGGAGATCCCTCGCAGCAGATGAACGAACTGCTCGTGGATGCCCGACTTCACGCGGCGCGCGCGCGGGTCGCCCTCCTCGTAGCCGCCCGTGACGATGTACTCCGAGACCTCCGACTGGATCTTCGCCGGGCTCTGCTCGTGGAAGTAGACTACAGGCGGGATGTCGCGGGTGACGTCAGCTCGGAAGAGGTCTCGGATCTTCATCGGGGTCTCACAGCCAAGGATCGAGTGCGGGTCCGTTCACGGATAGATGCGCGGGCGGTAGTCGCGATCCGCTTCCAGCTCGCCCATGAAGGACAGCGCAGTCGTGTCCTTCCGCTCCCCTGGGTACAGGAGGACGACGGGGATGTTCCGGGTCTTGCCGTCGATGTGCTTAAGGAGTGCGGAGGAGCGGAAGAACGGGTAGAGCGCGCCCGCCCGGCCGATGAGGACGAGGGTCCGATCGGCGCGATCGGGGTTGTCGTCGGCGAAGGCGTTGATCAGGCGGGCGACGTCCGCGGCGAGCCCCTCCGGACCTTCGATGTGCGGAGCGATCTTGTCCCGCAGGTGGGCCAGCGCCCTCTCGGGGTCCTTCTCGAAGAGGCGCCGCTCGCGCGCGATGAGCGCCTGGACGTTTGCGTCACCTGTCGCGCGGATCCGGTCGAGCAGCAGCTTCTGGAGCGAGATCGGTAGGACGCCCCACCCCTCCGCACGAAGCTCATCCGTCAGGCGGCGCATCAACTGACGCAGCTTGAACTCGTCCTTCGGGCGGTATGGGAGGATCGCGAAGCGGTAGTTCCGCATCGTGCTGATCTGCCCGGCGATGATGTCGTGCCGAAGAGCGGCGACCGCCTCCTCAAGCGAACCAGGGTTGAAAAGCGGCTCGGTCATAGCGTTGCCTCCGCCCACGCCGAGAGGCTCGGCGCCTCCCAGTCGATCTCGGTCAGGTGGGCCATCCGTCGGTACGTGAGTCCGGGCAGAGCGCGAAGCCTCTGATCGAGGAGGCCCTCTGAGAGCCCCACGGACGTGAGGTACAGGTTGTCGGTCAGCGTTCCCTTGAACGTGGCGCCGCGAAGGAGGTGCATCAGGTAGGCGAGCGCCAGGTCGGGCACCTTCGGAAGCGGAAGCGAGCGCGGGTCACGCTTCGGTGAGACGAGCCCCGATTCCGAAGCGGCCGAGAGCAGCTTGCTCGCGAACTGGACGCAGGTGGCCGCAGACCAGCGGTCCGGAAACTCGCTCTTCACCCAGCGGAGGGTGACGTCGCGGTCAACCTTGGCATCGCGAGCGCCACGCCGCTGCACCAGGAACTCACCGGTGAAGCGCCGGTAGAGCGGATCCGAGAGCTGAAGGTGCCAGTGGCAGATCATCTGCCGCGTCGGGGCGTCCATCGAGTGCCATCGGCGCAGCACCGTGAGGGCCTCCGGGAACGGGTCGTAGCGTTCGACGAAGGCAGACACGAGGAAGCGCACGCGCTCGAGGCTCTTCGCTCCGAACCACCGCTGCTCGAACGCGACGACGGCTCGGTCTCCGGCTGGGACCGAGGGATCGACGTGCTCCCAGTACGACCGGGAGTCCTCGACTCCGAGCGCGAGCCGCAAGATGCGGGTGTGCACCTGCGTGGCCTCTGCAGGACTGCGGCTCTCTTGAGCTCGACTGGAAACCGTGACGTTCACGCTGCTGCCCCCTCAACCCTCCAGCGGGTAGAACGGCAGCGGGTACGCCTCCGCCAGCGGAACGAGCGCGGCGGCGAGACGCCGAACCATCGCGTCCGGCTGCTCCGGCACGGCGCCCTTGAGCTGGCGACCGCCGGGCACGATCGTGAAGGCCGCGTCTCCGCTCTGGAGGAAGCCGACTAGCTCATCCTTTGGAAGCTTCGCGGTGAGCGGGAGCGGAAGGGTAAGCGCTTCGGCGGGTGGGCGCCCCGCTCGCTTCAAGAAGGCGAGCCGATCTCCGAGCCGCTCATCGAGCTCGAACCCGAGGAAGAAGAGCGTGCGCATCTTGTCCGGGTCCGCCATCTTCGCGCGCGCTCTCGCATCGACCCGACGAGCGGCTTCGCGGACGGCTTCGAGCGATGCCCACGCGTGCGTCTGAGGGAGTAGGCGCGCGAGAAAGTCTCCGCCGCCCGCTTCGTCGATCAGGTCGGTGTCCCACCAGCCGAGGCGCTTCGGGGAGCAGCGCCCCTCCCCCGCCCACGCCACCGTAAACTGGATCGCCAGGATGGCGTCGAGCGTCTGATCCGTGGAAAGCGTGACCATTTTGCCACGGTAGCGTATGCGCCCATCGAACGCACGATCAAGGCTGCGATTCGCGCCGCGACGAACGGTGTCGCTGCCCCGACGTCGTGCGCTTCGGCAACTGCCGCCGTCACCGCCCGCTACCAGGCCACAATCACTTCCTCCGCGGAGCGCGCGGACGGCGGCGAACGACGTGCCCACGGCCGCTGGGCTACGAGCTGATGAAGAGCTCTCCCTCAGCCGCACATTCGGTAACTTCTTCGGCTGAGAACAGTCCCGTACGAACAAGCCAACTCGCGAGCTTCGACACGTCGTCCGTGTACCAAACGAGCGCCAGGCTGTCGCGTGCTCGACTGCACACAACGTACAGCAATCGGATAGTCCGAGCGATGGGCTCCTCAGACCTAGCAACCTCGGACGCCAACAGCTTCTCATAGCCATACGTCCTTCCAACTGCTTCGGCGTCGTCGATCACGACCAGCACGTGCGGGAACTCGAGCCCCTTCACGCCCTGATGAGTTGCAAAGCCGGCGGCCTCTCGGACGTACGCGTCGAAGGCTTCAAACTCGCTCCAGGCCACCCCACATGCCCTGGCGAACCAGCTGGCCTTTGGCTCGAGTTCCTCGTGAACTTGAGCCCCTTCGCGGCCAGGATCATCGAGGTGAACAAGCGCGTCTCTCACCGGGTCCGTCGGCAACAACAGGTGCCCGTCGACCGCTGCGCGGACCACGTCTCCGATCAGCGGAGTCTGCCCCGGTGCGGTAGCCGCGCGCAGCGCGTCCACGCCTCGTCGTGCCACAATCCGCCGACGTTCCCACGATTCCTCCGTATCCACGACAGCGCCAGGGGGGCCCGGAAACGTCGACTGGAAAACAGAAGCGTGTTGGACGAGGAGGTCATAGGTCAGCGACGCGTCGTCGGCACGGATGGCTTGGACCAGGGCGAGCAGGTTGCGCAGCCACGCGAGCTCTCGCCCCTCCCCACGAAGCATGGTGTCTCGTAGGCTGCCCTTCGGATCGAAGGTCTCAAAGAGGTCCAGGAAGCCGCCGCGGCGAGCGGCCATCCGATGTTCGAGGATCAAGGTGATGGGCGTCTTCCATCCATGCTGCGCGGTGCGATCACTCATTTTGCGTCGGACCGCGTCCTCTATGCAGTCCACCCCTTCCGTACGCGCGCGCACACGCGGGACCGCGAAGACATGAGCGATTCCCGAAGCACGCTCCCGCGCCGCAACCTGTGTATGAGGGTTTGCCTCGCCAAGCGCGCGGACCTTGTTGCACAGCTCGACGAGCCGGGGGACCGAGCGATAATTCGTTCGCTTCTCAGGCCGGCACCAGGTCCGGACCTTCGCATCCAGCTCCTTCTCGCCATCGAGGTAGATGCGCTGCATTGAATCCCCGAAGAGGCCCACAACGAAGCCGGGCGCAAGCTTTTCCACCTCAAATATAGCGTTCGCGAACGCGGCGTTCGTATCTTGGCACTCGTCGATGAACAGGACTGGGTGGCGAGCGGTCATAAGCGTTCGCAGGCCCGGCTTGCGCCGCAGAAGCAGCGCGGCGAACGCAATAACCTCAGAGTGGCCGAGAGAGCTCCGGCCGGGGCGCACCGAGCTGGGGCTGTAAGTAAATTGAACAACATCGTCGAGCACGGCGAGGTCGGCGACCTTCCGAGCCAGCTCCTCTTCCTTCTTGGGCCTCGTCTTCGCCGTACCGTTGGCAATCTCCGCTTTCAGTTCATCGATCTTCTTAGAAAGCTGCTCCTTCCGGCACTGGCGAATGTCGTCATCGAATCCCTCAATAAGCGACCAAGCAAAACTGTGGATCGTGCTCACTTGGACGAGGGGGCTGAACCTCAGCCTCCGCCTAATCTCCTCAGTGGCTGCGTTCGTGTACGTTATGACCGCGATCGCCTGGCCGGACCTCACGAGCTCAACGCGACGAGACTCTACGAGGTACTCTAGAGCCGTGACCAACGACCGTGTCTTTCCGGAACCGGCGCCTGCGATCAAATAGAAGGACAACCCTTGGTTGAGACACTCCCGAATTTCGTCGTCTGCGGCTTCCCGAACGAGGGCATTGGGCGACTTGTCCGCGCCAATGGCTTTGTGCAGCGCTCCGTTCATGATTCAAGCTCCGGCTCCGCCGTCCCGCCCGCTGGGAGCGGCGCGCAGGGTAGTTCGACGGACACCACCATGTCGAACGGCGCGGTCGAAGCGGGCGGAGATGCGGTGCTTGCCGGAGACCTCTCACTGACCACGGCTTGTGGACTGAACGTCGCATTGGTCCGCGTGAGCGTCCGCTCAAGCCACCGCAATCCTTGGTCGATGTAGGACGGCACTCGAAGTACCCTCCATTCTTCGTCGGACCACATCAGGATGTTGACGGCAAACGCGCCCTTCGATTTTAGCGCCCTGACCGCGCTGTAAACCGCAGTCGCATACTCCGCACCCTTCACCGGATTCGCGGAGAGAGCATCGTTCATACGGTCAAATGCTGCTTCTGTGAACGCATCATGCATCGTCTGGTTGAGCGTGGAGCCGCCCTTGTCCTTCCAGCTGGCCTCTTGGACAAGACGAGGGTTCTCCAGCAGAAGCGCGTCCTCGAACGTAGATGGAATCGCCGAGCTTGTCGGGTCGCCAGGACATTCGACGTCTTGCTGAAATGCAATACGTATGCAGCCTGCCGACTCCTGAACCAATAGCTCTTCTTCCCGACGGGCGAGGAGGTCGTCGAGCGAGTTCGTCTGGAACGCGCGCCGAAAGACCGGATTCGAGGACACTTGGCCGCTATCGCGCGCAGGCTGAATCGCCTTTCTTGTCTTGCTGTCGCTCGATTTCTGGCTCGCGTCGAGGTCGGCAACAACGAGCGTCGGGATAGCCAAGGCTTCGACCAATGGAAAGAACGACCCGACATGACTTCCGCCAACTTCAAGAATCGTAAGGTAGCTGTACGACAGTGCCGCGTAGTCGCCGGGGTGCCGACCGATGAACTGCGGGAGAAGGAGCCGCTCCGCATTACCTTCTACAAATATGGCCGCATCAGCGAACAGCAGCTCGCAATGGTGCGCGCGCATGTGACGCCTCACAAATGATTTGTCGTTGTTCGAATCGAACTTGAGGGCGCCGAGGTCGACTACAGTAGATCGCGGCAGCGCCGCAAGGGACGCTGCGCTCAGCTCACGACGGAAGTAGCGTAGCTCGTCGAACTGCCGCTCGTGCGCAACGTGCGGCGAATGCGTGCTCACGATGAGCTGGACGTTGCGTTTAGGGGCCGAGCTGTCGCTTGCGGGCGACGACTCGCCCAGCACCTCATACGCCTTGCGAATGAAGACCTGTTGCACTTGGACGTGCAGATGAGCTTCAGGTTCTTCGATGAGGACGAGATGGAGCGGCTTGTCCCGTTGACTTTGACGGAACCCAGTCAGCTCGAAAATCATCGCAATCAAATTTTGATATCCAACCCCACTATAATTCTCGGGCAGGCATGGGATCGTTTCGGCTGCGGCCACATCCGCGCCGCTAGAGGTGAGGGCGTATTGGATACTGGCTTCGTGCCGCAATCCGTCAATGGGAGAAAGTTGAGTTGCGATATGAAGGTTCGGGTTAGCCATTCCAGGATACCCTACGTTTGACAGCTTCTCTAGAGGCTCCTTGAGATCGTCCTTCAGCTGCAGGTTGAAGGTCGCCTCGGCCTGTCTGATCGCATTCAGCGCGGCCTGGTCTTCAGACGACAGACTACGCTTGACGTACCGCTCGTAGTACCGTCGCAATGTCTTCGAAAGCGGGCCGCCCTCTGTCGGCACGCCTTCATCGGAGAAGCCTCGGTGCGCAGGAATTTCGTGCACCGCGAGAAGGTCGAAGAGCGTCGGCGCAGCGCGAGCTGTCGCCGGAGCACCTTCCGGAGCTGTGTGGCGATCATTCAGGCGCAGGCTCCCGGTCTTGGTGCGCTTGTACGTCCGCACCGCAAAGAACTTGTTAATATTCTTCGATTTCGGGTGACGAAGAAACTCGACGAGGTTCTCGGGCCAGCCGTTCGCGCGTTCAGCGTACGCAAGGACGAAAGCCTCACGAAGACTTCGGACATCTTCGGGTTCGAAGCGAAGCTCAATCTCGAGTTCGCCTGACATCCAGTTTAGATCCGGGATGTAGCGACGTAGACGAAACGCTTCGGACTCGTCCGTGGAGATCCTTACGACTAGTGTAGGCACGATACTGGACCAGGCGGCCGCATCTGCCTCTTCCTGCGACTTCAGTTCGGATTCGGAGTTTACGACAGGGCGACCGATCCAAGTCTCACCGATCTTACCTATGCCGTCCCAGTGCGTCGCACTGAAGTCGTAGAATTCAAAGCTCCGGTGATGCTCCTTGTTCAAGAACTTGCGAAGCGCGGTTATCGCGGTCGTCTTGCCGCTGTTGTTCGCCCCGACGAAAATCGTTGTTTGTTCTTCTATGCCGACGACAGCTTCGACAAGACGGCGGAAGTTTCTGATTTCTAGCTGCGTAATATACACTTTACACCCTCATGCCTGACTGGTTGCCTGGCCCTCGCAAGAAGTCGTCGAAACGAGTGCCATGGAATCGATTCCGAGAGCGCGACCGCACCTGCCTCTTGGAACAATTGACTAGCTTCGCGTCGACAATGGAGTCCTCCTGCTCCGGGAGGAGACCAGCTCGCGGGAGTGCACTGCACTACCCAGCGAGGTGAGGACTTGCGCCCATCGGTATAGACCGCCGAGCCAGGCGCCGGCGGTGCGAAGATATACTGAGCCCGCACGGCGGGGAGCCACACTGAGGCGACTCCGCCCGCCGCGCACGCTCCAACTTCGGAGAGGTTGAGCAAGTGGCACCTCACGGGGGGAGCATCCTCTTCCCGAGCCCCGACACCCGCTCGATCGGCCGCTTCACGGCCGCCGCTGTCTCCTCCACGTCGCCGAACAGAACCACCTGGCGGCGGGCCCGGGTCACCGCCGTGTACAGCAGCTCGCGCGTCAGGACCGCTGAGTCCTCACGAGGCAGCACCACCGCTACGTCATCGAACTCCGACCCCTGCGCCTTGTGCACCGTCATCGCGAACACCGTCTCATGCGCCGGCAGCCGTGACGGCGCCAGCTTCCGCGCCGCGCCCTCCGCCCCGAAGAACCACACCCGCGCAGCATCCCCATCCTCCGCATCCGGCAGCACGAGCCCGACGTCGCCGTTGAACAGCCCGACCTGGTAGTCGTTCTCCCGCACCATCACGGGCCTTCGCGCGTACCACGCCCCGTTCGCCTGCAGCGTCCCCTCCCCCGCGAGCGCCTCCTCAACCAGCGCATTCAGCCGCTCGACCCCATGCGGCCCTCGCCGATGCGCCGCGAGCACCCGGAAGCGCCCAAACGCGTCGAAGCACGCCCGCGGCTCCTTCTCCCGCAGATACGGCCCATACCCCGCCACCACGCACGCCCGCAGCGCCTGGCCGAGGCCGCCCTCCCCCGTCGGCGGACTCGGAAAGTGCTTCACATCCTCGTGCCCCGCCGCAAGCACCGCCAGCACGCCGTCCGCGTCCCCGTCATTGATCGCCTGCGCCAGCGCCGCGATCCCGCTGCCCGCCGGATACCGGTAGTTCCGCCGAAGCTGCACCACGCAGTCCCCGATGCTCGCCTCGTCATCGTTCGCGACCGGCAGCTCATCCCCCGTCAGCTTCCCGACGTGCGCCGCAAACGCCCGCGAGAACCCCACCGCCCGCGACGCCCCGCACAGGTCCCCGAAGACCGCCCCCGCCTCCACCGACGCAAGCTGGTTCCGATCGCCCAGCAGAATCAGCCGCGCGTGCGGCGGCAGCGCATCGACGAGCCGCGCCATAAGCGCGAGGTCGACCATCGACGCTTCGTCCACGAGCAGCACGTCCGTCGGGAGCGGGTTGTCGGCATGGTGCTGGAACCGGTTCAGCGTCCCGCCGATCGGCCTGAGCGCGCGATGGATCGTCGACGTCTCGTCGGGCACGATCGCCCGGATCCGCTCCTCCACGTCGAGCTTCGCGCGCTGCTCGAGGATTGCCTCCCGGAGCCGCGCCGCCGCCTTGCCGGTCGGCGCGACGAGCGTGACGTGGAGCTTCTTCCGCCCGGCGAGGAGCGCTTGCTCTGCAAGGAGCGCGAGGATCTTCACGACCGTCGTCGTCTTGCCGGTCCCCGGTCCGCCCGAGATGATGCAGAACCGGCGCGCGACCGCCGCGAGCGCCGCGAGCCGCTGCAGGTCGAGCTCGCCGCTCGCGAGGCCCGTCCGCGGGAACAGCCGATCGAGGCTGGCCCGCAGCGCCTTGCCGTCGAGTGTCGTGTCGAGATGCGCGATCCGCTGCGCGAGCTGCTCCGCGAGGCGCGTCTCGTAGCGGAAGTACCGCCGCAGGTAGAGCCGCTCGCCGTCGAGCACGAGCGGCGTCACGTCCGCCGCGCCGCCGACGACCCGCGACGTCCCCAGCGCCGCGAGCCACGCGTCGAGCGCCGGAAGCGGAAGCGCCAGCGGCGCACCGTCCGCGTCCGTCAGTCCAAGCCCCGAGCGCGCGCCGCCCTCCGCCTCTCCCTTCGCCTTCCCCTGCGCCACGCGCGCGAGGTCCAGGCACACGTGCCCGTTCCGCACCGCCCGGCTCGCCAGCGCCGCGGCGAGCAGGACCTCGGGCCGGCTCTCCCCCGCCATCCGCACGACGCCGCGCGCGAGCTGCTCGTCGATCGCGGCGAGCTCGCGGGCCGCCCGGAGCGCGCCGAAGACGTCCGCCATGTCTGCCATGTCAGCCATGGTCGAGCACCTCCGAGAGCGCCTCGACGAGCTCGCGCTTCGGACGATCGGCGAAGATCCCCGTCCCCGCCGGATGCGACGGATGCATCCCGCGCGCGAAGAGATAGAGGACGCCGCCGAACGCGCGATCGTAGTCGTACGCGCGCATCCGCCGCGCGAGCCAGCGATGCACCGCCACCGTGTAGAGGTGGTACTGGAGGAAGTAGCTCGCGTGGCTCATCGCGAGCGTGAGCCGCTCCGGCGCGTAGGCGCTCGCCGCCGGGCCGAGGTGGTTCGACTTGTAGTCGACGACGTAGAAGCGCCCTTCGTGCTCGAAGACGAGGTCGACGAACCCGCGGAGGAAGCCGCGGAGCGGGACGAAGCCGAGCCGCGCGACCTGCTCGGCATAGGCGGCGGGCACCGCGTCCGTCCGATGCTTCGCGAGCACCTCGGCGATCGCCTTCGCCGTCACCTGCGAGCGCGGCTCGTGCGTGTGCGAGTGCGTGTGCGTGACGGGAAGCACGAACTCGAGCTCGTCGACGCGCCGCGCGCGCGGGATGTCCCTGAGGCGCGCCCCGGTGCCGAACCCGATGCCGAGCGGCGTGTCCAGCATCGCATCGATGCCCGCGACGAGCGTGTCCTCGAGTCCCCGCCCCTCGTAGCCGAACGCCGCGAGCTTCTCGCGGACGAGCGCCGGCAGCGCCCCCGGCTCGCGGCTGGTGAAGTCGTGGTCCTCGAGGATCGCGTGGAGCAGCGTTCCCGGCTTCGCTCCGCGCGGGAACGCGTGGAGCACGACGCGCGCTTCCTCCGCCGGACCCGCGCCCGCGTCGCCCACCTCGACGGCCGCGTCCGCATCCGCGTCAGCCACCAGCAAGGGCTCGTCGACCTCGTCGCGATCGCGCCCCTCGCCGGCGGGCCCGCTCGCGACCTCATCCGCCGCCGCTGCAGCCGCCGCTGCCGGCGCCGCCGAAGCCGCAGCAGCAGCCACCCCGAGCGCACCGCCGCCCGCGCCGTGCGCCCCGGACGTCATCGCCGAGAAGCTGCCGATGCGCCACCAGCGGTCGACCTTCCGCTCGTAGCTCCGCGCTCTGAGCTCGTTCGCCTCGCCACTCGGGCGATCCTCCGCCATGCCTTCGAGGTCGGGCGCTCCGGCGTTCGCGCCGAGGTCCCGCACGACGATCGCGCCCTCCGACGCCTTCTCGAGCACGCGCAGATCGCCGCGGAGCTCCTTGTCCGAGACGTCCCTCAACGTCGGACGCTGCGGATGGAGCGTGTACGCGAGGCACGAGGCGTCCGCCTCCCTGATCGCGCCCCACACGATCGAGCAGCGATGTTTCGCCCGCGTGAGCGCCACGTAGAGGAGGCGCTGCATCTCCGCGCGCGACTCGCGCTCGGCGGCCTCCGTGATGCCCGGATGCGCGTCCTTCGGCGCGACGTGGAGCTTGAGCCGGTGCTCGT
>JAFAER010000134.1 GCA_023423895.1 Pseudomonadota bacterium
ACCATGAGACGCGCGCTGTTTCTGGTCGGAGCTTCGCTCCCGTTCGCGTTCGCGGCTGCCTGCGCATCCTCGGAGGCGGAGCACTCGCCTCCGGCGCCGGACGCCTCCACGCTCGTTGAAGCCGGACCCGTCGAAGCCGCTGCATCGCCGCCCTCGGATGGCGGCTCGGACGGCGACGTCGCCTCCGCATGCAGCGCTGCCGGCTGGTGCGCGACGGCGCTGCCCGGCAGCGATCTCGTCCTGAAGGACATCTGGCCGCTGGCGAACGGTCACGTGGCTTTCGCGATCGCCGAGAGCCCGACGATCGGCATCAAGGTCCTCGCCTGGAACAAGGCCGATAGCGCGTGGACGTATATCGACGACGAAACGCAGAACGAACCTGGATACGGGACGTACGCCGGCGCAATCTGGGCCGCCGACGAGACGGACGTCTACTTCACCGTTGCGCCGGGCACGGTTTACCACGGGACGCGGTCGGACCCGTCGGCGGCATTCACGTGGGAGCGGGCCACGCTGCCTGACCTCAGCCCCGATGACCCGAACGCGCGCGGAGTCGATCCGCACGATCACGGCAATCCCATCAATGCCGTGCGTGAGTCGAGCTATCCGACGCTCGGCGTGTGGGGCACGAGCAAGACCGACGTCTACGCGTGGTATGCGAACGCGGTCTTCCGTCGGATGATCGACAAGGGCGGCGCCGCGGTCTGGGAGCCGGAGTACGTCGCCGACGACGCCGATGTCGACCAGAATCCAGAGATCGTCGAGCACATCTACATCACCGGAGCGACGGGATCCGCAGCGGACGGTGTGTGGTTCTCCGGTGTCCGGGATCGATTTCCGTACGGCAGCTCGTGCCCGCTCCTCGTGAAGAAGGTGGAGAAGGGCTACGTGCGGCTCGGCGACGGCACGCTCGCGGGCGGGGGAGGGAAGGGCGGTGGCTGCGAGCCACGCGAGGACACGTCGATGCTCGGTGGTGACGGATGGCTCACCGACATCCAGCTGGTCGGTCCCGAGCGTCTCTTCGGTCTCAAAGGGAGGGACGTGTTGAGGCTCGAGCCCGGCAAGGGCGGCTACGCCGTCGACGTGTCCGAGGTGCCCATGTCCGTCACGGTTTTCAAGTCGGGCATGACGTCGCTCTGGACCTCCGTCGACGGATCGGCGGAGGAGGTCTGGTTGAGCGGATTCGGCCTCGTCCTTCGTGGGACGGACATCTGGGGCAAAGACACGAGCAAGAGCTACGGCATCTCCACGATCTCCCTGAACGGCGCGCCGACCGCGCGTCCCGTGTATCGCGTCCGGGGAACATCACCACACGACCTCTGGGCCGTCGGAGCAAACTATGCGCTTCACAAGACGACTCCTTGATTGGCGCGCAGCCGCCGCCGTCACCGCGACCTTCGCAATGGTGATGACGGCGAGCTGCTCGAATGACGACGAGCACGATGCCTCGCGTCTCGACGATCTCGATGCTGGCGGCGGTGACGGATCCACCGATGCGCCGAGCGAGGGCGGCTCGTCGCCGCCGCGCGACGCAGGCGCGGTCGACGCTGCGGCGCTGCCGGTCGTCTGCGAGTCGAAGCCGTGCGCCCTGTCGCTCGTGACCACGTTCGGCGCGAGCGACGAGGATCGCGGCGAAGGTTTCTGCGCGAGGCTCGACGACGGCACCGTCGCATGTTGGGGCGCGAACGGCGCTGGTCAGCTCGGGCGCGGTGACGAGGCGGGACCGAACGACGACCCGACGCCGGGGCGCGTCGTCGGTCTCACCAAGGTCGTCGATCTCGACCACACGTGCGCGATCGACGACGCCGGCGCGGTCTACTGCTGGGGAACCGGGCCATGGCTGAGCGAAGGTGAACGGTCCCCGACGACGACCGCGCGATCGCCGGTGAAGCTGCCGCTTCCGCCTGCGACGCGGATCGGAGCTGGCGCGATGACCGCGTGTGCGGCCACGTCGACGGGCGTACTCTGCTGGGGAAATAACGAATTCGGACAGGTCGCTCCGTTCGACACTGCGCCGCGCTTCGAGGCGCTCGAGCCGCACGTCGTGGCGTTTCCGCAGTCGTTGGCCGTCCGCGACATCGCGGTCGATCGCGCCTCGTTCGTGATCGGCGAAGACGGCGTGGTGAGGAGCTGGGGCGCAAATCCTCCGCTCGCGCGGGAGTCGTCATTGTCCCCCGATCCGTATCCGCTTCCGATCGAGCTCTCCGGCGTCTCGTCGTTGGACGTGGCGCGGGACAACGCCTGCGCGACGGCCGGCGGTATCGGCTATTGCTGGGGCGCCGTCACGCCGAAGGCGCAGGATCCCGCGGGGGCGACGCTCCTCGTTCGTGCGTTCCCGCGCCCCGTCGTCACTCCCGAGCCCGTTGCTCGAATCGCGACGACGCGGAACGTGGTGATCACCGACAAACCGACCGGGGCGACCATCATCGAACCGCAGCGCTGGTGTGCGGTCGGGGTCTCGGGCGCGGTGTATTGCTCGGGGAACAACGCGAGCGGCCAGGCGGGCGATGGAACCACGAGCGACGCCGTCGCGACGGTGAAGGTCGCCGGACTTCCGGGGCCTGCGGCGGACGTGAAGACGACGCCGGGGGCGACGTGCGCGCTGCTGACGAGCGGCAAGGTCCATTGCTGGGGGAGCAACTTCTACGGGCAGCTCGGAACCGGCAAGCTCAAGGTGCCGAGCCTCGTTCCTGAAGAGGTGAGGCTGCCGTGAGCACGCTCCGGATCGGTCTCGGCGTGGGGCTTGGGCTCGGAGCGATGCTCGTCGCAGCGGCATGCGCCGAGGATCGGAGCGGGTTCAGGCCGGAGCCGCCGCCGTTCGAACCCGACGCCGCGGTATCGGACGACGCGTCTGCTTGCCAGGTCCAATGCTCACTCGACGGCCGTTCGGTCATCAGCGGTTGCACGGGTGAGATCGTCGAGACGTGCCAACCCGAGCTCGCTTGCGGCGGCGGGAAGTGTCAGGAGCCGTGCGCCGCCGCCGCGGCTGACCGGACATCGAATGGCTGCGAGTTCTATTTCCAGCCTCCGCGCTTCGAGAAGACGTACCAGCGCTCGTGTTTCGCGGCGTTCCTCGTGAATGCATCGACGCAGCCCGTCGACGTGACCCTCGCGCTCGACGGCAAGGCTCTCGACATCTCGCGATCGATCTATCGGACGCAGCCGGGCGAGGCATCGCTGATCCCTCATGAGGGGCCGATCGCGCCAGGCGACAGCGCGATTCTCTTCGTCGCGGATCGCGAGCCCGACGCTCCTTCGGGGCCCGTCGAGACGTTCGACCTCATTCGCTGTCCGAAGGGTGTGGTTGCCGCGACGTACGCCGACACGCTTCCGGACGGCACCGGGATAGGCTCGTCGTTCCATCTGAAGACGAGCCTGCCGATCGGCGCGTCGACGATCTATCCGTTCGGCGGCGCAGCGAGCTTGCTCTCTGCGGCGACGCTCTTGTTGCCCGTCACGACCTGGTCGAAGGAGCACATCCTGATCGACGGCTGGTCGCGGAGCGTGGCGGGCGTGCCCGGCGCGCAGATCGTGGCTTCGGAGGACGACACCGAGGTGACGGTCGATCCGGTCGGCGACATCCAGGACGGCGTCGGAGTGAAGGGGACGGCGGCGCGCGTCCCGGCGACCTACCGGCTCGACAAGGGGCAGGTCCTCCAGCTCGTGCAGGCCGTCGAGCTCACGGGGAGCATCGTGACTTCGACGAAGGAGACGACGATCTTCGGCGGAAACAGCTGTGCCTTCGTCCCCTCGTTCGCCGAGGCATGCGATTACCTTCATCAACAGATCCCGGCCTTCGCGCACTGGGGCTCGGAATACGTCGGCGTCGGCTACCGCCCGCGGCTCGGCAACGAGCACGAGCCGGTCCCGTATCGCATCGTCGCCGCGCGAGACGGGACGCTCCTCGAGTACGACCCGGCGATCCCTCCCGGCGCTCCGGTCTCGCTGAACGCAGGCGAGATGGCGACGTTTGTTTCGGGCACGGGCGACGCTTTCGTCGTTCGCACGCAGGACGCGGAGCACCCGATTTACCTCGCCGCCTACATGACCGGCGGCAACTCCGACTTCTACGGCACGTCGACCTTCTCCGGCCGTGGGGATCCGGAGTTCGTCAACGTCGTTCCCGTGGGGCAGTACTCGAGCTCCTACAGCTTCTACGCCGATCCGACGTACGCAGAGACGTCGCTCGTCGTCGTGCGCAAGAAACACGGCGGCGCGTTCAAGGACGTGTGGCTCGAGTGCGCCGGCGACCTGACGGGCTTCCGCCCCGTCGGCACGAGCGGGGAATACGAGTTCATGCGCGTCGATCTCTCACGCGGACGCGGACCCGGCGACGCGTTCGACGGAGGAGTCTGTCGAAGCGGCCTCCAGCGTATGCGGAGCGAGGGGCCGTTCACGGCGACGTTATGGGGATGGGACACGTTCGCGAGCTACGCCTATCCGGGCGGCAGCGCACAGCGGAAGCTCGTCGCCGCACCGCTCGCCCCGATCCACTGAGGTCGAAGTCGGACGGCTCCGGTCGAGAGCTGCGCGCCGCGCCCGCACAAACGGCGCGGTAGACGTCGTACGCTCGAGCTGCGAGCGCGCGTGCACGGTACGACGCATGAGGTTTTTTCTTCGTCGATCGGTCGATCGGCGCCCGCGCCGTTCGTCTCATGGTGGAATCCCCAAAGGAGAGAACCATGAGCAAGGTACGCGTCGCAGGTTTCAGTGTGTCGGTCGACGGTTATGGTGCGGGGCCCGGCCAGGACCTGCGGAATCCCCTCGGCGTCGGCGGCCACCAGCTGCACGAATGGTTCGTGCCCACGCACACGTTCAAGTCGACGGTCCTGCGCCAGGAAGGCGGGACGACCGGCGTCGACGACGAGATCGCGAAGCGGGCGATGGAGAACCTCGGGGCGTGGATCCTCGGTCGCAACATGTTTGCGCCGAGCCGAGGGGAATGGCCGAGCAATGATGAGTGGAAGGGCTGGTGGGGGGACGAGCCGCCGTACCACACGCCCGTCTTCGTCCTCACGCACCACGCTCGAGAGCCGCTCGAGATGAAGGGAGGAACGACGTTCTACTTCGTCACGGGCGGCATCGAAGAGGCGATGCAGCGTGCGAAGGAGGCGGCGGGAGCGAAGGACATCCGCATCGGCGGTGGCGCGGCGACGATCCGTCAGTACCTCCGCGCACGACTCGTGGACGAGATGCACATCGCCGTCGCGCCCGTGCTCATCGGCACCGGTGAGCCTCTCTTTGCCGACCTCGATCTCCGCGCGCTGGGCTACCGCGTCACGCGGCACGTCGCGTCGGAGGCCGCAACCCACGTCTTCATCGAGCGCGGCTGATCGCCGAGCGCCACGGCCGGCGTTCAGGTGGACGGCGCGAACGTGCAGTGGCGGAGCCCTGGCGAAGGCTCACGCCGTATGCGTCGCGACGAAGCGTGACCACGCCCGGCGCGCCGGGATGCCCTGCGCCTCGAGCCCGGGCACGATCACCTCGGTCACCGTGTCGAAGAACAGCGTCCGAGCGTCGGGCCCGCTGCAGAGCCCGTACGCGACGCCCTCCGGCGGCGGCTGCGATGTTTCGGGCAGGTGCGCGAGCTCGTGCTCGACGAGGTGCTCGAAGGCGACCTCGAGGTAGTCTCCCAGACGGTCCTTCGTCGCCTGATCGAGGATCGGCGCGAGCTGACCGAGTGTGCGCCAGCCGAAGCGCGCGTGCCCGACCTCGTCGGCGTAGATGCCCGTCAAGAGCTCGCGGAGCTCGCCGTCGGGCATCTCGATGCGCTCCGCGCCGATGAGCGACACCGCCACGGTCTCGCTCAGGCAGCAGATGCTCAGCATGTTGCGGAGCGCGGCCTCGAGCGGCGACTGCGCGTCGTCGTGCTCGGGATAGGCGTCGCCCTCCGGCACGTGGGCGACGGCCTCGCCGCCGAGCGCCTCGATCACCGCTCCGCAGAGCACGCCGTGTCGTCGCTCCTCGGCCGCGAACCCGCGGACCTCGGAGGCGACGTCCGTGACTCCGGCGGCCTCGAGCTGACGTGCGAGCCCCTCGAAGACGCGAGCCGAGGAGTGCTCGTTGACCATGCGGCCGCGCCATGTCTCGATCGCCGCATTCCGCAGGTGCGGGAGATCGGCCGGCAGCGCGGGCATCCTCGCGCGTGCGTCCGCGCGGAGGTCGAGCAGCCGCATCACGCCACAGCCTTCATGAGCCACGCGGCGATCTCGGGCCGGGCCCGCCGCGCACGTGCCATCGCCGGGGGAACGGGCGGGCCCCAAGGCGTACACGCCGCGCCGTGCTTCGTCTGGAGCATGCTCATCCACGCGTCGTCGGGGTGCACCTCCGCGTCGTGGGCCACGCAGCAGCCCCAGCGATAAGGCGAGCTCGATCCCTTCTCGGCCAGCTCGGCATCGCAGCAGGCGACGACGTCCGACGGGTGACCCTCGGGCTCCGACTTGTACTCGGGAGGCTCCGGGAATGCGGCCGCGAGCGTCGCGTTGCAGCTGGCCGGCACCGGAGAGGTCGTAGCGCCGGCGTCCTCGCCGGCCTGCTGCGCGTGCGAGCCACCGGGCTCCTTCCCCGACGTGTTGGTGGCGTGCTGCTCGTTCGTCCGTGCCTCGTCGTCACGCTCGGTGCGGACGCCTTCTGGAGCGCCCACCGCCCCACCGCAGCCTTGCAAGAACACGTCGGAGAAGGCGACCTTCGCCGCCGCCTTCAGGGCCGCCTGGTGCACCTCGTTACGCATCGTCATCGCTCCTCCATCTCACGTGCGGGCTCGCACGGCAGAGATTAAGCGGGCTCGGAGGAGTAAAGACAATCAGTATGACTGGAAGAGCGGAGTATCGCGTGCCGATACAATAGGTTCGAGCGCGCTCGCCGCACGGCAGCGAGCTTCAGCGTAGCGGCGCCTTCGCGAGCGCCTTCGCGAGCGCCTCGAAGATGCTTCGTCGTGGATCGTCCGAGCGGATGATCAGCCGGAAGTGGTCGTGCAGCGGGACGACCTTGGGAAACACGACGCGGAGCCGCCGGGCGTCGAGATCCGGCTTCACGAGGTACCGAGGCAGCACGGCGACGCCGGCCCCGGCGAGCACGCGCTGACGGATCGCCTCGATCGTCCCGAAGCGCACGAGCTTGCCGAACGACAGGGGCACGCTCGTCGGCGCGTCGCGCCAGTAGCGAAAGAGCGCGAGATCGGGGCTGACCTCGATGAGCGTGTGTTTCTTCGCGTCCTGGGGCTTGGCGAGGGGCACGCGACGAAGCAGCGAGGGCGCGCCGACGAAGGCGTAGTCCTCGCGATGCAGGTCGATGCTGTCGATTTTAGGATCGCCGAAGAGGCGCGTCGACGTGATCGCGCAGTCGAGCTGCAGCATCTGCACGCGGCTGACGAGATCCGGACCCGAGCCGAAGTACAGGTGGATCTCGATCGACGGGAACTCCTTCTTGAGCGCGTCGATCTGCGGGAGCAGCCAGCTGAGCCCGAGCTCGTGGCGCGTTCCGATCACCAGGTCCATCGGGGGAAGCGTTCCGTCGGATGCGACCGCGCGCGCGCACTCCTCGAGCTCCGAGAGCGCGCGCTGCGCGACGGGCAAGAGCGCGAGCCCGGCGGTCGAGAGGCGCACGGTCCGCGTCGTGCGCACGAAGAGCTGCGCCCCGAGTTGTTCCTCGAGCTGCTTGATGCGCTGCCCGAAGGCCGCTGGGGTGAGGGCCACCGCGCGTGACGCTGCGCGGAAGTTGAGGAACTTGGCAGCGGCGGAGAAGCAGCGGAGCGAGTCGACGGAGGGGAGGGGCACCTCACGTTGATAGCGCACGAACGGCATCTCCCCCTGCACCTCGAGCAGCGACGGGCGTGGTGCTCGGGACGACGTGATCGAGCTCGAGGTCGTCACCGACGAGGGCCAAATCGAGACATGCTCTTCGAGCATTGATGGGCCGGGTCAGCGTGAGCGGCGCGGCGTGACAGGGAGAGGTGCGAGAATCGCGAGACCGGTGGCCGAGCGTCGCAGGGGCGATGCTCGGGCTCGAGGTCAAACGTTCGATTTGGCGGCCGAGCAGGTGGCGCCCGAGTATCATCCCGCCGAGGTCCTCGAGGGTGCCCTGGTGGTCGATCGGCACGCGTTCTCGTCCATGGAGGACGGCGAGCGTGTTCGTGCTCGCCGCCGTTTCGTGGCCTGCGACGGCACGTGCCGCGCCGTTCGAGCTCGCGTGGTCTGCGCCGGACGGCTGCCCGTCGCGCGAGGAGATCGTCGAGGCCACCCGGGCGCGTCTCGGAGAGTCCCCGGCCGAGGTCGCTCCGGAGTTCTTCGTGCGCGGGGCGGTCTCGAGAGAGGACGGCCGCTTCGTCATCACGCTCGCGATGAACGACGCGTCCGGTCGTCCGGCCGGCGAGCGGCGCGTCCGCGTCGACGCGGAGAGCTGCGCGGAGGTCGAGCGACCGACCTCGCTCGTGCTCGCCATGATGATCGCGGTTGCTCACTCCGCTCCGCCCGCCGTGAGCTCCGAGACATCGCCACCCGCCGAGACGTCGCCACCGTCCGACGCGGCTCTCCCGCCGGCGAGAGCACCATCGGCCGAGCCTTCTGCTCCACGTCCGGCCGCGCCTCCGACCGCGCCGCCGGGGCACTCGCATCGACTCCGAGCAGGTGCCGCCGGCGCCGTTTCGCACGGTGTACTGCCAGACGTCGGGCTCGGCTTCGCGATTCATATGACATACGCATTGCGGTCGCTATCACTCGGCCTGGAGGGCCGCTTCGAGGACGGCGGGCGCATCACGGTGGGGCGCGCCGCGGTCGGCTTCCATCTCCTCGGCATCGGAGCGCGGCTCGGTGTGACGGCGCTACGGGCGGGCCGGCTCGAGCTCATCCCGTTCGTCACGGCGAGCGTCGCGCGGATCAGCAGCTCGGCGACCGGCGTACGTGCGTCGTACGAGCTCGCTCGGACGACCGGCCTGGTCGGCCCAGGCGTGCTCAGCCGCTTCGCGCTCACCCGGTCGCTCTCGGTAGAGCTCTCTGCGGAGGGCCACTGCGTCCTACTTCGCGACCGTTTCGCCGTTCGATCGGGGGATGAGCTCATCCCTTTGCACCGCCCGAGCGCATTCGCGCCGCGAATATCGCTCGGCATCGGCTATGAATTTTGATTCGACGCCGCGGTGAGGGGGAATTTCGCCGCCACCGGGCATTGATCCTGATGTGCACGCCTCGTTCGCAGGAGCGGTCGACCTACGAGAAGCGGCCTCGGAGGCGATCTCCGTACCGATGACGGTCCGCGAGCTGTTCGCGGCCCACGCGGGATTCGTCTGGCGCACGCTCCGGCACTTCGGTGTCGCCGCGGCGGACCTCGAGGATCAGAGTCAGGAGGTCTTCCTCGTCGCCCACCGTCGGCTCGCCGAGTGGGACGGGCAGAATGCACGCGCGTGGCTCGCCGCCATCGCTCGTCGGTGCGCGTCGGGTTACCGCCGCAGTCGGCATCGCCGTCCCGAGGAGCCCGTCGATGCCGTGCCGGAGGGGACCGACACGCGCGACCCCGGTGCACGCGCGGAGCTCGATCTGTTGAACCGGGTCCTCTCGTCGCTCGACGAGGACAAGCGGGCCACCTTCTTCCTTTTCGAGGTCGAGGGACTGTCGATGCGTGACGTTGCAGAAGTCCTCCAATGCCCGATCAAGACCGCGTACAAGCGCCTCTACGCTGCGCGTCGCGAGCTCACGCGAGCTCTCGGAGATAGCGAATGAAGATCGACGAGACGGAGCCGACGCGCTTCCAAGACGCGGGCCCGGACGCGCTGCGTGAGCTCGTTCGCTCGCACCAAGCCGGGCCGGGGGACGACGTCGTCGAACGAATGTCGACTCGACTCGATGCGGCGCTCGCGAGCGCGCCGGCCTCTCGAGGGTTTCGAGGTGGCGTGGGACGCAGGTTCGCTCCCTACAAGCTCACCGCCGTTGCCCTGGCCATCGCGGGGACCTTCGTTCTCTCCTGGGAGGCGACGCGTCTGGTGTCTTCGGACGTCGGTGGCGAAGCGGTGCCCGCCTCGGCGCTGGAGCCGTCGCGAGCGGATCCCGTCGCGACGACGACCGTGCGCGAGCCTACTCCCGCACAGACGGCAGAGGCCACGGCCACGGCCACCGCCTCCCTCCCGGTTCACCTGCTTCCCTCCGCGCCTCCTCCTTCGACGAGTGCGCCGACGGGCTCTCGCGCGCGAGCGCCTTCCGGGGCTCTCGCCGACCAGGGCTCCGCGGCGGAGCTCGATCTCATTCAACGTGCGCAGACAGAGCTGGTCTCGAACCCTCAGCGTGCTCTCGCGGTCACGAGCGAGCATGCGCGGGCCTATCCTGCCGGCGAGTTCGTCCAGGAGCGCGAGGTGATCGCGGTCGAGGCGCTCGCGAAGCTCGGTCGGCGCGACGAGGCTGTCGGTCGTGCGCTCGCGCTGACGAAAGCGTTTCCGAATACGCCGTACGCGACCCGGCTCGCGAAAGCGATCGGACGTCCGATCTCCGCGCCCATATCGGGGCCGGAACGGTCGACGAATCCCTGAGCTCCTCCAAGGAAGACGATCGAAATGCTTCGACGAATCTTGCGCCGGAGTGCGCCTCTCACGCTCCTCGTCACTGCTACGTCCGTGTCGCTGTTCGGCGGCTGCGGCGGACTCGACGTGGTCGTCGCCGATCTCGACGACAGCCCCGTGGTGGCCTTCGACACCCCGGATGCTTCGGAGGCGGCGACGCCGCCGGAGGAGCTCGTCTCCTATTGCGCGTCCAGCCAGTGCCCTGCCGGGCACGAGACATGTCCGGACTCGATCTTCCCCTGCGACGTGGATCTCAAGTCGGATCCGAGGAACTGCGGAGCGTGCGGCGCTGCGTGCCCGCGCGAGGGCGGGAACGAGTTCTTCTCGTGTGTCGACGGGCAATGCGTGATGACATGCAAGGGATACGCGCACGACTGCGACGGCCTCATCGAGACAGGGTGTGAGGTCTTCACGGAGTGGGATAACGACAACTGCGGAGGGTGCGGGACCAAGTGCGGTCCCGATGATATTTGCCTGTACTCCCGCTGCGGGTGTCCGAGCGGGCAGATGTTCTGCTGGCACTTGGGGATGTGCATCCGGCCACAGGACGACGACGAGAACTGCGGTGCATGCGAGAACGCATGCGATCCGGCGGGCGACGGAAGCGTGCGTCCTCCCCATATGTACTTTGGCTGCCAGTCTGGCGCGTGCGGCGAGCTCAAATGTGAGCCTGGCTGGGCCGACTGCGACGGAAACAAGGAGAACGGCTGCGAGAAGCAGGTCGCCACCGACACGGACTGCGCGACGTGTGACGACAATTGCAGCGCCAAGGGCCAGACGTGTTTGCGCACGCCGTTCCCTGACTTGACGCCCTATTGCGGATGCCCGGAAGGACAGACCTTCTGTGGGTCCTGTACGCCGGGATCGATCTCCGTCGGCGGGGATGACGGCGGTGTGACCGTCTCGCTCCCCCCGATATGCATCGGCCAATGTTTCGACCTGACGAACGACGTCCTCAATTGCGGTGCCTGCGGTCTGGAGTGCAAGGACGGAACCTGCGAGTACGGCTCGTGCGTGAAGCACTGCCCGCACGGGCGCGCCGACTGCGACGGCAACCCTGATTGCGAGGTGAACACGCTGAGCGATCCGGCGAATTGCGGAGGCTGCGGGATCGCCTGCAACGCGGTGGAGGGACAGGCTTGCGTGGGTGGCAAGTGCGTCGTCGAACCTTGTGATGCGGGCACTGGAGGTACGGCGCGATGATGCTTCGGAGCTCGACGGTATCGCGAGCGCGATGGCTCGCGGTCGTGACGGCTGGGGCGGCTCTGCCGGCCGCCATCCTCCTCGCGTGCGCGACCGACGGCGCAGCGCCCCCCACCGACGATCGCCCGGGCACGGGAACGGTGATCCCGGCCGAGGGTGGCCTCGACGCCGATGATGCCGTCGACGGCGACGCTTCGCTCGGCCCTTGCGACGACTGCGAGTACTTCACCGAGAGCTGCGGGCCCGACGTGCTCTGCGGGAGCGGGCCCTTCGGTCCAGCCACCGCGGGCGGAGCGTTCGATCCACGCACACGCGTCAACGTCATCCGCGGCCGGTCCGCCGACGACGTCTGGGTGGGGGGCGGCGCCGGCGCGCTCGCGCATTTCGACGGCACGTCCTGGTCGCGCTCGGCGTCCGGCACGCAGGAGTCTCTGCGTGCGCTCTGGCTGCGCGCCGGAGACGAGGCCGCGTTCGGTCGGCTCGACGTCCTTCACACCCGCGGGCTCGACGTTCCGGATGCCAGCATCTCCGACGGCGGCTGGACGCAGCAGAGCCCCACGACCGTCGCGCCGCTCTACACGCAGTCTCCGACCTTGCTCGAAGGGGCGTGGGGCGCACCCGACGCGGAGTGGCTCTGGGCGGGGGTACGGGCCCTGAACCCGACGAGCTATCCCCGCCCGGAGGGTCTGTGGCGTCTCCGTCGTTCGCCCTCGAGTGGTTTCGAGATCGCGGTCGGGGTCGTCGGGACCTTCCAGTATCCGATGACGAGCGTGCACGGCACCTCGCCGGATGTCCTGTTTGCGGTCGGGGATAGCGGAATGGCGATCCGCATCATCGGGGCGCAGGGGGCCGAGCCGACGTACGAGATGTTCAACACTCAGACGGTGAACGGGCTCCGTAGTGTCTGGGCGGTCTCGGAGTCGGAGGCATGGGCGGTCGGAGGGAGCGGGACGATCCGCCACTACACGGGCGACGCGCTGTACTGGGACGTCGTTGCGAACGTTCCGACGTCCAATCACCTCAATGCCGTCTGGGGCACATCTTCGTCCGACGTGTGGGCCGTAGGCGACGGCGCCGTCGTCCTTCACTACGACGGAAAAGAGTGGTCACGCGTGAAGGTCGCCGGCCTCGGCCGACGGCGGCCAGATCTCTACACCGTCTGGACGGCGACGCCGGGGCACGTGTGGATCGGCGGCCACGGCGTCCTTCTGTCACTCGGAGGTAACCCGTGAGAGCGCTCTTCCTTCTTGCTTCCGTATCGGCCGCGTTCGCGGCGCTTGCGGCCTGCGCGACCTCCGACGAGGGCACGCGCGAAGAGACGCCCCCACTCGACGAAGCAGGAGTCCTTCCTCCCGCTCCGACCGACGGCGGAGACGCCGCTTCCGACGCGAGTGACGCCACCGTCGTCACCTGCAGCGAGGCCGGCTGGTGCTCGACGCCACTGCCCGACCGCGAGCTGAGGATGAAGGACATCTGGCCGCTCTCGAGTGGGCGGGCCTTTGCCATCGCGGAGAGCACGACGCTCGGTGTGAAGGTCCTCGAGTGGCGAGCCGAGGACGCTGCGTGGAAGTACATCGACGACAACACGCAGAACCAGGTCGACGGCGCTTTCGCCGGCGCGATCTGGGCGCCGAACGACGACGCCGTCCATTACGCCGTTGCCTCGTACATCTATCGCGGGACGCGGCGCCCTCCTCCCGAGAGCGGATGGTCGTGGTCAAGGCAGAAGCTCGAGGACAACAGCCACGCCGGTGACCCCTCTCACGCGGCGCATGATCATGGGCGTCCTGCCAGTGCGGCGGCCCGCGAGACGTACCCGGCCGTCGGCGTGTGGGGGATCGATGCGAACGAGGTCTACGCCTGGTACTCGAACACCATCTTTCACTGGAAGAGCGTGGGCGGCGCCGCCCCGTCGTGGGTGGCGGAGTACGTGGCGGACGATCCGGACCAAGAATCGGAGCACCTGTTCTTCGTGAGCGCCACCGGGTCCGGTCCGGATGACGTCACGTTCGCCGGAGTGAGGAACAGGGTCTGGGGGTCCTTCTCCCAGAACTGGAACTGCGCGTTCCTCGTCCGCAAGACCCCCAGCGGATTCGCTCGTGTCGCGGATGGCAGCGTCGCGACCGGTGACTGTGCGGACCGACCAGGACTGCCACGCGTCGGCGGCAGCGAAGGCTGGCTCACCGACATCCAGTCGACGGCACCGGGCGCGATTGTCGGCCTCAAGGCGGCGAAGGAGATCGTGCAGATCTCCGCCGACGTCGTCACGGTCACCGGCGAGCCGGTGCCGGAGTTCGTCGTCGTGAACGGTCCTGGCGACGCACTCCGCTCGTACTGGCGATCGCCAAGCCATGATTGGCTGACCCGCTGGGGCATCGTCATTCGTGGAGAGGAGACCGCGGACGGTGGGAGCTACGCGATCTCGTCGCTCGTGCTCGACGGAAAGCCGGTTCGCGCCGCCATGCACCGCGTTCGAGGCACTTCCGACACCAACCTGTGGGCCATCGGAGACGGCTATGCGTTTCACAAAACGACTCCTTGAGCGCCGTTCTTCGGTGCTCGTCCTCGCCGCGTGTTCTCTCTCGGCAGCCGCTGGGGCGAGCTGCGCGAGCAACGAGGAGCAGGCCGCGTCGCCCGCTCCCGATGCACTCGACGCCGCCGCTCCGGACGGCTCTCACCCCGCTGCGGACGCCGCGGCCGAAGCTTCATCGGACGTGGCTCCGCCGCCGTTCGACGGAGGACCGCTGCCCGTCGTGTGCACGTCGAAGCCGTGCGCGAGGTCGCTCGTGACGTCGTCATCAGCGGCAGGAACGGTCGCGCCGCGTGATGGATTCTGTGCGCTGCTCGACGACGGCACCGTCGCATGCTGGGGCGCGAACGGGGACGGCCAGCTCGGTCGTGGTGCGGCGGCAGGCATCGCGGACAGCGCGAACGCTGCGAGGGTGGCCGGGCTCTCGAACGTCGTCGAGCTCGATCACACCTGCGCGCGGACCGACAACGGCGACGTCTGGTGCTGGGGATTGGGAGTGCACGTGCGCGGCGACGCCGTCGTGTACGCGTCCGAGCTCGCGCCCGTGAAGGTCCCGATCCCGCGCGCAAAGAAGATCGGCGTCGGGAGCTTGGTCGGTTGCGCGGCGACCGAGGACGACGAGCTCCTTTGTTGGGGAGAGAACGCCTACCGACAGATCGACGGAAGCAGCACCGGGGGGCTTCGCCTGCCCACGCCGATCCAGCTCCCGCCGGGCGCGCCGATCCGCGACGTCCTGGTCGGCAACGCCACGTTCGTTCTTCGCGAGGACGGCTCGACGCTCAGCTTGGGGTCGAACCCGCCGCTTGCACGGCTCTCTTCGCTGCCCAACGGCGACCCTCATCCAGCGCCTACTGCGCTCGGCGTCGTCTCCTCGATGGACCTGACGACCACGAGCGGATGCGCGATCGTGAATGGGGTCGGCTACTGCTGGGGAGCCGTCGACATCCTCGGACTCCCGGCCGAGAGCGCGCCGTCGCCGCTCGTCAACGCTCTCCCCAAGCCCGTCGTGGCCCCGGAGCCCCTCGTGGGGATCGCAACGACGTCCACGGCCGCGATCATCGACTTTGCAGGTGATCGCATCGTGTGGCCCCAGAGGTGGTGCGCAATTGGCGCGTCAGGCGACGTGTATTGCTGGGGCCTCAACTCGCAAGGGCAGGCCGGCGACGGCACGAAGGATCACGCTCATCGCGCCGTGCAGGTGAAGGGCCTGCCCGCTCCTGCCGCAGAGGTGAAGACGATGCCGCTCTCGACATGCGCGCTCTTGACGACGGGGAAGGTCTACTGCTGGGGAAACAACGCCTACGGCCAGCTTGGCCGAGGTGCGTTCGGCATGGCCGAGGACGGGAGCCTTGCTCCGCAGGAAGTGGTGTTGCCATGAGTAGAGCGCTCGCGCGTGCGCTTCGCGCCACGGGTGGCGGCGCCTTCGGTCTCTTGTTGATCGCCGCCGGTGCGTGCGGTCAGGATCGGAACGAGTTCGTTCAGCGTCCGGCGGTCTTCGAGACGGACGCCTCGCTGGACGCTCCGGTGTGCGGGGTCCAATGCTCGGTGGACGGGCGTTCGGTCGTCGACACGTGCACCAACGAAGTGGTCGAGACATGTCCGCCCGAGCTCGCCTGCGGCGCGGCACGTTGCCAGGAGCCGTGCGCGGCTGCGACGGCGGACCGGAGCTCGAACGGCTGCGAGTTCTACCTTCAGCCGCCGTTCTACGCGGGCGTTTTTGCCCAGTCCTGCTTCGCGGCCTTCGTCGTCAACACGACGGCGCAGCCGCTCGAGCTCTCGCTCGAGCACGAAGGCAAGGCGCTCGATCTCTCGAAGTCGCTCTACCGGACGACCCCGGGCAGCGCATCGCTCCTGCCGCTCGAAGGTCCCATCCCGGCGGGTGAGAGCGCGGTGCTCTTCGTCCTCGATCGAACGGGGCTCGTTCGCGCGTCAGACTCGGTCAACGAAAACCACTACATCGCCTGCCCGGCGGGCGTCGTTCCCGCGCTACGAGCCGACTTCGGCGGCGGCACGCGCATCAACACGTCCTTGCGTCTCGAGGCGAACGTGCCGGCGAGCGTCGTCGCAGTGTACCCGTGGGGCGGAGCCGCGAGCTTCATGCCGTCCGCGACGCTCCTCTACCCCGTTCCGAACTGGGGGAAGGAACACGTGATCGTCAATGCCTGGGAGGCTGCGCAATCGGGGGTGCCCGCGGCGCAGGTCGTCGCCTCCGAGGACGATACCGAGGTGACGATCGACCCGACCGAGGACCTCCAGAACGGGATCGGCGTCGCCGGTACCATCGCCCGAGCTCCGGTCACGTACCACCTGGACAAGGGCCAGGTTCTCCAGCTCGTCCAGGGGCGCGAGCTCACCGGAAGCTTCGTCACGTCGACCAAGCCGACCACGGTGTTCGGCGGTCACGCGTGCATGAACATCCCGGCGACGAAAGCTGCTTGCGAGGCGGCCAATCAGCAGCTCCCATCCTTCGAGCAGTGGGGCCGCGAATACGTCGGCGTCGGGTACCGGCCGCGCACCAACTCCGAGGGAGAGACGATGTATTACCGGATCGTCGCCGCCCGAGACGGAACCCGCCTCGACTACGATCCTGCCGTTCCGCCCGGCGCCCCGGTCGCGATGTCCGCCGGTGAGTCGGTGATCTTCACCTCGGGGGTCGGGGAACCGTTCGTCGTCCGCACCCAGGACGCGGAACATCCCGTCTACCTCGCGGGCTACATGAGCGCCGGCGATCCGCTCGGGGGCATCGGCGATCCGGAGTTCGTCAACGTCGTTCCGGCGGGGCAATATCTGAGCTCGTACAGCTTCTACGCAGATCCGACCTACGCGGAGACGTCGCTCGTCGTCGTGCGCCAGAAGACGAGGAAAGGTGAGTTCGAGCCGGTCTGGCTCGAATGCGCCGGCGATCTGACCGACTTCAAGCCGATCGGAACGCGTGGCGAGTACGAATTCACGCGCGTCGATCTCACGCGAGCCCGTGGGCCCGGCGCCAAATTCGGCGACAAGGTCTGTCAGAGCGGCCTCCAGCGAATGCGGAGCGCCGGTCCGTTCACCGCCACGATCTGGGGCTGGGACAGCTACGCCAGCTACGCGTATCCGGGCGGCATGGCGCAACGGCAGCTCGTCACGACGCCGCTCGTGCCGGTCCAGTGAATGCGCAGAAGCTGCACCGGTCGAGTGGCCACGCGGATCGTCGCGCGCAGATGTTAGGCTTTCGCCGTGACCTCCCGCGCGACGGCCCTCGTTGGCCTCCTCTTCGTGACAGCGTGCTCGCGGGCGAACGAGGCCCCGCGCAAGCCGACTCCCGAGCCCGACGCCTCGGTCGGCGGCACGACGGACGCGGGCGCTCGCGCGGCCGTGGCCTCCAGTCCGTTCAGCATCATCGCCCGAACGCAGATCGCTCCGCAGCTCGGCGGTGGGAGGAACCTTGCCAATGCGCTGCCGCTCCTGCAGCGCCTCCGTGGGGGCGGGCTCGTCGTCGCGTCGGAGTATGCGCGCGCGAGCGCGGACGGCCCGGGCCCGCTCTCCGTCGAGCTCGTCAGCCGTGGGCTCGAGACGTCGTCCGACCTCGAGAGCGGCGGCGTGACGATGGACGTCCGAGGGCGCCGCTGGGTCTGGTCCGATTCGACGGCGAGCATGATCACCGACGAGACGGAGACGTCGGGCACCGGACCACGTCTCGTTTCGTACAAGCTAGGGCCGAAGGGCTTCGTGCCCCATGGGAACGACGTGGGCTTCTGGAGCGCGGTCTCGCGCGACGGAAGTGTCCTCGCATTGTCCTGCACCGCGTACGAGGTCCCGAACAGCTCCGCGTATCCGAAGGGCTCGGAGTACGAGCAGAACACATGGGACCTCAGGCCCGCGCGCGTCGCGGTGCTCGCGGGCAAGGCACCACCGCCGACCCTTCCTCCCGGCGTCTGTCCCAATGCGATGAGCGCCGCCCCCGACGGAGCGCTCGTCATCACCGTCGAGAAGTGCGGCGCCGCAGACGAGCGGCGCGTGGGCGTCCTGCGGTACGCGCCCGGCGCGACCCAGGCAAAGGTCGAGTGGTTCGCCTCGCGATCGACCCAGGGCGAGAACCCGGATGAGGTGGTTGCGTTCGCCGCGAGCGCGAATGAGCTCTACGTCGCCGTGGGCGACGACCTCGAGACATGGAATGGCAAGGAGTGGGCGAGCTCGACGCCCTTCCGCAACGAGCGATTCGGATCGCTGTCCCGCTCGCCGGACGGAGCGCTCTGGGCGGTGGTCATCGATCACGGGCGCTCCGGCCGGGTGATGAAGCGCGCCGCCGACCAGACGTGGAGCGAGGTCCGTCTCCCTCTCGCGCCGGACGACCCCCTCGACGACGAGTTCTATTCCGCGCCGTCGATCACCGAGAGCTCCGCACACTTCGTCAAGGTCGCCGCGCCGCCGACGGATCAAGCGCTACGCGCTCCGGGAGCGAAGACGATGACCGCACGCATCGTCGATGCGGTCGGTGAAGACGTCCTCGTCCTCGCGAGCGTCGAGCGCGAAGGGTTCATCCTCTCGACGAAGGCGCGCTCGCCGGTTGCGCGCCTCCCCTCGTTCCCCGTTCAGCGAGCCCGCATCTTGAAGAGCCTGCCGCTGAAGATCGCGCCGTCCGCGTCGGCTTGCTACACGAGCTACCTGCTCTTCCCGGAGGGAACGACGATCGAGGCACTCCGCGCGAAGCTCGACGACGCGGGCGCGTCGATCAAGGTTGGCGAGTCCGCGATCGAGGGGAAGACGCGCCTCGTCGTGTTCGGCGGCCACGACGAGACGGTCGAGGCCGTCAAACGCTTCGCGTCGCTCGCGCCGAAGCGCGTCTGCGGATACGCCGTCGTAGAGCGTCAGCTCTGAGCTCAGACCTCGGGGTCGTGAAGGGGCAGGCTCGGTGGCGGTACCTCGTGGTCCGCCACCTCGCTGCGCGAATCGTGCCTCACCGGCGGCGGCGGCGGAACCAGACGGCGAGGCCGAAACCGAGAAGGGCGAGACCGCTCGGCTCGCTCGCTCCGAGTGCGCGCACAGTGCAGCCCGATGATGTGCCGTCGTCGATGGTCGGCGTCTCCTCCGGCGAAGGCACAGGCACAGGCACATCACCGTCGTCGTCGTCGTTGTCCGACCCGGGCTCGACGTCGCTCCCGGCATCGTCTCCCGTCGATGCGTCCACTCCCGTCGATGCGTCGGTGCCGGCGTCGACCGGCGGACGAGCGATGTCCCACGTGTAGCTCGCTGGCGTGCTGTCGACATTGCCGACGGCGTCGGTCGCCCGCACCTCGAATGTGTGGCTGCCTTCGGCGAGGCCGTCGAACGTGACCGGGCTCGTGCACGCCGCGAATGCGGCGGCATCGAGCCTGCACTCGAACGTCGCGCCGTTCTCGCTCGAGAAGGAGAACGTCGCGTTCGTCGCGGCGGTCGGGTTTGCGGGCTTCTGATCGATCGTGGTGTCGGGTGCCGTCCGGTCGATCTGCCACGCATGACTGGCCGGAGGGCTGACGTTACCGGCCGCGTCCATCGCGCGCACCTCGAACGTGTGTGCGCCTTCGGCGATGTTGTCGAACGTGACCGGGCTCGTGCACCCCGCGAATGCGGCCGCATCGAGCCTGCACTCGAACGTCGCGCCGTTCTCGCTCGAGAAGGAGAACGTCGCGTTCGTCGCGTTCGTCGAGGACGCAGGTTTGTCGCCGACCGTGATGTCGGGCGCGGTTCGATCGATCTGCCACGCGTGGGACGCCGGCGTGGGATCTATGTTGCCAGCCGCGTCCGTTGCGCGGACCAGGAACGTGTGGCCGCCATCGGCGAGCCCCGTGTACGCGACCGGACTCGTGCACGCGGCGAAGCCACCGCTGTCGAGGTCGCACTCGAACGATGCGCCCGCTTCGTTCGAGACGAAAGTGAACGTCGCGTTCGGGGCATTCGTCAGCGTGGCAGGGGTCGCCGTGATCGTCGTGTTCGGCGCCGTCCGATCGAACGTGACGGTGACGCTCGTGGGCTGGCTGCGAATCGCCTGGACCTCGGCCGCGACGGAGACGACGTGCGCTCCCTCGGCGATGTCGGCCGAGGGCGTGAAGCTGAAGCTGCCGTTTGCGGCTGCTGTCGTCCGCCCGAGCTCGACGCCGTCGAGCGAGACGATGATCGTCGCATTCGCCGTCGCGTTGCCCGTGATGGGCGGACGCGCGTTGTTCGTTGTGCTGCCGTTTGCAGGGACGAGGCCCGTGGGTTGCGCTGGCGAAGGCAGCGGTCCTGCGAGAGACACGGTCCGGCCCGTGCTGCCGCTCGTCGCGCCGTAGGCGAGGCCGTCGGGAGCCGCAGCGGAGGACTGCGTTCCCGGCACACCTCCGCCAACGGCAGGGACGCACTGCACGGTGTTGCCTTGGAGGAGCGCGACGCCACCTCCACCTCCGCCGCCCGTTCCGTGCTCGGGGAAGCTCGGCGACCCTCCCGCGCCGCCGCGCGCGCTCACGCTGGTCGCGCCGCACGCGAGCGTTCCCGTGACGCGCAGGTAGATCGTTCCGCCCGCACCCGCACCACCCGCCCCGTCGTTCTCGGCGTTGCCTCCGGAGCTACCGTCGGCGGTGATGCGTCCGGGCGAGCTCAGCGATGCCGCGCGCACGAAGACGATGCCGCCTCCCGCGCCGCCGCTGCCGGCCACGTCGTCCGCGCCGTAGCCAGCCCCGCCACCGCCGCCGGGAAGGAGGCGCGTCAGAGCATCGAAGGTGAGCACTGCGCCGCCACGACCGCCGACGTCGCGCGATCCATCCTCCGTCCAGGTGCGCCCGCCCTTTCCACCTTGGCCTCCGTTGCTGCCGCCGCCGCCGCCGGAGTCGTGGCAGATGCCGCCGCCGCCCGCGTTGGCCACGTTGCCGTAACCCGTCGCGCCGTAGCGTGAGGGCGCGACTCCCTCGCCCTTGGCTGCACCGCCCGGAGCGGGCTGGTCGAGGTGGGCGCAACCGAAGTCGCCGTCTCCGATCGCGCGGATGCCGCCGCGGAAGCCCGAGCCGTCCGCGTGAATCGAGCCGTTGTTCTGCACGGCGCCCGTCGCGAGGAACGCGACGATCCCGCCCGTCGTGCCGTTCCAGGGCCGAGCGGCGACCGTGCCTGACGCGTTGATCGTCACGGTCGTGTACTCGGGAACCGTCACGACCTGCGTCATGGTCGAAACGGCCTGCGTGAGCGGCCTCTGGAAACGAAGCTGTGTCGCCGTCAGCGAGGTGAGCCGGGCAAGCTCCCAGCGGCCGGTGTCCTGAGCACTCAGATCGACCGTGCTCTGGCTTCCCGAAACTGGGATGGGAGAGATCCCCGTCGTCCGGAGGAAGAGAACGAGCTGTCCAACCGCAAAGCCCTGAGTCGACGCCACGGTGATGCTGGTCGCACCGGCAGCGGCGGACGCCGAGACCCCCGTGTACGCATTGATGACCGTCCCCGGGCTGTTGACCGTCAACGCTCCGTCTCGCCCGTTGCCGACCCCGAACGTGTCCGCCTCCGCGCGTGCAACCAGCGGGGCCGATGCGGCGACGAACGCGACGAGCCCCGCCGACACTCTGGCGAGGCGGGAGGGGGGACTCGAACGAGCGAACCGAGGAGAGGAGGTCGTGGAGGTCTTCATCGAGTTTTGGGTAAAGGTCACGAACGCTATCACGCTCTTTCTACGCACCGTCATCGAAGACTTCATCGCGCTTCACGAATGCTGCAAGACGTCAGCGTGAAGCGCGCACTTACGTGTCGGTCGACCAGCGTTGACGGGCTGGCGAGGTTCCAGTCTCCTCGCTCGTGCATGCTGCAACGGACATTCGCTCTGCTGGCACCGGCACTGGCGCTCTCGGTCGTGAATCTGCTCGCGCTGAGCGGTTGCAAAGGCCGCTCGAGCCCGGCGGCGGCGCAAGCAGAGGACGCCGGTGCGTCACTCTCGACCGCCCCGACGGCCCTCGATCCTCGAGCGCGCAGTGACGGTGGGGCGCGCTTCGGTCTCCAGGAACACGGCCCCGTCGATGCGTCCGTGCCGCCCGGTGCCTCGGAGCCTCCGCCCATTCCGCTCGCCTCCGACAAGCTCGAAGTCGTGGCGCTCGGCAGAACGTACAACTCGCGCATTCTCTGGGCGCAGGCAATCGGGAAACGATTCTGGCTGTCCGGGCTCAACGTGGATGCATTCGCAGATGGAGACGGCCCGCTCGTGAAAGGGCCCGATATCCTCGCAAAGCTCCCGTACAAGCCCGGTGTGCATTCGATGCACGTCGTCGGTGCATGGCCGCGACTCTACGCGCTGCGCACGAAGAACGTCGAGGGCCGGATGGACTCACCGGAGCCGACCCTGTTCGTCTATCACTCCGACGAGGGCCCCGGGACGTGGACCGAAGCGAAGCCGCTCGGGATGTCGTGGTTCCCGCATGCCTTCGTTGCGTGGGGCGAGGGCGCGGTCGTGATGTCCTCTGCCATCCAGTTCAATGCGGCGCCGTTCTTGTTGCCGGGTGAGGTGGCGACGTCGCTCTCGTATCTCGCTCCCGACGGGTCCGTTTCGGATCCCGGCCTTCCGATTCCCAAGGACTTCCTGGCGTGGACCGCCGAGTCGGACGGCAGGACGTTGTCCCTGCTCGGCACCGTCGCTCTCCCGATGAAGAAGCCGGACGAATTCGCCGGGACGAGCGGCGTCCACCTGCTCCGCCTCACGAAGGACGGCGCCAAGCGAACGCTGATCCGAACGACCGAGGGCGATGGGACGCTTTGGCTCGAGCTCTACAGCTCGCGAGTGCTCGAGCGCGGGGGGGCTGCGCTCGTCAGCCCAGGCCCACACGTGCTCTCGGAGGGCTGGAAGCCGAGCGCGCTCTCGACCTTCACCGTCGGCGACGACGGCAAGCCGCGCGTGCGATCTTTCAGCGGCAACGAGTTCTGCTCGCTCGACCACGCGCGGCCCGTGGGCGACGCGATCTATGGCATTCGCGAGTGTGTCGGCGAGAGTGGTGAGCGCTACGATCTCGTTCGGCTCGACGCCGGAGGCAAAACGGAGAAGGTTCCGCTCCCGCGCATCGTGAAGAACGCAGCCGGCGGCTTTCGCGTCGCGACCGCGAAAGAGAAGGGCGCTATCGAGTGCAGTCCAACCTCGATTGCCGTTCGCGAGCCAGACGATGTCTGGGTATGGGCGAAGTGTGGCGGCAATCCGGCGATATGGGATCGCGGGCCCGCTGTTCCCGTGCTCCTCCGGCGCGGCCGCCCGCAAGAGCCGATCGTCATCCCGTGAAGACGTCGCGAGTCGTCGCGGCGGTCGTCGTCGTCTCGGCGGCAGCGTTCGGTGCGCAGCGCGGACCTCTGCCAGGGCCGGCCACGAATGCCTACCGCCGAGGCGACCGCGAGCGCGACGATCAAGCCTGCCGAACGTGCCACGTCGCGGTCGCTCGCGAGCACGACCGCTCGCTGCACGCCGCAGCGTTCTCCGATCCGTCCTTCCAGCGCGGCTATGCGATCGAGCCGGCAGCGTTCTGCCGATCGTGTCATGCGCCCGAAAGTGTGCCCGATTCGGAGCCAGACGTTTTCGCGCAGACGCATGGAGTGACGTGCGTCACATGTCACCGCCCGAATTCGGATGGCCCGATCCTGAGTGGAGCGGGCACGACGTCGTCGTGTGCGTCATCGTACGCTCCACACGCGATCACGCGTGTGGACGACTTCGGGTCACGCTCTTGCGCTGCTTGCCATGAATTCGCTTTCCCCGGCGCGAGCGCGCTCGGCGCCGCTGGCCTCATGCAAAAGACGATGAGTGAGCATGCCGCGTCACCCGAGCGCGGACAGTCCTGCGCCGCTTGTCACATGCCCGCCGGTGACCATCGCGTCGCGGTGTCGCGCGAGCCGGACGTGCTCCGGTCAGCGCTGCGGGTCGACGCGATTCGTGCGAACGCCTCGCGCATCGTGCTCACCCTCGAGGCGTTGCACGTCGGCCATGCCATGCCGACCGGCGATCTCTTTCGGCGGCTCCTCGTGCGGGTGAAGACGGCTCGCGGGCTCGTCGAGCGGCCGCTCGGCCGGTCCTTTCGCGCGCGACATGCCGACGACGGCCAGGTCGTTCGGTTCGAGTCCCGCGACGAGCGGCTCGCCTCGGGTGAGGTGCGCAGACTCGAGCTCGAGGTCGGGCCCGATGTCGCCTGGGAGGTCGTGTATCAGCGCGTTCTCGGCATGAGCCAGGCGCCGCCGTTCACGACGAAGGTGGAGGACGAGCTGGTCCTCGCGAGCGGCCAGCTCTGAGCGGTGAAGCCGCTCGCATGCGGGCGCTTGCTGCAGCGACGCGCGCAAGCCCCTACCGTTCGAGCTCGAGGATGCACCGCTCGTGGCAGACAAGGGCACGCTGATCAGCGGGAAGGGGGCGGGACGGAAGGCGCCATTGGGGATGGAGCCGGCGACGTGGTCGCGGAGGGAGCACGAACCGTCTCCTCCATCCACGAAGTAGATGGGCGAGCGGGGCATCGCCAACCGTGTAGCCTCTTCTCGCGCGACCCTCGCGCGTTCTGCGCCACCGATGACGAGGCGTGTGCCCGCGCTCGAGGGAAGCGCGTCGCTCGCGAGCGCGCCCGGCACACAGCCGTCCGGGCGACGCAGTCTCGGCTTCGCGCTCGAGCATTCCGGATCCTCTGTTCGAGCCGTTGCGCGCGCCGCTCTCCACGCCCCACCCACTGCTGTCGGAGGTGCGGTGGGGGGGACGTCGAGCACCGCGAGCACGCCAGCGCGAAGACTGCTGCTCAGAGGGACTGGCGTGACGGCCCAGCCCCCGCTGCGTGAGCCAGGCGCGTCAGTGCATGCCGAGGATGGTGGACGAGCTCGTTCTCGTGAGTTGCCACGTTCGAGGAGGCGCCGGCGCTCAGGCAATGACCTCCGAGGGCATGGTGACGTTGCCGAGCACCGGACGTTCGAGACACGAGGCTCTCACTGCGTGATCGGAGGATCCGTGTATCCGAGCAGGATCTGCATGTAGCTGCCGCTTGAGCGACCGAGATCGAAGTACGTGTTCAGATCATCCCCCTTGCCGCCGCACGCCATCGGCCCAAGCGCTGGGACGACGAAATCGGAGGCCGCCATGCAGAACTCTCCCGTCGATTCGTCGTACGGTATCGTGCAGACGCCCCACAGGGGGTCCCAGTTGTCCGTGGAGAGATCGATCTCGAAGACGCCGGTGGTGCACGACGTCGCGCTGCCACCCGATGGCCAAGTGAATCGGACGCGCGCTCGCATGCTGTAGAAGTCGAGCAATCGATCGGGAACGCTGACCTCGCCTTCCGACGATCCTTGCAGGATGAGCTGCGCGGTGACGCCAGGTGTGCCTGCGACCGTGTACGTCGCGACAGGGAGAGACGACGAGACACCGGAAACGACTCCATCGCTGTCGAGATCCGCAGTGAAGAAGTAGCCGTTTGTGGGGGCGAGCTCCATGAGGGCGCTCGACGACCCGAACCAGAATGCGGAGTCGGTTCCCGGGGTGATGATGAAGTCGAACGTTCCGGGGTTGCCGACCGGATCAGCGCTAGCGTCCGTCGCCGCAGTGATGACGCTAAGCCCGGCAAGGATCCCCACCGCCGTACCGAAGATGCTTCTCGCGTTCATGTCGACTCACCCCTTTCAGTCGTATTCGACGAAACGTCGGGCTCCAGCGTATGTGGAGACGCAAAAAAAACAAGGCCAATGGCAGAGCTCACTGCGGGCGAGTGCTAGATTGTGCGAACGATGCGCCGGACGAATCTGCTTGTGGCGGGCGCGGTGTTCGGGTCGGTCGGACTGTGCGCCAGCGCGTGCAGCTCCGACGAGCGGTCCGACTTCCTCGCGCCAGCCGTGGTCGACGGCGGTGACGAAGTCGGCGCGGGGTCGTATCTGGACGCTACGGTCGCCGTCGACCCGTGCGATCCGAAGAAGCTCGTGCAGCAGCAGAGCATCGCCGGCTGTCGATTCCTCCTGACCGGCTCGACATGGTTCCCCGACGCGCTCCCGACTGGCTGCTACGTCTTCGTCGTCTCCAACACGTCGGCCACCCCGGCGCATCTTCGCCTCCGCTTCAAGCGGCGCAACGATGTCGAGGCTCGCGAAGAAGATGCGAGCCCCTACGCGCGACGAGTCGTGG
>JAFAER010000217.1 GCA_023423895.1 Pseudomonadota bacterium
TCATCAGCATCCTCATCTTCATCCACGAGTTCGGGCATTTCGCGTTCGCGAAGCTCTTCGGGGTGAAGGTGCTGACGTTCTCCATCGGCTTCGGGCCGAAGGTGCTGAAGGTCCGCGGCAAGGAGACCGAATACTGCGTCGGGCTCCTCCCGTTCGGCGGCTTCGTGAAGATGCTCGAAGAGGGAAAGGCGGAGCAGCCGATCCTGCCGGAGGAGAAGCACCGCACGTTCGAGGCGCAGCCGCTCTGGAAGCGTGTCGTGATCGTCCTCGCCGGCCCGGCGATGAACCTCGTCTTCCCGGTCGCCCTCTACACGTCGGTCTATCTCGAGGACAAAGAGTTCCTGCCGCCCACCGTCGGTGCCGTGTTCCCGGGCAAGCCCGCAGACGGCAAGCTCTTCCCCGGCGACGTGATCACCGCGATCGACGGCGAGCCCGTCGCGAGCTTCCCCGAGGTGCAGAAGGCGTTCGCGAAGAAGGCGGGCCTGCCCATGCAGGTCACGCTCGATCGCGACGGCAAGACCGTGGACGTCACCGTCACGCCGAACGTCGAGGTCGAGGTCGTCGAGCCGAGCGAGCTCGAGTTGTTCGAGCACGTCGGGCGCGTCGGCATCGCGCCGACGTTCGCCGCGCCCGTGATCGGCATCCCGCGCACGGATTCGCCCGCATGGCGTGCGGGGCTCCGCACGTTCGACCGCATCACCGCCGTGAACGGGCGCAAGGTCGAGACGTTCGTCGAGCTGCAGAAGCTGCTCTCGCAGAACCGCGGCGACAACGTCGTCCTCACGTACGTCCGGCCCGTGTCCGTGCCCCAAGGCCTCGGCGGACTGTGCGATTTCGCCGTGCTCGAGACGGGGATCGCCTCGCTCGCGCCGCGGCCGCGCCAGGAAGGCGCGGTCGTCCGCGACGGCGATCCCGAGGGCCGCGCGAAAGACGTGTTCGACCGGACCGGCATCGAGGGCGTCGAGATGTACGTCGCGTTCGTGCCGGAGGGCTCGAGCGAGCAGAAGATGGGGCTTCGCCCCGGCGACCGCATCACGCATCTGAACGGCGTCCCGCAGCAGATGTGGAAAGTGGAGCGTCGTGGCGGACACGCGCTCGACGACACGACGATGGTCGGAACGCTCCTGCGCGAGCCGAACCGCGTGCACGAGCTCGTGTGGACCCGCGACGGTGAGCGCATGAGCGGCACCTTCCAGCTACGGAAGGAGCGCTGGGACGACGAGCTCGGACAGCACTACGAGCGTTACGTCTTCCGCACCACCCACTGGCAGCCGCGCATCGCCAGCAAGCTCGTTCCGAATCCGCATCCGGCGCTTTATGCCGTGCGCCGCGGGTTCGAGGAGACGATGAACGCGATCAAGTTCATCGTGGTCGGTTTCGTTCGCATCGCGCAGGGGCGCGTGAGCCTCGCCACGGTCAGTGGTCCGATCACACTCTACGACGTTGCTGGTGACGCGGGCGCGCGAGGCACCACCTACTTCGTCTGGGCGATGGCCGTCACGAGCGTGAACCTCGGCCTCATCAACCTCCTGCCGATCCCGGTGCTGGACGGAGGGCACCTGCTCCTCTTCTTCATCGAGTGGGTTCGGCGCCGGCCGGTCAGCGTTCGCGCCCGCGCGCTCTCGAGCCTCTTCGGAATCAGCGTCCTCGCCGTCCTGATGCTCGTCGCCTTCAAGAACGACGTGTCGCGGAAGGTCCACTGGGACGCGATCGTTCTGCAAGTGCGCGAAATGGTGAATTGAGGCGCTCCTGGATGGTGCCGCGGCACGCGGCCCAAGAGCATCGGTTGCGTCTCAGAATCTGAAACGCTGCGGTCTGCATGGCGCACCCACACACCGTGTGGCATAGCGCGAGCGCCGAAGCCCGGCCTTCCGCGCTTCGCGTCGCCACCCATGCAAAGGCTTCGCTCTTCGCTCGTCGTCTGTGTCTTCCTCGTCCTTTCCTGCCTGCTCGCCTTCGGCGGCTGCGCCGAGGGTGAGCCGCGAGCGTTGATGCTGGATGCGGACGCGGGCACGTCCACGACCGCCGAGCCGACCGAGCCGCTCCCGAACATCGACGACAAGCCGAAGCCGAAGAACCCCGACGAGGCGTCCGCGCCCGAGGTCGATGCGGTTGCGCCGAGCTCGGCGACCGTCGGCTCGGTGGGGCCTTCGATCATCGTCACCGGCAACAACTTCGTACCGCGCTCGATCGTGCAGCTCGACGGCGCACCGCTCGCGACGACGTTCATCAGCGTGACGGAGCTCCGAGCGACGATCCCGTCCGGCAAGCTCACCAGCGTGCGGACGCTCCGGATCTCCGTCGGCACCGCTCCGCCCGGAGGCGGCGCGAGCAAAGAGGTCGCGTTCTCCGTCGTCAACCCGGAGCCGCAGCTCACGGCGCTGTCGCCGCTGTCCGTCCTCGCGGGCACCGGCTCGACGGAGCTCGAGGTCACCGGCTCTGCGTTCGTCCCGGGGGCCAAGATCGTCTTCGGCATGACCGATCTCGCGACGACGCTCGTGAGCAGCACCGAGCTCACGGCGACCATCCCGACGGGGCTGCTCTCGACGTCGGGCAGCGTGCCGGTCACGGTCGTCAATCCGGCTCCGGGAGGCGGCACTTCGTCGCCAATCGCGTTCACGATCAGCAACCCGAGCGCGGCGATCCAGAACATCAATCCGTCGGCGGCGTTCGTTGCGTCAGCGGCCTTCGAGATGACGGTGAACGGCGGCGGCTTCGTGAATGGAAGCACCGTCGTCTTCAACGGCACCTCTCTTCCGACGACGTTCGAGAGCGCCACGAAGCTGAAGGCGCAGGTCCCCGCATCGTCGCTCACGGCAGCCGGCGACTTCCCGATCGCGGTCCAGAACCCGCCTCCGGGCGGCGGCCTCAGCGCGCCGGTCGTCTTCAAGGTGCAATACCCGGCGCCTTCGGCGACGTCGCTTTCGCCGAGCACGACGGCTGCGGGCTCCGGTCCGACGCAGGTCACGGTCACGGGCGTCGGCTTCTTCGTCACCTCGCAGATCACGTTCGACAACGCACCCGCCGCCACGACGTTCGTGGACAGCACCCACGTGAAGGCGACGCTCAGCGCCGCACAGCTCGCGAGCGCGACGACCATCTCCGTGCGCGTCGTCAATCCGGCGCCCGGCGGCGGGACCTCCTCGGCCTTGCCGTTCACCGTCGCCAACGGCGTTCCCACGGTCTCCTCGTTCAACCCGTCGGCGGTCGTCGCCGGCGCGCCGGACACGGCGGTCAGCATCTTCGGTAGCGGCTTCGTCGCTGGCAGCTCCGTCCGGAGCAACGGCCAGATCGTCAGCTCGACGTACGTGAACGGCGGGCAGATCAACGCGACGATCCCGGCGAATCACCTGCTGAACCCCGGCACCGTGGCGATCACCGTCACCAACCCTGCGCCCGGAGGCGGCACGAGCCAGGCCGCCCATCTCAGCGTCGGGTGTGACACGACCGGCGTGAGCTTCGCGCTCGGCCCGGTCGGCACGCTGACGACGCTCTCGACGAACTTCAACGCGACCGGCCTCATGTCCCGCTGGGCCAGCGCGGGCTCCTGCCAGACCGCGCCGCTCTACACGGACGTCCTCCAGCCGGGCCGCTACGCCGTGGTGCAGAACACCGCCGGCGTCCCGATCACGCTCTCGGCGTGGGCCGACTGCAGCACCATCACCGGCGGCGACGCGTTCCTCACGTTCTACCGTCGCCCGACGATCCCCGCGAACGACAACGAGCGGCTCGGCTGCGCGTTCGTCGTCGCGGAAGGAACGAACGGCGCCGGCGGTTACGCGAGCCCGGAGGCCGGAGGCAGCCCGTTCTGTCCCGGCCTGACGAAGGCGAACGGCGGCGGGCTGCAGCTTGGCGTCTGCGAGAAGGCGGTCGTGCACATCCAGCCGTACGACTTCGAGAGCACGACCTTCCGTCCGCCGCCGCGCCTCCGGCTCTACGTGGAGTGATCGGCGGCGGGGCCCGAGATTCGTCGGGGCCGCGGCGCATGGCCTTCCAGGCGCAACCGAGCGCGTGCTACGCGTGGCGGCCATGCTCGTACCGAGCGCACGAACCGTTGCCGGAACCGTCATCGCGCGTGTCATCGCCGAAAAGGCGTTCGCGGCTGCAGCGCTCGACGCGGAGCTCGAGCGTGCGGTTCAGCTCGACGCTCGGGATCGCGCGCTCGCCACGGAGCTCGTCTACGGAACGCTACGCCTCTTCGGGTGGCTCGAGGCGCGCATCAATCGCTATGCGAAGCGCGGCGTCGAGAAGCTCGACCCGATCGTGCGCGCCCACCTCGCGGTGGCGGCGTACCAGATCTTCGTGCTGACGCGCGTGCCGGCGTTCGCGGCCGTGAGCGAAGCCGTCACCGCCATCCGCTCCTCGAAGGGCGCGCAGGTCGCCGGCTTCGCGAACGCGGTATTGCGGAAGGTCGCGTCCGAGCCGCGCCCGACGTCCGACGAGCTCGGCCGTGCAGTGTACGAGTCCACCGACGTCGCGCTCCGTCGATCGGTCGAGCACGCGATCGGGAAGGATGCCGCGTTCGCGCTGCTCTCTTCGCACGAAGGTGCACCGCCGCTCGGGATCCGGATCGAGGACCCGACCCAGCGTGATGCCTGGCTCGCACGGTTTCGTGAGGCGCGCCCGCACGGCAGCTTCGAGCCGGGACGCGTGTCGCCGCATGCCGTGCTCGCCCGCTCGGCAGGCAAGATCGTCGACCTGCCCGGCTACGACGGCGGCGCCTGGACGCCACAAGAAGAGGGCTCGCAGCTCGTCGCGCTCGCGCTCGGCGCGCGCCCGGGAGACATCGTCCTCGATGCCTGTGCGGGGCGCGGGAACAAGACGGGGCTGCTCGCTCGAGCCGTGGGCGCGAGCGGCGCCGTCGACGCCGCCGACGTTCATCCGAAGAAGCTCGATCGCCTGACACGCGAGCTGTCGCGCATCGATTGCGGTCCACGAAACACGTTCGCGGTGGACTGGTCGCTCGGAACGGGTGGAGCGGAGCCGAGCAGCTACGATCGGATCCTCATCGACGCGCCGTGTTCGGGTACGGGGACCATCCGCCGGCGACCCGAGCTCGCGCTCCGACGCTCGGCGGCGGACGTGGCCGAGCTGTCGCGACTCCAGCGCGCCATCCTCGAGCGCGCAGCGACGCTCGTGAAGCCTGGCGGTCGCGTCGTCTATGCGGTGTGTAGCGTCCTACGCGAGGAGGCGGAAGACGTGCTCGCGGGCGCGCTCGACGCTGCCGGTCTCGAGTCCGCGCCGTTCGAGGCCGCTGCGGCAATCGCGCTCGCCGGCGAAGGAGGCACGACCCTTCGCCTCCTGCCGCACGAGCACGGAACGGACGGCTACTTCGTGGCCTCGCTGCGGCGTCGAGCCTGAGGGGCTGGCGGACGTTGCCGTCGCGGGCTCGTCGGAGCCGGGAGCGAGCTCGTGTGAACGCTCGGCGGCGGCTCCGGCATTCCGAGCGAACGCCCGAAAACGCGGCCTGCGCACGGGGAATCGAGCCCGGAGAAGATCCTGAAGGAAGATGCGCGCTTCAGTCCCACAGCGCGTTGCGGAGTCCCCCATCCCTAGAGTAGGTTGGCGCCGCGATGATCGACGTACAGGTGCCTCAGCTCGGCGAGAGCGTGACGGAAGGGACGATCTCGAAGTGGCTGGTCAAAGAGGGCGACATGGTCGCCAAAGATCAGTCCATCGCAGAGATCGCGACGGACAAGGCGGACAGCGAGCTCCCGGCACCCGCGGGTGGCCGCGTGGTCAAGCTTCTTGCGAACGAGGGTGACGTCGTCCCCGTTCGCACGGTCATCTGCCAGATCGACGAGACCGCGACGGCCGCGGCTGGCTCGAACGAGGCTGCGCCGCATCCGGCATCGCCGAACATCGCCACGAAGACGGCTGAGCCCGTTCCGCCCTCGGGCCAGGCCGGCGCCGGCGGCGCGAAGCCGCTCGCAGCTCCGTCGACCCGCCGCGCGGCGCTGGAGCAGGGCATCGATCTCCGTGATGTCCGCGGCTCTGGCGAGCACGGCCGCATCACCCGTGACGACGTGATGCGTGCGGTGAACGAGGTTCCCCCGCGCACGGAGCCCCCGATGTCTCCGGCCGTTCGCGCGCAAATCGAGGCGCCGCGCACGGTCTCCCGTGGCGGCGACGCGGCTCAGGTCCAGCAGCTCGTCAATCAGGGGGGCGGCTTCGTCCCGCCGATCCCCGGCGTCGGCTTCGGCTCCTTCAAGCTGCCGGCTTATCGCGAGAAGCAGGGCGACAAGGTCGTGCCGTTCACGCGCCGTCGGCGCATCACGGCCGATCACATGGTCTACTCGAAGCTCGTCTCGCCGCACGTCGTGACGGTGGCCGAGTGCGATCTCTACGCTGCGTCCAAGCTGCGCGAGGCGAACAAGGATCGCTACAAGAAGGAAGGCATGAGCCTCACGATGCTCGCCTTCGTCACCGTCGCGGTGGCGCGGGCGCTTCGTGAGAACCCGACGATGAACGCGCGCGTCCTCTCCGACGCGTACGTCGTCCACAAGGACGTCAACATCGGCGTCGCGGTCGACTCTCCGGACGGACTCGTCGTTCCCGTCGTCCGCCGCGCCGACGAGCTCGGCATCCGCGGCATCGTCCGCTCGATCGACGACCTCGCGTCGCGTGCGAGGACCGGCAAGATCACGATCGACGACCTCTCCGGCGCGACCTTCAGCGTCTCGAACCCCGGCCTCAAGGGGAACCTGTTCGGCGGTGCGATCATCAACCAGCCCAACGTCGGCATCCTCCGCATGGGTGAGATCAAGAAGCGCGTCGTCGTCGTCGAGGGCGCCACGGGTGAGGACCAGATGGCCATCCACCCGGTGATGTACATGGCGCTCAGCTACGACCACCGCGTCGTCGACGGCGTCGCGGCGAACAGCTTCCTCTGGCGCGTTCGCGAGATCCTCGAGAAGGCCGACTTCGAGGTCTGATCGACCAACGCGGCCCGCGCTCGCGGGCGGCCATGCCGAAGAAGGCGAGATGAGCCCGTGCTGGGCCGGCGGAACACGCCGGACGGCGCGGGCTTCGTCGTTTCGCCTCCTCGCGCCCGGCTTGGGGGTTGGTTCGGCCAGTGGACGTGTTGCCTCTTCGGCTCGCGTGAGGGGCGACCCTCGTCGCGGGATTTCACCGGGGTACGGGGATGTGCCTACCGCGACTCACTTCGGCACAACTCGTGGCGCAACCTCGGCTCGGCGGCGTGTCACCACAAGCTCTTCCGCATGGACCCGTGTTTGCACGCGGCGGCTTTGGGATGAACGAACGACGGAGCGCCGTGCCGCGGCGGAGAAGGCTTCACGTGTTGACGCTCCTCGTCGCCTGCGCCGTGGCGGCGGACGCGGTCGTGGGCTGCGTCGCGGAGAACGAGCCCGGGCCGAGCCTCAACCCCCAGCCGTTGCCACCGAGCGCGCCGCCGGACGACGATTCGAAGAACGACCAAGAGTCGCGCGGTCCGAACGACGACATGGCCGATGGGCCTCCGACGTCCGGCGAGCAAGGCGCGTCGTCGGGATCTTCCGGCGCCTCCGACGCAGGCGGGAACTGAGGACTGCGCGCGACGTCAGCGCCGTCGGCGGCTCCGGCGGACGAGCGCCGCCGCGATGCCGACGAGGCTGACGCAGGCGCCCCAGGGGCCGGCGGGCGACGCGTGGCAATCGCAGTTCTTCGGCGGGGGTGCCGGCTCGGGGAAGCCGCCCGCGTCGAAGCCGCCGTCACTGCTGGGCGCCGGCGCGGGACCGCAACCGATCAGTGACTTCTGGGCAGGCCAGGCCGGCGAGCACAGCGCGTTCGTCGGAGTGCCCGCTCCGCAACTGGCGAGAGGCCCGCCGATGTCACAGAACCGAAGCCGCGGCTCGAACGTGGCCCCGTCGTCCGTCGAGAGGCCGGCGATGAAGCCGCTCTGCTCGTTCGAGCACGCCCAGAGGCCGTCCGCGTTGTACGCGAGGCATTGGATCTCGATGTTCGACTTGCGAGAGAACTGAAAGTCCTGCGTGCTGGCGACGTGGAGCCCGTCGAACGGGCCGCCGACGTAGACCTTGCTCGAGTCGGGCGAGAGCGCGAAGCCCGCGAGGGCTCCGTCTCCCTCGAAGATGGTGCGATACGTCGGGGCCGTTCCCGCCTCGGCGTTGGCTTCTCGCAGGATGATCCGCGTGGGGCTGTTGGCCTGGTTCGAGTACGTGCGCAGATAGACGCGCTCGGCGTCGTTCGGGTCGACGGCAGCGATGTAGAGCTGCCGCTCGCTCTCGAGCATCGGGACCTGCTCCGAGGTCCACGTCTGGCCGTGGTCCTTCGACACCAGGAGGACGCCGCGAACCTGCTTCTCGCCCGGATCGGCGACGCCCGTGACGTAGATGCGGTTCGGATCGCTCGCGGCCAGATCGACCGTGTAGCCGAGGAGCCTGGGATCGAGCGTTGGCCCGAGGTCCTGGAACGTCTGCCCCTCGTCCTTCGTCTCCCAGAGCTTGGAGCGGAAGAGCGTGGTCCCGGCGTCGTCCTGGTAGTCGTAGCTCGACGCGAAGACGACGATGTTCTTCTTGTCCTTCGGGTTGGTCGTCAGGTCGATGAAGACCTGCTTCTCGAGGTCACCGCCGACGAAGCTCCATCCACATGCGCCGTCGCGCGAGACGGTGATGCCGTTGAAGGTCGTCCCGACGATCGTGTTCGAGGGGGTGACCGTGTACATCGGATCTTCGACGCCGCTGAACCCGATCGACTGCTCGCAGACCCAGCCGAACGTCTTGCCGTGGTCGCGCGAGACGAGGAGCCCGAACGTCACCCGCAAGAGGATGATGTTCGGATCGTGCTCCGCGAAGACGATCTGGTTCGACTCGGGGAAGCGGCCGTTCGCGCGCGCGAGCGGCGTGGAAGCGACGACGGCGGCGAGCACCGCCGCAGACACGAAGGAAGATGCCCGTCTCACCGGCGGGAGCTTAGCGCATCCGGGGGAAACCGAGCTCACCACGCGTAGGCTTCGGGAGCCGGGCCGCCAGGCCCCGGGAACAGCGCGTCGAGCTCCTTCAGCGTGGCGTCGTCCAGCTTGCGCTCGAGCGCCCGCAACGCGCCTTCGAGTTGCTCCATCGTGCGCGGTCCGACGATGGGCGCCGTGACGATCGGATTGGCGAGCAGCCAGGCGAGGGCGACGTCTGCCGGCGGGATCCCGATCTTTTCGCAGAGCGCCTCGTACTTCTCGAGCGCGGGGCCGTGTTTTGCGATCGTCTTCTGCGCCAGGTCGCTCGAGCGGCGACCCTCCGCCGCCTTCTTGAGGACGCCGCCGAGGATGCCGCCTTTGAGCGGGCTCCACGGAATGAGACCAAGCCCGTACTCCTTGCACGCGGGGATGACCTCGAGCTCGACCGTACGATCGATGAGGTTGTAGAGGCTCTGCTCGGAGACGAGGCCGAGGAAGCCGCGCGCTCGCGCCTTCTCGCTCGCCTGGGCGATGTGCCAGCCCGCGAAGTTGGAGGAGCCGACGTAGATCACCTTGCCTTGGCGGACGAGCGTCTCCATCGCCTGCCAGATCTCGTCCCACGGCGTCGCTCGATCGACGTGGTGCATCTGGTAGAGGTCGATCACGTCCGTCTTCATGCGGCGGAGCGAGTCCTCGCAGGCGCGGATGATGTGCAGCGCGGACAGCCGGGACTGGTTGGGCCAGTCGCCCATCGTCCCGTACACCTTCGTCGCGAGCACGACCTTCTCGCGACGGCCGCCGCCCTGGGCGAACCAGCGGCCCACGATCTGCTCGGTCCAGCCTTCGCCCTTCTTCCACCCGTAGACGTTCGCCGTGTCGAAGAAGTTGATGCCCGTCTCGAGGGCCCGATCCATGATCTTGAACGAGTCGGCTTCGGACGTCTGAGGGCCGAAGTTCATCGTCCCGAGACAGAGCTGACTGACCTTGAGGCCCGTTCGCCCGAGATGCACGTAGTTCATGGCCGGCGATAGTAGCCACGACGGGGCCGAGCAGGGAGCCAGAGCAGAACAAAGAGCATCGCCTCGCGCATGCGATCGCACCGGTCGACACCGTCGTACGTGGTAGCGTGCGGCGCGTGTCGCTCTCCCGCGAAGCCGCACGCGCGCTCGAGACGGGGCGCTGGGACGGCCTCGTGTCCCGAGCGCTCGCGACCGCGCTGGCGCCCGTCGCGGCGCGGGGGCTCGTCCGACCGGCGTTCGTTCCGTCGGACATCGCGCTCGTCTGCGTCGGCGGATCGACGCTCGGCGGCTCGGGGAAGACGCGCGTGGCGCTCGCGTGTGCGTTTGCGCTCGCGTCACGCGGGGCGAGCGTCGCGCTCGTCGGCCATGCGTATCGGGCCGCGCCGCGAACGCCGCGCGTCGTCTCGCCGGAAGACGCGCTCGAGGAGGTCGGCGACGAGGCGCTCGTCTGCGCGCGCGAGCTCGCGGCACGAAACCTGGACGTTCCCGTCGTCGTCGGGCCGACTCGGCAGGCCGCGATCGATCATGCCGTGCAGCTGTCGCCGGCCGTCGACGCGATCGTGCTCGACGGGCCGATCGGCATCCGCGGGCGCTCGCGTGAGCGATCGGTCTCGCTCCTCGCCGTCGACGCCAATCGTCCCTGGGGCAGCGGGCGCCTTCCGCCCGCAGGGGATCTTCGCGCCCCGCGCGAGGTGCTCCTCGCGCATGCCGATCACGTCGTCGCGGTCGACGCGATGCCCGCCGCCGTTCGCTGGCCCTCCGGCGCCGCGGCCCCGCTCGGCTCGCTCCGGACCGCGTCCGTAGGGCTGTTCACGGCGATGGCTCGACCCGACCGGCTCGTCCGTGCGCTCGCGGCCGCCGGGATCCGGCCGAAAGAGGTGCTCTCCGTGGCCGACCACGGTTCCGTTGCGGGGGTCGCCGGGAGGCTGCGGACGGCCCCGGTCGATGCCTGGATCGGCACCGCCAAGTGTGCGCTTCGCCTCCAGCGCGGCCGGCTATCTCTCGGCGTTCCCGTCGGAATCCTGGAAGCGGCCGACATCCCACTGCCACCGCCGGTCCTGGAAGCGCTCGCAGCCTTGTGGTCGAGCTCGGTCCCGTACGCACCGCGCCTACATGGGGTGCCTTGACCCTCTCGATGGTTCGGCAATAGTCTCCGATGGAAGGTTGACGGTCGTACACCCTCAAATGCCTTCCTTTTTCCGCGTGAGCGAGACGTGAGCGAGCTGGACGAGAAGACGCGCGTCACGACCATCGTCCAGAAGCCCGCCGGCGAGGTGCAGGACGGTGCTCCGCGGAGCAATGACTGCATCGTCGTGATCTACACGAAGGAGCCGACGCTTCTCGGCAAGCGCTTCGTGCTCGACTTCACGCCCGTGCGCGTCGGGCGCGGCGCGGAGAATCACATCGTCCTCGAGGGCGACAGCGTGTCACGTCGGCACGCGCATCTCGAGCAGCGAGGCAACGTGTGGTGGGCCGTCGACGACGGGTCGACGAACGGCACCTACGTCAACGACGAGCAGATCAGCCGCGAGTTCGGCCTCGCCAACGGCGACCGCATCAAGGTCGGCCCCACGATCTTCAAGTATCTCTCCGGCGCCGACGTCGAGGCGCAGTACCACGAAGAGATCTATCGGATGACGATCATCGACGGTCTCACGCAGGCGCACGTGAAGCGCTACCTGCTGGAGGCCCTCGAGAAGGAGATCATCCGCGCGCGGCGTCACGCACGCGAGCTCGCATTCTTGATGTTCGACATCGATCACTTCAAGAAGATCAACGACCACCACGGTCACCTCGCGGGCGACTTCGTGCTGAAGGAGCTCGCGCGCATCGTGCAGGGACGCATCCGTCGGGACGAGGTCTTCGCGCGCTACGGCGGTGAGGAGTTCGCGATCGTTCTCCCGGAGACGAACCTCGAAGGCGCCCGCGCGCTCGCCGAGGGCCTGCGCGAGAAGATCGAGTCGAGCCGGTTCGTCTTCCAGGGCGACATGATCCCGGTGACGATCTCCGTCGGCGTCGCCACGCTCGCCGACAGCGACAAGACGGCGCTCGATCTCATCCGCAACGCCGATGCGAAGCTGTACGAGGCGAAGCGCGGCGGTCGCAACCGCGTCATGGCCTGATCTGGTATTGACCCGGTGTGACCACCGGACAGGACCTGCCGTCGATCGTCGTTCCGCCGCCGGGCCCGCGCTCGCGAGAGCTTGCCGCTCGCATGGGCGCGGTCGAGTCTCCGGCGTTCGACGCACGGAGGCAGGCTCGTGCGGCGCGCTCGGGCGAGGATCAAGCGCCGATCGTGTACGCCCAGGGCAGGGGAGCGAACGTCCTCGACGTCGACGGTAACCGCTACGTCGATCTCACGGCGGGGTTCGGCGCGCTCGTCCTCGGTCATGGACCCAACGAAGCGACCGACGCGGCACGACGCACGGCCGACGAGCTCACGCTTGCGCTCGGCGACGTCTACGCGTCCGATGCGAAGGTCCGCGCGTGCGAGGCGATCGCCGCCCTCTTTCCCGAGCCTGGCGCGCGCGTGATGCTCGGCCTGTCCGGAGCGGACGCGGTGACCTGCGCGCTCAAAACGGCGCTGCTCGCCACGGGCAAGCCTCGCGTCGTCGCGTTCCACGGCAGCTATCACGGGCTCTCGTACGGACCGCTGGCCGCGCTCGGCTTCGCGCCATCGTTTCGCGAGCCTTTCGAGCCGCATCTCGGCGTGCCGGTCTCGTTCGTCGCGTATCCGGAGAGCGAGGCCGGTCTCGATGCGAGCCTCACGTCCGTCCGCGCCGAGCTCGCGAAAGGGGACGTGGGCGCGATCGTCGTGGAGCCGATCCTCGGGCGTGGTGGCTGCGTCGTTCCGCCCGCGTCCTTTCTGCCGGCGCTCCGTTCGCTCGCCGATGAAGCGGGCGCGCTGCTCGTCGTCGACGAGATCTGGACCGGCATGGGACGAACAGGCGGGATGCTCGCGAGCGATCCCGTCGTGCCGGACGTGCTCTGTCTCGGTAAGGGGCTCGGGGGCGGCGTTCCCATCTCGGCGTGTGTCGGACGCGCGCGTGTGATGGACGCGTGGGGAGGCCACGGCGGATCGCGGATCCACACGGGGACGCATTTCGGCTCGCCTCCGGCGTGCGCGGCGGCGCTCGCGACGATCGAGACGATCCGCTCGCGCGATCTCGCGCGTCGCGCGCGCACGGTCGGCGACGCCTGGCGCGCCGAGCTTCGGACCACGTGCGGAGAGCGCGTCCGCGTTCACGGCACCGGCTTGATGGTCGGGATCACGCTCGGCGATGCGGCCGAGGCGCTCGCGGTCTCACGCGCCCTGCTCGTGCGCGGCTTCATCGTGCTCACGGGGGGCGTCGCGGGCAGCACGCTCACGCTCTCGCCGCCGCTGACGATCGAGCCCGGGCTGCTGTCCGCGTTTGCGGCGTCGCTCGCCGAGATCGTCCGCACACGGCCGGCCGCGCCATCGGCGTAGCGTCCCGTCTCGCGCAAACCGCGGGTACGGGGAGGGGATCGAATGATCCCGGTCCTCCTGGGGAATGTGGGGGGGCCAGCGCCGAGAATGCCCAATGGTTCCGTCGAGACGCATGTGGGTACACAAGCTGCTTACAATGTGGGTATGAGCTCTGGACGGGGGGGCGCCGCACGCCCGGCATCGCGAGCCACATCGACGTCCGCATCGACCGAGAAGAGGCCCAAGGCCGGAGTGGCGAAGCCGCGGCCGGCGAGGAGCGACGCGACCGAGTCTCCATCCACGGCCTCGTCACGAGCGCGCCGCGCCGCGCCGCCGCCCCCGTCGTCGGGCACGGTCCTGGCGGCGCAGCCGATCCGAACGATGGGGTGGTGACGGAGCTCTCCGTCATCATCCTCACCCATCGGTCTCGCGTCGCCTTCGACAGCGCTCGCCTGGGTGGAAGCCTCGCGGTAGGGTGCACGGCATCGTGGACCTGGAGCGGAGCTCAGCCCTGCATGCGCGCGCGCGGACCTTCGTCGACGCGTTCGAGCGCGAGGAGCCCGCGCCCGACTTCGACGCGTTCGCCTCCGAGCTCGCCCGCTACCAAGCCGAGCACGCTCCTGGCTATGCGCGGCTGTGTCGCGCGCGCGGGATCGATCCGAACCTGCTCGTGCGTTCGGAGGACATCCCGGCCGTGCCCACCGATGCGTTCAAGCTGACGCGCGTCGCCACCTTCGACGATGTGCATGACGCCGTGACGTTCCGCACCAGCGGTACGACCGTGGGCGCACGCGGTTCGCATGTGATGCGCGATCCGTCGACCTACGAGGCCGCGGCGGTCGCCTTCGGACGGAAGTGGCTCGCGCGCGATCTCGACCGACGGGTCCCGGTCGTCGTCCTCGGTCCTTCCCCGAGCGCAGCGCCCGACTCGTCGCTCGGCCACATGTGCGCGAGCTTCGTGCGTGCGTTCGGCGAGCCTGCCTCCGAAGAGGAGACGTGGCTCGTCGATGACGACGTCCTCGACATCGGCACGTTCGACTCGCGCGTTGCGTACGCGCTCGCGAAGGATCAGCCGATGCTCGTGCTCGCGACGTCGTTCGCGCTCGTGCACCTGCTCGACGCGGTGGGAGACATGACGTTCGAGCTCCCCGCGGGATCGCGGGTGATGCAGACCGGCGGCTTCAAAGGCAAGAGCCGTGAGGTCGCGCCAGAACGTCTTCGCGCGGAGCTCGCCCGCATCTTCGGGATCGAGGAGCGCGCCATCATCGCCGAGTACGGGATGACCGAGCTCTCGAGCCAGTTCTACGAGCGGACGTTGTTCGAGAGCAACTCGCCCCATGGCACCTATGCAGAGCCGGCGTGGGCTCGCGTCATCCCGGTCGATCCAGAGACGCTGGCGCCCGTGCCCGAAGGCGAGGTCGGCATCGCGAAGATCGTCGACCTCATGAACATCGACAGCGCCGTTGCCATCCTCACGCAAGACCGCGTCCGGCGCCTTCGCGCCGGCGGCTTCGAGCTCCTCGGGCGGCTCCCGGGAGCGCCGCCGCGCGGGTGCTCGATCGCGATCGACGAGCTGCTCGGCCGCAACTGAGGCTGGTGCGACGCTCCTCCGTCGCGCGGACTAGAATCACCCGCTCGAGATGACACGTACGGTCGAGAGTCGGATCGAGGACGTTCGCAGCCTCGTTCGCGCGGCGCGTGCCGTCGTCGAGCGCAGAACCGAGCTCGTCGACGCCATTGTCGAGTCGACGGGGCTCTCGGCAGCTGGGGTCGAGCTAGCGCTGGACAAGCACCTCGAGCTCGGTCCGAGCGACGATGAGCTCCGCAGCCTCGTCCTGCATGCGGGCGACGCCACGCGCGTGGCGGTGATCCTTTCGGCCAACGTGTTCGTCGGAGCTCTTCGCGCCGTTGCCCTCGCGCGCGCGGCCTCGTCCGACGTCGTCGTCCGCCCTTCGCGTCGCGATCCAGCCTTTGCGCGTGCGCTCGTCGAGGAGATCTCGGCGCCCGAGGTGCGCCTGGACGAGGGGTTCGACGTTGCCGGCTTCGAGCACGGCGAGATCCACATCTACGGGCACGACAGTACGATCGCCGACGTGCGCGCGCGCGCTCGATCCGGCGTCCGCGTCGTCGGGCATGGGTCGGGGCTGGGCATCGCATGGATCTCCACCCGGGCGGACGTCGCTGCGTCGGCAAGCGCGTTGGCGGAGGACGTCGTGGTCTTCGATCAGCGTGGGTGTCTGAGCCCGCGGATCGTGCTCGTCGAAGGAGCTCCGGATCGAGCCGACGCGTTCGCCGAGGCGCTCCACGACGAGCTCGAACGGCTCGAGCGCGTCGTCCCGCGCGGACCTTTGCCCGCCGAGGAGCGAGCCGCGAGCGACCGGTACATCGCGACGATGACCTACGCGTGCCGTGTGCTCGTCGGACCGCACCATGCCATCGGGATCGCGCCGCCGGCGGCACCGATGATCCCGTGCCCCGCGTATCGGCACGTGCACGTCGTGTCCTCTCCGACGGAGGCCGATGCCGCGCGCGTGCTCGCCCCACTAGCGAGGTCGATCACCGTCGTCGGCAGCGACGAGGACGACGCCTCGGGCCGCCTCGCACCGCCCTGGGCGCGCCGAGCACCGCTCGGAAGGATGCAGCGCCCGCCGCTCGACGGGCCGGTCGACCTCCGTGGTCTCTACGGCTGAGCTCGGCTCAGCTGCTGTGCTCCGGGCATGCGCGCGGAAAAAAGAGCGCGGCCCGTGTCGATCGCGGGCGAGGTCGTTCGTCGCGGCAGTAGGGCGAAGAGTTGGCTCGCTCACGACAGGCTCACCCCAGCAAACAGAGGAGATGACCATGCGGTACATGATCTTGATCACCGGCGACGAAGCGGAAGCCCGCTGCGCGCCGCCCGGCGAGGAAGCGCAGGCGTTTGCGGCCTGGGAGAAGTACACCCAGGACCTGCAGAAGGCGGGCGTCCTGCTCGCCGGCGACGCGCTTCTCCCGAGCAGCCGGGGCAGCCGGGTGACGGTCCGAGACGGGAAACGCAGCGTCACCGACGGTCCGTTCGCCGAGGCGAAGGAAGTGGTCGGCGGCTACTACCTCATCCAGGTGAAGTCGAAGGAAGACGCGATCGAATGGGCCTCACGTTGCCCGGGGGCCCTCGACGGAACGATCGAGGTCCGCGAGGTCATGGAGTTTCCCGCCTCCTGAATGCTCGCGCTCGCGCCGATGCGTACGCTTCCTGCAGCGTACGCATCGATGCGTGAGATTCGATGCCACAGCTGGTCCGAGCTCGACGCGGCCCTCTACGAGGAGAGCTGGGATCCCACGCTCAAGCGCCATCGTTCGCGGTTCGCGTTTCGCGGCATGAAAGACACGTCGTTCGAGCTCGGCTTCGGGCTGTCTCGCATGGGACCAGAAGCCACGCAGCTCGAAGAGCCGATGCTGCGGACCTTTCGCCGGTATGCACGGCGCCTCGCGACGGTGGACGACGATTCGGTGTGGAGCTGGCTCTCCGTCGCGCAGCACCATGGATTGCCGACGCGCCTGCTCGACTGGACGTTCTCGCCGTACGTCGCGCTGCACTTCGCCACCGAGGACGGCTCGTGCTTCGAGAAGGACGGCGTCGTGTGGGCGGTCGATTACGTGGGCGCGCGGAAGCAGCTCCCTGCGCGGCTCAGCCAGATCCTCGATGAAGACGGCGCCAACGTCTTCACGACCGAGATGCTTGCTCGTGGCGCGCCGACGTTGAAGGACCTCGACTCCCTCGGCGACGAGTTCGTGGTCTTTCTCGAGCCGCCGTCACTCGACGATCGAATCGTCAGCCAGTATGCGCTCTTCTCGCTCACGCCTCACAAGACGAAGATGACCGGCTGGATGGAGCGGCACCCCGAGCTCGTTCGGAAGATCGTCATCCCCGCCGAGCTCAAGTGGGAGGTGCGCGATCGACTCGACCAGGCGAACGTCACCGAGCGCACGCTCTATCCTGGGCTCGACGGCCTTTCGCGCTGGCTCGCGCGTTACTACACCCCGCGCCGCTGAGACCGCGATCGTTCGAGAGACGACTGGGCGCCCCGCGTCGGAGATGCTCTGATCGACGACCGTGCAGAGCGACACCAAGCGGGCGATCGACGCCGTCTGGAGGATCGAGTCGCCGAGGCTCATCGCCGGTCTCACGCGCATCGTCCGCGACGTGGGGCTCGCCGAGGAGCTGGCGCAAGACGCGCTCGTTGCAGCGCTCGAGACATGGCCTTCGTCGGGCGTCCCTCAGAACCCCGGCGCTTGGCTCATGGCCACCGCGAAACGTCGGGCGATCGATGTGCTCCGTCGCGGCAAGCTCCAGGAGCGCAAACACGAGGAGATTGGACGCGAGCTCGAGGCCGAGGAGCTCGATGTCCCCGACCTCGATGCCGCGCTCGACGACGAGGTCGGCGACGATCTCCTCCGCCTGCTCTTCATCGCGTGTCATCCGGTCCTCTCCGGCGAGGCGCGGGTGGCGCTCACGCTCCGCTTGCTCGGAGGCCTGACCACCGAGGAGATCGCGCGTGCGTTCCTCGTGCCGGAGCCCACCGTCGCGCAGCGCATCGTTCGTGCGAAACGGACGCTCGCCGAGCAGCGTGTTCCCTTCGAGGTGCCGCGTGGTGAAGAGCTGCAGGCGCGCCTGGCCTCGGTGCTCGAGGTCATCTACCTGGTGTTCAACGAAGGTTATTCGGCGACGGCGGGCGACGACTGGATGCGTCCCGGGCTCTGCGAGGACGCCCTCCGTCTCGGCCGCATTCTCGCCGAGCTCTCTCCGAACGAGCCCGAGGTGCACGGGCTCGTCGCGCTGATGGAGATCCAGGCATCGCGCGCGCGTGCGCGCATCCGCTCGAACGGTGAGCCCGTGCTCATGCTCGACCAGGATCGCTCGCAGTGGGATCAGGTCCTCATCCGCCGCGGCCTTGCCGCGCTCGAACGCGCCGAGGAGCTCGGTGGCATGCGCGGGCCGTATGCGCTGCAAGCCGCGATCGCTGCGTGCCATGCCCGTGCTCGAACGGCGGGGGAGACGGACTGGGCGCGCATCGCCCTCCTCTATGCTGCGCTCGCCGCGGTGGCGCCGTCGCCCGTCGTGGAGCTGAATCGCGCCGTGGCGCTCTCGATGGCGTTCGGACCCGCCGCCGGCCTCGAGGTGATCGACGCCCTCGTGCGCGACGGCGCGCTCGAGGGTTATCACTTCCTCCCCAGCGTCCGCGCCGATCTGCTCGCGAAGCTCGGACGCTACGACGAAGCTCGTGCCGAGCTCGAACGCGCGATGACGATGACGAGGAACGCGAAAGAACAGGCGCTGCTCCTCGAGCGAATCGCAGAGTGTGAGCGGGCGACCAAGACGAGCGCTCGCCTGCGCTGAGGCGGCGAGGCGGTTCGCGCTAGACGACCGAGGTCTGCGCGAAAGCTTTGGCCGTCCGCAGGGTGGGCTCGCAGTCAGGGGCGGTGCTCGAGCCCGGCGCAAAGGGCATCCCCGGCGGCGGCCCGACGACCTCCTGCTTCAGGTTCCAGGGGAGCCCTGGGCTCACGTAGCAGTCGGCGGGGATCTTGTGCGCGATGCTGTCGTGCAGCGCGGGCAAGAGCGACCAGTGGACGCCCGGCCGGTAGTGGTGCGCCGTGTGGTAGCCGAGGTTGCCCGTGATGATGTTGTATCCGCGGTGCAGGATGTTGTTCGACGCAACGAAATGGCTGCTCGTCTGCTTGCCCGCGTGATGGGTGTACGTCGCCCACGCCGTGTAGAAGAGCATGACGACCATCGGCGTGAGGAAGACGACGAGCCCCGGGACTGGCCGCCACGCGACGAGGGCCGCCACGATGGACAGCGTGAGCACGCTCATGGCCACGAAGATGCCCAGGTACTTCCCGGTACGTCGGGCGACCTGCAGCACGCGCCCGTACGCGGTAGCCCCCACCACCAGGGAGTATTCGAGCTCGTTCATGCGCGTTCCGTCGTCGCGTCGCCAGCGCGATTCATCGGTTCGCTGATCGAGGTAGTTCACGTGGTGTCCCAGCGAATGATGGAGCACCCATCCGTGGCTCATGATGCCGGTCTGCAGGCCGTACATGACCTCGAGCGCGCGGTTGAGGAGCGTCACGCGGAAGACGCTCAGGTGCTGATGGTGATGGTTGAACGCGCAGACTGCGCCCTTCGGGCCGATGCCCAGAACCATCCAGACCAAGAGCCACGGCGCTGAGTCGACGAACGCGTAAACGAGGACGTCGCATGCGAACAGCGCGGTGATCAGGAGGACCGGAAGCCGGTCCTCGCGATAGCGGAACAACTGCACGCGCGCACCGTGCCGCAGGAAGCGTTCCGCGTGTAGGTATTTCGAACACGACCGCGTTCGAAAGGTGAGGGGAGGGTGAGGTCGGGCTCGAAGTCGGGCGGGAAAGCTCGAGCCGGGAAGGCGAGAGCCCTCACTGCTCGAAGCAGTAGAGTGGCCGCATCCGATCGCAGGAGCTGCCACCCCAGGAAAAGCTCCAATTGGTTGCTACGACGGGATTTCCGAGAACGGCCTGTCCGAGGCTGTCCGAGCTCGTCCAGTCCGCACAGGTGTGTTCGGCCCATTGGAGGTCGCCGCTCTCGTTCGTGCCGGACCACACGACCGCGCGGTTGAAGATCGGTTCGATGGGCGGGGCGCCGCCCGTCTCGGTCTGATTGATCGGGTGCGAGAGCGAGCCGCTCGTGAGCGCCGCGTAGTTGTCGGCGATCACGGTACCGTCGACGAGCACGTAGGGGGCCTCCGTCGATCGCGTGAACCGCGTCGAGGGCGAGCCGGTCGCGGCGCTCAACCAAGCTCTGAAGTTTCCCGAGAGCCCCTCCGCATCCGCGCGCTCTTGGCACTTCGCGTCGGCCCCGGCAAGTCCACCCAGGTTTCCGTCGTACGTGGTGCTCGTCACGAACACCCGGTACCGGGAAGTGCACCTGACGACGGCGGTGACGGCCGCATCGGTGACCGTTCCGGAACCTGACGTCACCTGACAGTCTTCGCCCGCAGGTGTCGGCAGCGTCTTGATCTTGACGAGGTACGAAGCGCCGCTGGTGACGCTCGTGGCGAACTCATGGGTGCCGGAGGCATCGATGACGAGATCGTCACCGCCGTTGTTCTGGACGACGAGCCCGGTACCGCTGAGACCCGTCACCGCCACGCGCGTCTTGAACGTGTTGGTCTCGCACGCCACCTTGACGTTCGTGATGTCGGCGCCGCCGACGACGCCGCTCGCGTCCGTCAGGCTGCACGTCTGCGAGGGACCCGTTGGCTGGTCGAGAACGCTCACGGTGTAGTTGGTTCCACTGTCGATCGCTCCGAAGACGAACGACGTATCGCCAGACGCGGGCGCGACGGTCGCCGCCCCATTCAGCTGGAGCACCAGTCCGCTGCCGGTGAGGCCGGAGATCGAGCCGCCGACCGTGTGCTCGTGCGTCGCGCAAGTCACCGTCACCGACGTCACGTCGTCGGACGCGACCTTGCCGGTGCCGTTGCCGACGACGCAGGTCTGCCAGGGCGTCTCTGGGTTCGTCTTGACGGTGACGGCATAGTCCTGCCCTGTGACCATGAGCGTCGGGAACGCGAACGTTCCGTCGACGTTGACGTTGGTGTCGTCCCCCGCGTTGTTCTGGAGGACGAGACCACTTCCCTTCAGGCCGGACACCGAGCCGCCGACGGTGTGCAGGTTGGTGCAGTTGACCGTCACGGTCGTCACCTCGCCCGCCACGACCGTTCCGGCGCCGCCCCTGACGACGCACCGCTGGGGTGGCCCGGCAGGCTGGGTCTTCACGGCCACGTCGAAGGTCTCCCCGCTCGGCACCTTTTTCGAGAACGTCGCCTTGACCGAGCCGCCCGCTGCTGCCGTGACGGCGAGATCGTCGCCTCCATTGTTCGTGAGGACGAGACCGCTTCCGACGAGACCGGCGACGGTCACGGTGATCGGATGCTCGTTCGTCGGGGACGTGGCGCCCGCCTCTGCGTCGGAGGCGTCGGTCGTCCCCGCGTCGGTCGAGCTCACTTGGGCGCCCGTGACGTCGATCCCGCACCCTGCAGCCCCGGTGAGGGCGCCGGCCAGAACGGCGAGGGAAGCGACAAGGAGCCCATTTTTGATCATGCCCGCACCCTATGGGGCTCGGTGCACGATGGCCAACGCGCTTCCGTTCCTCGCGCGAAATAGGACGCACCTTGTGATCCTGGCGCTCTCCTTCGGTCTCCTTTTAGGTCTCCTTCGCGGGTCAGACGTGGCTCATCCGTCGGGAGCCGGACGGGGCTGGGCCTACGGCGTGACGTTGAAGGTGAGGCTCACGTCGTTGCTCGACACGCCGCCACACCAGAGGGTGACGTTGTGGGTACCGGCAAGCTGGATCTCGCTGACGACGAACGAGAAGCCGCCCGCGGTCTTGCTGAGCCCGCCGGTCGAGGCGGGCGCGGACAAGCCGCCTCCGATGTTCCTGGAGACTTGTTCGCGGCAGAGCGCGAAGTTGTCCGGCAGATCGGTCGCCGTGACGGTGACCGTGAACGGATCGAGCTCATAGGGGTCGCCCGGATTCGCCTGCGTCACGGCGACGGACGTGGGCGACGAGCCGGTGAGCACGGGCGTGGCGATCGCGTAGATCGCCGTCGCGTCACCGACGGCGGCCTGCGGGTTCTTCGCCTGGATCGAGATGAGGCCGGTCGCGTTGGTGAACGCTGTTGGCAGGATGAACGTCAGACCATCCGTTGTGAGCGTGACCTCCGGGACGGTTGCCGTCGTCACGCCGTCCTTGAACAGCGTGACCACCGTGTCCGTGCGAAAGCCGGTGCCCCTCAGATGGACCTCGTTGGTCGATCCGAGGGCCACCGCGTTCGGTGAGACCGGGTACTCGTTCGCGAGCACGATCGGCGCATCGGGCGAGCCCTGGTAGTACACCGGCTGGAACCACGAAAAGCTGCTGGTCGTCGCCCACACGTGCGTCGCGTCGGAGCCCGCTCCCTCGGACAGGGGCGTCCAGGTTGCGCCGCCACGCGGCGCGTGGGCGATGACCACCGGGACCGAGCTTGCGTTCCATGGCAACGTCACCTTCACGGGCGTCGCGAACGTCTGCCCCTCCGGCCCGAGCTGGATCGTCAGCCCGACGGACGTCGCTCCGGCAGGCACGGGCGCGCCGCTGATCTCTTCCACGGTGATGGTCACGTCGCTCGCCAGCGCGCCCGCAGGGACCTCGATCGACACGCCGCTGTTCGTCGCGACCGTCCCGCCCGACGCGCCGACGACCACGTGTGTGCTTGTGTTTGCATCCTGGAGCGCGACGTCCGGTGCCGCTCCATCCGGAGACGGCGCCCCATCGCCGCCTTCGCCAACGATGGCTCGGTCGTCCGATGTCGCGTCAGCGCCCGGCTCTTCGACCGCGCTCGTGCCCTCCGACGACGAGCACGCGACGGGGGCAGCGACGAGCGCTCCGAACGACAGCGCGACCACACCGAACGATCCCAAGGAATGCATATTTCTTCGTCCCATGGTGGTCGAACGTATCGGCGCATCGGTCAGCTCCGCGTACCCCATTCGAGGTATCGGCTGCGATGCTCTTGCGATTACTGTCCCACCAGGGTCGCGACACTGCTGGCGCACCGGTGGAGGGGGTCGCGTCGCGAGCGGTGTCGTCGACGCCGTGCCCTCCCGCCCGTCTCGAACCGGCTGGAGGAGAAGGCGGCCGTGTGACTATGATCGGGTGTTTTGCCTCGACCGATGTTTCGCGAAAGCAAACCCTCACTCGATCATGATCGCGTCGTTCATCTGATCTACGAAGCGGTCGACCAGCCCGAGGGAATCCGGGACGCACTCGCTCACCTGGTCGCCTACGTCGGCGCGACCAAGGCGCAGATGTTCGTGACGGCGAAGGGGAACGACGTCGTCGAGCACAGGTTCACCGATCCGAGCCAGGGGCGGTGGGACGACTACGTCTTGTACTGGCGAGCCCGGGACCCCCGCTTCGCCGCCGCGCTGTTGCGGCCAGGTGACGTCCTCACCGACACGTTGGACATCGATCGCGCCGCCTTCGAGGCCTCGGCCATCTTCAATGACGCGCTCGTCCAGGATGGCTCCTTCTACGCGATGTTCGGCAACTTCCCGGTGGGAGACGATCTGCTGCTGTCCCAGGCATTCATTCGTGACGAACGGGCAGGAGCGTTCGGAGCGCGCGAGGTCGAGCGCACGGCGCGGCTCATGCCGCACCTCCGACGGATGACCAGGCTCCGCCACGTCATCCAGTCGATGCGTCACGAGCTCGCCGATCTCCGTCGCTCCCTCGATGTACTTCCTTCCGCGGTCGCGATCCTCGAGCCTGCCGGTAGCATCGTTTGCGCCAACGCAGCTGCGGAAGCGCTTCTTCGCGAGCGGAGGGGGCTGCGGACGGAGCGTGGCAAGCTCGTTGCCGTGAAGGCGTCGGAGGCACGAGGCCTCGCTGCGGCGATCGCACAGGCCTGCGTGCTCGCTGACTCCGCGGAGAAGCAGCCGGCCTCCGCTGCTCTTGCATCGACGACTCCCATCGCGATCACGAACGGTGACGGAGAGCCGATCTGGGTAACGCTCTTCGCGCTTCGCCCACGTAGCCCCATCCGGGAGCGGGCTTCGAGCCGCGCCCGCGTGCTGGCGATCTTTCATGATCCCCAGCGGCGCATTCGTTTGAGGCCCGCCACCGTCGCGAAGATTCACGGTCTCACCGCGACCGAGGCACAGGTGGCGAGCGCGCTTGCCGAGGGTCGCACGCTTGCCGAGTACGCCGTTGCACACGGATGCACCGAACAAACGGCGCGAACTCACTTGAAGCGCATCCTCGACAAGACAGGAACGAACCGGCAGCCCGACCTCGTGCGCCTGCTCCTGACCGGCGCTGTGCTCCACGACCTGCGGTGATGCGTCGGGCGCTTTCATCGAAGCCGAACGGACGCCGCGGACCGAGCCAAAATGACGAGAGCCGGTGAAGCGTTCGCTCCACCGGCTCCGTTGCTGCCACCGAGGGGCGGTCAGTTCTTCACGGGGATGATCTGCACGCGGCGGTCGGGGCCTTCGCCGTGGCTCTCCGTGCGGACGCCGGTGATGTCCTTCAGCGCCATGTGGACGACGCGACGATCGCGGGCGGTCATCGGGTCGAAGGTGATGACCTTGCCCTCCTTGGCCACGCGTCGTGCGAGCTTCTTCGCCATCTCGGCGAGCTGGTCCTCGTGGCGGGCTCGGTAACCCTCCGCGTCGACCGCGATGTGTTTGCGGGGCTCGCCCGGCTTGTGAGCGACGCGCGTCGTCAGATACTGGATCGCCTCGAGCACGCTTCCGCGCTTGCCGATGATGCGACCCGCATCGGGACCTTCGATCTCGAGCCGGATCTCGTCCGCCGAGCCCTCACCGTCGTCGGGGGCGAGCGTGACCTCGGCGTCCATGTCCATCTTTTCGATGAGCATCTGGACGAAACCGAGCGCACGAAGCGCCTGGGGATCGGTCACCTCGTCCGAGGGGCCCTGGTTCTGGCCGCCCTCGCCGCCTTCGCGTTCCACTACATCAGACACGAGCTTTTCCCTTTCCGAAGCCATCGCCAAGCGCCTTCTCGTTCTTGGCTCCCCCCGCTGGCTTCTCACCCTTCTGCTTCACGACGATTCCCTTGTCGCCGTCCTTCGACCGTGGCGCCACCTGCTCGAGGACGAGCTGCTGGACGATGCCGAGGACGCTGTTCGTCAGCATGTAAACACCGAGCGCAGCCGGAAGGAACAACATCATGACGGTGAAGATGATGGGCATCATCCACATCATCATCTTCTGCTGCATGGGATCCATGCCCTGCTGGGGCACGATGCGCTGCTGGATGATCATGAACGCACCCAGGAGCAGCGGCAGGATGTAGTACGGGTCCGGCGCCGAGAGGTCTTTGAACCAGAGAAACTGCACGTGGTACATCTCGGCCGCCGTCTGCAGCGTCGTGTACATCGCGAACCAGACCGGCATCTGGACGAGCTGCGGGAGGCACCCGCCGAACGGGTTCACCCCGTGCTTCTTCCAGAGCTCCATCATGGCGAGGTTCTTCGCCTGCGGATCGTCCTTGAACTTCTCGTTCAAGGAATCGACCTCCGGCTTCAGCTTCCGCATCGCGATGGTCGTCTTGATCGACTTCCACGTGAGCGGGAACAGGAGCGTCCGGAGGCAGAACGTCATCACGATGATGGCGATGCCCCAGTTGCCGAAGGTGACCTTCTCGTGGAGGAAGACGAGAACGCCGACGAGGACACGTGCCACCGGGCGGAAGAAGCCCAGGTTGATGGTGTCGTGGAGACGGTTGCCGCCGCCGGCCTGCGCGAGCACGTTGCGCTCCTTCGGACCGAAGAACGCGATGTCGTTGTACGTGATCGAGCCTTGCGGCTGGAGCTCCTTCGCCGGATAGACGAGCTTCGCGTGGAAGATCACGGCGGCGTCGTCGGCGTCGTGCGCCTGCCCCGGCGCGAGCCACTCCTCGGCGAGCAGCTCGCATCGCGGGAGCTCCGTCATGCCGCCGGGCATCGGCAGGGGCATGAGCGCCTGAGTGAAGTACTGGGTGCTGATCGCGGCATAGCGATCGGTGCTCGGCACGGCGAACCAGCCGGACTTGAACTCGTCGCGGTTCTTCCGCACCACGTCGCTGCCGCTCGCGCACGCGAGCTCGGTGATCCACGGCGACTGGCGGCCGAGGCTGCCCTTCATCTCGACGTTCTTGCGGAACGCGAACGTCCCGATCGAGAGCTGGTGCTTCTTCGGCTCCTTCGCGAGGTTCGTCACGTTCGTCGTGACGAGCATCTCGAACGGCCGATCGCCGACGCTGATGTTCTTCACGAGGCGGACGTCTTCGTCCTCGTACGTGAAGGTGCAGGCCTTGCCCGCCGTCTCAGGCGTCGACGGCTCGAGCTTCCAGAGGACGCGGTCGTACTTGATCTGGTCTTTGCCGTCGGGCCCGCGGAAGCTGGTGCGAAGCGAACGCCAGCGCTCGTGATCGGGCGTCGTCGAGAGGTCCATGCCCTCGTACTTGCCGCCCTCGAGATGGAGGTTGACGATGGCCGCGCCGCGCGACGAGAGCGTCGCGTCGAAGCGCTTGCCGTCGACCTTGCACAGCTCTCCCTCTGCAGGTTGATTCGGCTTGCCGGGCTCGACCGGAGCATCGACGACGTCCGGGACGAAGCCCGGAGCGTTGACGTACGACTCCTCGGGCAGCGACTGTGGCTTCTGGTCTTCGCCCGTGATGAGCGGGAGCCCGAACTTCCAGAAGAGGAGCACAGCGGCCGCGATGGCCAGCACGCGCAGGATACTGTTCCGATCCATTCAGCTTCTTTCGGGTCGTGTTGCGGAGCGGTGGTCCTACGCGGCTCTTTCGACCTCGGACGCGGTCTCCGAATGCTTCGAACGCCGCGCCGGAGGCGGGGGATCGAAGCCCCCAGGGTGAAACGGGTGGCACTTACACAGGCGCTTCACCGAAAGCAAGCTGCCGCGCATCGCCCCATGCTGCTCGAGGCAGCTGAGAGCGTATCGCGAGCACGAAGGCTCGAACCGGCAGGACCTGCCGAGCCACGGCGAAACCGCGATCCGGTATGCGCGCACGAGGGCGATGAGGAAGCGCGCCATCACGGACATCGGTGCGGGCGAATCTGATGCCGTTTCACCGCTCGCGCCAGCAGAACCGCACCGAAAGCTCGGACGTTTCGACTCGCCCGTGCAGCCCTAGGAATTCGGGGCCCTCTGCGGACGAGCGCGGGCCGGACGCGCTTCGGGCTTAGAGCCGGCGAGCACGCTTGCACATCGCTTGAGGAGCACAGGGCGCGCGCGTGACCATTCGTCACGAACGCGATCGAGCGTGAGCTCGTGGGCGCCTTCGCGTGCAATCACGACCAGATCGATGCCGTCCGGGACGAATCCCGGCCAGAGCCGAAAGCACTCGCGGCAGAGCCTCTTGATGCGATTGCGCACCACGGCATTGCCGACCTTGCGTGTGGCGACGACCCCGAGACGGGAAGGGGCACGTGCAGGCTCGTCCACACCCGGAGCCTCTTCACGAGGCTCACGGGGGAAGACGAGCAGCACGAAATGCCGGCTCGTCGCACGCTCGCCATTCGACTGCACACGCACGAAGTCGGCGCGACGGCGAATGCGGCGCTCTCGTCCGAACTTGAACGAGCCCACGTCAGTGGATCACGAGCTCACGTGGTCAGCTCGCGATTGCAAGCGTGAGCTACTTCTTGAAGATCGAGACGGTGAGGCGCGCGCGGCCCTTGCGGCGGCGGTTTGCCAGGACCTTGGCCCCGCCACGCGTGGACATGCGGGCAAGGAAGCCGTGCGTACGGAGGCGGCGCTTGTTGTGGGGCTGATACGTGCGTTTCGGCTTGGCCAT
>JAFAER010000233.1 GCA_023423895.1 Pseudomonadota bacterium
CGCCGGGGGGGGGGGGGGGGGGGGGGTGCTGGGGGAGCACGCCACGACGGCCGCCACTGCAAGCGCGACCGCCATTCCGATGTTGCGACAGCCCATGATGGGCTCGAGGCTGCGATAAGCGGGCCATGCCCCGCGACCTGGTGCCGCTCAGCCTCAGCGCCAGCGCACGCCCGCGATCAAGGAGCAGGCGCCTTCCTGGCGCACTTCTTCAGGAACGGATCCCAGTCTTCGACGGAGCACCACGCCGGACGCACCGTCAGCGTCGGCGCGGGAGGCGGTGCCGCTGACGCGCTCCCGGTCGGGGACGGCTTCGTCGTCGTGACTGCCGCCTTCGGCAGAACGGACGGGGTCTTGGCGACGTCGCGTTCGAGGCGCAGAACCACGCGCGGGTTGTGCGGATCGAGCTTCTTGCCGTCGAGCGCGTGCTTGAGCGTCTTGTATCCCGATCGCTCGACGCGGATCGTCACGCGCTCGTCCGCACCGACCGGGACGGTCCGCGGCTGCTGCTGGGGCGCATCGTTCTTGTCGTCGTCGAGCGCGATGGTTGCGTCGACCGGGTCGGTCGTGACCGTCACCACCGTCTTCGTGGCCGTGATGACCGGTGGGTCCGCCACCACCGCCGTCTGGGACGCCGGCACGATCTCGGTCGACGCGCTCGGCATCGAGGTCGCGTGCGCGTTCGTCCGGATCGACGACACGATGAGGAACGCGCCCACGACACCGAGAAGGAGGATCGCCCCGGCGACCGCGCCGAGGAGGATCCCCTTCCGCTTTGGTCCGAAAGGATTGCCCGGCACCATGGCCGCGCCGGCCCGAGCGCCCTTGCTCGGATTCCGGAAGTAGTCGGCCGGGACGTTGAAGCCGCCCGAGCGCGCCATCATCTCGGGCACGGCATCGGGGACCATCCCGTGCTCGACCTTGTCCAGGTCCGAGACGAGCGCCTCCATCGTCTGGTAGCGCAGCTCCACCTTCTTCGAGAGCGTCTTCAGCACGACGGCCTCGAGCCCCGGCGGCACGTCCTGCGGCTGAGGGACGAGCGCACGGATCGGCGCCGGCGCCTTGTACATGTGCTGCGTGAGGATCCCCATGAAGTTGTCGGCGTCGAACGGGACCTTTCCAGACGCCATCTCGTAGAGGATCACGCCGAGCGAATAGATGTCCGTGCGCTGATCGACGGGCACGCCGGCGGCCTGCTCGGGAGACATGTAGTGCGGCGTTCCGAAGACGCTGCCTGCACGCGTGAGGCGAGCGTTTTCGCCACCGACCTTCGCGATCCCGAAGTCGAGGATCTTCACGAAGTCCTTATCGTCGCCGCGCGTGATCAACATCACGTTGTCGGGCTTGAGATCGCGATGGACGATGCCGCGCGCATGCGCCGCTGCGAGACCGCGGGCGATCTGCTTCGCGATGTGCAGCAGCCGCGGCACCGGCACCACGCGAAGCTGGTTCATGAGCTCCGACAGGCTCGCCCCGTCGAGGAACTCCATCACGAAGAACGCGGCGCCGTCCGGCAGACGACCGAAGTCCGAGATGTCGACGATGTGCGGGTTGCCGATCGACGATGCCGCGCGCGCTTCGTTGAGGAAGCGCTCGGTCATCTCCTGATCGGCCGCGAGGTCACCGCGGAGGACCTTGATGGCGACGCGCTTGTCGATCAGCTTGTGTCGGCCGAGGTAGACGAACCCCATCCCGCCTTCGCCGAGGAGCGACTCGACGACGTAACGCCCTTCGAGCGTCTTGCCGAGGTAAACGTCGGTGCGCGGGTGCGGCGCCACGGGAGCTCCGGCGTGGAGCGTGACCGGGTCCATCGTCATCTGCGTCGACGCACTGACCTCGCCCATTCCCGTCCCCGAAGGAGCATTCGGGACCGTGAGCAGATGCGGAGCAGATCTGTCCTGGCGGTCGGACATCGAGAAGCCGATCGAAACGATCTACTCAGATCTACGTGGTTCGCGGGAAATCCGGAAGGCGCAAGCTCTACGCGCGCCAACCCATCCCGACCGACCGACCGACCAACCAACCACCCACCCACCCACCCAATCACCGCATCCGGCGCTCCGCCGCCTCCACCGGATCGCCCGCGGATCGCGTGGGATGCGGCTCGATTCGCAAGGGGACAACAGGAGCTCGACCCGCGCTCTTTTGGCTCACGACCGCGAGCAAAAAGGGAATGGGCGGAGCAAGCACCGTGCTAGAGGAGCGGCCTGCGGCCGGATGGGCGCGGGGCGCGCTCGTCCGACTCGCCCCCCTCGACGCACACCTTACACTTCAGTCCGACCCTCGCGTCCTCTGCGTCTCCATGGGTTACCCGTTTCAGATCGCTCTCCGCTACCTCGGTTCGAAGAAGCGCGCGTTCGTCTCCGTCGGGACGCTGTTCGCCATGCTCGGCGTTGCGCTCGGCGTCGCCGCGCTTGCGATCGTGATGAGCGTGACTGGTGGCTTCCAGGAGCAGTTCCGGGAGAAGGTCCTCGGCGTCAACGCTCACGTCATCGTCCTGAAGTACGCGGTGCACTTCCGCGACTACCGCGACGTGATGAAGAAGGTCGAGGACGTCCCGGGCGTCGTCGCGGTCGCGCCGTTCGTCATCAATCCGATGATGGTGACGCACGGCGAGCGGACCGCGACCGGCGTCCTCCTGAAGGGGGTCGATCCGGAGCTCATGCCGAAGGTCCTCGACCTTCCGCGGCACATCGTGGAGGGGTCGCTCGACGGCATGCGAAAGCCGGGAGCGAAGCCGCCCGAGAATCCGCATGACTCGTTCTCGACCGGCTCTTCCTCCGGGAAGACCGGCTCGCTCGACGAGACCACGGACGCGGGCTCCGGAACGCTGAGCCTGCTCGAAGCCATCGAGCGCCAGATCGCGGAGGACAACGCGAAGGAAGCGCTCGCCGATGCAGGCACGACCGACCTCGCGACGCTCGTCGCGACCGGCGCCGCGAGCGCCATCGGTGAAGAGAAAGACAAGGCCGGAGCGGCGCAGCCGGCAGCAGCGGACCCGCTCGATGCGATCCTCGGCGCGCCTTCGAGCGCTGCCCCGGCGAAGACCGCGACCGCGAAGGCCGATGCGCCCGCAGAGCTGCATCCCGCAGGCGACGTCACGCCGCAGGGCGGCTACGCCAGCGAGCTTCCCGAAGACGACTTCTTGCCCGAGGTCATCGACCCGGATCCGTGCCGCAGCCCGGAACAGGTGAAGGCGCTGCCGGGCGTCGTCATCGGACGCTCGCTCTCGAAGCGACTCGCGGTCGGTCTCGGCGATTGCCTGCAGATCACGTCACCGCAGATCGGGATGAGCTACGGAGGCAGTGGCTCGCGCCCGCCGATCGCGAAGCAGTTCCGCGTCATCGCCATCTTCGAGGCGGGCTTCGATCAGTACGACTCGAAGCTCGTGTACACCGACCTCTACGAGGCGCAGGCGTTCTACGAACAGGGCGACAGCGTCACCGGTGTCGAGGCGAAGGTCGCCGACATCGAGGACGCCGCCGACATCGCGAAGCACGTCGACAAGATCCTCTCGAACGGCGTCTATCACACGATGGACTGGCGGGAGCTGAACCACGGCCTGTTCACGGCGCTGCTCATCCAGCAGATCGCCATGAGTGTCGTGCTCACGCTCATCATCGTCGTCGCGGCGTTCACCGTGATCGCGACGCTCATCATGGTCGTGCTCGACAAGAAGAAGGAGATCGCGCTCCTCAAGGCGATCGGCGCGAGCGACGACGCGATCCTCCGCGTCTTCCTGTACCAGGGCGGGATCATCGGCGTCGTCGGCACCGCGCTCGGGCTGATCCTCGGGTGGATCTCCTGCAAATTTCTACTGGCGTACGGCTTCCCGCTCGACCCCAAGGTCTACTTCATCTCGAAGCTGCCCGTGAACGTTCGCCCAACGGAATTCATCATCACGGGAATTGTCGCCATCCTCATATGTCTGGTGGCGACCATCTTCCCGGCGTTCTACGCCGCGCGTCTGCGTCCATCGGACGGGCTCCGAGCCGAGTAGCAAATCGCGGTCGCCTCTCTGCCGGGAGGTGATAACTTCGCGGGACGCATGCGATGGCTCGTTGAAGTTTCGTCGCTCGGCAAGACGGACCTTCAGAAGTTCTGCGTCGAGGCCGAATCGTGGCAACGCGCGTTGCAGGCCGCCCGAGCGCAGCGCGGCGAAGACGGCCCGATGAGCGGCTTCTCGATCGAGCTCCTCGAGGAGGGGTATCGCGCGGTCGATCCGCTCGCGCGCGTTCGCTTCGTCGTCAAGCGCGCGCCGGACGACATGCCGGTGACGGCTCCGCTCGCGAAGGAGCCCAAAGCGGGTGTCGCGCCGAGCCCGCCCTCGACATCGGCACCGCCTACGTCTTCTGCCGCACCGACCGCACCGACCGCACCGACCGAGCCGAAGCTCGATGGCGGTCCGTCCCCCGCGTCGTCGGCACCGGCAACGATGAAGTCGGTGCCGCCGCGACCGCTGACCGCCGACAAGTCGAACGGACCTTCGAAGAACGGCGTCACCATTCCGACCGACGACGCGAAGCAGACCTCTGGCGCTGCGAAGACGAGCCAGAGCTCCGCGCCGACGTCGAAGGCCTCCGTCAGCACGACAGCGCCCGCGCCTGGCGCTGCAGCACCGGCCGCCGGCTCCGCGGCGCCCCCCGCGGTGGGGTCCGCGCTGCCAGGCCTTCCGGCGGTCAAGTTGCTCTCGTCACGTGAGCAGGACCCGACGGACGCTTCGCCGCTCACGTACCGCGAGTACTCGTTCGCGGTTCCCGCGGGCACCAGCGAGGACGTCGCCGTCGCCGTCTTGCGTGGCCAGTTGAAGCTCGTCGATGCTCATCTCACCGGAGCGAAGATGGGCAAGCTCGTGAACCTCGCCGTCTTCGACGTCGAGTTCACCGGCAAGCCACCGAGCCCGCCGATCGCGACGCTCACGTGGAAGGACTGGAAGGGCGAGCCGGTGATCGGTCACCCGCGACGCGGCGCTGCCCAGAGGCAAGTGAAGCCGCCGAGCGGGCCGCCCGCTGGACCGGCGTCGACCGCGCCGCCCAGCACGGTCTTCCCACCGCCGTCATCGATGCCCCCGTCGAGCATTCCGCGCCCGGGAGCGCCTGCCGTCGCAACGGCGCCGGCGCCTGTGACGGCAGCTCCCGCACTCGCCACGGCCTCGACGGCTCCGCCGGCGCAGATCGTCCAGCCTGCCGCGGCTTCGCTCGCGCAGCCTGCGCCTATCGCGCTCGCACCGGCGCAGGCTGCAGCAACAGCGCCTGCGTCGGTGGCTCCGCAGCCCGCGCCCGTCGCGCAACCTGCACCCGCGCCCGTCGCGCAACCTTCGTTCCCCGTCTCGCCGTCGTCGATTCCGCCGGCTTCGGCGGCTCCGGCGGTCCTGCCGGCGCAGCAGTTCGTTCCGCAGGCGCTTGGGGGAGCTCACCCGGCGTCGGTCCCGCCGCCGGCGCACGTGGTTTCAACTGCCCCCGTCGCACCGTCGCAACCTCCGGGCGTCGGCGCGGGCGGGATCCCGGTGCCCGTCGTGGCGCCCGTTGCGGTCTTCCAACCCGGCCCTCCGGGGTCGATCCCGCCGCCTGCGACGGTCGGCTCCGTGCCGCCACCTGCACCGGTGACCGGGTCGGCTCCGGCTCCCGCCGCGACGGCGTCCGTTCCTCCACCTGCTGCCGTCGCGCCGCCGCCGACGACCACGAGCGAGCCGCCTCCGCCGCGTCGCTCTGCGCCGGACGGGATGGTGCGTACTCCGTCGGGCCGCTTCGTCCGCGGACGCACGAGCGGAGACGAGCTCATCACGGCGCTCTTCGAGTCGATGCACGACTTGCACTTCTTGCGAGACGCGCTCGACGGCGGGCAGTTCTGTCTCGCGCTCGCGACCGAGGTGCTTCCGGCACGGGCGGCGCTCATCCACTTCTTCGACGTCGAGAAGCGCGAGTGGGTCATCGCGTGCACCCGCGGCAAGGACACGTCGCGCCTCCTCACGCTACGCACGCCGGAGAGCGACGAGCTCCTCCGCGACGCCGCACGCAAGCGGCGCGCGGTCGTATCGGCAGAGGGCGCGAACCTGACCGCGCAGCGCTACCAGATGCTCGGCGGGACGCGCAGCATGATCACCGCACCCATCATGCAGGCGGGCCGTGCGCTCGGCGCGATCGAGATCATCAACCCGCTCGACGGAATGCCGTTCACCGAGGACGAAGGCAACGCGATGACGTACATCGCCGAGCAATACGCCGAATACCTCGGCTCTCGCGGCATCGTCCTCGACGTGCAGCGCATCCAGAACGCAGCAGCCCCGCGCTGACGGCTCCCTTCTTCGTGGTCTTCCTGGAGCCCGGAGCCCTGGCGCCTGAATCCTGAGCTCGCCTGGAGCCTGGAGCCCGGAGCCCGGAGCCTCTAACCTCCCCCCTCGTGTCGCGCTGGCGTGACCGACTGAAGCTCTACGTGTTGCTCCCCGCGATCGTCGTCGCGGTCGGAGTCCTTGCGTACTTCACGTTCCGGACGACGCTCCAGGCCGACTCCCTCCGGCAGCAGTCGGTGCTCGAGGCGACGCTCGCGCTCGCGACCGAGAAGGCGAACCGCCTCGATCGACAGATCATCGATCAAGACAACGTCGTCGTCGCGATCGCCGATCCCGCGCGCCTGGAGGAGCTCACGGAGCGATGGCTGCCTACTGCGCGTCGCGAGACGCCGACCGTGCGCGCGATCGTCGTGCTCGACGAGAGCCGCACCGTGCTGGCGTTCGCGTCGCGTGCGAGCGGGGCGTTCGCGGACGAAGAGGCGTTCCGGCGGCTCCTCACGCAGCGCATGGTCGCGGACATGGAGCTCGCGGCGCAGCCGGAGCAGCTCCGCCATCTTCATCGCGAGTACGCCTCGCAGAGCTACCTCCTCTCGTACTGGCAGCGGATGCACGGTGGGCGGCGATATCTCATCGTCGCCTGGCACGACATCGGCCGTCTCGTACGCGAGACGCTGCCGACACTCGCAGGCGATCCGCCGAGCGCTGCTCACGAGCCGACGCCTGCATCGCATCCACCGGCGACCAGCCGCGTGAACGTGATCGACGAGGAGGGGCGCATCATCCACGGCCCGCCGCTCCGCACCGGCGAGTTCACGGTCGGCGTGCGCTTCCCGACGACGCTCTACAACTGGCGCGTCCAGGTCTCCCCGCAGGCGAGCGAAGAGATCGCGGCACGCGTGCAGAATCGCCGCTTGCTCGAGGTCACGATGGTGAGCTTGAGCGCGATCGTCATCGTGGTAGGTGCGATCGCGATCATCCTCGTCTCCGAGAAGGAGCGTCGCGTCTCGGCGCTGAAGAGCGAGTTCGTGGCGAACGTCAGCCACGAGCTGAAGACGCCGCTCGCCCTCGTACGCATGTTCGCGGAGATGCTCCAGTCGGGCCGCGTGTCGACGGATGCGAAACGTCAGGAGTACCTGGACATCATCGTCCGCGAGAGCGAACGCCTGTCGGCGCTCATCGAGAACGTGCTCGACTTCGCCCGCCTCGAGCGTGGACGCGGAAGCTACGAGTTCGCCGAGGGCGACGTCGGCGACGCGGTCACACGCGCCGCGAACGTCTACCGCTACCGCGCGGAGCGCGAGGGTGTCCGTCTCGTCGTCGATGTCGAGCCCAGCCTGCCGCGTGCACGCATCGACGAGCGCGCGATCCAGCTCGCGGTCGTGAACCTCGTCGACAACGCGCTCAAATACGCGCCGGGCAGCAACGAGATCCTCGTGCGTGTCGCCGCCGACGCGAACCAGGTCCGGGTCGACGTCATCGACGAGGGCCCCGGTGTCCCGCCGGACGAGCGCCATCGCATCTTCGAGCGCTTCGTCCGGCTACCGTCGCGTGGCGACTCTCAGGTGCGCGGCAGTGGCATTGGACTTGCTCTGGTGAAGCACATTGCGGAGAGCCACGGCGGCCGGGCCTGGGTCTCCGCGCGTGGTGATTCCGAGCGGGGCACCCACGTCGGAGAGACGAAAGGCTCGATGTTCAGCTTCTCGATCCCAGCCGCTGGGCCGCGTGAGCGCCGCCTTGACGCTGCGGGGGGCCATGACCTGCTGCCCTCGCGAGCCTCTGCGGCCCCACCCCCCGCGACTATCTCGAAGGATGGAGCTGAGGCGCCGCCGAGGAAGGGCCCAGCGCACCCCATCTCGACCGCCGATTGACCCTGCAACGGCTGAGTTGACGGGGGGCCTGCAGAAGATATCGTGATCTTGACGCGGGAACGCTTTATGTTGCGCCCGCGCGAATACGTGTGTCCGCGCTCTCCGGAACGAGGGCGTTCGTTTGGGAGGTCTT
>JAFAER010000256.1 GCA_023423895.1 Pseudomonadota bacterium
GCGCCGAAGGACATGCCCGTCGCGCTCTGGCTCGCGCGCAGCGAAGAGGCGCGCGGCAACAAGACGGTGGCCGACGATCTCTACTCCACGGCGGTCGATCTCGCCGACACGCAGAACCCGGACGCGATCCAGGCGTACGCGGCGTATGCGAGATTCCTCGCGTCGCAGGGAAAGACCGCGGAGGCGGCGGCGAAGCTCGAGCAAGCGCGGAGCAAGCTGCCGGACACGGCGGCGCTCCAGCGCGCGATCGGCGAGGTCGCCGTGGCGCAAGGGCAGTTCCAGGAGGCGCTCGAGCACTTCGAGGCGGCCCTCCAGAAGAACCCGCACGATCTCGGCACGCGCTTCCGTCTCGGTCAGACGTACCGGAAGATGCACAAGCTCGATCTGGCGGCCAAGGCGCTCGACGAGGTCGCCGCGGTCGACAAGGAGTATCCCGGCATCGCGCTCGAGCGCGGTCTGCTCTTCGAAGAGTCGGGCGACGTCCAGAGAGCGCTCGAGCAGTTCCAGAGCGCTTCGCAGAAGTATCCGAACGACGTGGATCTCATGCTCCGCGTCGGTGCCGCCTACGTCGCGATCGGAGACGTCGAGAAGGCACTGCCCCTGCTCAGCAAGGTGAAGGATCAGCGCCCCAACAGCGCCGAGGCGAACCACTTCGTCGGTCGTGCGTACCTGAAGCAGGGCGGTCTCGAGGCTGCCGCTGCGATGCGCTACCTCCAGCGCGCCGTCGCGCTCGATCCGAACAAGGCCGAGTACCATCTCTACGTCGCGTGGGCCGCGAACGAGGCCACGCCCGCGCAGCTCGGTCTGGCGCGGACGCACATCGACAAGGCGCTGCAGCTCGACAAGCTGCTTGCGGATGCCTACTGGCAGCGCGGCGTCCTGCTCCGCAAAGAGGGGCAGGTCAACGACGCGGTCAAGGATCTCAAGCGCGCTCTCGAGCTGAAACCCGCGCGCCACGAGGCCCACGCGGCGCTCGCCGAGGCGTACGAGGACAAGAACGACGTCGCCGCGGCGACGAGCGAGTGGCAGCGGGCGATCGCGGGCGACGAGAAGCCGCCGTACTGGCGCTGGAAGTACGGCAAGATCCTCGCGGAGAAGAACGCGAACGGCGAGGCGGCGAAACACCTCGTCTACGCGGTCGAGCACGGTCGAACGGCGCAGCCGCGTCCCGGCTGGCTCGGGCCTGCGGCGTTCGAGGCCGGCGAAGCGCTCCGCAAGACAGGCCAGAAGAAGGAGGCCTGCGAGCACTACCACCTCTACTTGGAGCTCGCAGCGCCGACGTCGCCGGATCGCCGTGACGCCCTCAAGGCGCAGAACGATCTCGGCTGTCCGTCGGAGGGCCGCTAGAAACCGCGCGCGCTCTCAGCCTCGAAGGCTCTCGAGGTCGCGCACGAGCTCGCTGTACACGATCGCGGACAGCTCTCCGAACGGGAGTTGCTTGTCGTTCGCGTACCAGCCGCCGCCGCCTCTCGAGATCGTGACGCTTCCGAGCGTCTGCTCCGGGGACTCGCTGATCATGCCGGTGTAGATCCCGGGATCGAGATCGAGGCTGACGGTGATGTCTCCCTGGACGTGTTTCTCGTACCAGCAGACGGCGCCGCCATCCTGCGGAGGGCCGCGCCGCCATCCACGTGCGTCCAGGCCGAGCACCTTGCCGGTCGGGACCTTCAGCCCCTTCACCGTGTCGAGCGTCTTCGCCTTGCGCTCGGCGTCGGTCATTACCGCGATGCCACGCGCGAGCTGCTCGAACGGTTGCAGGATCTCGTAGTCGCCGAAGATCTGACCCCACTTCGCAGCGAGCTCGTCCCCGATCTCGAGGCGATGTGCGATCCCGACCGTAGCCTCCGCAGCGAGCTCGAACGGCTCGTCGTCGCCGTTCGCGAAGCTCGAGTCCTCGGCGACACGGAACAGCCCGGCGAGCTTTCCGCCTTCGTCGTACGTGGCCCACACGAGCCGGCGTACGAGATGCACGAGGAGCGGATGTTCGAGAAGGAACATGCGGAACGCCTCGGTCGACCAGCGTCGCTCCGAGCACATCGCCAGCTCGAGACGGAGGAGCTGCCCCTGCGCGATCGTCTTGGCGTCTTTCTTGAGCGTCTTCCACGTCTCGGTCGCCGCTTTCGCCTTCTCGGCGTCGTCGCCCTGCTTCGGCTTCGGGAGATCGGGCAATCGCTTCTGGGCCTCGTCCAGGACCGCAGGCTTGAGCGTCTCGTCGAAGACGACCTTGAACTTGCGCGGCCCGAAGTCGAGCCACATGGTGCCCTCTTCGTCGAGCCCGAGATCGGGCACGAGGCGATCGGCGAGCTCCTCGGCCGAGAGCCCGCGCGCTTCGGCGATCTGGTCGATCTTCTCGCGCGCTTTCTCTTGCAGACCTTTGAACTTCACCTTCTGCGAGATGCCGTGGAGGAACATGAGCGCGACGTCGGTCCCGATCTTCGCGAGGACGTCGAGCCCGACGACGGCGCGCGCGTGCGCCGCCTCTCCGGGCCATGCGCGAACGAGCGGCGTGAGCTTGCGCGCGCAGTCGTCGTCGCCGAAGAACCCGAGCGCGTTGAACGCCCAGCTCTCCTTCGACGGCGCGCCGGCGGCGAGCCATGCCTGGAAGAGGTCCCATGCGAAGCCGGCGAGCGAGCGCGGATCACATGCCGCCTTCACGTCGACGAGCCCGGGATACGGCTCGTCCCAGCTCGTGAAGGAGAGCATCGTGCCGATCGCTTCGACGCTCGCGAGCGGAAGCGCCTTCGTCCTCCCCACGAGGAGCGGGCGCGTGAACGTGGCCGCTTTGAAGAACGCCGGAATCGACGGGATCTTCTTCGGGAGCACGAGGTGCGGATCGAAGTCGACGATGTCCACCGTCGCCGCGACCGCTTCGTCGCCGTGCGCCTTTGCGGCTTCTTCGACCTCGCCGCGGTGGCCTCGTGACGCGAGCAACCTCAACGCGGTTTCGGCGTAGGTCCGCGCGCTCTTCGTCTCGCCGACGGCGTACGGGACGAGGCCGATCGCGGCTGTTTTCGGGTCGGCGAGGAGCCACTCCGACGCGAGCTCGCGACGCTTCTTCAAGCGCACGAAGGCCTCCGCCATGAGCGGCGCGACGCGTGGGGAGCGGACGCGCCGGAGCGCCTCGACGGCGGCGGCGAGGTCGGTGCTCGCAAAGCGGATCGCGCCCGGAAGCACGTCGAGGCCGTGCCGTGCGACGAGCACCTCGACGATGTTGTGGTCGCTCCAGTTGAACTTCGTGTAGTCGGCTTCGAGGAACGCCTTCACCGCGTCCGCGGCAGGGAGCTGCGCGAAGTAGTACGCCGGCGGGAGGTTCCAGCTGTTCTTGCCGACGATGCTGCTCCGGTTCGCCTCATCGATCGCCGCGAGGAAGTTCTCGCGCTGCTCGGGGCGCGGCACCATCCAGCCCGTCGTGCGCGCGGCGGCCTCACGCTCGCCGGGCTTCCAGTCGACGCTCTCTTCGCAAGGTGCAGGCGACAGGCCTGTCACGACCTTCGGCGGCGGCAGTGCGCGCTTCCGCTTCCAGGGCGGGTCGGCGAGGACGCGCGGAAGCTCGGTGACGTCCGCGTCTTCGTGGAGTGCGGTCTCGGCCACGAGCGCTTCGAGGGCCGTGAGCGCGACGCCGGAGAGCGAGGTCTTCGCTCTGTCGATCACCTCCGGGCGCGACGCCGCGATGGAGCGGAGGACCATGCGTGCCGGCTCGGCCAGCGATCCCTTGGTGCCGGCGGCATGGGCGACGGCGGCGATCGACGCGTCCGCGTGGGTCGCCAGATAGGCGCTGGCGATCGCGCGCAGATTCTTCGACGCGAGGTTCTGGACGAAGAAGGCGACGACGTCGGCGTTCACGATGAGGCCGAGCGCTTCGCCCAGCGCGCGGGTCGTCTCGGCTGCGGCGTCCGCGCCGTCCTTCGTCGCGGCCATGAAGCGCGGCGCCAGCTTCGTCCCGAAGCTCGCGATGAGGTCGAACCGGATCTCCTCGCAGATCTGGATGAGCGCCCAAGTATGTGGTGCCAGCTTGTCCAGGTAGCGGTCGGCTTCCTCCCACGGGAGCGTCAGCACGAGCGGCCACGACCACGGGAGGACTTGCGATCCGCTGAGCGCAGCGTCGAGATCGGCGCGCGCCCAGTCCTCGCGCTCGAGCGCGCACGCGAGCACGGACCGCAGGAACAACGGTGCGTCCGCGCGGAGCTCGGCGGCGGTGGCTTCCAGTGCAGGACGCGCCCCTTCTCCGGCGGAGAGCACCACGTGGCGAAGCGCACGCCACCGGTCATGGTCGTGCGTGCGGAACCATGGCGCCTCGAGCTTGCCGTCGGAGCCCGCTACCAAGGCCAGATCGAGGACGTCGTAGCTGTTTCCCATCGTGCACGTCGTCTGCATCTGCGACGCGCGGGCGAGCGCCCGCATCGCGAGGTCCGCACCTCCGACGGCAGCCCAGTACCGGATGAAGTCCTTGTCGCGCGCGCGATCGCCGTACGTGAAGCGCGGACCGACCAGCGCGAATGCCGCGGCCTGCGCGTCGACATCGAGCTCCGTCTGCGGCCCGCCCGCGAACGCCGCGCGCGCCGCTTTCATCCGCGCGACGTCGGCGCCCTTGCGCTCGAGGCCCGTGTCGAGCGCCTTCGCGAGCACCTCGAACGCGTCGTGGATCCGCGAGAAGGAGGCCTTCGCGTCGGGCTTCTTCGGGAGGACACCGTCCCAGCCGCGCCGCGGCGCGACCTGCCGCTTGGCCTCGGGTGTCCACGCAACGCCGTCCTCCACCGCGGCGACCGCGGCCGGCGCAGCCGGTGTTTCGTTCGCCGCTTTCGTTGCGGTCTTCGTCGCTCCCGGAGTCGCTGGTGCGGGCGCGGTGGCCGCCGCGGCGCGCTTCGGCGTTGGTGGGGAAGCCGAGATCGCCGGAGGCGTCCCCGAGTCGGTCGTCTCGGTATAGCCCTTCTTGACCTTCTCTTTGACGAGCTTGTCGTGCTCCGCCTGCGCCTTGCTCGACGTGTCGAACGACTTCGTCTGCGTCTGCCCGCTCGTGCCCATCCTCCCCCACGTCACGGTGAAGGAGGTGTCTGCGAGCTCGATCTGCCAGAACTTGTTGCTCGTCCCTTCGCTCAGCTCGAACCGCCTCATGGGCGGGAGACTACAACTTCACTCCAGCCTGCATCCACGCCGCTGCGCGCGTACGTCCGATGGACATTGGGCAAAATCACGCCCTTTGACGGACGACACCCTGATTCGGAGGCAACACTTTGCTCGACGGGCGCTCAGACGTTCGAGCTCTCGAGCGCCGACGCCATGCGCGCGAACGCTTCCACGTCGAGGGTCTCGCCGCGCGCGTCGAGCGAGATGCCCGCGTCGGCGGCCGCCCTGGCGATGCGCGCCGGATCGGCGACCCGTGACCACGCGTTGCGGAGCGTCTTTCGACGCGCGCCGAACGCGCCCTTCACGAGCGCCCGGAAGAGATCCGTCTCTTCGGCGAGGCGAGGCCGGTGCGGCTCGAGCATGACGACCGCGCTCGTGACCTCGGGCGGCGGATGGAACGAGCCGCGCGAGACGTCGAAGAGCTTGGTCACGCGGAACGCGGCGCGGACGAAGACCGTCAGCGCGCCGTAGGCCTTCGTTCCCGGCGCGGCAGCGAGCCGGTCGGCGACCTCGAGCTGCACCATGAAGACCACACGTTCGAGAGCATCGGCATGTACGACCGCGCGTTCGAGCAAGCGTCCGGTGATCTGATATGGCAGGTTCCCGGCGAGCACGCGCGGCGAGTCCGGATCGAGACCCCCGAGCAGCTCGTGCGGATCGACCGCCTGCGCGTCTGCTTCGACGATGCGAACGCGTTCGGCTGCGATCTGCGGAGCGAGCTCCTCACCGAGGACAGGGACGAGGTCGCGATCGCGCTCGACCGCCACGACCGTGCGGGCGCGTTCTGCCAGCGCGCTCGTGAGGACGCCGAGGCCCGCGCCGAGCTCGAGGACGCGTGCTCGTCCGACCTCTGCGTCGGGGACGCACGCGCGCGCGATGGACTCGACGACGTGCGACGAGACGAGGAAGTTCTGGCCGAAGCTCTTCTTCGGCGCGAGCCCGACGCGCCGGAGGACGGCGCGCGCGTCCGCGCTCACCGCGCCGCTCGCGTGTCGAGGGTGGTCGTTCGGTCAAAGGTCATGGCGTGCGGCTCTCCGGAGGGGCCGGCTCCGTGACCGGCGCGGGGTTGGACGCCTCCGATACCACCGAGCCGGTCTGATGCCGATGACGAACCTGCACGGCCTTCGGACGAACCCCCATCGCGCGCATTGCACGCTCGGCCCGCGCCTGTGATGCGCGCACGCGGAGCTGGACGGCGTCGCGGACCACGTCCTCGACGGTGGCAGGTCCGTCCGAGCGGATCTCGAGCGCTGGCTCGAACGCAGGCATCGTCCAGCGAACGTCAACGCCTCGACCGCGGAGCTTCCGCGCCGCGTGCGCGACCGCGTCGCTCTCCGGTCCTGGAGGCGGCGCCCAGACGTGCACGATGCTCGGCTTCTTGCGCTTCTCCTTCGCGATCTTCTCGAGCAAGCTCGCGAGCTGCGCTTCGGCCTTCTCGCGCTCGCCCTCCACGCGCGGCGGGACCTCGATGCCGAACGCCGCGAGGTAGTGACGGAGGCGCTGCTCGCGCGGCGTCGCCGCGTGCGGCAGCCGCGGAGCAAACGGCGCGCGGACGCGCATCGCCTCGGCGCGGGTCGCGAGCGCGTCGAGATTGCCGCGGGGAACGTCGGCGAGGCCGCGAGGATCGAGCGGACGCAGGTGCTCGGCGACGCGCGCGGCGAGCTCCACTTCGTCGAGCTCGCATCGGTCCGAGTCGACCGCGCTCGCCGTGCTGGCGAGCGCTGCGACGATGCGCGACGCCTGAAGCGGTCCCGAGTCCGGCAAGAGCCACGTCCGTGCGCGTGACGCGAACACGACGAGCCCGACCTTGTCACCACGCGCGATGTGACGCGCGGCCACGCCGCCGAGCTCTTCGACGGCGATGTCGAGCGGCGCGCGGCCTTCGTCGCCTGCCCAGAGCTCGATCGAGGCGTCGATGACGAGCCACACGATGTCGCGCTCCTCGCGCTCCATCTCCCGGACGAGGAGCTGACCCCGGCGGGCGCTTGCCTTCCAGGCGATGCGCTTGAACGGGTCGCCCGGAGCGTGCTCACGGAGCTCCTTCAGCGTCTCGCCCTCGCCGGCGAGCGGCGCGGGTCGTCCCGAAGACGCAAGGACGCGCGCCCGACCTCCGCGCGCGCTTTGCAGCATCGTGATGAGCGGCTTCGGGACCACCTCGATCCCGTGCGGGTTGGCGAACATCAGCGGGACCTCGTAGAGGCCTTCTCCGCCGAGCGGCGTACCGCGTACCTCGAGCGCGATCCCGTGGACGCCCCAACGGCCGACGCGGCGCGGGCGGATGCGCACTTCGAAGCGGACCTTGGACGCGGCCGGTAGATCGAGCACGGGAGGGTGAATGCTGACGTCGAGCATGCTCGACGCGACGGGGCGGAGGTTCACGCCGCGCGCGTCGTCGAAGCCCCGGTTGCGGAGCTCGGCCTCGAGGACGATCTCGCCGCCACGTTCGAGGCGGGTCACCCGGCGCGTCATCCCCCAGACCATCTCGAACCCGGAGGCGCGGATCCGCGTGACGGTCGTCAGCGCAAGGGCGCGTCCGAGCGTGACCGCGAGGAGCATGGCGCCGCCGAATGCGACCGCGGCGCTGACCTTCGCGGCGACGCCGACCGCGACCATGGCTGCGCCGGCGAGAGCGACCTGGAACGTGGCGCGCGTCGGGTGAAGCTGCACGCCGCTCTCCTCCGTTCAAACGGCGCGGAACCCGCGGCGGTAACCGACCTTCTGGAGCGCCTCTTCGACGATCTGTTCGCGCGCGCGCGGATCGCCCTCGACGTCCGCGACGAGCACGAGGCGATGTCCGAGGACGGCGGGGGCGACGGCGCGCACGTCCTCCGGGACGACGTAGGTCCGCGCCGCGAGGAGCGCGTACGCTTTTGCCGCCTGGACGAGGCCGAGCGTCGCGCGCGGGCTCGCGCCGAGCGCCACTCTGGGATGCGAGCGCGTGTAGGCCGTGATGCCGACGGCGTAGTCGTGGAGGTCGTCTTCCACGTGCACGCGCGAGCAGATGCCCTGGAGCGAGATGACGTCCTGCGGGTTGAGCACGGCGCGAAGCGCCGGCGCGTCGACGCCGTGGGTCCGGAGCATCTGCGCCTCTTCGCGTGCCGACGGGTAACCCATGGGCACGCGCACGAGGAAGCGATCGATCTGGGCCTCGGGCAGCGGGTACGTGCCCTCGAGGTCGATTGGGTTCTGCGTCGCGAGGACGAGGAAGGGAAGGGGAAGCTCGAAGCGGTCGCCTTCGATCGTCACCTGTCGTTCCTGCATCGCTTCGAGCAGTGCCGACTGCGTCTTGGCGGGCGCGCGGTTGATCTCGTCCGCGAGCACGACGTTCGCGAAGACCGGACCGGCGCGCAGGCTGAACGTGCCGTCGCGCGGTGAGAGCACGTACGTGCCCGTGATGTCCGCCGGCAAGAGATCGGGCGTGAACTGGATGCGCCGCGCCGAGCAACCGAGCGCGGTCGCGAAGGCCTTCACGAGCGTCGTCTTCGCGACGCCCGGGACGCCTTCGAGGAGCACGTGGCCGCGAGCGAGGAACGCGACCATCATCATGTCGAGCGCGCGGACCGACCCGATGTACACGCGCTGCACCTCGCGGCGGAGCTCCTCGATGCGCTCCTTTGCCGCGACGACTTCCATGGCGGCCTGCTGCATCGGCTGCGTGGTCACGACGTTGCTCCTCGGGACTCGGCCGCTCGTGCATCTTCCGCAGGTCGCGACGGGGACGGGCGGGCTGCGCCTGCTCGAGCCGCATCGAGGAGCTGCTTCACGGTGCGTGCGATCGACACGACCTCGTTGTCGCGAACCGACTGCACCATGCCTCCGTTGCGCTGGAAAACCACCATCGTTTCGACGTTCGACATTCGTAGCAGAAGCCGCCGAAGGGTGTGCAGCCCTTCGGCGTCGAGGAGGCCTCGAGCGCTGATCTGCGAGAGCAGCTCCTGATGCCCGGGCACCTTGGACAAACCGAGCAGTGTGGTGAGCTGCTCTTCCAGGGCGCTCTTCAACTCGAGCAGCGCGAGGACGCGGGTGGTCTGCGGCGCTCCGATCACCGCAGCGTGGCCGGCAACGCCGCCCTGCGCGACCGCCGGTACCTTCCGGACGAAGCGCGGGACGATCGGCTTGTGGAGGCGCCCCGCGCGCGAGCCGACCCAGACGACCAGCGCGAGCCCGAGCGCGATCGAGGCGCCCCACGCGAGGATCGAAGGCAGCCCTTCTTTCCGGATCTGATCGAGGAGGTCCTTGAAGTCGCGGAACCACTCGGACAGGGCGTTCTGCTCGCCGCCGAATGCGCCCTTCTGGTCGAAGCCACCGGAGGCGATGAAGAGGCGCCCTCCGCGTTTGCCCCACGCATCGCTGTCGACTGCGTACCGCACGAGGCCGCGCGCGAACGTCTTGTTACCCGAATAGCGGAGCATCGAGTTCATCACGATCGAGGGATCGCCGACGGCGAGCAGCCGCCCCTGGCCGACCGCACCCGCAACGGCGACCGCGACGCTCGGCTCGCCGGCGACCGCGCGGATCTCGAGCACCGGCGAGAGGTCCGGGTGGCCGAGGCCGGTCGGATGGTTCGTCACGACGCGATGGACGTCAGCGACGACCGGGTGGGCGCTTGCAGGCTCCGCGAGCGCGAGCTGTGGGTTGTTGCGGAGCGACTCTGCCGGGTGGCGAGGGCTCGGGAGGCGCGACATCCCGAAGTTCGCGAGCAGCGATTCGCCACGCCCGAAGTCGTCGAGCATGATCACGCGTCCGCCGGCGCGCATGAACTTCGTCAGCTCGTCGACATCGAGGGAACGCTCGGGATGAAGGAGGAGGAGACCGTCTTCGGGCTTCAGGTCCGCGAAGTCGATCTGTGTCGTGGCGACGACCCGTGCTGCGCCGAGCTCCGCTCGCGCGAGGCGCACGAGCTCGGTCCCACCCTCCCAATCGCTGCCGGCGAGGTCGAACGGCGCCGCCCACACGAGCCCCGGGATGCCGGTCGATACGATGACCAGCAGCACGATGACTGCGTTGAATGCGTTGCGCCATACCCGGCGCAGAATCCGCGTCATGAACGTCCCTGTCGTTCGTCTCCCAGAACGCCGCGAGCAACGCGTCCGTCCTGCACCGCATCTGATGTTCGTACGGCCAGGAGCGGTGCCATCCGGATGTTCCCGGGCGCTTTGCAGGTCTCGAACGGTCGAGCTCGGCCGAGGCCCGGACGGATGGGGAAAGAAAGAGCACGGCCCATGTCCGACGTGACGTGGCCGACCTTGTCGACGTTGCTGCGCACGTGTGTCATGGGCTTCGTTCGACAGTATCGACAAGCAGTGCGTCGTTCCAGACCGGCCGCCTACTTGACCGATAGGACCGGGTTGCTAGCTTCCATGTGAGTAGTCCGGAGCTTGTTCCGCTGTTCCTTTTGGAGGAGGACTTAGGGATGCTCCCTCCGTTCATCATCGAACAGATTC
>JAFAER010000047.1 GCA_023423895.1 Pseudomonadota bacterium
GGTGGAGCGGCACGGCCTTGCCGCGTTGCCGGGTTTTCTCGCACGCGACTGGGTGCGCTGGCTCGCCTACGAAGGTTACGACGAGTACTTCGATGCCGTGCAGAGCCTCGTCTCGCCGCGGACGGCGGAGAGCGGACCTCGGTTCGCGCGACGAAGGCGGGACCGCCTATGCTACGAGACACGGCTGATGTTGCGTGGCGATCTCCTGGAGCGGTTCGACGAAGCCCTTGGCAAGCTGCCCGTGCACAAGGACGCGCTGCGCCCCGGGGCGAAACCGAGCGCCGTCGCGACGACCGAGCGCACGCTCGGAAGCAGGCTGCCGAAGACCCTCTCGGCGCTCTACGCGTGGCACGACGGCGAGACGTCAACCGGCACGGTGTTCGACGCCTTGTGCCGGTCCGACGTTGACGCGTCTTGGGACTCGTCCGACGGTCGAGATTTCTCGGTGCGCTTCATGACGCTCGCCGAGCTCGAGCGCGATGGCGTGACCGAGGCCTATCTCGAGAAGAGCACGAACTCGATGTGGCTAGCGCGCATCGAAGAGCCCTGCGTCGTGTGCAGGCTCGTTCCGTTTCTGTGGATTCGCGGTCGCGACGGAGACGACGCCCGCGAACCGAGCGACGACGACTGGCGCGTGGCGGTGGACGACGTGAGCGGAGCGGTGTGGCTCTACGAGCCCGCGGGAGAGGGCCTCGAGCTCGTCGAGCGTCAGGCGGGATCGCTCGACGAATGGTTGCGCACCCGTACGATGAAGCTCGAGAAGATCGCCCGCCAGGTCGTCGCTCGGGCGCCGGCGGCGGTGCCCGTCATTGGCCCGCCGGCGCAGGTGCTCCTCGACCTGCTCGTAGAGAAGAGGGCGGTCGAGCTCGCGGAAGGCGTCGACGTCGCCGAGGCGGCCGCGCGACTCGGACCGCTTCTCGCCCAGAACCCTCGCAAGATAGCGGTCACTGCCGCGATGGAGTTCTTCTACGAGGACGAATCGATCGCCGAGCTGTTCGTCGACGACGACGTGCTCCGCAGGATCGTCGGCCAGTTCACCGCCTGAGCAGTGCAAGACCAACGCTGAAGGTCTCTTCGAGCTCGACTCACGCCCTGCGGCCGCCCGTGCTTCCGCTCGGCCCGCCATCCTCGCCGACTGCGCCGCGCCGGCGAGCTGTCACCCGCGGTGGAGGCTCCGTGGGTGTCGAAGGACACGTTGCTCGCAGACGCAGGCCAAGCCTGACGGAGCGCCTCGGTGAGCTCCGCGAACGAGCGGAACAGCGGCCGGTCGCGAGCGGCGCCAGGGTGTCGGGGTGCGTGTAGCCCCAGGCCACGGCGCCGAACGGCAGGCCGGCCTCGCCGTCGCGGACCTCGTCACCGATGTAGATCGAATCGACGGGCGAGGTGCCCATGGCCTGGAGCGTCCGGCGCAGCTTGGGCGCCTTCCCGAACATCGACGAGCTGCAGTCGTAGCGAGTGACCATGCCGGCGGCCTCGCCGAGGGTCGGCGGATGCTCGCTTCCGAGTCCGAGCTGACGATCGCCGTGGCGACACCGTGCCTTCGGAGATCGACGAGAGCTGCGCGGCACCGTCGAAGAGCGGGATGTCCGCCGACGCCTCGATCTTCAAACGACGCATCTCCGCCGCGATCGTGGCGGTGAAAGGCCCTTCGCTCTTCATGCGGTGAAGGCCAGTCCGGCAGACCTTGTCGCCGAACGCCTGACCAGGCCCACCGTCGCGCGCCAGATCGACGCGCACGAATTCGTACTCGCCACGCGTGCCGATTGGGGTCCAGCCCTCGAGGGTGCCGGCGCACTCGAGCCAGACGTCCTCGAACTTGCCCCGCTGCTTGCCACGGACGACGACGAGCGACGTCTCGGAGGAGCGGATCGAGGCGCTCCGAACCTGTCGCCGACCTTCGCTTCGGAGTGCTTCCGGAAGTGGTGTTCGAGGCCGAACCCGACGCACCCTTCGGAGCGCCCGACCGGAGGAGGTGGAGCCGCCGGCGCTGAAGGGCGTTGACGGGCGCCCTGCGACGTCCTTCCCGGTCGTGACCGACCAGGGCAACGATCGCGTCAGTGGACCGACGGGCCTTTCACATCGCTGAGAGGTCGGCTCCCCATGCCGCCGGCATAGCCGTAGCTCGCATACGCGGCGGTCCCCCAAACGTACACAGCGAACGACCCTTCGCTTCGCGCCTCGTGCCGACCGTAGCCACACGCGCCGCCGGCAAAGGTTTGCGGAAGGCCGTCCTTGGTCAGATACACCCATGCAAATTCGTACTCGCCCGAGCGACCGAGTGGCTGCCAGTCCGTGATCTCGCCGGCGCATTCGAGCGTTACCGGCTTGAAGCCCGTCGGCGTCTTGCGGCGCACGAACGTGAGCGTCGACTCCGGGTACGTGTGATCGACGTAGAAGATGTAGCGATCGAGGAACTGCTCCGAGGGGACCACGTTGACGAAGTCCGGATCGCCGATCGCGGGGCCGTGCGTCTTCTGCGCAATCGGTTCGCCGCCGGTCATGAACATGCCGGCGTAGAATGGATGCTGATCGTCCTGTGAGCGGACCGTCATGACGTCATTCGCCACGAAGCTCACGACCTGACCCGCTTCGAGCGTCTCCGGCGCACCGCCAGGCGTCGCCGGATCGTAGGTGAGCTTCGTTCCGTTCGCCGCGCCGACGAATCGCCAGGGAAGAGTCTCACGGTCCGTTGTCGTCCCCACGCCTGGGCCTGTGCGCGGTCGCCACGGGACGAGCGCGTAGGAGCTTCCCCACTCCGAGACCGGAGCGATCTGCTGCTGGGTGACGTCGCACGCCGACCCCATCAGGTAGGTGCACTCCGAGCCGCCGAAGAGCCCGATCGGCTTGTCGGCCTCGATCGGACTTCCGCTCGTATCGGCCCGCTGCGTGATCTGCACGACCTCGCCGCGCCCCAGCGTCCACGTCTGCGTCTGACCTGCAGCGATGCCGGGCACGCCAACGCCGCCGATGAGGTCGACGTTGGGACGCATCTTCACGACCGTGTTGTCTTCGGCCGCGACGATCTGGATGTTCGGCGCGCCAGGCGACGGATTCCAGGTGCTCACGGCGAGATAGTTTTTTCCCCAAGAGGACGTCGGCAGGAGAACCATCGCGGATGGAGTGGCCGAGCGCGCTCCGCCGTAAGGCCAGATCGAATACGCGCTGACCGGAGTGTCGGTCGTCAGACGGAAGGCCTGAGTGCGCGCAGTCTTGTGGGCGAGGGGATCGCGCCGGACTGCCGGCAGGATCCCGAACGGGCAGTTGACGAAGCCATGCGCATCGCCCGGCGGCGAGTCGGCGCCGGCGAGGAAGACGATCGCGACCTTGCCTGGCTCGATCGCTTCGCCGACTGGCGTGTACTCGGTCGTCGGCCCGCTCGTCTCGGCGTAGAAGACCGAGTGACCGAGGTCGATGGCATCGGCGCCGAGCGTCGCCTGCAGCTTCACCGGGCGGTCCCACACATTCGCGATCATCGCCGCGAAACAGGAGCCCGCTGCGCCACCAGCTTCGTCGGGCGGAAGGGTCGCGAACGAACAGCCGATCGAGCCCTTCGAGAGCTCGGCGCTCTTGCACGCGTCGACGCACTCACCGTCGCCACACCCGAGGCCGGGGCCGCAGGGCATTGCCTCCTCGGTTCCATCGCAATGCTGACGGATCACCTGCTTCAGGTCGGGCGAACAGCGGGCGGTCTCCCGGCACGTCTCCCCCGCGTCGTCCGAACCAAGCGGCGGCGGGTTCGTGGCATCGAACTTCGTGCGATCGCTCGTGCATGCACTGGCGACCACCATTGCGCCGAAGGCGAAGGTCGACACACCAAGGATCGCGGACACGCTTTTCATCTTTGCCCTCATTCGAGGATCACCGTTACGGGCGTGGGATGCGGCTCCGAATCAGCCGTCCCTTGTCCGAGCTCGCCAAACGCATTGCCGCCCCAGCACATCACCTTGCCGCCTTGGACCAACGCGCATGTCGCGTTCGAGCTCGTGGCGACCTGCACGGCGTGCTGGTCGAACGCCGTCGCATGCCCGAACCGGATCACGAAGGCGCCTGCTGTACCGCGGCCGAGCTGCCCCAGCTCGTTGGCCCCGCAGCACTGGATCGTTCCATCGGTCATGCGGACACACGTGCGATTCGGCGCGAGCGCGAGCTGCTGCGGATACGCGCGATTGCTGGTCGAGATGCCCGCGAACGCCGGAAGCCGCTCCGCGTCGGGTACGCCGGTTCCGAGCACGCCGGAGCCGTTGCTGCCCCAGCAGTAGACCTTGCCCCCTGCGATCGCACAGGAATGATCTTCCGTGTCGGAGAGGGAACCGCTCGTCTCGACACGAGTGACGCCACTCAAGGTCGTGAGCGGGATCGGAAGTGCCGTTCCCTCACTCGACGAGAGAGAGCTGTCTCGGCCCGAGGGGCGTCCCCAGTTGATGAGATGACCATCCTTCGTCAGACCGAGGCTCGAATACCCGCTCAAGGCGAGACGCGTTACCTGGTAATCCTCGAGGGCGGCCGGTCCCGGCGACTCGTACCAGGAATTGGACGCGGGCCGCGCGAGCTGGCGCGAGTCGTTCGCCCCCCAGCAATACACCTTCTCGTCGGCGCCGACCGCACATGCCGTGGTTTGGCCGACGTCCACCCGCGCGACCGGTGCGCCGATCGCGACCTCCGACGGCGTCGAATGATCGTCGGAATCACGGACGTAAGGATCCGAGTCCGGCGGCGGCGCAAGTCCGAGCTGCGCGCTCGAATTGTCACCCCAGCACCGAACGTGTCCATCCGCCGTGCGAGCGCACGTCGTGGATCCCGCCGCGCCCGCGCTGATTTGCGTGGCATTCGTCAAGCCGACGACGGGCCGCGGAGCGAGCCCGGCGTCAGCTCCGTCGAGCTGACCGCGGCCGAGCGACCCGTGAGAATCGAGTCCCCAGCAGCGCACGGTGCCGTCGGCGAGTAGCGCGCAGAAATGATTGTCGCCCGCAGTGAGCTGCGTCGCGCAGGGGGTGCCGGTGCAGACGACCGCTTCATCGGACGCGTCGTAGTCGGGCAGCGCGGCGTCGTCCGCCACACCGGCGTCCGGGCCAACCGGCGAAGGCGACGCCTCGGCGGCGTCCGCTGCACCACCGCCTGACGGTCGTGAATCGCCGTCCCCACAAGCGACGAGCGCTCCAATGCTGGCGGTGAGGATCGAAGCAAAGAGAACGGAGCTGCGCAGGCGAAGACGGATCATGGGCCTCTCACTGCTTCGGCGTCTTGTGGAGAGCAATGTCCGCCCCGACTGCCCAGAGGTCGTCCGAGCTCGCGCCCCAGAGCGCATGGATCGCCCTCTGCTCCGGCATGTCATCGTCGAGCGAGACCAACGCAACACGCCACTTGGCTCCGTCCCAATGACGAAGTCGCCCGCGTTGGCCGGCGACCCAGAGGTCGTTCGGGCCGGTTCCCCAGAGCGTCGAGAGCGCCTTGTCACCGAAGCCAGTCTCGTATGGCCGGTGCTCCGTCCAGACGAAGGTCGCCCCCTGATCGCTGCTGACGCCGGTGTGATAGTAGCCATCCCCCGAAAAGTCGCCGGTGAACCCGATGAGGAAGGTGGCCGTCGGCGAGACCGCGAACCCGAAGATCTCGCTGTAGCAGGGGTCCTCCGTGGTGGGCTGCTCCCGGCTCCATTCGAAGCCTCCCGCACCGTCGGGTCGACGATGAAGGACCTGCCCCTGGCTCGACCACTCGTTGACCGGGATGCGGCCACTCACCCAGACGTCATCGGGACTCGTGCCCCAAACTCGTTCGAAGTGTGCCGGAAAGGCACTCGAGACCGCGTCCGTCTCCCAACCGGCGCCGGCGTAGTGCAGGACGAAGCTCGCGTCGCCGGCGGCGACCCGGTCGCCCCTCGAGGCCGATGCCCAGACATCGGTCGCGCTCGTTCCCCAGATTGAACGAATCGTGAGCGGGACGGCGACCGGGGTCCACGTGATCGTTCCCGAGCTGGCGCCGGTGCCGTGCAGCAGCGTGCCGATGGGCTCCTCGCTCGAGGTCCCCGGAGTCCCCCCACCGACCCAGAGGTCCGTCGGACCGCTTCCCCAGATCGCGTTCAGCGGCACACCCGCAGAATGATTCTGCACCCACGCGGTGCCGTCCCAGCGAAGCACGTTGCCCTCCGCGCTCACGGCCCAGACGGTCCCCTGCCCGTCACCCCACACGCTGCGAAGCGTTTGTTTGTCTGGGACGGCGGTGTGGCACCACCCTTCGCTCGTGCAGGTCGGCTTCGCAGCATCAGGGGCCACGCCGGCATCGCCGCTCGCGTCCTCTGGAACGCCGCCGTCGGTCGTGGGAATGGGAGTCGAGTCGCCTGCGTCCGGTGAGCCCGGCCGCGGTCCGACTTCGCCGCTCGCGTCGATGCACGCGATGGATACCGGAGCGAAGAGCGCGAAGAGCGCGGCGAGCGCGACGAGCCGGAAAAGCGGCTGAGCAAACTTCATCGATCTTCCCCTTGCGCGTCCACCTTGGCGCCGGAAAAATGCATGATGACTCCGCTTCCGACGGCCCACACGTCCGTGGGGCTCGAGCCCCACACGCCGTAGAGGGTCGGTCGCTCTACGGAGGCAAACGCAACGGAGGAGACCTTCCACGTCGCTCCGTCATAATGAAGGATTGTGCCGTTCTCGCCGACGGCCCAGATGTCGTTCGGTCCCGTGCCCCAAATCCCACGCAGGTTCTCCCTCGTGGGCGAAACGACGGCAGTGCCGAAACGCGCTTTCGCGGTGAAGTGTCGGATCGTGCCGTCGTCGCCGACCGCCCAGACATCCTCCGCACCGCTTCCCCAGACTGCGTAGAGAGGAGAGGGCGCTTGGACATCGACTTCGGTCCAGACCGGAACGCCGCCCTCTGCTGCAGCTACGCCGTCGGAGTGCGCGGCGAACGCGAGCGAGTCGAACTTGTTGCCGACGATCCAGATGTCACCGGGTCCACTGCCCCAGATCCCGCGAACCATCTCGAAGTTCCAATCCCGGACGACGGGCGCCCAGCCGGGAGCTCCATCGATGACTGCCGTCCGCCAGCCGAGCTCGTAAAAGAAGTTGTCGGGTCGCTGGACTGGGAGCGAACGCCCGAGAATCCATATATCGCCTCGACCCGTGCCCCAGATTGCGCCGCCGACCGCCAACGAATCGATCGGGTCGCTGATCACCGGCGAGGCCGCAGTCCACTGGGCAGCGCCGTTCACGAAGCCGGTCGAATGGTAGATCTGGTTGGGGGCGCTCATCGTCCAAACGTCATCTGGACCGGTGCCCCACACCGCACGGAGTGACGCATGCGCGTCGATCGGTGCAGTCGTCCACGTGGTGCCATCCCAGTGGGTCACGCTGCCGAAGGCACCGACTGCCCAGACGTCGTCCGGTCCGCTTCCCCAGACGCTCGAGAGCCCGTAGCGCGACGGGTGACTCGTCTTCGCCGGACACCACTCGACCTGGCTGCAGTCGACGTCGGTTGGCGGTGTGCACGGTCCGCCGTCACACTCGCCCGCGTCCGCGTCCGCCGAAGCACCATCCTGCGCGATCCGGGTAGACGCATCGACCTCTCCGCCATCGCCCGCTTCGTCCGTGTTCGCACAGCTGGTGCTCGCCGTCTCGAGCACCAAGAGCCCGAACGGCACGACGAGCAACGAGATCCGGCCGCGGCCCCGCGCTTCGAGACTTCTCATTTCGTCTCCGTGCCCCCGTCACACTCGGTCACGAGACAGCTGCCCGAGATGCAAGGCTGGCCTGCTGCGGTATCGCATTGATTGCCGCACGTCCCGCAGTGACGTCCGTTGATCAGCAGGTTCGTCTCGCAACCGTTGCGAGGGTCACCATCACAATTACCGAACCCTGGCGGACACGCGTACTCGCAGAAGCCCTTCTTGCACGAGGCGGTCATGTTCCCCTTGAGAGGGCACGGATATCCGCAGCTCCCGCAGTTCTTCGGGTCGTTCAACAGGTCCTCGCAGGTCTCCCTGCCGTTCTGATCGGTGCACAACGTCTCGAGCGGCTCACATCCGCAACCGATCGTATTGCCACGAACGAGGCACTTCTGACCTGCGGGGCAAGCCTTCCCGCAAGCGCCGCAGTTGGCTTGGTCGTGGGTGACGTCGACCTCGCAACCGTCATCGATGTGGTGACCGTTGCAGTCGGCATATCCCTGGACACACTGAAGCTGCGCGCACTTCCCGTCCGAACAGCGGTACTCCATGTTCGGCGGTGGCGGCCCGGCATCAGGCTCCTGGCATTGGTTCCCGCATGCTCCACAATTGGCGTCGTCGACGGAGGTATCCGTGCATTGGTCGGTACAGAACGTCTTCCCAGGGGGGCATCCGCACTGGCCGTCGATGCAGCGCGCTACGCCGTCGGGACCGGGCGGACATTTGTTCCCGCAGACGCCGCAGTTGTCGGGACTCTCGGTGACGTTGGTCTCACAGCCGTCGTCGACCGCCCCGTTGCAGTCCTGGAATTTACCCGACCCCTGGCTGAAGCATTGCCGCCGGCACCTGCCGTCGATACAGCGCGTCTCCATGTTCAGCTCGGGGAAGTTTCCCCAGTTCGGACAGACATTCCCGCATTCGCCGCAGTTGTTTCGGTCCGTTAGGAGGTTCGTTCCGCACGCGTAGCTCGTGTCCAGACCCCCGTTCGTGCAGGTGGCGAAGGGAGCAGGACACTCGGTCGCGATGCATAGCGGAACATTGGGGACGGTCGCGTCGCTCCCCCGTGAGCCTGCCTCTCCAGCATCCTCGGCACCGAATTGCGTGTCAGCTGCGCGATCGTCGTTCTCCCCGGCACCGATCGGAATGAGGCGCTCCCCCTTGGAGCAAGCCACCACGCTCACGATGAGTATCGTCACGACGACGAACGAAACGCGTCCCGATCGCGACAGATCAAAACCGTTCGAGCGATGAGCCATCACAACACTCCGTATTCGAGCTGTGTCCGATGTCGGCCCGGGTGAGAATCGGGGGGAGCTTGCGCGACATCGTCGAGATCGGCGGAGCGCACGCCGAGCCGTCGGGCGCTCCGCCAGACGAGCTCGTAGTGCTGGTCGGCGAGACCGTCGATCCGGGCCTTTTGGCCACTATCCGAGCGCCTCGCGATCATCGCTGCCATCGCCCCTGCGCGCACCGAGCCGAGGAGTCCAACGTCGTGCTCGAAAGACGGCATCGGGGTCAGAAGCCCGGCATCGCCAGAACTGATCACATGACGGATGCTTTTTTTCGCGACCTCCGGAAAATCCAGGGCAAACGCGTCCAGAGCGGGACCGGGCCCCGCCGCACGTCGCGGCCGTGGCACAGGGGGTACGGCACCGTCTCGCCCCGCTCGTCCGCTCGTCGCGGACAGACGACGAGGAGGGCGCCCCGCGGGCGGCGCACCTCCCTCGGCCAGTCCTCTCCGGCGCGCCCCTCTCGAGCCTCGGCGAGGACGTGCCGATCGACCCGAACGTGCAGCTCCTCACGCCGACGCATCTCGCCAGCCACGTAGGAGCGGAGACATCGCCGACGCGCTGCAACGCGACGGTGACCGTAACGCGACGGTGATGGTCTGCGACACGACTCCGGGGGCGAACGTGAGCGTCCCGGTGTTCGCGGTGTAGTCGGTGCCCGCGGTCGCCGTCTCGTTGGCGGTCGCGTAGGTCACCGTGACGGGCGCGCCGCTCGGCGTGTCCAGGCTCACGGTGAACACCGCGTCGGTCGACCCGGCATTGCCTTTGGCCACCGTGACGTCGCCGATCGAGAGCGCCGGCATGGCGTCGTCGTTTTCGATCGTCCCCGTGGCCGAGCCGTCCGCAATCGTCGCGCCGACCGGTGCACCGAGCGTGACCTCGAGCGTCTCGTTGGCCTCGAACCGTGCGTCGCCGTGCACGGTGACCGTCACGGTCTGATGCGTCACGCCGGGCGCGAAGGTCACGACGCCGTCGCCGGCTTCGTAGTCGTCGTCCTCGAGCGTCGCCGTGCCGTCCGCCGTCGCGTACGGCACCGTCACCGCCGTGCTCCTCGGGTTGCTCAGCGTCACGTCGAACGCGAGCGAGCTCGTGCCCGCGTTGCGTCTAGAGGCGCTTCAGCGTGGTGACCGGTGCGTTCGGATCGCTCCCCCGATCGATCAGCGCAAGGCAGTGAGCTGGCGCTCCCCTTCGTCAATCGACACGCTGCTACGCTCGCACTCGTGAGAGACCTCGTTCGACTCGTCATCGCGGGCGCAACAGCCATCGTGCTCGCCGGGGCCTGTTCCGGAGCGTTGGAGAGTGGTAGCCCGTCCGCGTCTTCGAGCGGCACGAGCGGGTCCAACGCGAGCAGCGGGGACACGTGTCTTCCTTGCCCGGCGCCGCCCGACCCATCGTGCAGAGGCACCGGTCCTTGCGGCTGCGTCCCCTGGATTTGTTCCGACGGCGGAGCCCCTGGTGACGCGGCGGCCGACGCGGGCGAAGAGTGCACCTGGTCGAAGACGTCGAACCCGTGCGGGCCGGACATGTACTGCGCGAGCGCGACGTGCGGGAAGGGGGCGTGCGTCGCCGTCGGCACCACCGAAGCATCGAACAAGGACCCGGTCTGCGGATGTGACGGCATTACCTACTGGAACGCGTCCGTCGCGGCGAACCACGGAATGAGCGTCGCGAGCGTCGGCGTCTGCGGCAACGGCGGCGCCGTTTGCGGAGGTTTCATCGGCGCCGGTTGTCCGGGCGCGGCGGAGTGCAACCATCAGGTCCCCGGCGTAAGTGGTTGCGGCATCTCCGACTCGCAGGGCGCATGCTGGATGCTTCCGAAGACCTGCCCGCAAGTCATCGTCGGCGCGAGCTCGCGCATCTGCAACGCGGTGACGTGCAAAGACGAGTGCTCGGCGATCCGTGACGGTCAGCCGTGGTACTCGGACAATTCGTGTCCGCAGTGAGCGTGCAGCTTGCGCCTCGTGCGCTCGCCTCAAAACGGCGTCACCCGCAGTGAGGCCGGCGCTCCATGGCTCGCAGTTGCCGTCCGCGTCAGGTCAGACCGAGTCCCACTCGGGCATCGTCCACGTCTCGGCGTTCCCGTCCGCCTCCCAGGTCCGGAACGCTGGATCGGCGAGCAGCGCGTCCGCGTAGCGCTGCGCTTCTCTCGAGAGCGGAACCGCGTACGTGCGAAAGCGTGTTGCCACCGGGGTGAAGAACGCATCGGTGATCGTCGGCTTCGAGCCGAAGAGATAGGGGCCGTCACCACCGAAGCGAGCGCGGAGTGACGTCCAGATCGCTTCGGTCCGGGCGATGTCGCGGAGCGTATCCTCGTCGAGCTCGCGAGCGGCTGCGCGCCGGCGGATGTTGCACGTCAGCTTGGCGCGGAGCGCAGAAAATCCGGAGTGCATCTCGCACGCGGCTGCCCGGGCGTTGAGCCGGGCCGTTGCGTCGGAAGGCCAGAGGGAAGGGACCTGCTCGGCTGCCCACTCCGAGATCGCGAGCGAGTCGGCGATGACCTCGTCGTCGAGGTGCAGCGCCGGCACGGTGCCCGTGGGCGAGATGGCGAGCACCGACGGCATCTGCCGCTTCGCGTATCCGGGGCCGCCGAGAGGAACGACGCGTGTCTCGAAATCGATCCCGCCCCAGGTGAGCACGAGCCACGGACGGAGCGACCAGGAGGAATAGTTCCGATTCCCAACGTAGAGGACGGGCTTCACCCGGTCAGCTTGTAGCAGGATGCGGAGAGGCTGGAACGTGCAGCACGAGCTATCTCCTGCGCGGCGCTCTTGATGGCGTGGGCGATCGCGATGAGGGCTCGATCCCGCGGAGCCGTGGCTCTCCCGCTGACTGCGCTCTCGCTGCCAGCCCACGCAGGAACGCCGCCGAACGATAGACGCGTGCTGCCGACGCCGTCGCCGCTTCGCGGGTGGCGTTGGCGGACGTGTTCGGCGTCCTTCTCTGCCGTGATGTCGCGCGCGATGCGGTTCAGTGGTCGGAACGGTTAGCATCCTCAGGCCCATCTCCGGTCGACTCGCGACAGACAGCCGGTTCACGGCGGTCCGCGGACGGCCGTAGAGGTCGAGTCATGCGCTGCGTGTTCGCCATCGCGTGTTTCGGGTCGCTCCTCGCGTGCGGTGACGACAGCGTCGTAGGCTCAGAGTCGCTCGATGCGGCATCTCCGGAGGCGGCTGCGCCCGATCGCTGCGCAGGCCTCGCGCCGCTCGCAGTCGCTGCCGCGCCTACGCGGGTGAGGGCGGGCGCCCGGGTCACGCTCGAGGCGACGGGCGGAAGCGGCCAATACGTCTTTTCTCTCGCTGCGCCCGGTACCGGGTCCGGCGGCGCCATCGACGGGAGCTCCTGGCGAAGCTCGCGATGGGGTGCGACGCGGCCGTGAGTATCCCAGCGCTGCCCGCGCCCGTGATCGCGCTGGCGCCGCTTCGCGATCTCGATGGTGACGTCTCCGGCGCGGCGCGTCCAGGCGTGCTCCTCGTCGACGCCGTCCAGCTCGCCGCGCTCCGACCGGCAACGGGCAGCGTGTCTCGGGGGCTGACCGAAGCGGGCGTCACGACGCACGTCCTCACGTCCGTCGATGCGCTCGCGGGCCTCGGCTCTTCGATCATCGGAAGCGCCGACGTCACGGGCGACGGTGTCGTCGATCTCGTGGTCGGTGCACCGAACGCATCTTTCGCGGCTGCCGGTGCGGGCGTCGCTCTGGTCTTCGCAGGCGGCGCGGAGTCCACCGGTATGCAGCGCCCGTGGATGCTCGTGACCGGCGACGACGGACCTGCACCTGCTGGCCTCGGCGGCGCGACCGCGCTCCTGCCCGCCGCTTCCGGCCGGCCTGCGTTCATGGCCGTTGGCTCACCCTCGAGCGCACGGAGCGGCGCAGGTATCGGCGCCGGCTATCTGCTCGCCTTTCCCTGAGCAAGAGCGATCCCGACGCCGGCGCTCGCGCGCTCTCTCGTCGGGATGCACGTGACTCGGAGGTGGGCGCATTGGCATTGCCGTCACACGGCCGGTGCTCGGCGAGATGGCCGCGCTGCGCGAGCACCCGAGGCGTTCGGCCTCGTCCCTCGGTGACCGAGACAGTGCGCCGCCGTCCTACGGGCGACACGGCGCTGTCGCGCGACGTCGCTCTCGGCTCTCGCGCGGAGCGGATTAGGATGCGCGCCATGTGCAAGGTGAAGGTCCTGCCGATCGTGCTGGCGTTCGCTTGGCTCGGCTCGAGCTGTTCGAAGAAGGAGGTCGCGTCGGCCTCGGCGTCGGTCGAGCCTGCGCCCGGGGTCGAGGTGGCGAAGCTCGAAGTCACGTCGACCTCGTTCCCGTCGGGCGGCCCGATCCCCGCGAAGCACACGTGCGAGGGCGAGGAGGTGTCGCCCGCGCTCGCGTGGAGTGAGCCTCCGCCAGCGACGAAGAGCCTCGCGATCATCGTCGACGATCCGGACGCGCCGGACCCCGCCGCGCCGAAGATGGTGTTCGTGCATTGGGTGCTCTACGACGTTCCGCCGGCTACGAGGCAGCTCGCCGAGGGCGCGAAGAACGCAGCGAACGCAGGGCCTGGCGCGCGCGACGGCAAGAACGACTTCGGGCAGACAGGGTGGAGGGGACCGTGCCCGCCGAAGGGGCGTCACCGGTACTTCCACAAGGTCTACGCGCTCGACACCGTCTTGCCCGATCTGAACCAGCCGACGAAGGCCGAGCTCGAGAAGGCGATGAGCGGACACGTCCTCGCGAAGGGCGAGCTCTTCGGCACCTACGAGAAGCAGGCGAAGTGATCTGAGCTTCTGACGTCGCGCGCGCTCCGCGCCTGCCCCGGAGCTCCTGAACGACCTCCCTCCCGCGCTCTGGAACGACGACACTCTCTCGACCTCGACCGGGCGTGCTTCCTCGTCCGCGGCGGCAAGCCCTGCGAGACGCCTCCCGAGCTCTGGCGCTCACGCCGACATCCCGCCCGGCGTCCGAAGGAGACGAGGACGTCGGGACGACGCTGATGTCTCGCCGATCGTCGCTCCAATGTTTTGGTTTTCCGCCAACACTTCGTCACCGGACCGCCTCGCCCACGAAAAGGCCGTAGATGACCTGCATGGTCCTCGGTTCCCCCCTCGACGCGGCGCTCGAGCGCCAAGGCACGTTTGGTCCCGAGTACGGCGATTCGCTCTCGAGCCACGTGCCCATGGTGGTCGAGGCCCTCGAGCGCATCGATCATCCTCACGCGATCGAGCCCTATCTCGAAGTGTGGCTCCCCCGCCTGCGTCTCCTCTCGCACGAAGCCGATCCCGAGCTCGCGACCTATCCCGCACTCGTCTCGGAGGCGGCAGCGTCCGTATCCGCGCTCGGGCCGAGGGCCGCCGTCTCGACTGCCTTCGCACGCTGGGCACCGGGGCTACACGGCGCGGCGTTCCACGGGCTCCTACGCCTCGCCCATGCGGTCCGCGCGCTCGATCGCGCCGATACGCCCGCGCGACGAGCCGAGCTCGCACGCGGTCTCGCGTACGCGATCGCGCGTGCCGAGGAGCCGTTCGCGGCGACGTTCTCATCCGAAGGCGGCGCACGACCGGACCTGGAGCGCGCGTTGTCCGAGATCGAGCCGTCACCGCACGCCCGCGAAGCGAGGGTCGGCCTCATCACGCCGAACCTGCTCGCGAGGCTCCGAGCCACTGGTCCTCTGGGCCGCGCCGCATCGAGGATCGCTCTGCCCGACGACGTCCACGAGGCCGTGCGCGTACTCCGGCGAGCGTCCGTCACGCTCTTCGTCGACGGTGAGCACCATCCGAGCGCGACCTTCGTGCTCCTTCACGGAGTGACGGCGGTCGACGCCGTCTCTGCGCTCGTGCCATGGCTCGCCGAAGCCGACGCGCACGCGCTGGTCGGCGCCATGGCGGCGGCGCTCCTCGCGCTTCGAATCGCCTACGTCGGCGACGTGAAGGACGTGGCGCATGCGTCGGGGCCGAGCGCCGTCGATCCGGAGCTCGTCGAGCGCGCCGTGTGTTCCGGCGACGATCACGCGATCAAGCTGGCGGCGGCGTGCCTCGAAGGAGCCAGGGACGTTGCCGGCGCGCGATGGAATGAGACCCTCGCGCTGGGGGTGGCGAGGTTCGGTCGCGGGCGCCTCCTCGCGGATCGTTAGAAGAGGGTGCCCGGGATGTGAAGGTTCTCCGGTGGCGCACGCGCCGATGCTCTCACGCGGCGACGAGGGACGCGAGGTCGCACGCGCTTCGAGGCACACCGCCGGGGCGAAGCCGCTGCAGGCGTCGTTTTACGCCGATGACGCCGTCAACCATCAAGTCGCGGAAACTCCGGTCGAAGGGAAAGACGCCATCCGACGGATGTTCGCCGAGGGCTTTGCGAGCGCCGAGATGGTCTGCATCGTCGAGAACCTGTTCGAGGATGGCGAGTGGGCGATCCTCGAATGGCGTGATCCCAAGGGCCTGCGAGGATGCGGCTTCTTTCACGTCAAGGAAGGGCGGATCGTGTTCCAGCGTGGGTACTGGGACAAGCTGAGCTTCCTTCGACAACAAGGGCTGCCGCTCCCCACCACGTAGGCACCGCCGTGATCCGATAAAGAACGCTCAGCCTGCGCGTCGTGGACCTATTCGGTCTTCGGGAGCATCACGGCCTCGCGCGTCACGCTGGCGCGAGCATGCCGAAGATGGGCACGGCCATAGGACGCGTGTGTCCGCTTCTACCCCGAGCGCGTTTCGTCGCCCGACGCCTTGGCCTGGCGCTCGACGGTGGGCCTGATTAGGTTCCGCCGCCATGCCAAGCGAGCTCCTCCTCGTCACCGGATCGGCCGGCCACCTCGGCGAAGCGTTGATGCGGACGTTCCGCGCCTCCGGACGCGCGGTGGTCGGCGTCGACCGCATCGCCTCTCCATACACCGACGTCGTCGGGTCGATCGCCGATCGGGCGTTCGTCGAGCGGATCATGAAGCGCACGACCGCCGTTCTCCACACGGCCACGCTCCACAAACCGCACGTGGCGACGCACCGCCAGCAGGAGTTCGTCGACACGAACGTCATGGGCACCTTGAACCTGCTCGAGACGGCCGCAGCCGAAGGCGTCAGCGCCTTCGTCTTCACCAGCACGACGAGCGCCTTCGGCGACGCGCTGAAGCCGCGCGATGGTGATCCGGCAGCCTGGATCACGGAGGACACCGTCCCCATCCCGAAGAACATCTACGGCGTGACGAAGGTGGCTGCCGAGGACCTCTGCGCGCTCGCTCACCGCAACCAAGGGCTACCTTGCGTCGTCTTGCGGACGTCGCGCTTCTTCCCCGAGCCCGACGACGATCCGACCGCGCGAGCGGCATACGCCGACGCGAACCTCAAGGCGAACGAGCTGCTCTTTCGGCGCGTCGACATCGAGGACGTCGTCAGCGCCCATCTCTGCGCGCTCGAGCGCGCGCGGGCCATCGGCTTCGCGCGCTACATCATCAGCGCGACGACGCCGTTCGCCCGGGACGACGCCAGCGAGCTCCGGCGCGACGCTCCGTCGGTCGTCGATCGACGGGTACCCGGCTGGCGCGCGGTGTACGAAAAGCTCGGCTGGCGTATGGCGTCTTCGATCGAGCGCGTTTACGACAACGCACGCGCCCGATCGGAGCTGGGATGGGAGCCGCGTCACGACTTCGCCGCCGCGCTCGAGCGACTCGCGAGCGGCTCCGCCCTTGCAAGCCCTCTTGCACAGGCGGTCGGCATCAAGGGCTACCACGGCGACGCGCACCGCGATGGGCTGTATCCCATTGCGCCCGCGCAGCCGCGCGCGTGAGCTGGAACGACGGCGACGCCCAGTGCTGCTCGTATGGTCACCGATGCTGATGTTCGCGGGACGGTGAAGCGGGCGGTCTGGCGTGTGGCGCATCATCGGCGGACGCCGTGTCCACGCTCATTCGGTGGGGCCGCACGTGCAGGTCGTGTCGCCGCCGATCGGGGCCTGGCAGTTCTGCGATAGAGCCTCGGGGCAGCAGGGGACGTTTGGAGGTGGCGGATTCGCCTCGGTGCCGCACGCGACCGTCGAACAGATGCACGGCGACTGACCTGCCATGCCGACGTTCACGCACGCCTTGAAGAGGCCGGCACAACACACCTCGGAGTCGTCCTCGGCCACGCGCATCGTGTCCGCGACGCATGTGGTCGGAGCATTCGTCGCGTCCACGCCGGCATCGTTCGAATCCGAGCCCTGCGGCGGGGGCTCGGGATCCGAGCTACAGGCGTTCGCAAACAGGAGCACGCTCGAGAGCGCCGCCAGGGCGAGGTACGATCGTTTCATGGGTCTCCAGGTCGGAAAGCGTCAGTGGACGGCCGGCGGACTCGGTTCTGGTCGCTCTGGCTGTCGGAATGGGTCACGAGGCGAGCCGGCACACAGCGTGCGCCTCCACACCGGTAGACAAGGGCTTCTCACGGCTTTGGCCGCACGGATTGATGGTGAAGTTTTGACTTAACTATCGGTCCGGACACTCGCCGCTTCCCGAAGACGTGGCAAGACGAGCGACGTGGCGAGCCGAGAGCTCTTCCGCAGCGCGGCCCTCGGTGCGAGCCCCGGCCCTGCACGGCGCTCGACGTGAGCATCCCTCACGATCCGACTGTCGCGCGCTACTTCCGTCGCGAGCTCTGTCTTGGCTCCGCCGCCCTTCGCGATCCCGACCAACGTTAGCGCGTGATGCGTGCGGCGGTCTCAGGGACCCAGAGGAAACCGTCACCACGCTCCTGCACGTGGCCGAGACCTGGAAACGGGAAGTGTGTCGAGTAGAGCTGCCATCTTTCCTCGGCAGCGCGCTTCAACAATGCCCTACGACTGCGCTGCGCCGTCTTGGCATCTCCGGCGCCGAGGTCGAATGCGATGGTCCAATCGGGGCGCTGCACCGAGATCACCGAGTGGTGTGCTGCGTCGCCGATCACGAGCAGCTGGTCGTGGCCCGAGGTGATCCGATACGCAGAGTGGCCCGGCGTGTGCCCGTGGACGGCGACGGCGGTGACGCTGGGCAAGATCGCGGCGTCGGGAGAAAACGTGGTCACACTGGGCGCGATGACCGAAACGAGCCTCTGCTGCTCCGGATTCGCCCGCATCGACTCCCATTCAGGGGCCGAGATGTGTATCCGCGCGTTCGGAAACGCGAGCTTACCTGAGGTCGTCTCCAGTCCGCCGACATGGTCCGGGTGACCGTGCGAGATGAAGATGTCCGTGACCTGCGACGGCGCGATGCCCGCCGAGCGCAAGGACTCGGGCAGCCGCCCCGCCTGCGCAAACGGCGCGGTCGCTGCGCCGGCGTCGAAGAGCAAGGTGCGTGACCCGTCCAGGACGAGGAGCGGCTGGATGCTGAAGTCGATCGTTTCCGTCGATAGCCCCGCGGAGGCGAGCAGGCCAGCGACGGCCTCCTTCGGCTCCCCGACCCCGACGGTTTTTCCGTCGTTGGGCACCTGGATATCGCCGTCCTTGAGCGCGATCGCGTCGAGCGCGCCGATCCTGAAACGATAGATGTCCGTCCGATCGGCTACCGCCGGCGTCGGCGCGGCTTGCTCGATGGGGCGGCCTTGGGAACAAGCCGAGACGGTGAGGGCGGCAGTGAGGAATACGAGAGCCTTCATGCGGAGCACCTGACCGGAGTGATAACTTCGTGCGTGGAGAGCCGGTAGCGCCCTCGATGGCACATCACTCGTGCGCAACCGGAACGAATCCATGTCCCTTTTGCATGGTGTCGAGTTTTTCACCACGACGGTCGAAGCCGGGAGCTTCGCGGCGGCCGCGCGCCGTTTGAACGTGACGCCGTCGGCGGTGAGCCGCCGGATCGCTGGGCTCGAGCGTGAGCTCGGCGTCCCCCTCCTCGCCCGCACGACACGCTCGCTCCGCGTCACCGACGACGGACGAGCGTTCTACGAACGTTGTGTGCGGATCGTGGCCGAGCTCCGTGAGGCGCGCGATGTGATGGCGCGAGCTCGGACGAAGCCTTCGGGCATCGTGCGCGTCGACGCCCCGGTGGCATTGGGGCGGATCGTGCTCGGCCCTTCGATTGGGCGCTTCTTGAGCCTGTATCCCGAGATCCACCTCGACTTGACGCTTCGAGACCAATTCGTCGACCCGATCGCCGAGGGGCTCGACGTGCTCGTCCGGATCGGCGACCGCGGCGACTCGGCCCTCATCGCCCGCAGGCTCGGCGAGAGCCATGTCGTCTGCTGCGCGTCGCCTTCGTACTTGCGGCGGTTCGGCACTCCGAAGGCGCCTGCCGATCTCGTTCGCCATCGATGTCTCGGCTACTTGCGTGAGGGGCGTCCCACGCCGTTCGAGTTTGCCGTGGAGAGTGGCACGATCGCCACCCCAGTGGATGGCCCGTTCCACGCGAACGACGCGGAGCTCCTTCGCGAGCTCGCGCTTGCTGGAAAGGGAATCGTCGCCCTCTTCGACTTCGTCGTTCGGGACGCCGTCGACGCCGGTGCGCTCGTACCGATCCTCGGTGAACGCAAGTGGCCCTCCTGGCCGATCCACGCGCTCTACCCGAAGAACCGTCATCTCCTTCCGAAAGTGGCGGTGCTGCTCGACTTCCTGACGAAGCTCTTCGTGCCGAGAGCCCGCGCTTCTTCAGGTGGCAGGTAGCGTAGATGCGGGCGCCCCGGACGTGTACAGACGCAGCCGGGGCGCGTGCAGGCCTGGGGCCACCTCTCGGCCGTACGTAAAGCGGCTCTCGGACGATTCAAGTGCCGTCCGGAACGCGGCCTCCTTTGAGAACGAGATCGAGGGCCGTATCGAACGTCTTGCATTCGCGGTATATCATCCCGCCGCCCCACCCGGGCTTGCCGTTGATCAACCTCGCGGGCCCCGACTTTCCTCGCGGAAGCGCGATCACGTCATTGCGCTTGGTGTGCGCGACGATGACGTACGTGGACTCCTTGCCGCTCCACGCCAGAGTGAACGTCGCGAGCTCCGCGTCACGGACCGCCCCGCTGCCTGCCGTCCCGAGGATGGTCACGCTGCCGATCTGTCCGCCGTCGAATGCCTGGAGCAACGCGCGATGCTCCTTCGACAGCTTCGTACCGAGGGCCTTCTCCGCCGCTGCCAGCGCGGCCGCGCTCGCGCCGGGGCGCACTGCGAGCGGCTTCTTCGACATGCTCCGGAGTCGTTTGGCGCTCAGGGGAAGGACCTTTGCGAGTGCCGCGAGCGCAGGCTCGAGGTCTTCCGCGCTGCGGTTCTTGCTGTAGACCGGCGCGGGCGCGCCGAGTGCCTGCTTGGCCACGTTTGCGAGCGCATCCCAGTCCGGAAACGCGTCTTCTTCTTCCCGTTCGGCCTCCTCGGCAAGACGGGCAAGCTTCTTTCCGACGGCCGCGTCGACCTTCACCTTCGCGCGTTTCGCCGTTTCGAGGAGGCGAACCCCGAGCTTGGCCGCGGCGCCACTTCCATCGGTGGACAGCTTCGCGAGGACGCTCGGAAGCGTCTTGACGCTCTCACGGTGCCAATCCGAAAGCTCGGTTCCGCCAGCCTCGGCGTCTTCACCGCGGTAAGCGACGAGAATGGGAGATTTCGTATGTGCGAACGCAAGCCATTCGTCGATGTCAGCGTTGAAATGGCCGTAGGCGCTCGCTGGAGCGATCTTGAATTGGCTCTTGCTCGTGAGCTTCGTCGGAGCTTTCTTCGTTTTGCCGTATGCGGACGTGATCAAGCGCCCGACGCCCTGTTCGCTTGCCACCCAGAGCACGCGTCCATCCCATTCGATGGTGTCGCGGAGCGGCGCGGGGACACGCTTCGCAATCGCGGCGGCTTCGGTCTTTGCCGGCGCGCGTTCGAAGCACACGAACATCTCGGCCCACTCGAAGTAGTTGGCTTCTCCGGCCCCCACGAACGGAAAGCTTGGTTTCGACACGGCCGGTAGTCTACCAGCTCTCTTTGCCGGAACATCCCAGGAACAGCCCGCCAGAGCGTGGTGGCCACGTCGCATCGTGCCCCGGGCTCGAAGCGGGGCACATGCTCAGGCAATCGCAGACCAGGACGCTCCGTCGTACGAGAGCACGTCCTTGTCACCGATCGACCAGAGGTGTCGTCCGTTCGCGGAGAGGACGCCGAACGACCCGGCGCCCGTCGAGCTGAGCTCGACGACCGAGAGCGCGCCGTCTTCGATGCAGTAGAGGCTCCGGCGGCTCGCGGCGAAGACGCGAGCGCCATGCGCCGCCATCGACCACAGGTCGTCGGGACATCGCGGGTCCGACACGACACGCCAGGCGTCGGCGCGGCCCGAGAGGAGCAGGCCATTGCGCCCGCAGCCGTGAACCAGACCGGCGTCGTCCACGCAGAGCGCCGTGATGATGCTCTTCGTCGGGCTCGCGATGGGATTCCAGGACGCGCCGTCGAAGCGCCACAGTTCGCCATCCCAGCCCGCGGCGTAGATCTCGGCGGCGCTCACGGCGGCGACGGCCTCGAAGCCGGAGGTCTCGCCTTCGCCGAAGGCAGGCAGGCCCGCCCGAGACGCGCTCCATGTTCCGTCTTCCGCACGGACGTACACCTGACGTTGCATGCCTACGGCGATCAGCCGCGAGCCGACGATCGCCGCGGAGCGCAGATCGCCGATCGTCTCGGGGCTGTCTGCGCCCGAGGCGACGCGCTCCTCGGTCGTCTGTCCGTCCGGTGACGACGAGATCGCCTGGCCATTGCCGCCGACGAAGACAACGGTGCCGTCGGCGAGCTGCCCCGCGAACACAGTCGGGAACATCTTCATGAAGCGCGGAGTGAGAACCGACCTCTCCATCTTCATGAATGCCGAGTGCTTGATCCCTTTCACGGCGACGTCATCCATCACCATCGACAGCCACCCACCGTCGGATCCGGTCGGGCAGCCATGGATGTAGCTCCCCTGGCGGGCGAACTTGTTGCGCATGGCGCCGAGCGTATCTCAGCGGCAGCAGCCGGCCCACGTGCGCCCTGCGGGTCAGGCCTGACGCAGCGCCTCGGTGAGCTCCGCGAACGAGCGGAACAGACGGCCGGGTGCGAGCGGCGCCAGGGTGTCGGGATGCGTGAAGCCCCAGGCGACTGCGCCGAACGGCAGGCCGGCGTCCGCTGCGGCCTCGCCGTCGCGGACCTCGTCGCCGATGTAGATCGAATCGACGGGCGAGGTGCCCATGGCCTGGAGCGTCCGGCGCAGCTTGGGCGCCTTGCCGAACATCGACGAGCTGCAGTCGTAGCGAGCGACCATGCCGGCGGCCTCGCCGAGGGTCCGGCGGATGCTCGCTTCCGAGTCCGAGCTGACGATCGCCGTGGCGACACCGTGCCTTCGGAGATCGACGAGGAGCTGCGCGGCACCGTCGAAGAGCGGGATGTCCGCCGACGCCTCCATCTTCAAGCGCCGCATCTCCGCCGCGATCATCGGGATCTTCCAGAGAGGGACCTCCAGACGGCGGAGGATCTCGCGAGAGCTCTTGCGCCGGAGCTCCTCGACCTCGGACCCGTTCACACGACGGAAGCCGTGCTTCGCGGCGACATCGTTCAAGACGGTGCAGAACCACGGAAAGGAGTTCGCGAGGGTCCCGTCGAAATCGAAGATGGCCAGCCTGTAGCCCATGCCCGCTCGCCTCTAGCGCCTCCGCGGTCAGGACGCCAAGCCAAGGCATCGAGCGGAGACCCCAGCGTCAGAGCGCTCGCCGGCGACGCCCGACCGCGACGGCGAGCGCGAGCGCGAGCAGCGCCCCGGGTGCCCAGCGGCTCTCCGAGTGCGGGAGGACTTTGCAGCCGCAACCGTCGCTGCCGACGGCTCGTCGTTCCGGCGCTCTTTCCAGAGGGGCGCGATCGTGACCGAGACGCATACGGCACGGACGCGTGAACCTCGATCTCGTCGATGGTGGCCACGCCGGCCGAGCCGAGGTTGTTCCCGCGCAGCGTCACGCCGACTTGGCCCGACGGGCCTCTTACTTCTTCGCGGCGGCGCGTTCCGCGCGTACACGATCGAGGAGGAAGTCGGTCATCTGAAGCATCTGGTCGAGGTCGCCAGAGTCCGTGATGAACCGGCCATCGACAGCTAGCGCGGGGAGGCTGCGCAGCTTGACGTCACGCGCGAGCTTGTCCGCCTGCGTCACCTGCGAGGTGACGGTGAGCGAGTCGTAGGTGCTCCTGAACCTTTCGATGACGCTCTTGCCGACCGACTGCTTCTCGAGCCACGCGAGGCAGGCATCCCGGGTGGCGAGGGATCGGTGCTCCATGTGGATGGCGTCGAACACGCGACGGTGCAGGTCCAGCTTCAGTGCCTCGAGCGTGTAGTAGAGGCGCGCGAGGCCCACCCGCAGGTTTGTCGATGGCGCCGATCGCCCGAGCGCGACGTCCTCCTGCTTCGTGCGCCAGGCAGCGAGCCTCGGCTCGAAACGCAGGCAGTGTGGTGACTCGTAGTTGAAGAAGTAGATGACCTCGATCTTCGGTCCGGAGCGCGTGGGTTGCGGAGGGTCGACCGGACGCGAGTTCTGCGCCTCCGCGCTCCGCGACCAGCCCACTCCAAGAGACACGGCCGCTGTGGACATCAGAAACGATCGTCGGTTCATGGGATCGTGGATCGTACCGCGAGCCTCATCGACAAGTCCAAGGGCCCGCCGAAAGGCGCGCCGGCAAGGAAGGGGCGAGGTGCCCGCCCCGGCACGAGCTCACGGCTCGCAGTTGGGAGCGTCGCACATGACATCGGTGAGACCACCACCGACGCCGCCGCCCGCCGCGACCCAGTTCGACGTGGCGCCGCTCAAGGCGAAGTTGGTCAAGGTCCCGTGGTTGGCCGCGGGGCTGCTGTCCAGGAGCTGCGTGACGGCCGGATTGGCTCCACCGAGGACCCCTTGGTCGAATCGATAGAGAGCGACGAGGCCCGGTGCGTTTGCGGGCACTTCGCAGGCCGACGCGGCGACGATCTCACATCCGGGCCGCGCGACGTTCCAGATGCGGACCTCATCGATCATGCCCGCGAAGAACTGCGCACCGCCCGTTCGGCTGCCGATCGCCATGCCGTTCGTTCCCGACGAGGACTCGCCACCTGCCCCGGTCGGTTGCTCTACGCCGTCGAAGTAGATCGCGAGCGAGCTCGATGCCGCGACGTAGGTCGCCGCCACGTGGGTCCATCGATCCAACGGCGCGGCCGCGTTGGTCGAGAGAGAGGAGACGGTGCCGCCCTTCACGACGTAGAAGTAGATCGTGCCTGGACTGTTTCGGCTCAGAGACGTGAAGTTCGCCGAGTCCTTCTGTGCAAACAAGATGCGCGTGAAGGCGCTGCTCGTTGGATAGATCCATGCCTCGATCGTGAAGTCGCTCGCGCCGAAGGCGTCGAAGACGGCCGGCAGCGGCGCCGCGACCCTGTCGTCGATGCCGTCGAAGTGAAGGGCGCCGCCGGGCGCGCAGACACCGTCGTCCGGGACTCCGTCGCAGTCGTTGTCGAGCCCGTCGCATACCTCGGCGGTCGAGACGACGGTCTGGTTGCAGACGAGGTTGCCCGCGATGCAGGCGGCGGTGCCGGCCGCGCAGACGCCGAGGAGCCCCGTCGCGCAAGCGTCACCTGTGCCCGGGTCGCCGTTGTCGGGGACTCCGTCGCAGTCGTTGTCGAGCCCGTCGCATACCTCGGCGGTCGAGGCGGTGGTCTGGTTGCAGACGAGGCTGCCGGCGACGCAGGCGGTGGTTCCGGCCGCGCAGACGCCGAGGAGCCCCGTCGAGCAAGCGACACTGCCGCCCGGGTCGCCGTTGTCCGGGACTCCGTCGCAGTCGTTGTCGAGGCCGTCGCACACCTCGTCCTCGGGCGTGATCGCACCGACGCACGCGCCAAACGCGCCGCCCGCGCAGGTCTCGAGCCCGGCCTTGCACAGACCAACGCCCTCGGTCCCGGCCGGGCCGCCGTAGCAAGGCTGCGTCTCGCCGTCGGTGCACGCCCCGGAGTCGGCGCCCGCATGGGCGTCGGCATCGGCGCTGGCGCCTCCGCCTCCGCCCGCGTCAGCGGCGGTCGCCGAGGGGGCCTCACCGGAGCAGCCGGCGGTGATGAGCAGGAGCGCTCCGATCCTCCAACCCCGCCCGCCGTATCGCATCATCTCCACGATTCTCGATCTCCGATCTCACCCTCCCCCCGTTCGTGTCTGCGTCTGCGCAAACGAAGCGTCACGATACTTACCCCGGGTCGCTCCGGCAATTTCGTGTTGTCGTTCCCGTTCGAGGACACGCTCGTGCGCGCGAACGCTCTCAGCGGCTTCGTCGACGATGTGGGCGTCGGCTGCCCGATGCGGCAGTGCGCTCGAGTCGCTTCGACAAGGTCGTGAGCTGCCCGACCGATCGAGGGCGGGCCGGAGAGGACGTCGAAGTCGATCCCGAGCCACAAGCTGCGTGCGACGAGCACGTCGAGGGTGGGAGCGCCGAGCTCCATCGTGCATCGGCCTCGCGTGGCGCGCGAACCGCACGGCCGTCCTCGAGCTTCAGGTCGAGGACATCGAGGCGGAGTACGCGAGGCTGAAGGACGAGGTCGACCTCGTGCACGAGCTGAAGACGATGCCTTGGGGGGAACGCGACATTCCAGTTCCGCGATCCCGAGGGAACGGCCGTGTCGCTCTACATGCCCGCGACCGAGGAAGCGAAGAGACGTTTCGGCTCACGATAGGGATCACGCGCTGCTCTGACCCCGAAGGCTGGAGCCGATGCCCACAGGGCGATGAAGAGCGCCCGCGAACGGCGAATCAGCGCGCGATGCGCCGTTCGCGATCGCCGCTCGTCCATTGTCCTCTGCCTGGGCGGCGTGCATCATGCACGCGGAGAAAATGAAGCGGCTTGCCACCATCTCGCTCCTCGGCGTCCTTGTCGCGTGTGCTTCGTCGCCGGCATCGACGTCGGGGCCGCGACCGGAGGCGCAGCACCAACGGCAATCGCCGCCGCCGGGGGAGAGCGCGGCTCCGCCGTATCGCATCGTCGACGCGACCGGGCCGTACCTCGATTTCGTCGAGTCCCTCCCGTCGCTTCGGCCGGAGGAGCGCGGCGCCGCCTTCCGCGCGCAGGTGATCGGCGCGAACCCCAAGCTGTTCGCGCCGAGCGTGATCGGGCTCGACCCGACGAAAGGCGAGGATGCTCTCGACGCGCGGCTCGCCGCGTACCTCCCCACTCTGCCCTCGCGGGCGGCGACGATGCAGAAGGTCGCGCGAGAGATCCGCACGACCCTCGGCGAGCACGACGCCACCTTCCGGCGCGCGTTCCCGGACATGAAGTGGCGCGGCACCGTGTACTTCACGGCGTCGATCGACGCGTTCGACGGCGCCCTCCGCGAGGTGCGGACGGGCGAGGGGAAGACGGAGCTCGCGCTCCTCTTCGGCATCGACAAAATCGTGACGATCTACGGCGCCGACGTGCGCATCGGCCCCTTGTTCCATCACGAGCTCTTTCACTGCTACCACGTCGATCAGAACCCCTCGATCGTGTCCACGGGAGAGTCGCACGGCATGCTCGAGCCGCTCTGGTCCGAGGGCCTGGCGGTCTACGTCGCGAGCCGGCTCAATCCGGGCACGACGAACCGCGAGCTCACGCTGACCGACGAGATGATCTCCGCGGCCGACGCCCGCCTCGGCGCCATCGCCGCCGAGCTCCGCTCGCAGCTCGACGACACGAGCGAGCTCACGTATCGAGACTTCTTCCTTGGTGCCGGCAAGCGCCAGGACCTGCCGAAGCGTGTGGGTTACTACATCGGCTTCCGCGTCGCCCGCATCGTGGCGGAGCGTCATGGCGGTAACCTCCCGGAGCTCGCGCGCCTCGCCCGCCCGCAGCTACGGACCGAGGTCGACGAAGCGCTCGCCTCCCTGAGGTAGCCCCGCTCGTCGGCTCGCGAGCTGACGATATCGAAGACGCATCTCCTCGC
>JAFAER010000100.1 GCA_023423895.1 Pseudomonadota bacterium
GGATGTAGCTGTAGTCGCGGTTCGAGCCGGGGATGAGGACCGGGTGGCCCGTCTTCTCCCAGATCGTGCCCGCGAGCGCGGGATGTCCGCCCGGAAACGCGCGCGTCGCGCCCTTGCGGTGCACCCACACCTTGCCGAGCTCGGGATGCTCCTCGGCCTGAACGAGGTTGTGGCTGATCTCGTAGACGAGCTCGAGGTCTTCCCTGAACACCTTCCGGAACGCGTCGGCGATCTGCTCGTAGATGACGAGCCGGTTCAGGATGGCGTAGTTCCCGCCCGCGGCGACGGCGTTCAGATACGACTCGAAGTGCTTCGACTCGGGCGTGAAGTACCCGAGATCGAGATCGGTGATCTCGCCGGGGCGCTCGTCCTTCGCCATCTGGAAGTAGTTCGTCGCGAGGCCGTGACCGAAGCCGCGGCTGCCGGTGTGGACCTGCACGAAGAGCGTGCCGGTCTCCTCGCAGCGCTGCAGCTCGATGAAGTGGTTGCCACCGCCGAGCGAGCCGAGCTGGTCGAGCCCCCGCTCGGGCGAGCCCTTGCCACCCCACGGGATGTCCCAGTTGTCCGAGACGGGGATGCGGTGCCGCTCCGCGCGGCTTCGATCGAACGTCGCGCCGTACTTGTCGACGTAATACTCGGCGCCGCCGCGGACGAGGTTCTGCAGCTCCTTCTCCGAGAGCTTGCCGAGCTTCACGCTCTTCCCGCCCGCGCCGAGGTTGACCCGACGCGAGACCTCGCGATTGAACTCCATTTTGCGATCGGGCGTTGCGAGCTCCGCCGGAACCTTGCTCCGCGCGCTCATCATTCCGCAGCCGATGTCGAAGCCGACCGGACCCATCGCGACCGAGCCCTCGTTCCGGTCGGTCAAGATCACGCACCCGACGGGCACGCCGTAGCCGTAGTGCACGTCCGGCGTGACGCACACGAGCCTGACGCCGGGGAAGCGCGTCGCATTGACGACCTGCCGATACAGCGTCGGCTCGGCCTCCGTCAGGAGCTTCTGCGTGACGAACAAGCGGACCGGAACATCGCCCGTGTCGGCGGTCTCGAGACGGAAATAGCCGCCTTCCGGCCCGGAGACCCAGACCGCGCGGCGCTTCCAGTCGTCTTCGTGCAAGAGAGTCGTCTTCGCCATGGCGTGTCGTGCGCGTCCTGATCCGCGTCCTGATGCGTGTCCTGATGGAAGAGGAGCTCAGGAACATAGGTCGCCCGTGTCCGTGCGCAATGGCCTGCCCGTCGACCGCGCGGGCGGAGCTCGGCCTGGGTCCGGGCGTTGCCTGGTGATGGTTCTCTGCGGTCGCGGCCATGAGGTGGACGAGGTCGTCATGCGAAAGTTCGACGTTGCCGTGCTCGTGCTGCTGCTCGCCGGTTGTGGTGGAAAGGTCGACGGAGAGCTCTCGGGCTCGTCGATCCGGCCCCTCCCGCGAGTCCCGACGCCACCGAGCGTCGCGTCCGACACGGACGACGACACGGTCGGCTCGTCCGGGCTGGAGGAAGGCGAGTGGGGAACGTGGCAGCTCCTCTCCATCGACGGGCCGGACGGGAGCCGACAGTACGATCCGCCATACGTCGAGCTCGACCTCCATCCGAACGGGCTGGCCTACCTCTGGACGTGCTCAGCCGCGCTCTCGGGCAGTGGGGAGCGCTGCCCGTTCTACGCGCGGATGAACTGCTTCGCGGGCACCATCTCGGCCGACGGCGGCGCATGGCGCGTCGACTTTCCGGCGAAGACGGGCTCGCGCGTCACAGCGCGCGGCGAGATCGTCGACGAGCCCAGCGGCGACATCACGGTGAAGGGAGAAGGCGCGCTCCATCCCACCGGCCACTACCGGCGCGTCGCCTCGCCGAGCACCGAAGGTTGCGTTCCGTGACGTGACGTCATGCTGGGTCTCGCGAGGCGTCATCGCGATGACGCCGTTCCGCGGGCCGACGCCAGAGCAGTGACGGCGGTCCGACGATCGGTGACGATCTCCTGGTTTTTTGCGGTCCGATGCGCGGGGCACGGCCCCTGCAGTCTTCCCGGCGACCCCCCACCCCGGTGGGAAACGACGCTCGGTGCTGGCAACGTCTCACGTGGTCGTGAGATGGCCTCGCGCGAGCCGCCCCGTCTGGAGGACGATCGAATGAATCTCGCGAACAGCCGCAACTTGAGCGCCGCGCAGACTGCCGCACGTGCCCGAGCGACCCGCCCGCACCTCTACGTCGCGAGTGCCGACAAGGTCGACGAAGACGCGATGCTCGGGCAGTTCATTCCGATCCACTATCACTACCAGATGCTCCATCAGGAGCAGCGCATCGGCGGCTTCGAGCAGGCGATCGACGCGCTGGTGAAGCCCGGAATGAAGGTCCTCGAGCTCGGCGCGGGCACCGGCGTCCTCTCGTTCTTCGCGGCGCGCGCGGGAGCATCGAAGGTCTACAGCGTCGAGCGCCTGCCGCACGTGGCCCGCGCGGCCCAGCGCTTCCTCACGGCGAACGGCGTGTCGGATCGCGTCGACATCACGGTCGGCGATGCCGCGAGCTACCTTCCGCCGGAGCGTGTGGATGTCGTCATCTGCGAGATGCTCCACACCGCAATGCTGCGCGAGAAGCAGCTCTCGATCATCGCGTCGTTCAAGGAGCGTTACCTCGCTCGCTTCGGCGGCCCGCTGCCGATGTTCATTCCGGAGGCGGCTGTCATGGCGCTGCAGCCGGTCCATACCGACTACGACTTCCACGGGTACAACGCCGCCGTTCCGATGTTCATCGACGGTTCGGGCAACGGCGACCGCGTGAAGGCGCTCGCGAGGCCGGCCCTCTACTCGTCCTTCCTCTACGGCTCCGACTACTCGACGAAGTTCGAGATCGACGTCGAGCTGACCGTCACGCAGTCCGGCATGCTCAACGGCCTCCGGTTCATCACCAAGAACCTCCTCGCCATCCTCGAGGACGAGGGCCGCTCGATCGACTGGGACATGCACGACCTCGTCATCCCGCTCGCCAATCCCGTTGCAGTGATGACCGGCAACACGATCCGGATCCGCTTCCGCTACGAGGCTGGCGACAGCATCCTGGCGCTCGCGGAGTCGATCGACAGCCAGGACATCTGACTCGCGCTCAGCTCGAACGTGCGCGGGTGCACTGGACGACGACGTGCGTGACCGGTCCGTCGATCTTGGCCGAAGTGGCCGTGCAGCCGCCGACCTTGACGACGAGGATCGCCTCGCCGGTCGAGGAGACGTATTCGATCGCCCCTTCGCGCGGCGCCGCCTTCTTGGCCCACGCGAGATAAGGCGGCGCCTCCCGTGACGGAACATCGAAGGTGAACGTGCCGGGCACGGCCGCACCTTCCTTGTTCTTCACGGCGACGGAGTCGAGCCGTGTCGCCTCGCTCGTGGGGAGCTCGCCGAGCGCGAGGCGGAACCCGGCGAGCTTGGCGCCGGCGGGCTTCGCGCGATCGCTCACGGCCCGGAGAGAAGGGCTGCTCGACGTCGACGCGACCTCGAACGTGAGCGCCAGATCGTTGGCGCCGCCTGCGTAGCTCGGTAGCCGCACGTCGACGAGTCGCGCGTCGCTTGCCTTCTGGATCACGGCGGGCGTCGACAGGACGATGCTCTTCTTGGATGCCTTTCCGTCGAGGAACGCGCGTACGGTCCCGAGCAGCGGGGCCGACGGCTGCTCGGTGGAGATGACGACCGTCTTCCTCGGGCCGTCCGTCATCGAGCGGACGAGGCCGCTCTCCGTGCCGTCGAGCGAGAGCGCGAACGCGCCCGGAGACGAGCGGTCGTCCGCGTGTGCGGAGGTGGAGATCGCTGCGAGCGCGAAGACGAAGGCTCGGGTTCGCATGCGCGCAACGTGGCATATCGCCCGCAGCAGGCAAGAAGAACGAGACGCTGCTGCTTGATGGCAGCAGATGAAAACTCGAGTCCTCAGTCGGTGGTCCGTCAGTGTCAGTCGACGGCGAGCACGATCTTTCCGAAGACCTTGCGCTCCTCGAGCAGACGATGCGCTTCGACGGCGCTCCACAGAGGCATCACCCGATCGATGACGGGGCGAAGGCGCCCCTGCTCGACATGACGGAGGATGCCGAACAGATCGCCCTTCGGGCCCATCGTCGAGCCGAGGATCTCGACCTGGCGGAAGAACACGTGACGAAGGTCGATCTGCGGGGTGAAGCCCGTCGTCGCGCCACAGGTGACGATGCGTCCGCCCCACGCCGCCGCGAGGATGCTCTTCGCGAGGACCTCGCCGCCGACGTGCTCGATGATGAGGTCGGCGCCTTTCTTGTTCGTGAGCCGCTTCGTCTCCGCGACGAAGTCCTGCGTCGAATAGACGATCACTTCGTCTGCGCCGAGCTCGCGTGCGCGCTTCGCCTTCTCTTCAGTCCCCGTCGTGGCGATGACGCGAGCGCCGTGCATCTTCGCGATCTGGATCGCTGCGCTCGACACGCCGCTGCCCGCGGCCTGCACGAGCACCGTCTGCCCGGCGCGGAGCTGCCCCTTGCGGACGACCATCTGCCAGGCGGTGAGGAAGCAGAGCGGGATCGCCGCGGCCTCTTCGAAGGAGAGGTTCGTCGGCATCGGCAGCAGGTTCGCGTCCGGGACGACGATGTGCCGCGAGTAGCCGCCCTGCGTGTTCTCTCCGAGGATGCGGTAGCTGCGGCAGAAGACGTCCTCGCCGAGGAGGCAGCGCTCGCAGGCTCCACACGACAGGCCCGGGTTGACGAGGACCTTGTCGCCGATCTTCGCGCCCGTCGCACCGGGACCGAGCGCTTCGATTTCGCCGGCGATGTCGGCGCCGAGGCGATGGGGGAACTCGTACCGGAAGTGTGGGAGCCCGCGGCGCCCCCAGATGTCGATGTGATTGACGGCGACCGCCCGGACGCGAATGCGCACCTCGCGCGGGCCGGGCTCGGGCAGGTCGATCGTCTTGCGCTCGAGGACCTCGGGCCCGCCCGTGGCCATCATCACCATCGCTTCGGTCTGCATGGCCCGCACGTTAGTCCCGTCGCCCGGGGCATGTCACGGGGCCCGCCGTCAGAGAAGGTCCAGCTCGACCCGCCCGTCTGCGCCCGATCGCGGAGCACGCTGGGTTTCCCTCGAGTTGACGTTCTAGACTAACGTGCGGATGGTCCGGCGTTCTCGGCACATGCGTCTTCTCGGAATCGTTGCGAGCGTCGGGTTGCTCGCGGCGTGCGGTGGCACACGCCAGCGCGAGTCGGCGCCGCCGCCTGCGGCCGCCGCCCCGGTCGAGCTGTGCCGCCAGCGCATCTCCACGGAGCCTCGAACCGCGCGATCGAGCACCCTCATCCGTGAAGCGGAGCGCCAGCTCGCGGAGCGGAACGCTGCCGCCGCTGTCGGACCGGCGCGCCGCGCCCTCGCAGAGGCCCCGAACGCCGACGCGCACGCGATGATGTCCCTCGTCCTCGAGGCCAACGGGGACCTCGACGGAGCCCGCTCGGCGCGTGCGTGCATGCTCGCCGCGCTCGCGGCGCTCACGACAGGCGAGGGAAGCGCCCGGGCTCCACTCGCACCCGAAGTGCCCGAGCTCGTCACCGGCGAGCTCAGGGGCGCGGTGCTGTCCGCGGACGGCCACGTGTGGTGGTCGCTCGACGACATCGGGACGCTGCGTGCTACGGACCTCTACGAGCGCGAGACCCGCCTTCCGGCGTTGCAGAGCGGAGCTGCGCAGACCTGGACCTCGCTCGCGGCCGACGCCCGCGGGACCGAAGCATTCGCGGCTCGCGTTGGCGCGATCGACGTCGTCAGCCTGGCCGAGCGACGCGTCGTCCGCACGATGGCGGTCGACGATCGCGATGCGCACGTGGGGCAGCTCGCGCTGAGCGAAGACGGAACCCGTCTAGCAGCCGTCGTCGACTTCCGTACGGTCGTCGTGATCGACGCGCGCACGGGACGGCGGCTCGAAGAGCACCGGCAGCCTTCCGGGCACGAGGCCGTGACCGCGTTGACCTTCGCCGGTGAGACGCTCGTGTATGCGACGGAGCAAGGAGCCGTCTTTGCGGCTGACCGCCCCCTCGCGAAGCATGCGAATGGCGTCCACGTCCTCGCCGCTCGCGGAGACCGCGTCGTTTCGTGCGTCGACGAGACGTGTCAGTCGTACACGCTGGCGGCGCCGGCGCCGCGGACGGTCAAGCTCCCGGTACAGGTCAGCTCCGTCGCGCTCGATGCGCACGGTGTACCGATCGCGATCGGTACGGACGGCTCGCTCCTTCGTTGGGACACGGACACTCCTGCGGTTCGGCCGGTGGCGACGTCGGCCGGGCAGCTGGCGTTCGTGAGGTTCTCGAGCGTCGACGAGCGGCACGCGGTCATCACGCGGTCCACCGGATTCCAGACCACGTCGTCCGTGGAGCTCGTCGACGTGGCGACGGCGCGCACGGTCGCGACGATGGCGATGGGCTCGGCCGTCCGGCGCGTCGCGTTCTCGTTCGACGGCCGCATGCTCGCCATGTCGACCGAGTCGCCCGTCCCGGTCGTATTCTTGGGAGATGTCGAGGCGCATGGCCGTTTCGTCGAGTCCGCGAATCCGTCGATGCTGGGGTTCGACGACGCCGGCAACGTCGTCGTGGGCGGGCGTCGTGGCGTCGTGGCGTGGGATCCCCTCACGGGCCGCCAGTCCTGGACCGCCGAGGGCGAACGTGCGCTCGCAACGGCGCGGACGCGCGTGGCGATCGCGCGGGACGACGGGCTCTTGCTCGGTGGACCCGACGGCAAGATCGCGCATCGCCTCTCCGAAGGTCCGGGTGCCGTCGAGCTCTCCTTCGGAGCGGCAGACACTCGCCTGTTCGCCCGACGCGAAGGAGTCGTCACGGGATGGGACACGTCCGGCGAATCGCCGCGCGCGTTGGGATCCTTCGGCGAGCTCTCACGCCGCTGGGGACGCCTCTTGTCACCGGGGCCGAACCTCCCCGTGCCCGCGGTCAGCGGCGTCCTCGATCTTGCTGCGGCACGCGACGTCGACGTCGTCGTCGCGGCGTTCGAGAGCGGTCATCTCTCGTGGGGAACCTCCGCTGCTTTCCCGTCGCCGCGAGTGTCCGCGGTCCCGATCCCCGGCGTGGATGTCGTCGATGTTGCCGTGACGCCCGATGGGAACACGGCGGCGCTTGCGGACGGGCATTCGAGCACGGGCATTCAGCTCGTTCGGCGTGGCGCGTCCAAGGGCGTGACTCTCCCTCACCCTGGCGGAGCGAACGCGGTGGCGTTCTCGCCGAACGGGCGCCTGCTCGCCTCCGGCGGCCGCGACGGATCCATTCGATTGTTCGACGTCGCGTCCGGGCGCCTGGTCGCGACCGTCCTGGCGGTGCCGCATGCCGCCGTCGAAACGATCAGCGCGCCGACGTTCGACCTGGTCCCGCGTGACGTCAACGTACGGCGTCGCATGATCTGGGTCGTGTTCACGCCCGACGGGCGCGTCGACGGCTCACCGGACGCGGCCTCGCTGCTGACGTGGCGCGTCGGGAACGCGCGGCTCCCCGGCGCCGCCGCTTGGCCGATGCAGATGCAGTCAGGACTGCTGGGCGCCGTCCTCGCTGGTCACTGAGTTACGGGCACGAGCCGGAACGAGCCGAACACCTCGCGGCGGGCGAGCCACGGCATTTGCCAGCCTTGCGACGAGCGATCGACGAGCTCACCCACGCGAACCGCCAACTCCCGGTCGTCGATCCAGCCGTCTGCGTCGAGATCGCTCCGAGGGTCGGTGAGCACGTCCATCACCGTGCCGGTGAAGAGCCCATTCCACTCGGCTTCGCGGCTCTCTTGCGTTCCGCGGCTCGCGGCGAAGAGCACGGTCCCGGCACGTGATGCCTTCGAAAGCTCGGTGGCCAGCGTGGCGTTCGGCGCGAGCAGCTCCGGCTGGAACGCGCCCGAGTGGCATGCATCGAGCAGGACCAAGGTCCGGCCCTTCATCGCGGCGATGCGCTTCGCGAAGCTCGCCCATGTGAGGAGCGAGGGCTGCCCCGGATCCAGCGTCTTGCCGTCCCACGCTCCCGTCACGAGCGCGCTTTCGCCCGAGCGCAGGCGAATCCCGTGACCGGCGAACAAGATGACGGCGACGTCACGCGCCTTCATCGTCGCGAGCTTCGCCAGGGCAGCGTCGATCGACGCGACCGTCGCATCGCCGTTGATCAGCTTCGTCACATGAACCGCGCCGTACGCGCGTCCAGCGCCAGCTCCACCAAAGCGCTCGAAGAGCCTCGCGATGGCGAATGCGTCGTCGTCGGCGACGCGCAGTTGCCTCGACGAAGGCAGGCTCGGATAGTGACCGATACCGATCGCGAGCACGTGCAGCTCGGGCCGTTCCGTATCGCTCGACGTCCCGGCGTCACCGGCGATCGACAGAGGCGCGGACGCACGGCCGCGACCGTCGAATGCCACGAGATGCAGCGTGTTCGCGCCTCGGAGGTCGACGTCGAGCGCGGCTCTCCCGGGCGATGGAATCCGAGCTTCTTCCTCTGCCGGAACGCCGTTTCGGAAGACGCGCACCGTCGCTCCCGGGCTGCCCACCACCGAGACGCGCATCCGCGAACCGCCGTCTTTTGCGATGCCTTCGAGCTCGAGTGTCGGCGGTGGGAACGCCTTGGGCGCGTCCGCGCAGCGCGTGCTCGACAAGCGGCATGCGATCTGGCTTGGGTCGAACCGCTCCGGCAGCTCCGCGAGCGAGGTGCTCGCTCCTCCCGCGAAGGCGAGCGCAGCGTGGTCCAGTCCTTCGATGGAACCGGCCGCCCAGCCGTCGGGCGTCAGCGCGAGCGCCGTGTCGTCGTCGAGCTCGATCAACTTCACGACGGGCTTGCGCTCCGCGAGATCCCAGACGACGAGGCCCCCGTCGGTCATTTGCGCAGCAGCGCGGCGCCCGTCGGGCGACGGCCAGAGCTGCTCGATGGCGCCGCCGTCGGCGCTGCCGAGTACCTCCACGCGCTCTCCTACGCGGACGCGAAGAAGGCTGCCGGCCACCGTTCCCACGAGCAAGGCACGAGATGGCTCGTAGACGAGAGCGCTCACGTAGCCCGGCGTCTCCGAGAAGCGAGGTTTTGCAGAGCCGCTGGGCAGGTCCAAGGTCGCGACGCGGTTTCCGGCGGCACCTGCCATCTGCGAGCCGTCCGCGTTCAGCGCTCCGAGCCACGCCCCCGGCAAGCTGCCGAGGAGCGCGCCGTCACGAAGACGAATCGCGCGGCTGTCGTCGGGGCTTCGGACGAGAACCACCTCGTCGTTCGGCGCGATGTGAACGGGGAGAAAGACCCTCGGGATCTCGAACGACCGACCGCGAGCCGGATGCGAGAGTCTCGTCGTCGTGTTGCTGTTGCCGTCGATCGCGACCCAGCCACGCGCCGAGGTACGGGGCTCCAGCAGTTGGATCGATGCCCTCGGCACGCGAAGCCATGGATGTGGCGAGCCGAGACGCGGGAGCGGCTCGTCGGGCGCGAGCTCGTCGCGAACGGCGAGCCGGTTCTTCTCGTGCGGGTCGAAGCGTGGCGGTCGCGTACCGGCCGCGAAAGGAGTGCGGCTCGCTTCCCAGGTGAGCGCGGACGGTAAGTCGGAGCCCACCTGTTCGAGGAGGGCGCCCTGAGCGACCACTACTCCGCCGGCATCACCGGGCCCGAGTCCGATCGCGTACGGCTCGACGCGCCGCGATGTGCGCTCTCCGGTCGCCAGGGACCACGTCGACAGTCCGTTGCCGGCGAGCACGGCCAACGTCTCGCCGTCGAACACGACCTCTCGTGGGCGCTGTACGCGTCCGCCCAGGTCGCGCCCTGCCGAGAGCCCGCTTTCGCGCACGTCGTACGTCAGGAGCCTGCCATTCGATGTTCCGATGGCGAGCGTCTTGCCGTCGGGGCCGAACGCCAGGCTCGATACGAACTCGAAGACGCCTTCCAGCGGAGCCTCCGACGACCACACGGGCGAGCTCGAGACGTGCGGCTTCCAGCCGATGAGGTGCCGTCCGGCCGCCGCAACGAGATGCCCTTTCGCGTCTGCCGCGAGGAGACGGATGGACGCGACGTCGCGCGGAACGCTCAGCGTCTGAAGAAGTCTTCCCGTCGCGGCGTCGTGGATTGTCAACGCGTCCCTACGCGCGAGCGCGGCCTGCGTACCCGAGAGGAGCGTGCACGCGTTGGGCGGCTCGCTCGCCTTCCACGTGGCAACGTGAGAGGGCTGCTCCGCTGACCAGTGAGCGAAGTCCCGACCAGCGTGGACGACGAAGGATTGTCGGTCGGGAGCAAGCGCGGCGTGCTGCGGATATGCCGGGAGCGGCAACGTGCGCACCGTCGATTCGGCGGCATCGAGGAGCTCGATCGAGCTCGCTTCGAGAAGCGCCCATCGGAAGGCATGCCCGTCGCCGAGGTCGAGCAGTCCGGACGGCATGGTGCTTCGCGCTGCAAACAGGCGTACTGGCGCTCCCGAGCCCATGGCGAAGCGGCCGTAGCCACCCGTCCCGGCGATGATCGTCGTGCCGTCTAGCGCGACGACTGGTGTGTGACCGAGACCGGCAAGGAGCTGCGTCGTGCGCCACGTGCGCGTGTCATGGACCCGCACGGAGCCGTCGGCCGCGCTCGATGCGAGCCGCGCTCCGTCAGCCGAGAAGGTGAGGCCGACGACGACGGCCCCGGGTTGCGTCTGGAGCACGAGGCGCGCCCGTTCGGCCGGCGCCGAGGTGGCGGCGGTGGGCGGCGAGGGCGAGGGGGTCGAAGGCGCTGCACGCCTTCCAGGCGCGACGTTCGGCCGACACGCCGCACAAGCGAGCAGCGCGACGGCGAGCGCGCGACGCGCGGTCATTCCGCGAGTGGCGTCGGGTCGAGCTGGAGCGTCGATCCTGCAGGCAGCGCGCGGTCATTCGGCGCGGCGGCCCGCGTACCCGACTCCATTTCCGTGCCGACCTGCGCGAGGCGAATCTCGTCGATCGCGCCCCAATACAGCGACGTGCCGCGGACGCTCCGCTCGGAGGCGGTTGCGGCGTCCGCGCCGAGCTCCGCCGCGAGTGCTTTCACGATCGCGAGCTTCGCCGACGCGTCGAGCGTGGTCGACGATTTGAAGTCGACCCCGTAGGTGACGTCGGCTCGCAACACCGACTTCACCATCGTGACCTCTTCTTTCGGGTCGGCGAGCAGCCCGGCGACCGCCTTCTTGCAGCCGGGCGTGCGTCGTTGGACGCCATCATAGACCGTGTCGTCGGCCAGCTCGAGGACGTGCACGTTCTCGAACTTCGCCTCGAGGTGATCGACGGCTGCGTACTCGGCCTTGCCGCTCAGGAGAGGCAGCATGGAGAGGTCGAGCCGGTAGCCTCTCGATTGAAGGGCGCGGACGACCGTGTCCTTCGACGGAGATTCCAGAACCGCCACGTCCTCGCCGAGGGAAGATTTCTGGCTGCACACGATCCCGCCCTTCAGCGGCGCACGCCCCTTTACGCGCAGGAGCGTTCCAGGCGGAAGGAGGAGCGACGGCGGCTGCAACTCGACGTATCCGTACTCGGCCAACGTCTGTGAGAGCGTCTGCGGATTGGAAGGTGGCGGCGGCGGTAGCTTCGGCCCGCACGCGGTGAGCATCACGACCGAGCCGAGAGCCAACAACGCCAGTCGAGCGGAGTGCATGCGACGGCGATACTATCGAAGACGGAACGCCGCCGGGAGGCCGAAAGTCGCAGCCACCTCTGCGCTGAGCTCGGGGAGCCTTCGCTCTGCGCGCGCGACGTCGACGTGACGGCGTCTCAGGCCAGCATCTCGCGTGGGCGGGCCCCAGTGGCCGACGTGACGGCGTGCGAAAGCGCCAACGTCTGCACGAGCACGTTGCGATAGACGACATGGACGTCGTCCACGTCGACGTCGCGCGTATCGCCCTCTTGCGGCTCGAGCGCGGCGTCGACGTGCTCGTTCACGAACGCGAGGATGCCGGGCTGCTCGATCGCCATCACGTCTTCGAGCTCGAGCGGCTCGTGCGAGTTCGTCGCGCGGAGCTGCTCTTCGAGCTCCAGCGCCGCCTCGGCCGCCATCCGCTCCTCCTCGGTGACCGCGGACAGTCGCACGCCGAACGCGCGCTCGAACGCGAGCCACACGGCGATGGTCAGGAAATAGCCGAGCGCGAGCGCCGTCTCGTCGAGCGGCCGGGCCAGGATGTCCGCTGCGTGCTGCGCGAGGGCCGGCTGCGTCCGCTCGAACCGCTCGAAGGCGTCATCGAGCTCGGACTTCGCCCCGAGACCGCTGTCGGCCAGCTCCTCCTCGACCCGATCGAGGATCTCGCGTCCGACCACCGCGTACGGAGGCACGGGACGAATTGCCGCGCCGCGAACCCACATTCTTTGGATCTCATAGCACACGCCGACGTCAGTCGGCGCGCGGGGCCCGGAGCGCGTGCACGCTCCAACCAAAGCCGGCAAGCAGCGCTGCCCAGCTCAGGAGAACCGCGCGGCCGAGCGGCGTCTTGCCGAGCGGCATCACCGCGAAACCGCCGTGATACTGCGCGTACGAGGCGCTCACCGCGAGCCGACGATGGGCGAGGAAACATCCGACGAGGAGCAGGACGCCGATGAAGACGCCCACCTTGAGGAGCGCCGGGCCGCGCTTCGCGATCGCCCACGGGCTCGCGAGCGCGAATCCGAGCGGGACCTGGGCTGCGGCGAGCAGGACCAGCGAAAGATCCACCGCGGACGGGATCCGGCTGAAGCGGATCAGATACAGGTAGGCCCAGTCGCCGTGCATCGCCACGAAGTAGGCGACCACCGGTCCGTAGACGATCGCCCCAAGCGCGGCCGCAACGAGGAAGGGACGGGCGAGAACGAGAGGCACTTCCGAGCGAGCGAGCTCGACGCGCGCTAGCCAGGCCAGGCTCATCCCGAAGAGCAGGGCGATGGGAAGGGCGAGCGGCAAGGGCATGGCGCAAGTCTTATAGCTTGGGCTAAGACAGGCGCGTGGACGAAGCTCGCCTCAAGGAGTTGCTCTCGCGCGTTCAGAGCGGAGACACGCAGGTCGCGGATGCGCTGACGGAGCTGCGACAGCTCCCGTTCGCGGATCTGGGCTTCGCTGTGGTCGATCATCATCGTGCGCTGCGACAGGGCGTGCCGGAGGTGATCCTCGGCGAGGGCAAGACCGCCGAACAGATCATCGGGATCGCCCGCGAGCTCGCCCGCACGGGCCAGAACGTGCTCGTGACGCGGATCGACGACACGAAGGCGGCCGCGCTGCTGCGCGAGATCCCCGAGGTGCGCCACAACGCGATCGCGCGGACGTGCACGCTCGAGCAGTCGCCCATCCCTCATCCGTCGGGTGACCAGCCCGTTCCGCCGAAGGTGGCGCTCGTCAGCGCCGGCACGAGCGACATGCCGGTCGCCGAGGAATGCGCCGAGACGATGCGCATGCTCGGGATTCCGTTCGAGCGCGTGTTCGACGTGGGCGTCGCCGGCATTCACCGCCTGCTCCACAAGCGGCCGCTCCTCGAGGGCGCGACCGTCATCATCGTCATCGCAGGCATGGAAGGCGCGCTCGCCAGCGTGGTCGGCGGTCTGGTCGACGTGCCGGTGATCGCGGTACCGACCTCGATTGGCTACGGAGCCGCGCAGAACGGAATGACCGCGCTCTTCGGGATGCTGACGAGCTGCGCTTCGGGGATCACGGTGGTCAACATCGACAATGGCTTCGGCGCGGCGTTCGCGGCGGCGAGGATCATGCGTCAGCGGAAGAAGGGCTGACGTGAGCGCCAAGAAGAAGAAGGCTTCGGCGAAGAAGAAGAAGGCTTCGGCGCACCGGCATCCGCACGTCCACGTCCACTCGCACCGGCATGCGCACGGCGGCGAGGGCGAGCACGAGCACCCGCACGAGCACGAACACGAGCATCCGCACGCGCACGAGCACGATGACGACGAGCATGTGCACGAGCACGCGGAAGACGAGATCCACGCGGGCGAGCACGCGCATCACTCGCACGAGCACGAGCACGAGCACGGGCACGCGCATCACTCGCACGCGCACGAGCACGGGCACGGGCACGGGCACGGGCACGGGCCGGTACAGGAGCCGCTGGCGCGAGGGGCAGGGAAGGGGAAGATCCTCTTCTTCGATGCTCCGTCGGGGCTCGCGGGGGACATGGTCATCGCCGCGCTCGTCGACCTCGGCGTGCCCGAATCGGTCATCGAGGACGCGGTCGCGCGTCTGAAGCTCACGGGCTTTCATCTCCACTTCGGCACGCGCGAACGGAGCGGGATCGTCGCGACGGCGTTCGACGTCCATCTCGACGCGAAGCAGCCGGAGCGGACGTGGGGCGCCATCCGGAAGATGATCGAGAAGGCGAAGCTCCCGGAGGGCATTGCGTCGAAGGCCATCGCGACGTTCGAGCGGCTCGCGGCTTCGGAGGCGCGTGTTCATCGCATGCCCATCGACGAGGTGCACTTCCACGAGGTGGGAGGGGTCGACGCGATCGTCGACGTCGTCGGCAGCGCAGCCGCGCTCGACTACCTCGGCGCTCGCGTGGTGGTGTCGCCGCTTCCGATGGGGCACGGCCGGACGAAAGCTCGTCACGGCATCCTCCCGTTGCCGGCCCCCGCCGTCGTGGAATGCCTCCGAGGGCTCCCGACGTACGACGGCGGGATCGCGTTCGAGCTCGTCACTCCGACCGGCGCGGCGATCATGGGCGCGCACGCGACCGAGTCGTCGCGCTGGCCCGCGATGCGCCCCGAGCGCACGGGCTGGGGTGCGGGCACCGCGGACCTGCCCGATCGACCGAACCTCCTCCGTGTGGTCCTCGGCGCTCCCGCCGACGAGAGCGAGAAGAAGAAGCGCGGGAGCTCGCACGTCGTGCTCGAGGCGAACGTCGACGACGCGACGGGTGAGCTACTCGGCACGTGCATCGAATCCCTCCTTGCGGCCGGCGCGCTCGACGCGTGGACGGCGCCGCTCACGATGAAGAAGGGGCGACCGGGCCAGCTCCTCGGCGCGCTCTGCGAGGCGAGCCGGGCGGACGAGATCGCGGCTGTGATGCTTCGCGAGTCGACCTCGCTCGGCGTCCGTCACTACGGGGTCAATCGCGTGGAGCGGCCGCGAAGGCTCCAGAGCGTCACGACACCGTACGGCCAGATCCCGGTGAAGGTGGCGACCGGCCCGTTCGGTCCTCCGCACCGGAAGCCCGAGCTCGATGCGTGCCTCGCTGCGGCACGCACGCACCGGGTGCCGGTGCGCGAGGTCATCGAATCCGCCCTCCTGGCGAGCGCGTCGCTTCGATAAGCAGGTGGCGAGCTGGCCGAGCTCAGCAGGGCGGAAACATCCGGCTCCGCTCGCGGTCGTCGCCCGCCCGGCGCCACGGTGTACTCAGTTCCTTTTTTTTTCGGTTCTCCGATATGCTCACTCGCGCACGCACGACGTGATCGGCGTGCACGGAGACATCGACGATGAACCCCTGTCCGCAGTGCGGCGCGATCCCTCAACCGTCGGACAAGTTTTGCAACATCTGCGGTACGCCCGTCGTGATGGGCGCGCCTGCCGGCTTCGGCGCTCCGCCTCCGCAGCAGGGCGGCTTCGGCGCTCCGCCTCCGCAGCAGGGCGGCTTCGGTGCGCCGCCCCCCGGCGCGTACGGAGCCCCGCCCGGAGGACAAGGCGCGCCGCTTCGTTGCCAGATGGGCCACGACATCGCGCCCGGCGCGAGCTACTGCCCGCACGGTCACCCCATCGCGCTCGACGCGATGCCGTTCGCAAACGATCAGTACGGCGGCGGCTACGGCCAGCAGGCTCCGCAGCAGGGGGGCTTCGGCGCTCCGCCTCCGCAGCAGGGCTACGGGCAGGCGCCTTCTCCTTATGGCGCGCCGGGAGGACCGGGCGGCTTCGGTGCACCGCCTCCGCAGCCGGGATACGGCGGCGATCAGGGCTACGGTCAGTTCTCCGATCCGAACGCGCAATACGGCGGCGGGTACGGTCAGCAGCCGGGTGGCTTCGGCGCGCCGCCCCCTCCGCAGCAGGGCGGATTCGGTGGTGGATACGCGCCCCCGCCGCCCCCGCAGCAGGGCTTCGGCGCGCCGCCCCCTCCGCAGCAGGCCGGCTTCGGTAGCCAGCCGGCGTTCCCGCCCGCGGCTCAGCAGAGTGGATTCCCCGGCGGCGCCCCCGACGCGGGGCCTGCGCCGGCCGCCGCGCCTGCGGCGAACCTTCCGCCGACCGCGCTCCGCGGCTTCCTCGTGTCGTACCAGTCGAACACGCAGGGTGATTTCTGGGCGCTCAACGGCGGCCGCAAGACCATCGGTCGTGCGAACTCGGGCGAGCAGGTCGACATCCCGCTCTCGGACGCGACCATCTCGTCGCGCCACGCGGCGCTCGTCATCGACGGCGCGACCGGTACGGTTCAGATCGAGGACACCGGCTCCACGAACGGCACGTTCGTCAACGAGGAGCACATCGGTTTCAACGGCAAGCGTGACCTCCGCGACGGCGACAAGATCCGCTTCGGCGGCTACACGACGATCGTGAAGGTCATCGGCCGAGTCTAGTCGACCGACCTCGTCTCACGTCAGACACGTCCAGATGTACATCGGGCGCAACGGCCGCAGCGCCATTGCGCCCGATGTGTAGTAGTCTCGCGCGCGTGAGACTCTCCAAGTGGTCAGGCCTGTGGTCCAGGCTGTTCGCGTGGGTCACGACCCTTGCGATCCTCTTGTTGGCTCGGACGTCGTTCGCGGCTCCGGAAGCCCACATCCTCCGAATCGATCCGCGCGCCGGCATGCAGGACGGTCAGCCCGTCCTCACCACGGTCGTCGAGCTCGTTCAGTTCACGCCGATGAGCGAGGTCGTCACGAATGCGGGCTGCGGCTCGCAGCGTGGTGATGCGCTGCTCGACTGCATCTCGAACGCCGTCGAGCAGAAGAACGTCATGTGGAAGGCGTTCCAGTTCCCGGATCCGGGCGCACGGCTGCTCGTGCGCGTCGACGGTGGCGAGAGCGTCGCGAAGCTCGCCTCGAAGGCGACCTGGGGAGCGTCGACGAAAGATCCGCTCGTCGGCACCGCCTGGCTCATCGCGCTCGACGCGTCGAGCCTCATGGGCACTCGCTACGCGGACGCGCGTGAGGTGGCCAACCAGATCATCAACGCGCTCGGTCCGAACGACATCGCGAAGCTCATCATCTTCGACGACCGGATCAGCCCGTACGTCGCGAACTCCTCGTGGGTGCCGGCCGCTCAGAAGGCGCAGCTCGTCTCGATTCTCCAGGCGAACCCGTCGCCGTCGCCGTCGCACCAGCGCGCGCGCCCGCTGTTCAACCAGATCAAGAACATCACCAAGTCGTTCGGCGATCTCGGCAACACCGGCAACATCCAGAACATCCCGATGCACCAGGCGATGGTGCTCCTCTCGAACGGCTCGGGCCGTGAGGACGCTGCGAGCGCCGCGATCAGCGCCGAGGGCCTGAAGCAGTACTTCAACAAGGGCCGCTTCCCGGAGGACAACCCGCTCGCGCCGAAGACGCCGCTGCCGGTCATCTCGATCTACTTCCCGAACGCGAAGGGGTTCACGAACGACATCTACGCGATGAACGACATGCAGTTCATGCAGGACATCGCGAACCCCGAGATCGGCGGCTTCTTCGACATCGTCCGCACCGGACAGGGCGTGCAGAAGGCGACGACGATCCTGTCGCTCATCAAGTCGCGCTTCAACGCGATGTGGGTCGTGAAGTGGCGCCTCTCCTGCCTCGCCTCGACCGCAGAGCAGACGTTCAACCTGGTCTTCCAGGGACAGAACGCGATCAAGCCGGACGGCTCCTTCAAGGACGTCCCCATCGGCGTCGACCCGACGGAGTGGCCGCTCGACATCAACATCGCGCAGACGAAGCTCGAGGCCGATGCCAACCCGGTCCATCCGGGCGGCACGTTCCGCGTCTACGGCGACTTCTGCTGGGGCGGCGACAAGTCTCGCGCGGAGGCGTACTTCGTCCCCGCTGGGACGAACCCCAACCAGAACGTCAACAAGAACGATCCCGAGGTCGCCAAGAAGGCGATCCAGCACCTCGTCGCGCAGAACATGCGTGGCGGTGCGGTGGAAGCCGGCGACACGTTCGTGCAGTTCAACGTCCCCGACGAGGAGAAGCTCCTCGAAGGCGAGGGCGAGAACATGGTCACGCGTCTCGTCGTCTACGATAACAAGGCGAAGCGCGGCAGCGGCGTGACCGCGGAGACCGTCATCACGCTCAAGGCGTCGAAGAAGCCGCTGAACCTGCCGCTCATCCTCGGCGGCGCCGGCATCATCGTCGTCATCTTGCTCCTCGTCGTCGTGCTGCTGCGCGGCGGCGGTGGTGGTGGCGGGAAGGGCAAGCGTTCGCCCGCGCCGCCTCCGCAGCCGGTCGTTGCCGGTGGCCCGCCTCCCTACGGTGCTCCGCCCTACGGCGGCGGCGGCGGAGGTCCCTACGGCGGCGGCGGCGCTCCTCCGTACGGCGGTGGTGGCGGTGGGTATCAGCCTCCGCCCGGTGGCTACGGAGCAGCACCGGCAGAACCCGCAGCGCAGGCCTACGCAGCGCCGTACGTCCCGCCTCCCGCGGCGGTGCCGCACGTCCCTCCCGCGACGCCACCTGATCCTCCTCGAGCGGAAGGAGGTGGCTACCCTTTAGCATCAGCGGGGGGCGCACCAGTGGAGGTGCGCTGCCCCGCGTGCAGCATGACGACGCTCGCGATGCCGGGACAGGCTTCCGTCTGCTTCTCGTGCGGTCAGCCGTTGCCGAAGGACATCGCGACGGCGGCCATCGCAGCTCCACCCGCTCCACCCGCTCCACCCCCCGCCGCACCTCCGGCCGGACCCGTCACGGCAGCACCGGTGTTTCCGCTCACGAGCGCGCATCAAGCGCGCGAGCTCGAGCCTCCACCTAATCCGTACGGCAGCAGCCCGACGTCGGCGACGATCGTCGGCGCTGCCGGGAAGTTCGCGATCGCGGGGGGCGTCGAGGTACGCGTCGGGAGAGATCCCGCTGCGTGCCCGATCACCCTCACCGAGCCGCGCGTGAGCGGCGTGCATGCGACCTTGAAGTTCGAAGGCGGTCAGCTCATGGTCCGAGACGAAGGGTCGAACAACGGGACGTACGTCGCCGGGACGCGGATCCCCGCGCATGTGTGGACGTCCGTGTTCGCTGGCGCGTCCCTCCGATTCGGACCGGTCGAGTTCACGGTGAAGGTCGACTGAGCCGGGAAACGCAGCGATGAGCACGACGTCCAAGATCCCTGCTGTCGAGAGCGCCGTCCGGACGGACCCGGGGCGTGATCCCGACAAGCAGGTCAACGAGGACTCCTCGATCCAGAAGGAGACGCCGCTCGGCCTGCTCGCCGTCGTCTGTGACGGCATGGGCGGTCACGCGGGTGGGAAAGAAGCCTCGGAGCTCGCGATCGCGACGATCGTCGAGGTGATCGAGGCTGCGCCGCCGGCGACGAGCGCCCCCGTCGCGCTGAAGCGGGCGATCGAAGAGGCCAACGCGCGTATCTGGTCGATGCCGACCGTCGAGGCCGGATACCGCCCCGGGTCCACCGTCGTCGCGGTGCTCGTCCACGAGAACGGCGCGGAGGTCGCGCACGTCGGCGACAGTCGACTGTACCTCGTCCACGCCGGTGCCATCTCGCAGGTCACCCGAGACCATTCGATGGTCCAGGAGATGGTCGACCGCAATTTGATCCGTGCAGAGGACGCGGCGAAGCACCCGGACGCCAACAAGATCCTCCGCGCGCTCGGGATCGCGAAGGACGTCGACGTCGACCTTCGCGCGGAGCCGTTGCCCTACGTCAACGGCGACGTCTTCGTGCTCTGCTCCGACGGGTTGAGCGACCTCGTCGAGCCGTCGGAGATCCTCCAGATCGCCGGCTCGCATCCGCCGGCGCAAGCCGCGCCGCAGCTCGTCGATCTCGCGAACGCACGCGGCGGGCACGACAACATCACCGCGATGATCTTGCGGATGAAGGCGAGCGCCAACGTCCGCGAGGCGCCGACGTTGATGAAGACCATCCCGCTGACGGCGCACGCGATGCCGGAGCACGGCGGGCCGACGGGCACCGTGGTCTCCGCTCCGTTCGTACCGCCGACCGCGGCCGGTGTGCCGCTGAACGGCGCGACGGTACCGGCGCCACATCCGGCGGCTCCAGGCGGTGGACCTCGAGGCCCTGCCGGTCGCCAAGGGGAGTCCGGTCCGTCGGTGGCGATCCCGCCCGCGCCGGCGTCGCGTTCGTCACTCGACGGTGGGCGCGGCCGTTCACCAACGCCCTTGATCGCGCTCGGCATCGCGCTGGCGGTTGCCGCCGTCGCGATCCTCGGCTCCGTCCTCTACGTCTCGACACGACCCAAGCACCATTCGGTTCCCGTGCTCGTCGAGCCGACGCGCGACGCCGCATCGGTCGACCCCGATGACGATGACGCGGGGCCCGAGCCCGAGGTCGCTCCTGCGCCGACGCTTGCTCCCGAGCCGACGAACAAGCGTCCGCATTCGCTCCGGGACGGCGGTTCCGACCCGTGTATCGGTGCGCGGCGTGCGCGCGAGCGCGATGCGTCGGCGGACACGGTAGCGAGGCTCGACGAACGCTGCCGAGCGCAGGGCGGAACGCCCTGAGGCCGAAGCCGGCGAACCTTGTGACGCTGGAGGTGCGCACGTATCCTCGCTGAAGGTCCGGGATCACGTGCGTCAGCCTTCTCCCGCTTCTTCCGCCGCCCCGGTGAACGTCGGTGACGTTCTGGCGTCCAAGTACCGGGTCGATCGCGTCCTCGGGATGGGCGGGATGGGCGTCGTGGTCGCCGCGACACATCTCGATCTCGAGCAGAGCGTCGCGCTCAAGTTCCTCCTTCCTTCGATGTCCGTTGCGCCCGTGATCGTCGAGCGGTTCCTCCGCGAGGCGCGGGCGTCGGTACGGCTGAAGAGCCCGCACGTCGCGAGGACACTCGACACCGGCCGACTCGAGAACGGATGTCCGTTCATCGTGATGGAGCTGCTCGAGGGGCGCGATCTGGCTGCCGAGGTCGAGGCCGGGGGGGCGCCGCTCCAGGTGCAAGACGTCGCGAGCTGGGTCCTGCATGCCTGCGATGCGCTCGCGGAGGCGCATGCCCTGGGGATCGTGCATCGCGATCTGAAGCCCGCGAACCTGTTCCTCGCCCGCGGCCACGACGGTCACGATCAGGTGAAGATCCTCGACTTCGGGATCTCGAAGCTGATGCCGGCCGCAGACGCGAGCGGCCCGTCCGCTTCGATGACCGCGACCGACTCGGTGTTCGGCTCACCGGCATACATGTCTCCCGAGCAGATGCGCTCGTCGAAGGAGGTCGATGCGCGCACGGACATCTGGTCCGTCGGCGTCGTGTTGTACGAGCTCGCGACGGGCCACCTCCCGTTCGACGCACCGACGGCGCTCGAGATCGGCCTGAAGGCGAGTCAGGACGCACCGACGAGACCGAGGACGCTCAGGCCCGATCTGCCCGAAGTTTTCGAGCGTCTGGTTCTTCGTTGCCTCGAGAAGGACCCGGACCAGCGCTTCGCGAGCGTCGTGGACCTCGCGCAGGCGCTCGCGCCGTTCGCTCATCCGCGCGATCGAGGCCTCGCCGATCGGATCCGCGACATCGCCGGCGCTCGTGGGCAACGCACGAGCGATCCGCATGCCGTCGTCGGCGCGTCGGCGCCAATGCCGCCCGATCTCGGGTTGCAGGAGACGCAGATCGCGCCGGACAAGACGGCGGCCGCGCTCGACGCCACACACCAGGCCCTGACCGCCCTGACCGCCGAGCCGCGGAAGGAGCGGCGTTCGCTCGATCGTCCACTCGCTGCCGCGGCGGTCGTCGCGCTCGTCGTCACCGGCGCGGTTCTCTCTCGACGTCTGGATCGCGCGAGCGCGGACACGACGGTCGATCCCTCGCCGAGCGGGGCAAGCCTCGCCGCGGCGAGCGTCGAGCCGCCGGCCAGCACCGCATCGCAGCCCGAGCCGACTGTGGCGAGCGCCGTCGCATCTGCTGCTGCGCCGGAGGTATCCAGCGCGAAGCGTCCGTCCGCCGTCGGCCATGCGCGTCCTCTCGGCGCGTCGCCGGCCAGCAAGCCGGACCAACCCACAAGGACGACCTCGCCCGTCTCGCCCAGCGCGCCGGACGCAGGACGATTCTTCCGGGTGCGCGAATGATCCGGCGTCTGCGTATCGACTTCATGGCGCTCGCGCTCGCGCTCGCCGCGATGACGACTCCGGCGCGTGCCGACGTCACCGCCGACGACCGGGCGCGTGCCCAGCAGCTCTTCGAGAGCGCCCTCGCAGACGCCGAGGCCGGTCGCTACGACGTGGCGTGCCCCGAGTTCGCGGCGAGCCATCAGGCAGACCCGAAGACGAGCACGCTCCTCAACCTCGGTCGCTGTTACGAGAGCCTCGGCCGCATCGCGAGCGCGTGGGCCGCGTTCCGCGAGGCCGAAGGGCTCGCCCGGAAGAGCGCACGCCGCGATCTCGAAGCGACCGCGCGCTCGCTCGCGGAGGCCGTGGCGCCGAAGCTCGTACGACTCACGATCGTGATCCCCGAGGCGGCTCGCGCTCCCGACCTCGTCGTCACCCGCGACGGTCGCCGCCTCATGAACGCCGAATGGGGGATCGGGATCCCGGTCGACGAGGGCGAGCACGAGGTCACCGCCGAGGCCCCCGGACGCAAGGGATGGAGCAGCCGGGTCGTCGTGCGGGGCGAGAGCCGATCCATCGAGGTCCCCCCGCTCGCGGTCACGCCCGTCTCCGCTCCGGCGGTCGCGTCGCCGACGCCGAAGGATGGGGCCGTGGGGATGGGGCCGGCGTCGCGTCCGTCGTGGTGGACGCCGCTGCGTACGACGGGCGTGGCGCTCGCCGGAGCAGGGACCTCGACGCTCCTCGTCGGGCTCGGGCTCGGGCTGGTCGCGAAGTCCGACTACGACGACGCGCGCGGGCAGTGCCGCGCGGCGGATGACTGTCCCTCGAACGCCGTACGCGACGGCGACAGTGCCCGCTCGCTCGCGAACGCCGCGACCGTCGTGATGGCGACAGGCGGAGTGATCGCGGCAGCAGGAGCGGCGCTCGTCCTCTTCGCTCCGCGTCCGGCACGAGAAGCCGCCGACACGACCTCGCGGCTGCGCGCGCGGCTTGAGGTCGGCCCGGGCGCGATTGGAGTCTCGGGCGAATGGTGAAGCGGGTGAAAAGCGCACGCCTCTGGCTCGCGTCGGCGACGGTCGCGCTCGCGTCGGCGAGCGGCGCATGTGTCGTCGTGTTCGGGATGGACCCGCTCTCGGAGAAGCCCGCCGTCGACGGCGGCTCGCTCGACGGCGGCTCGCTCGACGCGAAGACGACCGATGCGAGCGAGGCCGACGACGCGGGCGTATGCGACGAGGACGACATCGGCGAGGTCGGCAAGCCGGCGGTCAACTCGCCGTCTCAGGGCGACGGCGGCGCTGCCTTCTTTGCCGTGACACGGCTCGACCTGGGCATCGATCCCAACGCGGATCCTCCGGGCTTGAACCTCGATCGGCGTGTGACCGCGGATCCAGCGACGAGCGGCTGCTTCACGTCGGACGGAGGGAAGCTCGTCTCGGACCCGGACGGCGGCGTCGACAACGCGATGTTCGGTCTCCTGCAGGAGCTGTCGACGCTCTACGCTGCCTTCAAGCCCGAGACGATCAACCAGCGGCTCGCCAGAAGCTATTTCGGCTTCGTCTTCCGCGTGGACGAGTGGAACCGTGGCCCCGACGACGACAGCGTCAGGGTCTCCGTGTTTCCGACCATCGGCTACTGGACGACGACGCCACAAGGCGCTCACGTCTGGGACGGTCGTGATCCGCGCGTGCCGTTCGACGCCGATGCAGGGCACGTGTGGATGCCCGACGAGCGCTTCAAGGTGGGGACCATCGGCTCCTCGCTTCGATCACGGGAGGCATGGATCAGCGGGGGGAGGCTCGTCGCCCGCTTCGATCGCTTCACGCTGCCTCTGCGCTCCTCGGTCGACGAGCTCCGCTCGTTCGACATCGAGCTCCACGACGCGTGGCTGACGGCGAGCATCTCACCCGACGGCGCCGCGCTGTCCGAGGGGCTCCTCGGCGGCCGGGTCCGGACGGAGGCGTTCATCCGGCAGGTCGCGCTGCTCTACAACCAAGAGCTCAGCTCGCACCTGTGCAGCGCGGTGGCGTTCGGGATCGGCACGTTCTGCTCCGCGCGCGATGTTCGCGCGTCGCACTGCGACGACGGCAAAGGGATCGCATGCGACGCGTTGTCGTTCGGGGCCGGCTTCGAGGCGCAGCACGTGGATGGGCTCGGGCCGTTCCGCTCGCGCACGGATGACGAGTATCGCGATGCCGGGCAGGTGCCGCCGTGGGAGCGCTGTCCCGACCTCGACGGCGGCAGGCCCATCGACTGCAAGCCCTGACGTGACGGCGCCCCAATCCTTCACCTCGACCGTTCGAACGCGACGCTCATCGCGTGTGACGAGCCCGGAGGAACGCGCCCGACGTCGACTACACTGCGGGTTCCGTTGAGCGACCCCGTCCTCGAGCTCGATCGTCTCGGAAAGGACTTCGGCGCGTCCACCGCGCTCGCGGAGCTTTCGTGCACGGTTGCGGCGGGAGAAGTGGTCGGGCTGCTCGGACCGAACGGCGCCGGCAAGACGACGACGATGAAGCTCGTGCTCGGGCTGCTCCGTCCGACGCGAGGCTCGGCGCGTGTTGGTCCTCTCGACTGCACGAGGGATGCGCGCGCCGTGAAGGAGCGACTCGGGTACTCCCCCGACGAGCCGGCGTTCTACGACTTTCTCACCGGCAACGAGACGATCGACTTCGTGCTCAACGTGCGCGGGGCGCCTGCGCAAGCGCGCGAGCGCCTTCCGCAGCTCGTCGACGCCCTCGAGCTCGGCAGCTCGCTCGACGCTCCCACGGCGAGCTACTCGCATGGCACGAAAAAGAAGCTCGCCTTGCTCCTCGCGCTCGTGCACGAGCCGGCGCTCTTGCTCCTCGACGAGCCCACGAACGGCCTCGACCCCCCGACGGCCGCGCGCGTACGGAGCCTCCTTCGCGATCGCGCGCGCGCGGGCGCTGCCGTCGTCGTCTCTACGCACCTGCTCGACATGGCGAACGTTCTCTGCGATCGCGTGCTCGTCCTCCATCGCGGGAGGCTCGTGGCCGAGGGCAGCCCTGCGAGCATCCGGACGCAGGCCGGCGTCGCCGACGGCGCGTCGCTCGAGGACGCGTTCATGGCTCTGGTGATGGAGAAATGACGATGCGCGGGACGACGGCCCTCGCGCTCGTCCTCTTCCGCCACTGGGCGCGTGCATCGCTGCCGAATCGTCTCCGCCGCGACAAGGGGCGGCGCGTCTCGGCAGGGCTCTTCCGCCTCGCCTACCTCGCCATGATGAGTGCATGGGGGTTCGCCGTCGGCCGGCTCGTCGCGGGGATCGAATGGCCCGAGCAGCGCGTGCGCGGCGCCGCCTGGATCGTCCTCGGCATGATGGGGCTCTCGGTGATCTGGAGCGCGCTCACGCGCGGGCCTTCGCTCCGCGGTGAGCCGAGCCCGCTCGAGTCGAGCTTCCTCGACACATTGCCTTTTCGCGAGGAGAGCCGCCTCGTCGTCGGATTGCTCGAACGCCTCTTCGTGTACGCGCTCGGCGTATCGGCGCTGGTCGGCGTCGCGCCGGATGCGAAGGTCCGCGCCCTCGTCCTTGCGATGGCGATCTCCACCGCCGGCGTCTTCACGGGCGAGGCCGTGATGCGTGTGGCGCGCATCGTCTTTCCGGCGATGGCGATCGCGCGGGCCCGCTCGTACCTGCTCGTCCTCGGGCAGGTGCTCTTCCTCATGTGCATCGTGCAGGCGCCGTCGCTGGCGCGGAGCCCGCGGATCGGCGGCGCCGTCGCCGGGTGGCCGACGCATGTGGCCGAGTCGGTCCTGAGCGGCGAAGGCTTCGGGCTCGTTCTCGGTCTCACCGGCAGCGCGCTTGCGCTTGCGCTCGGCGCCATCGCCGTCGCCGAGCGCGTCGGCTACGACAAGGTCGATCTCGTCCCGACCGAGCGCCCGCGTCGCTCCAAGAAGGAAGCGCTGGTCCTCGACCGGATCGACGACGTGCTCCGAACGCGCGAGCCCGGCGGCCGCTGGAGCACGTTCGTGATGATGGGGTACACGGCGCTCGTCACGGCGGCCATCGTCGGCTTCGCATGGAACGCTCGCAAGGCGGCGCTCGAGCAAGCGCCGACGATGATCCGCGGCGCGTGTGGCCTCGCTGCGTTCGGCGCGTTCGTCGTCGTGACCGCACGGGCGTCGCGGATGGCGATGCGGGACGTCACCGCGCGTCCGCTCCTCGCGCCGCTGCCGATCGAGCCGAGAGAGCTGCTCGGTGGGAAGGTCGCGCGCCTGCGCCGCGACGCGATCCTCGTCGCGCTGCCGGTGGCGGCGCTCCTCGCTACGCCGTGGCCGCTCGCGTTGCACCTGGAGATTGCGTGGCGCGTCGGCACGCTGCTCCTCGCCGTCGTGCTCGCGGCGAAGGCGGCCGCGTCGGTCGCGTTCCTCACGGTGGGGGCCGGCAGCAAGAAGGGACCTGGAGGGAGCTTCGTCGTCGAGTCGGTCCTCGTCCTCGTGCCGCTCGTCGGCGTCGTGACCGCGCCTTACGCCTGGTCCGTCGTCGTTCCGCTCGCGGCGCTTGGCCTCGTCGCGCGGGAGGCGAGTCGGTCGGGGCTCGGCTGCGTGCGCTGGCTCGACGACGCCGACGACTTCGAGCGCGAGACGCCGATCTGGCGCGCGCTCCTCGTGCTCGGCGCGTTCCAGTCGGCGCAAGTGCTCACCGGACGCCTCGTCGGATTGAGCGAGCTGGACGAAGGGACGAAGCTTGCGATCGCGTATGCAGCTTCGTCCCTCGTCCTGGTCGCGCTCACCGCGCACGCGCGGCGTGAGGCTCCGCGCATGCGTGCGCTGCCCGAGCAGCCGCTCTGGCTGCTCGCAGGCGCCGTCGGTGGGATCGCGAGCGGTGCGCTCGCGATCGGCTATCTCGTCCTCGTCCGCCGTCTCGGCGTCGAGCTGCCGGAGACGTCCGGCGCATCACGACTCGCGATCGGCGTGACGGCGATCGCGCTCGCGCCGTTCGCCGAAGAGATCTTCTTCCGCGGATGGCTGTTCACGTGCATCGAGGACGAGCTGTCACCCGCACGCAGACGCTGGCTCGCGCCGCTGCTCGGCGCGTTTGCGTTCGCGGCAGTGCATCCCCCGCTTTCCTGCGTTCCCGTGTTCCTGCTCGGCGTTGTTGCGAGCGTGCTGTTTGCGCGGACTCGAGCGCTCGGGCCATCCATCGTCGCGCACGTCGTCCACAACGGCTTCGCGCTGCTCGTCGCCACCTGAGCCGGCGCGTCGCGATCTCAGGTGCCGTAGCCTTCCATCTCGAGGGCGGCCTTCACCTTCGGTCGCGCTGCGATCCGGTCGTAATACGATACGAGGGGTCCAGACAGCTCCTGCTTGAACATGCGCGTCCAGCAGCGGAGCACGTAGAACGCGTATCCGTCGGCGACGGTGAACTGCTCGCCGAAGAGAAACGGCCCATCGCCGACTTGCTTCGCGAGCGTTCCAAGTCGGGTGCGCGCCTTCTTCGTGGCGAGCTCCACGTACTTCTCGCCGGCGTCCTTCGCGAGGAAGAGCGGAGTGAACCCCTTGTGGAGCTCCGTCGCGATGAACACGAGCCACTGGTGCATGCGAACCCGCTCGAATGTGCCCGGCGGCGGGACCAGCCCGGTCTCCGGACGAAGGTCGCCGGCGTACAGCATGATCGCGACGCCCTCCGTGAGGAGCTGCCCGTCGTCGAGGACGAGGGCGGGGACGTAGTCGCGCTCGTTCACGTCGGAGAGCTTCCGGCCGTCGCGGAGCAGCCTGCCGCGCATCATGTCGACCGGCTCGGGCTCGACCGGAATCCCTGCCTCCGAGAAGGCGATCAGCGAGGCGACCGAGCACGCGCCCGGCGCGAAGTAGAGCTTCATCTGGACCTCCTTGGTCACTTCTTGTGACTGGGGCTATATTCGTTACCGATGAAACGCGCGCAAGAAGGCACATTTCCCATACCGAGGCACACCGGGCACACCGCGCAGCCCGGACAGACCTGCGCTCTCGCGCGGGAGATCCTCGACCGGGTCGGGGACAAGTGGTCGGTGCTCGTCGTCGCGCTGCTCAGGGACGGGCGCATGCGCTTCACCGAGATCAAGCGGGCCACGAACGGCGTCTCGCAGCGCATGCTCACGCTCACGCTGCGCGCCCTCGAGCGTGACGGGCTCGTGACGCGAACGGTCCATCCGACGGTGCCGCCGCGGGTCGAATACGAGCTGACCGATCTCGGCCGCACGCTCCTCGAGCCCGTGAGGGCGCTCGCTCAGTGGTCGATCGACAACCGCGACACCATCCGGGCGGCGCGCGAACGTTACGACGGCATGCAGAGCGAAGCCGCTCGCTCGGCCAGCGTCTCGGGCTGACACGCATCCGGCATAGCGCCGGCGGTGAGGCGATGAGGCGTCCTCCGTCGACTTCTCTTGTCGGGCGACGATGAACGCGTCGTCTCGGGCGTCGGACCGTGCAACACATCATCGAGGCTCGTGCTCAGGCTCAGCCGGGCATCGCGCTGCGAAGAGCCCGACCGCGGGATGAAGCGAAGCGCGCAGCGTTCACGTGGGCATCCGTTCGGCGCGGACGGTCGAGCGCGCCGCTTGCGCGGCTCGTCCGAAACCGCCGAGATCCCCTGCAGCGAGCGCGCGAGCCGGGTTAGGATGGCGCCCCCATGCTTCCCGGCTTCGGCAAGGAACAGATTTCGCTCGGCAGTGCCCCCGACAACGACGTGGTCCTCCAGGGACCCGGCGTCGCTCCGCGTCACGCGCGGCTCGTCAAACAGGGCTCGAACGTGGTGTTCATCGACAACGGCGCTGCGCCCTCGTTCGCGAACGGCGCGCCCGTTCAGCCGAACCAGCCGGTCCCGTTCGACTTCCGCACCCAGTTTGCGCTCGGGCAGGTGCCGGTCCCGCTCTCACATCCGGCGATCGTGATGATGGTCATGTCGCGCGGGCAGGCGAACGGCCCGCCGGGGCACATCCTCGTCGGACGCGAGGCGTCGACGTCGTCGCTCGTCATCGGAAGCAGCGCCGTCAGCTCGACGCACGCCACCGTGATGATGGACCGGATGATGGTCCAGGACTCCGGCTCGACGAGCGGGACCTACGTTGGCGGACAGCGAGTCCCGCCGAACACGTTGGTGCCGCTCGATCCGAACGGCGTCGTCGCCTTCGGCCCCGTTCCGGTTCCGGTGTCGCTCCTCGGTCAGATCGCGCAGGCGCTCTCGGGCGGAGCCCCGACCGGCGCGCATGCGGGCCCGGGAGGTCCACCCGCGGGAGCCGCGCCAGCGCAGGGAGCCGCGTCAGCGCAGGGGGCTGCGCCAGCGCAGGGGGCTGCGCCGCGCAAGCACCGCACGGTCATCGGCGAGCTGAACCTCCAGCAGCTGCAGGGCGGGACGATCTCGATCGGTCGAACGCCCGACAACAAGATCGTCGTCCCGCATCCGCAGGTGTCGGCGCGGCACGCGCAGATCATCGATCAAGGCGGCAACCTCTTCCTCGAGGACCTCGGGAGCGGCAACGGCACCTTCGTCCGCGGCCAGCGCCTCGCGCGCGGCCAGCGGGTCCCCGTCCAGAACGGCGAGAAGGTCTACATCGGCCCGATGCCCCTGGTGATCCAGATCGCCGGCCAGCAGGTCAACGTCGTCGTCGAGGATCAGCAGGCGTCGTGGGCGGGCAAGCCGCTCAACGAGATCGAAGCTTGGGACCTGCTCCTCGAGGTCCCCGATCGCGACAACAAGGCCCAGATGAAGACCTTGCTCGACCACGTGTCGTTCAAGGCCCTTCCGGGCGACATGATCGCGCTGATGGGTCCGTCGGGCGCCGGCAAGACGACGCTCCTGATGACGCTCAACGGCTACCTCCCGCCGACGAGCGGGCAGGTGCGCATCAACGGCGAGGACCTCTACGCCATCTACGACGCGCTCCGCGGCGTCATCGGCTACGTCCCGCAGGACGACATCGTCCATCCGGAGCTCACCGTCTTCGAGGCGGTGAAGTACTCCGCCAAGTTCCGTCTCCCGAACGACTATTCCGACGAGGAGATCGACAGCCGCGTCGAACAGACGCTGAAGGACCTCGGCCTCGAGGGAGTGAAGAACCTCCAGATCGGAAAGCCCGAGAAGAAGGTCCTTTCCGGCGGTCAGCGAAAGCGCGTCAACATCGCCCTCGAGCTCGTCACCGATCCGGTCATCCTCTTCCTCGACGAGCCGACGTCCGGTCTCGCCGCCGACGACACGACCGCGCTGATCAACCTCTTGCACGATCTCACGAAGAAGACGGGCAAGACGATCATCATGACCATTCACCAGCCCGCGAAGGACGAATACGAGAAATTTAATCTCGCGTTCATCATGGGTTACGGCGGTATCCCGACGTATTACGGCCCGACGGGCTCGGCGAGCTACCGCTTTTTCGCGTCGCTCATCGAGAATCCGAACAGCCCGTATCGCAATCAGCCGACCGCGCAGAATCGCGTGATCGACAACCCGCGCGACATGTTCGACATGCTGAACATGCGCGAGCGCGGCGTGCACGAGCAGATGAAGCAGCGGGATCCGAACACCCCGCGCAACATCGCGCGCCTCGAGGCCGCCAGACAGTGGCGCGGCGAGTTCATGCACCAGGGCAACCCGGTGTTCCAGCAGATGTACTCGGGGCGGCGTGCCGTGGGCACCGAGCCGGCCGCGCGCGGCGTCCCCCATCGACCGAGCGTCGCGCTGTTCGCGCAGCTCATGCTGCTGATGAGCCGCTACTGGAAGGTGAAGGTCCGCGACCGCGCCGGCGCCGCGATCATGTTCCTCCAGGCGCCGATCATCGGCGTGATGCTGGCCTTCGTCTTCGCCGGACAGCAGAAGGCGGTGCCGTTCTGGTGCCTCGGCGCGCTCCAGGAGCTCGGAAAGAAGGTCCAGAGCTCGCAGGGCTCGACCGATCTGCTCGAGCGCATGCTCCCGACGAACGATCACACGGCGGCGATGTTCTTCGTCGTCGTCTCGGCGGTCTGGTTCGGTACGTCGAACTCCGCGCGAGAGATCGTCACGGAGCGCGCGATCTACCTCCGAGAGCGAATGGTCAACCTATCGCTCTTCAACTACGTGTTCTCGAAGTACATCATCCTGAGCCTCGTCTGCATCTTCCAGTGCACGGTGCTACTCGGGATCGTGTTCTTCACGCTCGGCTTCAACGGCGGTGTGCAGGCGTTCCTGATGGAGCTCGTCGTCATCATCGCCGTCGCGATGAACGCCACCGCGCTCGGTCTCCTGCTCTCGACGGCCGTGACGTCAGCGGAAGCGGCGATGTCGCTCACGCCGATCGCGCTCATCCCGCAGGTCGTCCTCGGTGGCCTCATGGTCCCCATGACGACGAACCCGATGCTGAAGCCGCTCATGTACGTCATGCCGGCGCGTTGGGGCTTCGAAGGTTCCATCGCGCATGAGCGTTTGGCGGTCGCGAAGGACCCTGCGTGGTTCATCAACCTGCAGAACGCGACCCTGAACAGCCCGCCCGACTACGTCTTCGGTGGCCACTTCCAGTGCGCCGTGGCGCAGATGGGCTCGGAGTCGCTCAAGGGCGCGTGGGGCTTCTCCATGTACGCGCAGCACTGGCTCCCGGTCGCCGTCCTGCTCGGCATGACCCTGGTCATGCTCATTGTCCTGCTCATCACGCTGAAGCGCCGCGACCCGGTCTGAGCGCGACCTGAAGGCGCCGCCCGGCGTTGGAAGGCGCCGCCCGGCGTTGGAAGGCGCCGGCGGGCGTTGGAAGGCGCCGTCACCCGTTCTGGACGCCCCGGCGATAGGCCGAGCTCGATCGCCGCATCCGACGGCGCGATCGAGCTCCGCCGTCAACCGAAACGCGCACATCCGCGCACGAATGTTCGATGACTCTGCGTTTTTCCTAGAAGAAAGGGCGCACCCCGGACATTGAACGAAGTGAGGCTTAAGTATGTCTTCTTCTTCGATTCACCCGGGTTCGGGCTCTGCCGAACCACCGTCCGTCGGGGAAAGCGGGGTTGATTCCCGTTCCGCCCAGCGGAAGAGCTCGCCATTCGATTCGATCCATGAACGGCTCACGATCGCGGAAGTGAAGTCCGACGGCGAAGAGCCGGCGACGGTCCGGCCGGTGACGAGCCGAGACGGCTGGCTGACGTTCGACGCTTACGTGGCCTGGGTCGCCGCGGCGAACGGCGTGACGACGACCGCACTGTCGACGCCTGTGGAGGAGAGCGAGCGGGCCATCGAGGATCGTCGGTCGACGGTGATCATCCCGTCGCGCAGGAGTCTGCGGCGCAAGGCTTGGCCGATGTGGTCGGGGCCGGTCCACATGCCCTCGAAGCGCCCGCGCCTTTCGGCAAGCGTGGTCCGGCGCGTGCTCGCGAAGACAGGTTGAACGCGAAGACGGGGCGAAGAGGCCTCCCGGAGCGGAGGTCGTCGCTAGGGCGCGTCCCTGAACAGGCTCGGTCCCTCCGTGCCCGTGCCCGTGCCCGTGCCCGTGCCCGTGCCCGATCGGGTCCGAGCGGAACTTGCTGTGCTCACTGCACGGCCTTTCCATCGGGTGTGCAGCATGCTCCATGTCGATGCATGGTTCGCAGG
>JAFAER010000112.1 GCA_023423895.1 Pseudomonadota bacterium
CGTGGGCGGTGAGGCTCTTCTCGAAGAGGACCCGACCATCGTTCGCGTCGATCACGAACGACTTCGCCTCGGTGTCCGGCTGGCCGGGAGCCGCGATGTCGAGCTCGACGTAGTACGCAGCGTCGAGGCCGTCCCGCTCGGGCAACCACACCTTCTTCACGCGCGCATGCGACACCGTGTCGAACCGATAGCGAACGTAGCCGCCCTCACCCTCGGCCGTGCGCTCGAACGCGGAGGCGGGCGCCGCCCGTCCCGTCATCGCGCGGAGCGCAGCGGACGCGGCGGACGCGGCGTCCATCGCGAACCCTGCGTGTCCGGTGCGCGGCTCCACTGACGGCGCGAGGAAGCCGGTGATCGCGACCGGCTCGAGCCCGGCGGTCATCGCGACGTTGAGCGATGCCCGGAAGACCTCGTGGCCGCCGACCTTCTGGCTGATGCGGGCGATGCGCACGCCCGTGCCGGCCTGGTCGAGCTCCTTCGTCGACGCCGCGTCGAGCGCTTGGCGTCCGAGCCGGAGCGTGCGCTGCGCGCGCTCCACCGTGGCCCAGGCGATCTCTTCTGCGCTCGCGCCGGCTGCTGCGAACGTGGCGCCCGCGGGCTTCTTCATCCACACGAACGTAGGCACCCCGAGGCTCTCGTCGCTGTGGGACACCTTCGGCTCGTACGCAGCGACGGCGGCCCTCGCCGCGGGTGACAAGCGCGGATCCGATCGCTTCGCTGGCGCCACGTCCTTCTGCGTCGTCGCAGAGTCGCCGGGCGCGCTGCACGCGGCGAGGATTCCGAGGGCCACGATGTTGAACGAGAGCGAGCGACCGCGGCGACGCCACCGCGCGATGAATCCGAACCCTGACATGCCTTGCCTTCTTTTCGAGAGCCGACGCGCGCGTGGCGATCGTCGACGTTGTCACGATCGGGTGAAGCTAGGCCACGCACGGCGCTTCAGGGAACGTCTTAAGCGAGGCAATCGTCGAAACTGAGAAAGGCTGAGCTGAGGCGGCCCCTGCTCCGCGCCCGAGCACATGGCTCACGCGTGTGCGGTCCGGCGGCCGCTTCGTGCACTCGCACCACACCTGTGCCGGTGTGTGCTGACGCTGCTGATCAACGATGCGGAACGGCGCGGGAATCCCCTCGACACCGAGGGTGATACGCGCTGAGTGCAGCGGTCTTCGCGGTCGGTTGTAATCGAGGAGGTCCCCCGTATGCTCACTCCATGTCGAGCGCGCATCGGTTCGCCGTCGCCGTCTCCTTGCTCCTCGCCACGGCGTGCAGCGGCGGCCCGGACTCGACCAGCTCGGGCGGCGCGACCAGCTCGGGCGGCGCGAGCAGCTCGGGTGGCGCGAGCAGCTCGGGTGGCGTGAGCAGCGGAGGTCCGCGTACGGGGACGCCGTGTCAGCAGCTCGCGCAAGCGATCTGCCCGCAGCTGCAGGCGTGCCCCGAGACGGCGGGCAGCTCGAAATGCAAGTACATCGAAGAGTATGGAACGCACGGGATCAGCTGCTCCATGTGCGTGCCGATCTTCGAGAAAAATGTCTGCGGCGACACGACGAAGACCGACACCTTCTTCCAGGCGTGCCTCGCCGCAATCGACGCGAAGAAAGCGACCTGTAGCGAGAATCCGCTCGAGGCGAACGAGATGGGCCTGCTCCTTCCATCGGAGTGCCGCACACTGCTCGACTGCAACGTGGGCCCCTGCAACGACTGAGGGCACGCTCTCCTCATCGTTCACGAGAGCCACGAGGCTGGCGAAAAGGCTCGAGCAGGGCGGCGCCGGGTGGAACTTCGTTCGGAGCTCGTTGTCGGCCCCCTTCATGAGGTGCGGTTTCGTCCTCCTGGCGTGTGCGCTCTCCGGGTGTGGCGGGCGCGCCGCGGCACCTTCCGTCACCCCGGCGCCGTCGGCCCATCGGCGGGCTCTCGCCAATCGCGGACTACGTGACCCGCGCTGCCTCGAGCGTATCGAGCGTATCGAGCGTATCGAGCGTATCGTCGAGTGCGCGGATGCGGAGCGGCGGCGGCAGGTGGCGAGCGCACGCTTGTCCGTGACGGCGCTTCATCAGCGGGGCGCGCCGACGATGTCGCCCTTGAGAAACGTGTACTCGGCGATGGTCGTCGTGGTTCCGTCACGCTTCACGGGGACGTTGGCGAACACCGGTTCGATGCCCCAGCTCTTCTCGAAGCGGGGACCGTCCTGGAGCTGGAAGTGCAGGTGCGGCTCGCTCGAATTGCCCGAGTTGCCGGCGAGCCCGATCACCTGTCCGCGCTTCACCTTCGCGCCTTCTTTCACGCGGAGCTTCCCCGGCTGGAGATGCGCGTACGCGGAGTAGAGAGCGTCGGCGTGCTTCACGACGACGAGGTTGCCGGGCGCGACGTACGGATTCATGCCGCCGGGCTCGTTCTCCGGCACGCCGTCGATCGCGGTGACGACGCTGCCGTCGGCCACGGCGAGCACCTCCTGACCGTAGACCAGGTAGTCGCTGTTCTTCTTGCCGTCCCCGCGGTGGCTCTCTCCGCCCGCGTCGACCATCACGATGTCCGCTGCGCGGCGCTGGCTCGCGTGCGTGACGTGCTGGTTGATCTCGAGGCGATCGCCGCCCCAGAAGACGAAGAACGGCGCCTTGAACGGGAGTCCGAGCGGGATGGTGCTCTTCGCGACCGGTGGCGCGGGCGGGGGAGGCGCGGTGAGCTTCATCCCGAGCACCTTGCCGTCCGTGTCGACGTGCAGATCGAACGTCCAGTCGCCGCGTTCGGCCTCGAGTCGATACACCCCGTGCTGTTCGTTGCCCTTGCCGGGCTCTCGTTCGAGCTTCACGAGCTTGCCCTTCTCGGAGAGGATGCCGCGAACGAACGGGCCGCTCTTCTCTAGCGGGAATGCCTTCCTCATCGGCTCGCCGAACAGCGCGACGACGGCCTCGGCATTCCCCTCGTTGATCCGGCGGACGATCTCGGCAGCCACTTCGTCCGCCGTCCGCGGGATGACCGGCGCGCTCGCGGACTCCGCGGATGCTGGGGCCGCCTTGCTACTCGCGCTGGGCTCGTCGCTGCACCGAGCGTTCGCTGGCGTGCGGGGATCGCCTCCCGAACACGCTGGGCAAAGGACGTAGAGGGGGAGGAGAGCGACGAGAGCTCGCGCGCGCAGCTTCGACATGGGCTCGAATGCTCGCATCCAAGGCGACCCTCGTCGAGTGGAACGAGCTGAGCGTATTTGCATATGCCCTTGCTCGCCCGACTCGATGGTAGGGCAAAGCGGCAAAGGCCGTCCGCAGACGTAGGACGGATACTCTCGCGGTTCGCCGTGCGCGAGCGAGTGGGGCCGTCGAGCTCGAAACGCTTCGCGCCCTCATGCGGCCGAACGCTTGCATGAAGCATGAGCGCGCAGGACGCGCAGAACGCCGCAAGCGCCCCGGAGGTCGTCCTTTGGAATCGACGCTCGACGCCCCTCGAAGCACCACGCAACGAGCCTCGCGCATCGTCGAGAAGTACGAGCACGGAGTCATCTTCACGTTGATGGGGCTTCTCGTCGTCGTGATCACGGTGACGACCCTCGAGCTCGTCTGGCTCTTGTTCAGGGACATCTCGAGCCCGACGGGGCTCCTCTTGGAAGCAGAGGAGATGTTCGAGCTCTTCGGGTTCTTCCTCCTGGTGCTCATCGGAATGGAGCTTCTGGCCACGCTACGGTCGTACATCTACGAACGCGTCGTTCACGTCGAGGTCGTGCTCGAGGTGGCGCTCATCGCCGTCGCGCAGAAGGTGATCATCCTCAACACGACGCAAGCCAATGGGCCCACGCTGCTCGGTTTGGCCGGCCTGCTCCTCGCACTCGCGGCAGCGATTTGGGCCGTGCGCACCGTCCGGCGCCCAACGCCCAGCTCCTTGGCACACTGATCACCGAGCACGGATCACTGCGCCGCGGCCGCGGGGTACACGATGTCCCTGCTCGCTCTGCTGCGATGAGGGGCGCGGTGTTGAGGAGGGTGACGGCGAGAACGCCTGCACACCGGCGCGCCACACGACGGCGTCGTCGACGCCACGCCTTCGCGTCTTCTGGACTGCTACTGCCCGGCGCATGGCCCGCAGGTGCCGTTGGTGCAGATCACCGTCTGGGGCTGGTGGAAGGACGCGAGCTACGGCTACGCCGGGGGCATGGGGAGCCGACCGATCAACGAGGCGCCGCCGCCCATCATCAAGTAGCTCCGTCGCGCCGACCTGAGCCGAGGTTTCGAGCTCGCGCCAACGGCCGAGGTCGCCGCCGCGCGCGCGGAAATTTCCCGCGCCGGGTGACTTCGCGGTTGGGGTATGGCGCCGCGCGTGATAATTGTTTGAGCTCCAACGAATGGCGTTGCTGTCGCTCGCGTCGTCCTCGACGTGCGGAGTAGGCGCTTGGTTGGGCTCTCGCCGAGGTCGTTCAGGCCTCGGTGGTCTCGCCATTCGCGAGGCAAACATGCTCCCACGTTCTCGGAGGCAGCTTCATGTGCGGGTTCACAGCCTATGTTGGCGCGGGCGGCGAGGCGCGTCTCGACGGAGCACGTCGAACGTCCGAGCTCCTTCGCCATCGTGGACCCGACGATGCCGCGGCGCACGCATGGAAGAACGCGGCGCTGGCTCATCGGCGGCTCTCGATCATCGACGTCGGCGGAGGGAGACAACCTCTGGCGAACGAGGACGGCAGCATCGGGCTCGTCTGCAACGGCGAGATCTACAACTTCCGCGCGCTCCGGCGAGAGCTCGGGTCGAAACATCGCTTCCGGAGCGCGAGCGACTCCGAGGTCATCGTCCACCTCTACGAGGAGAAGGGCCCGGCTTGTGTGCGCCAGCTCGACGGAATGTTCGCGTTCGTCCTCACCGACGGACCACGCTTCCTCGCGGCGCGCGATGCGCTCGGGATCAAGCCGCTGTACGTCGGTCGTGATGCGTCGGGATCCGGCTTCTGGTTCGCGTCCGAGCTCAAGGCGCTCCCGGCCGACTGCACCGGCGTCGCCGAGGTCGCGCCCGGGACGTTGATGACGGAGCGCGGCGTCGAGCGGTGGTTCGACCCGCCGTGGCTCGAGGCGCCGGCCGATCCCGCTCCGGACGATCCCGCCACCCTGCGGCGCACGCTCGAACGAGCCGTCGAGAAGCGGCTCATGAGCGACGTGCCGCTCGGGGTATTCCTCTCCGGCGGGCTCGACTCGAGCGCGATCACGGCGCTCGTGAAGAGTGCGATCCCGGACCTCCACAGCTTCGCCGTCGGCCTCGAGGGGTCACCGGATCTCGCAGCAGCACGTCGCGCCGCGCAGCACATCGGGACGCAGCACCACGAGTACGTGTACTCGGCGGAGGAGGCCACCTCGATCATCGAGCAGGTGATCGCGCACCTCGAGTCGTACGACGAAGCGCTGATCGAGAGCTCCGTCCCATGCTGGTTCGTCTCGCGGCTCGCGGCGGAGCACGTGAAGGTCGTGCTCAGCGGTGAGGGGGCGGACGAGGTCTTCGCCGGATACGATTACTTCTCGAGCATCTCCGACCCAGCGGCGCTCCACGCGGAATGCGTGCGCCTGCTGCTCGGCCTCCACAACATGAACCTGCAGCGCGTCGATCGGATGACGATGGCGCACGCGCTCGAGGGACGCGTTCCCTTCCTCGATCTCGAGCTGCTCGCGTACGCCATGCGGCTGGACCCTGCGCTCAAGACCATCGGCGCGCGTCGTCCGGAGAAGTGGCTGCTCCGGCGCGCCGTGAGCGATCTACTCCCGTTCGAGATCGCGTGGCGGACGAAGCAGGAGTTCGCCCAGGGCGCCGGCGCCGCGCAGCTCCTCTCCGCACACGCCGATAAGACGGTGACCGACGCCGACTTCGCGCGAAGGCACGAGCTATTTCCCGACGACACACCGACCACGAAGCAAGGGTTCGCCTACCGCAGGATCTTCGAAGAGAAGTTCCCCGGCGAGGCGCGCCGAAGAACCGTGGGGCGCTGGCGGGGGCGCGCCTCCGAGCACACACGCTCGACACCATCCGAGGAGACGCCATGGCGGACGCAGGAGCAGTGAACATGAACACCACCGCGAACATGGGCGAGCGTACGTACGCCGAGACGGTCGCTCGCGGCTTCTACGGCAGGAACGTGGGCGGCCTGTTTGGCAAGTACGACAACGTCCGCGCGCACTGGGAGGACGCGATGACGCGCGTCGCGCTGCGCCCGTTCGTGCGTGGTCGCGTCGAGCGTTGCGTGACGGCAGGGCGCGGGGTTCGCATCCTCGATCTCGGCTGTGGCGCCGGACAGGGCTACGAGCAGCTCATCCGGATCGACGATCGCGATCTCGACCTCGCCGATCAGCATCGCTACGTGCTTCGGCCCGAGCAGATCGAGCTCTATCACGGGCTCGATCTCAGCGAGGCCATGGTCGAGAAAGGGCGCGAGAACTACCAGGGGTTCTCGAGCGTGAAGTTCGACGTCGCCGATCTGCGTGACGGCCTCGAGTCCGTGCGGTCGAAGGCGCCCTTCGACATCTACTTCTCGTCGTACGGAGCGCTCTCCCACCTCGAGGCGAAGGGGCTCCGGAACCTCCTGCGCGACATCTCACTGCACGCGAAGCCCGGCGCGATCGTCGTGCTCGACCTGCTCGGTCGGTACTCGCCGGAGTGGCCGGAGTACTGGCGCGCGAAGACGGAGGAGGAGAAGGTCCGTCCGTATTCGATGAGCTACCTCTATCCGCCCAGCGAGCGCCAGAGCGGGATGGTGGAGAAGTTCCCGATCCGCTTCTGGACCGGGCCCGAGGTCCGCGAGCTCGCCGCCGAGGTCGGCGACGACTGCGGCGTGGACGTCGCTGTCTGTGAGCTGCTCGATCGCTCCATCTTCGTCGGTCGCCACGTGGATACGCGTGAGTACGGCACGTCGCTGCCGCCGCTCCGCAGCCAGGTGAACAGCCTGTACGAGCAGAACATCCGGACGAACCTCGAGAATCTTCGCGCGATTTACCGGGATGTGCCGGGCGCCGACGATCTGAACCGCTTCTTCCGCAGCATCACGACTTGCTGGAACGTGCTCGTGGAGTTCACGATCGAGCGGCTCCGGGGCGCACGCCTCAACCTCGTCGACCTCGACGGCTGGCGCGACTATCGTCCGGAGCTGCAGATGGCGCTCATGACGATCGACCGGATCATCGACGGCGTCGGATGGATCGACATCGGCGACGTGCGCGCGAACGTGATCGAGCCGCAGCTCGCATATTGCCTTCGCCGGATGCAGCACAAGCTCCAGGAAGGACGCGGCTGCGGTCACGGCCTCGTGGCGGTCCTGCAGATCGGTGAGCCGCGCCGCGCGAAGACATGATCGAGCTGCGGCGGCTGACGAAGCGGTACGGCGACACGGACGTCGTCCGTTCGCTCTCGCTCACCGTCGCGGAAGGAGAGCTGCTCGTCCTGCTCGGAGGGTCGGGGTCCGGGAAGACCACGACCCTCAAGATGATCAATCGTCTCATCGAGCCGACCTCGGGGGAGGTCGTGATCGACGGCAGCAGGACGGCGTCGCTCGAGGGGCACACTCTCCGGCGGAAGATCGGCTACGTCTTCCAGAAGATCGGGCTCTTCCCTCACATGACCGTCGCGGAGAACGTCGCGACGCCTCTGGTCCTTGCCGGATGGAGCAAGGCGCGGATCGACGAACGCGTCGCCGAGATGCTGGCGATGGTCGATCTCGATCTGGCCCTCGCACAGCGGTATCCGCGCGAGCTCTCGGGCGGACAGGCGCAGCGCGTCGGCTTCGCGCGGGCGCTGGCCGCCGAGCCAAAGCTGATGCTGCTCGACGAACCGTTCGGCGCGCTCGATCCGGTCACGAGGGACAAGCTCCAGCAGTCGTTCCTCGCCATCCGGCGGCGGCTGAACCTGACGGCGATCTTCGTGACGCACGACATGATCGAGGCGCCCCTCATCGCCGATCGGATCGCCGTCATGAAGGACGGCGATCTCGTGCAGGTCGGGACGCCGCGCGAGCTCCTCGACGCGCCCGCGAGCGACTACGTCGAGCAGCTCTTCGAAATGCCGCGTCGTCAGGTCAGCCTCCTCGCGGAGCTCTCCGGAGAAGGAGCGACGGAGCGGGGCGACGGCCGCGCGGAGAGGCCGTGAACGAGCCGCTGAAGGATCAGCTCGCGCTCTTGCCCGAGTACCTCGGGGCGCACCTGCAGCTCACGATAGCCGCGCTGCTGGTCGGGCTCGCGATCAGCCTGCCGCTCGGGATCCTCGTGACGCGCCGCCGCTGGCTCGAGCAGCCCGTGCTCGGCGTTGCCAGCGTCATCCAGACCATCCCGAGCCTGGCGCTCCTCGCGGTGATGGTCCCGCTGTTGGCCGCTGCCCACGTGCAGAGCATCGGCTTCCTCCCCGCGTTCCTTGGTCTCGTCCTCTACAGCCTCCTGCCGATCCTCAGGAACACCGTCACGGGGATCTCCGGGATCGACCCGATGTACATCGAGGCCGCGCGTGGTGTCGGGATGACGCCGCGTCAGCAGCTCGTCCGGGTAGAGCTGCCGCTCGCGATGCCGGTCATCATCGCGGGCATCCGGACGTCGACCGTATGGACCGTCGGGGTCGCCACGCTCTCGACGCCCGTCGGCGCGACGAGCCTCGGCAACTACATCTTCAGCGGTCTCCAGACGCGGAACTATCACGCCGTCTTCGTCGGCTGCGCCGCGGCGGCCTTGCTTGCGCTCGCGCTCGATGGCGTCGTGCGCCTGCTTGCCTCCGGCATCGCCCGCCGGCAGCGCGGAGTCATCGTGCTCGCCCTCGCCGCCATCGGCGCCTGGAGCGTGGCGTCGTTGGCTCGCGGCGCGCCGCGCGCAGAGCGCGTGGTCATCGGCTCGAAGACGTTCACGGAGCAGTACATCCTCGGCGAGATCCTCCGCGGGAAGATCGAGCAGCGTACCGGTCTCCACGTTGAGGCCGCACAATCGCTCGGCTCGACCGTCGTCTTCGACGCGCTACGCTCGGGCGAGGTCGACGCCTACGTCGACTACTCGGGGACCATCTGGGCCACCGTCATGCATCGCGAGGCGACCGCGATCGATCGCGCGGACGTGCTCGACGAGGTGGGCAGGTACCTGCGGGAGGAGCAGGGCGTGGTCCTCGTGGGTGCGCTCGGCTTCGAGAACGCGTACGCGCTCGCGATGCGACGGAGCCGCGCCCAGGAGCTCGCGACGGAGAGCATCTCCGAATTCGCGCGCGTGGCGCCGAAGCTGACGATGGGCGGCGACTACGAGTTCTTCGGTCGCCCGGAGTGGAGGTCGCTCGAGGCGACGTACGGGATTCGGCCTGCGTCGAAGCGAAGCATGGATTCGTCGCTCATGTACCAAGCCGCCGCGAGCGGCGACGTCGACGTGATCAGCGCCTTCTCCACGGACGGCCGGATCTCGGCGCTCGATCTCGTCGTCCTTCGTGACGACAAGGGCGCGATCCCGCCGTATGACGCGATCGTTCTCGCCAGCGCCAAGCTCGCGGAGCGCCATCCCGAGGTGGTCGAGGCGCTGCGCGAGCTCGTCGGGAAGATCGACGCAGACGCGATGCGTACGATGAACCTGGCGGTCGATCGCGATCACGAGAGCCCGGAGGCCGTCGCACGCCGGTTCCTCGCGTCGACGCCGTGATCGCCGCGGCGAGAGCGCCTCGGTTCGCCGACGAGAGCTACGGAATCCGCACCGCCTTGAGCGTGTCAATGAACGCGCGGAGCGGCGGCGGCACGTGGCGGTGCCCCGGATAGTAGAGAAACATCCCCGGGAAGGTCGGGCACCAGTCTTCGAGCAGCGCGACCAAGCGTCCCGTCTTCAAGGTCGCGCGCACCGAGCGCTCGAAGACGTAGGCGAGGCCAAGCCCTCTCAGCGCGGCCTGGATGGTCAGCCCCTCGTGGTCGAGCGTCAGCGTGCCTGGCACGTCGATGCTGAGCTCTTGTCGGCGCTTCTCGAACTCCCAGTGGAATAGCTTGCCACTCGGAAGGCGCAACCGAACGCACTCGTGGGCACGGAGATCGTCCGGCGTCGCCGGTCGTCCGCGGCTGGCGAGATACTTCGGTGAGCCCACGACCAGGCACCGCGCATCACCACCGAAGCTCACGGCGTTCATGTCCTGCGGGATCGCGCCACCCAGGCGCACGCCGGCGTCGAAGCCGTCTCTCACGATGTCGACGAGCCGGCCTTCGCTCACGAGGTCGAGATGGATGTCCGGGTAGCCTTTGCGGAAGGCAGGCACGACGCTGCGGAGCAAGACGCGAATCGCGGATTCGGGCGCGTTGATGCGCACGCGCCCTACCGGTCGCGCACGAAAGTCGTCCACCTCGTCGAGCGCGCGGTGGAGCGCATCGAGCGCGGGGCGCAGCTTGGCGAGCAGACGTTCGCCCGCCTCGGTGGGCGCCACGCTCCGAGTCGTGCGATGGAGCAAGCGCACGCCCATCCGCTGTTCGAGCGAGCGCATCATGTGACTCACCGTCGACGGTGACAATGCGAGCTCGTCGGCCGCCTTGCGGAACGACCGCAGCGTCGCGACCGCCGAGAACGCGCTGAGCTCGCTCAATCCCGCGCGTGGCAATTCATGGCCGATTCGCATGAGGTCATCCTACTTTCACGCCATACACCCAGCAATTGGCGCGCTCTACGTTGCGTGGAGTGACGGGCCGGCCAGCGTGCTGGTGGCCCTACGCGACATCCAACTCGTCAGCAAGAAGCGGAGTGAGAGCGATGAAAGACGTGCAGACGATCTTGATCACCGGGACGACGACCGGCATTGGCCGCCACGCGGCGCTGCATCTGGCGCGTGCGGGACACCACCTGATCGCCACGGGGCGGAGCACGAAGGCGCTCGAGGCGCTGCGGGTCGAGGCCGCGGGCTTGCGGCTCGACGTGGTGACCTTGGACGTGACCGACCGCGCCTCGCTGGCGGATGCCGCGGAGGAGGTGATGCGGCTGACCGACGGGCGCGGGGTGGACGTGCTGGTGAACAACGCGGGCTACGGCGAGATGGCACCGATGCTCGAGGTCCGTGAGGCCGACGTGCGGGCCATGTACGAGACGAATGTGTTCGGGCTCCTCGCGGTGACCCAGGCCTTCTTGCCGGCCATGGTCGCGCGGGGCAGGGGACGCATCGTGAACATCAGCTCCGTCGGCGGTCGGGGCACGCTCCCGCTCTTCGGTGCCTACAACTCCACGAAGTACGCCGTCGAGTCCCTCTCCGATGCGATGCGCATGGAGCTCCGTCCGCTGGGCATCCACGTCGTGATCATCGAGCCCGCGGCGACCAAGACCGAGTTCGCGAACACCAGTGTGCGCAAGGTGGACACCTACCGCCGCGCCGATTCGCCCTACGCGCCGGTGTACGCCCGCATCGACGAGATCAAGGCACAGGCCGAGCGCCTCGCGGCCGACCCGTCGGTGATCTCTCGGGCCATCGAGCGCGCCGTCACCGCGCGCGCTCCGCGCGCCCGCTACGTTGCGCCCTTCATCGGGCAGGTGCTCGTTGCTCTCTCCGCGTGGCTCCCCACCCGCGCGTTCGACTGGCTCATGTCCCGCAGCATGGGGGTGACCCGTGCCGTGCTCGTTCCCGCGCGTCGGCAAGGCGCAGCATGAGCTCGGACCCGGTAGGCATCGCTCTGTCGACGTTTCGAATCCTGCCGATTCTCGCCGCGTGCGCGGTGGCAACGAGCGGCTGCGCCGAGACGTTCTACGGGCAATGCGCCGAGCCCGCGCACGCCCGGCTCGTGGCCGAGCCCCAAGCTCTCTCGGCGACAGGGCTCTTCGCGGAGGCCCGCCGCGCGCCCTCCGAAGAGCTCGCGCCCGGAGTCGTCGAGTACCGTCCTCGCTTCGAGCTCTGGGGCGATGGGGCGACGAACGCGACGGTGGGTGTATTTGCCGCCCGGCGCTCGGATCGACACGCGGGACATGGACGCCTGGCAGTTCCCCGCCGGGACGAAGCTCTGGAAGGAGTTCACGCGCGATGGCGTGGGCGTCGAGACTCGACTCCTCCACAAGGTCGGACCGGATGCGTCGGATTGGGTCGCTCTCGCGTACGTGTGGAACAGCGAGGCAACGACGCGGTCGCGGCACCGGACGGGATCGACGACGCGCGAGGTACCCCGCACGACGTCCCACCCGCACGGAAGTGCATGGGCTGTCATGGTGGCACGCCGAGCCGAGTCCTCGGCTTCAGCGCCATCCAGCTGGCACGTGAAGCGTCCGACGATCCGATGTCGCTTCCTCGTCTCGTGCGCGAAGGTCGGCTCACGAGACCACCACCAACCTCGCTGCGCGTGCCTGGCGATTCGGCCACGCAGCAAGCGCTGGGCTACCTCCACGCCAATTGCTCTCACTGCCACAACCAGCAGCGTCCGCCGAGCGCCCGGGCCACGGTGCTTCGATCCGCGCACGGACTTCGATCTGTCCCTACGGGTCGATTGGCTGACGACGCCCGAGAGCACGCCGGCCCATGCGACGACGGTCGGCCGGATCGTGACACCGGGCGACGCTGACGGCAGCCCGCTGTTTCGGAGGGTTGCGTCAGGCACATTCTATCAGCCTCGGATGCCCGCGCTCGGCACCGAAACGGTCGACCCTACTGCGCTGCTGCTGCTTCGTCCCTGGATCGAAACGATGCCGTGCCCGCCGACCAGCTCGGGCTGCGGTCCGTTGGTCGCGCGGCGGCCTCGGGCCAAAGGCGATCCTTCCGTTGAAGACAAATGAAGCAAAGCTGCCCCTGCACCCGAGCCCAGCAGCGTTCGCCCGTTCGGCGTCCCCGCACGCTGCCCGAACCCGTTACGATTTCTACGCACCATTCTGTGGCGCGCAGATATGTGTCAGGGTGCCTTCGACGTGCGGGAAGACGTGGCTGGAGCTCGAAGAGCCGAAACGGCAGCGCTCGCCTCGCGGGTTCGGAGGATGACGGGAAAGCGCGGCTGGGCCGCGCTTTGGCCCACTCGAATCGGTGCATTCGTCATCGTCTTCCTCGGCGCGGCAACGAGCACGGCTCGTGCCGCGTCGCCGACCTCCCCCTCGATCGACGAGGCGCTCGAATCGCCCGCTGGCGACCGTTGCTTGACACGAGCAGCCCTCGTCGACGGAATCTCGCATTGGCTGCACCGCGAAGATGTCGGCGGCATGCTTCGCATACGCGTGCACGGCTCTTCGGACGCGGAGGTCCGTTTCGAGATCGTGCGCGAAGGAAGGACGGTCGAGCGCGTCTTCGATGCGCGCACGATGTCGTGCTCGGCACTGCGGGGCGTCGTGACCTTCTCGATCGCCGTGGCGATCGAATCTGCCCTCCGCGAGCTCCGCGTCGAAGCACGCCCCGAGCCATCCACGGTCGATGCCGAGCCCGAAGCCGCGCCGAACGCCGCCGTCCCAGCGGCGCCACATCCTTCGAGCGCATCGAAGCCACCCGAAACGGCGCCGAAGACGACGCAACGCGTGCACCTATCGCTGGACGAAGTCGTCGTCCTCGGCAATCCACCTGGCACGTCGCTCGGCGTCGCGCTGGGAATAGCTCGACCGTTGGGAGGCGGGTGGGGGCTGGCTGCGGGCGCGCTGAGGACGACGGGATCGGCCCCATTCACGGTTGGCGACGCGACCGTGAGGGCCTGGCTGACGCTCGGCTGGGCCCGGGCCTGTCGCGATCTGCCGTCGCCGTCGCCGTCGCTCGGCCTGGCGCTCTGTGCGGGCGGCGCGGCGGGAAGCATGGCGGTGCGCGGCTACGATCCGACGTCGGGCCGAGCGTCGAGCCTCTTTTGGGGGGCGCTCCACGTGCGCGGCGAGGTCACGGTGCCGATCGTGGCAGCCCTCTCGCTACGCTTTGGTGTGGGCCCAGAGCTCGTCCTCGCGCGGCCGTCCATCGTCGCCATCGACCCGGCGACCGGCCGAGCACGCTATCGCGTGACGACCTCAGCAGGAGCCCTTTCGCTCTCTGTCGGGCTTTCCTTCGCGTTCTGAGCTCGGCCGGTCGATTTTCTGCAACGGTCTGCGGGCTGCCGGCGAGTAAGGTCGGAATGAACGTCGGAACGGTCTCCGGACCCATCGGCGACGACGGATGTGCGGACCGCGAGCCCGTGGTGCCCGCCTTCGTCTCGAAGGATCGCGTCGAGAGCATCGAGAACATGTCGAAGCCGGCCAGTTGGCCCCTCCGAGATCTGTTCTCCGAGCACGCGACCTTCCTCGCCGCGTTCGTACGGCGTTCGGGCGTCTGTGAGGATGACGTCGACGACTGCGTGCAGGAGGTCTTCCTCATCGTCCACCGACTGGGCGGCTACCGTCCAGGGCCGGCGGCCCCACGCACCTGGCTCGCCGCGATCGCCGTGAATGTCGCGCGCGGCGCGATTCGAAAGCGCGCTCGCACCCGCACCGTCTCGGACGAGGAGAAGGTCGCTTCGGCGTTGGCCGATGGGGCGGATCCATTCCAGCGCGCTGCTGCGGTCGAAGCGCTCTCGGTCATGCAGGCGATCTTGGACACGCTCGATGACGATCAACGAAGCGCATTTCTCCTGCACGAGGTGCATGGCGAGACCTGCGCATCGATCGCCGCCGGGTTCGGCGTCCCCGAAGCGACGATTCGTTCACGTGTCCACCGCGCGAAGCTGATGCTGATTGCCGAGTACGAGAAGAGGTCGAGGAAGAACCCATGAGGGACGAACGGGGCGAACCGTCGGAGCATCCGGAGCTTCCCGAGCAGCTGCAGGACGCCATCGCGCTGCTCACGCGCGAAGGCGCGCGGGGCTACGACGTCGAACGCGGTCTGGCGGCGCTCGAGAAGGCCGTCGGGAAGAGCGCCGTCGGCAGCGCACCGTCGGCAAGCCCTCTCCTCGGATGGAAGGCCGGAGCGATGATCGGGGTCGCCGCGCTGATGGGGATCGTGGCCTACGGAAGCGCGTCGACCTACGGGAGCGCGTCGAATGCGGGAGCGGAGCCATCCGTGACGAGCACGAGCCCCGTGCCCACCTTCGCGTCACATCCGAGCTCGGGCACTTCGGACGATCTCCCCGAGCCGAGCGTCGCTTCGAATGCGGCCCACGTCGCGTCGCTGCCGGTGGAGCAGTTGCCCTCTTCTCCGGCGAGACCGAGCTCCCTCGGGAACACGGCCAAGCCGCCGCCGCAGAGTGCGGAACGACGCCAAGCGGCGCCCGTCGCTGCGGAGGACTCGACCGGCGCGGAGCTCGCGCACGCCGCCCGCCTCCGCGTGCTCGTGACCGTCGATCCTGCCGCCGCGCTCCGCGAGGCGGCAGAGGGGGACCGACTGTTCCCCCGTGGCGTGCTCGGAGAGGAGCGTGAAGCCATCGCCATCCGGGCGCTGGCGAAGCTGGGGCATACGGGCGAGCTCCGAGCGCGCGCCGCGCGCTACCTCGCGGCGCATCCGACGGGACCTTTTGCCGAAGAAGTTAGGCAACTCGCAGGAGCTGGACAGGACGTCTCGCCGAAAGAACTACCATGAGGGTGCATCACACTGTCGGGCTCGCCGCGAGCCTATTTGCCATTCTTGTAGCCTGTTCGACCGGAGACGCGATCATCGGCGAAGTCCCTCCGGAGATGGAGGCGCCCGCTCCGTCCTTCACGGGCGAGGACGCTTCCATTGCCCCCGACGCGGCGTCCGCGTTCGCGTCCTACTGCCCGTCGGCCGAGTGTCCGGCGGGATACGGGACATGCAAAGGCTCCAAGTTTACGTGCGACGTCAACCTGTCGACGGACATCCAGAACTGCGGGGCTTGCGGAGTGCAATGCCCTGCGACGACGTATTACGATGGTCACTTCCTCAGCATCTATTCGTGCCTCGAGGGGCAATGCGTGCTCGCTTGCGGGGCGTACGCCGGGTTTGCCGATTGCAACGGCATCGTCGATGACGGGTGCGAGACGTCGACGAAGACGAACGATAATTGCGGCGCGTGTGGCGTGAAGTGCACCGACCCGAGCAAGCCGTGCGTGCAAATGCCGGGGTCCATGCAATACGCGTGCGGTTGCCCGTCCGGCATGGACGTGTGCGAGTCGGAGGATGTGAACGGTTTTTCCGTACGTAAATGCGTTGATTTGAATAGCAATGATTATAATTGCGGCACGTGTGGCAACGCCTGCAACCCTGAGTCCGACGCTGGGCCCGGCCTGCCGAATACGTATCTCGGGTGCGTCGGTGGGAAGTGTGAGCGCCCGAAGTGCATCAACGGAATTCTGAACTACTGGGCCGACTGCGATGACGATATTTGGGTCAAGGGCAAAGGGTACACCGTCAATCCCAACTCGAATGGGTGCGAGATCAACGCGTACCTCGATGAGCACTGCGGGGCGTGTGACGCCAAGGCACCGGCTGGGCAGCGCTGTTACCTCGAGCCAAGAGGCTTCCTGATCACGCCCGCGATCGGTTGTGCGCCCGGGCAGACCTTCTGCGGTAGCGAGGCGTTCGGGGACCTTCCGCCCATCGGACTCTGCGTCGACCTCACCTCCGACGTCGGCAACTGCGGCGCGTGCAATCGCACGTGCCCGGGTGGGGTCAACGCCGTTTGCAACTTCGGCGCGTGCGAGTTCTCGTGCGGCGACGGGACCGCAAACTGCAACGGCGATCTCACGGACGGCTGCGAGATCAATACCAAGAGCGATCCGAAGAACTGCGGAGGCTGCGGCGTGACTTGCGACGTGTGGGCCGGTCAGGCGTGCGTGCAGGGGCAATGCGTGGTCGTTCCGTGCGATCTCGACGGAGGGACGGTCAAATGAAGCCCCGCTCGTTCTTCACCGTCACCGCGATCGCGTCCGGAATCGCCCTGCCAGGCGTGCTCGCGTGCGCTACGGACGTTCAAGCCATCTACGAGGCTCCGGTTTCGAGTGCGCCGGTCCCGGAGCCCGTCGTCGACGCGTCCGTCGACGGTAGCGTCGCCGTCGACGCGGACACGTGCGCGGACTGCGAGCAGTTTCCCGAGGTGTGCACGCCGGACGCGCTCTGCCCCGCGGGGCTGTTCGACGCGAACGCGCCCAAGGGGGGACAGCGCTCGTTTCCACTGTCGACGATGATCAACGCGATCGCCTCGCGCGGTCCGAACGATGTCTGGGTCGCAGGGGCCGTCGGGAACATCGCTCGGTTCGACGGTACGTCGTGGGCCGCGTCGGATCTGGGCACGCAGGAGTCCATGGAGCTCTTCTGGCTCCAAGACTCTGGAGAGCTCGTGTTCGGGGCGTCGGTACTTCGCCACTTCCTGCACGGTCTCGACGCGCACAGCGGTTCGACCGTGACGCCGATGGCCGGCGGCTGGAATGCTGCCTCGCTCCCCGCCGCCCAATTCCGAAACTTCCGTACCGTCACGACGGTCACGGGGCTGTCGACTGCGCCCGGCGCGGAGTGGACGTGGCTCTCGATGTGGGCCACCTCGACCACGGGGCTCTCTCGTATGCGCCGATCGTCGAGCGGAACGATCGAGATCCAGCCACAGGTTCCGGCGGCCATTTCCTACAAGGGCGACGTCGTCTTCGGCGTCCACGGGCACAGCCCGGAAGTCGTGTGGGCGGTGGGCGCGCGGGGACTTGCGTTCCGATTGACCGGCGCAGACGGCGCGTCGCCGGCTCTGGACGCCGTCAACGATGTCTTCGAGACGCAGACCGGCAACAACCTGAACGGCATCTGGGCACCGTCCGACGCGGATGCGTGGGCCGTCGGCGCCGGCACCATTGCTCATTACACGGCAGGGACGCCGCTCGCGGAGCGCGTCGAAGGCATTCCGGCGGACGTCACCCTCCACGCCGTGCACGGAACGTCGAGCTCCGACATCTGGGCGGTCGGCGACGAGGCCGTCGTCTACCACTACGACGGAACGGCGTGGTCGCGCGTCAAGGTCGCAGGGCTCGGCGTGCGCCGCCCGGATCTCCGCGCGGTCCACGCCATCGCTCCCGGTACCGTGTGGATCGGGGGACGGGGGATCATTCTTTCTCTCGGAGGTGGGAAGTGAAGCGCGCGGTCGTCGTCACGTGGATGAGCGTCATCGTCGGCGGTGTGGTCGCGCATGGCGTGTCTGCGTGCGCCTCGAGCGAGTCCGAGTCGAGCCAGGTTCCGAGTGCCGAGGAGGGAGGCCACGCGACCAGCGACGGGGGCGTCGTCGTCGAGTCCGACGCTACGGTCGTGGAGGACGCCTCAGGCCCCGTCTGCAGCCCTGACGGTTGGTGCGCGACGGCCGTCCCGGACGACGCGCTCTCGTTCGTCAGCGTCTGGCCGCTCGAGGGAAGGGCGTTCGCGACCGCCAAGAGCCCTTCGGTCGGGTACCGCGTGCTCGAATGGTCGGAAGCGACCGGAAAGTGGACGTACATCGACGACGGCAGCTTGAACCAGCCGGACAAGCCGTTCATCGGGAACATCTGGGCGTCGGGGGACAACGACGTCTACTACGCGATGCCGGGCGGCACGATCGCCCACGGGACGCGGCCCACCCCGACTGAACCGTGGAGCTGGAAGTACGACGTCCTCCCGAACCATGTGGCGCTGACGACGGATACGACCCTCGCGAGCGTCGAACGCGTCCAGGACCCTGTCAATCAGAGCAACTACACACCGACGATCGGCGTCTGGGGGACGAGCGCCGGCGACGTCTACGCCTGGTACACGAACACGATCTTCCATCGGAAGAGCACGGGCGGAGCGGCGCCCACGTGGGTCGCGGAATACACGGCCGACGACATCTCGACCGTCCCCTACGGGAATACCGCATTGGACGTTCGCGTGCTCGCGGTGGGGGTGACGGGGACGGGACCCGACGATCTCTGGTTCTCGTTCGTTCGCATGTCGCCGGTGAACCTCGTCTCCAAGTGCTCGGTCGTCGTTCGGAAGACTGGAGCCACTTACGAGCGGATCACCGACGGCACCCCGGTCGCTGCATCGGGTCTGCGTAATCTTTGTACCGAGGCGCCCGGGTATTTGCTCGTGGGTGCGCCCACGCTCGGCGTGCTCTCGAATCTCCAGCCGATGGGCGACGGCCAAGTCGCCGGCGTGCTCGGAGGGCGCGAGCTCGTCAAGCTCTCCGCGAGCGGGGGCAGCTATCAGGCGACGCGCACGCCGATCATGTCGCTCGGGCTGATGAAGAACGGTGAGCTTCCCCCTACGGAGGCCGTGCAGGTCAATTTCACCTCGGCTCATGCGGCTTCGCCGACGAGCATGTGGTTTGCCGCGGAGCAGATCGCGTCAACCTCTAGCTCGACCCATGAGGGGAACGTCTTGGCCGTTCGCGGTGCCGACGTTTGGGCCCCCGATGGGGGGGCGTATGGAATCTCGTCGCTCTCGCTCAATGGCGGGCCGCTCGAGGGGAGGGGGCCGCAAATCCGAGGGACCTCCGACACCAACCTATGGCTCATGAGCAAAAACCATGCGCTTCACAAGACTAAGTAATCTCATTGTCAGTGTTGGTGTCGGTTCTGTCGTCTCGTGCGTCATCGTGAGCTGCGCGAGCACCGAAGACACGGCGGACTCCGCGCCGGCGCCCGAGGCACCCGACTCCGGGCCTCCGTCCGAGCCCGACGCGGCGCCTGCGGTCGATGCGACGGACGCGGCGACCGACGAAACAGACGCAGCGCGCATCCATCCGGACTTCGACGCGTCACGGCCTCCGATCGCGTGTGAATCGGACGCTTGCGCCAAGTCACTGACGACGGCAGCCAGGTTCTGGGACAACTCGTTCCCGGGGGCTCCTTGGTCCGCGTGGGTGGACGCCACCTCGTTCTGTGCGTTGCTCAGCGACGAGACCGTTGCGTGCTGGGGCTCGAACAGCTCCGCGCAGCTCGGCCGAGGCGAAGCGTTTCCCTGGTGGGGGAGCGCGACGCCGGCGCGCGTGCCGGGGCTGACGAACATCGTGCAGCTCGAAGGAACGTGCGCCGTCGACAAGGAGGGCAGCGCGTGGTGCTGGGGGTTCGGCGCGTATCGAAATCTGGATATGGTGCCCACGCCCACGCTCGAACATTCCCCGATCCGACTCGACCTCCCGCCCGTCAAGAAGGTCGTCATGGGGGTCAATCGCGCCGACGGGCCGACGGGCTGCGCGATCCTGGAAGATGGGGGCGTCGTGTGCTGGGGAGCCAACATCAACGGCGTCGTGCCCGCGACGGACATTGGAAGAAACTCGATTCTTCCGCTTCAGCCCGTCGCGTTGCCTCCTGGCAGGCAGGCGCGCGACATCGGGGTCGGTGTTGCGGCGCTCGCGCTCCTCGACGACGGCTCGCTCGTCTCGTGGGGAGATACTCCCACGCTGGGACGACCGACGTCGCTGGCCCCGAATCCGCATCCGGGGGATGTTGCGATTACGGGAATCGTGAATGCGTTTTCGGTGACGAAGACCGAAGGCTGCGCGGCGGCGTGGGGAGCGGGGTATTGCTGGGGCGCGGGCACGGACCTGACGATCACCGACCCTCGGACTTTCTACCCTCGTGACAACCTGGAGCGCGCGTTGCCAACCCCGATCGTGGTGCCTGAACCCATCCGGGAAGTCAGCACCTCCGGTTCGAGGAACCAGGGATGCGCCATCGGGGAGTCGGGCGCGGTCTATTGCTGGGGAGACAACACCTACGGTCAAGTCGGGGACGGAACGAAGACCTACGCGGCAAAGCCGGTTCAGGTCAGCGGCCTCCCCGCGAAGGCCGTGGAGGTGAAAGCCGCGGGCGACACGACGTGCGTCCTGCTCGTGAACGGAAAGATTTATTGCTGGGGAGGCGACGAGTACGGCCAGCTTGGCGCCGGGGCTTTTTACAAGCCGAGCGTCCTTCCTCAGGAGGTCACCCTGCCATGAATCTCGTAGATACGACATCGAGCCGTGTGGGCTGGGTGGCTCTGGCGGCCCTCGCTGTCGCCAGCGTCGGGGCGTGCAGCAAGGACGTGCGGACGCTGGAGAGCGAGAAGCCGATCTTCGCCGCTCCCGACAGCGGAACGAGCGAAGGCGGGTGCGCGCTTCAGTGTTCGGTCGACGGTCGCGCCGTCGTCAACGTGTGCAGCAACGGCACGAGCAGCATCGTCGAAGAGTGCTCGGCGACGACGGCGTGCGGTGACGCGGTCTGCCAGGCGCCGTGCGCGGCTGCGGCCGTGAACAAGAGCTCGAACGGCTGCGAATTCTTTTTCCAGGCGCCACACTTCACGAGTTGGTTTCGGCATTCGTGTTACGCGGCGTTCGTCGTCAATACGTCGGCGCAAGAGGCGACGCTCTCGCTCGAGTACGAAGGTCAGCCCATCGACATCTCGAGCTCGACGTACCGGACCACTCCGGGAAGCGCGGAGCTGACGCCGTTTTCGGGCCCCGTCCCCCCGGGCGAGTCGGTCATCGTCTTCGTCTCCGATCGCGATCGGAGGGCGATCCCTGCGGAGCCGGGCTCCGAAGGCGACACGCCGTGTCCCACGAACGTCAACCCTGCCACGTACATCGACAACATCACGTACAGCGGCATCGGTGCGGCGTTTCATCTGACGGCGGACGTCCCCGTGAGTCTGGCGACGAGCTATCCGTTCGGTGGAGCCGCCGGGGTCATCCCGACCGCGGCGCTCCTCTTGCCCGTCACGTCATGGTCGACCGAGAACATCATCGTCAACGGGTGGGAGAAGGCGCGGGCCCTCCCCGGGTTCAACGAAGGCAACCCGGCGACGATGATCCTCGCTGCGGAAGACGACACGCAGGTGACGATCGTCCCGAACGCGGACGTCCAGAGGGGGGTCGGCTTCGACCCTGTCGTGGCGGGCACCCCGCTGAAGGTGACGCTCGGTAAGGGGCAGACGATGCAGCTCGTTCAGACCGAGGAGCTCACCGGAAGCTTCGTCTCGTCGAACAAGCCGGTGGCGATGGTCGGCGGGAACGCGTGCGGGAACGTACCCACGACGGTTGGTACGTGCGACGTCCTCGCTCAACAAATCCCCGCTCCCCAGAACTGGGGATCCGAATACGTCGGAGTCGGCTACCGGCCGCGTCTCCGCAACGAGCACGAGCCCGTTCCCTATCGCATCGTCGCGGCGCGGGACGGGACGCTCCTCGAGTACGATCCGCCGACGCCGCCCGCGGGGGCGCCCGTGGCGCTCTCGGCGGGTGAATCGAAGATCTTCTATGCAGGCACGGGGGACGCCTTCGTCGTCCGCACGCAAGACGCCGAGCATCCCATTTACGTCGCGGCGTACATGACGGGACAGACGGGGGCCGGCGGGCACGGCGATGCCGAGTTCGTCAACGTGGTCCCGACGGCGCAGTACATGAGCTCGTATGGATTCTATGCAGATGCGAGCTTCGCGGAGAATGCGCTGACGATCGTGCGAGCCAAGAGCGGTGGCTCCTTCGAAGACGTCACGCTCGAGTGCGCCGGCGTCCTGACCGATTGGCGTCCGATCGGCACGCGCGGCGAGTTCGAGTTCACGCGCCTCGACATTTCGCGGAGCTTCCAAGGGGGCGACTTCAACTGCAAAGCGGGGCTTCAGCGCATGCAGAGCGCCGGGCCCTTCTCGGCGACGCTCTGGGGCTGGGCTCCCGCCGCGAGCTACGCCTACCCCAGCGGCACCGCGATGCGAAAGCTCGTGACCGAAACATTCGCCCCTCCCCAATAGCCACGAAGAAGCGCCGGCAAGCAGCGCGTCGCCCCCGCACGATAACGAGCGGCCGAGAGGCCTCGGCTCCGCAAAGGAGCCGGGGCCTCGTTGCTTGCGACGCACGCTGTGCTCGTCGCCGCGGTCTGTCGTCGACGCGACGCGGCGCTATCGCTTTCGGCGCAGGCTCGCGACGGCCATGAGCACGACGACCGCCTTTTTTCGCGCCTCACTGTTCTTCGCGAGTGTATCGTCCGCTTGCTCCCGTCGCGGAAGTGTGTCGACCGCGCAGGCAGGTCCATTGCACGGACCTCGACGCCGCTGCCGCGACGCCGCTGCCGCGACGCGCGCGCTCCGGTCGGCCGTCCGAGCCGAGTCGGCGGAGAAGCGCGACCGTTCCTGGAACGAATACGTCTCCAATCCCGGGCTCTCGCACGAGGAGCACCTGGAGCGCATCCGCGAGCGCCAACGAGCCGTGCCGTGAGGCGGGGCAAGCACGGCGAAGGGGAAAGCAGGGCACCCAGCCTGCCCCGCGCAGGGGCGACGGGCAGGGGAGTGTCACGGGTCGAGCGTGAACGGGAGCGTCAGCGCGCCGAAGTCCGGTATGCCTCCCGCGGTGGCGTCCTCGCCCTGCGGCCGCGACTGCCCCGCGCCTTGCTCGAGCGCGATGTCCTGATTGCGCGTCACGTAGGCTCGCAGGGCGTCCTCGTACGAGGCGATGCCGCGTACCGGATCCGCCCTGTGCGCCGCGAGCTCACGAGCCAGGACATAGGAGCCGACCATCGCGACGGACGTGGCTTGGCCCGTGCCGAGAGAGACGGCGTAGCCCGCATCGCCGACCAGCACGATCCTCCCGCGCGACCAACGGTCCATGCGCACTTGGCTCAGCGAGTAGAAGTGGAAGTCGGTCGCACGCATCATGTGCTCGACGATCTGCGGAATCACCCATCCGGCGCCCGCGACCCGCTCGGCGAGCAAGCGTTTCTGCGCCTCGACGTCACGAACGTCGTAGTCGAGCCTCGTCGGCGCACTGAAACCGAGATAGGTCCTCGCTTCGACGTCTTTCTGCAGCCCCATCACCAGCGCGCCCACGGAGTCGGGCTGCTGGTACATCACCTGAAAGCGCTCGAGACCGAGGAAGTTCGGCATGCCGAAGGTGGCGACGTAGAGGTCACCGAAGGCGCGAACGAACTGCGCGTCCGGGCCGAAGCCCACTCGCCGTACACCCGAGCCCACGCCGTCGGCGCCGACCACGATGTCGAACCGACGAGGCGCGGCTGCGGCGAACGTGACGTCCACGCCCGACGCGTCCTGCGTCAGCGACGTGATCGAGTCGCCGAACACGTATTCGGCCCGGCTCCCCACCGCGTCCTGAAGCACGCGACAGAGGTCGTCGCGCAGGATCTCGACATCCGGGCTGTCGAGGCGTCCGCCCGTCAACGTCTGGTCGGTACTGCGGAAGATGTCGTTGCCGTCCGCGTCGACGATGGCGATGCCCGTGAGCTTCGTGCTGCGATCGTGAAGGATGGGGAGGATGCCCATGCGCTCCGCGATCTCGAGGGCCGGACCGCGCACGTCGAGCGCATGACCGCCGGGGCGAAGACCGGGCGCGCGTTCGACCACGGTGACCTCGAACCCGTAACGGGTGAGCCAGTAGGCGGTGGTCAGACCGGCGATGCTCGCGCCGGACACCAGCACGCGGGGAGACGTTGAACTCGTGATGCTCATGAGGCTTTCGTACGGTCCGAGCATCGAGCCGTCCCAGACATTGATTGAACGAGTATGATGCTCCTGAGGCAACGATCGATCCGATGGAGCTCCGACACCTGCGCTACTTCGTGACCATCGCCGAGGAGCAGAGCTTCCGCCGGGCCGCCGAAAGACTCCACGTCTCGCAGTCGCCGCTGAGCCGGCAGATGCAGGACCTCGAGGACGAGCTGGGCATCGATCTCTTCGAGCCCGTGGGCCGTGGCATCCGGCTCACCGCCGCCGGGAAGACCTTTGCCGAGAGGGCCCGGAGCATCTTGGCGAGCGTCGATGCGGCCGTCGACGAGGCCAAGGAAGTTGCCGAAGGAAGGCTCGGCACCGTGATCATCGGCTTCGAAACGGGGACGACCTTCATCGGTGCGTTTCTGTCCCTCGTCGCGACCTTCCGCAAACGCACACCCCGCATCGGTCTGCAGCTCGTCCCGATGAGCAGCGTCGAGCAATGGTCTGCGCTGCGGCAAGGGACGATCGCCTTCGGCTACGGGGCCTACGCGCCGAGCGACGAAGCCCTCGGTCATCTCGAGATGAGCCGGGACCGACTCGGCCTGCTTCTTTCCCCCGACCATCGACTCGCGCGGCTGCCGACGATCCGACTTCGCGACCTCGAGCGCGAGCGCGTGCTCCTCCAGCCGCGTCAGCTGTATCCGCGGCTCCATGCGGACATCATCACGGCTGCGCGCGAGCAGGGCGTGACCCTGCCGGTGACCGCGGAGGTGATCGACCTCGAGGCGCTCATGACGCTGGTCGCGATCGGAGACGCCGTCACCTTCGTCGGAGAGAACGTCTCGGACATGGCTTCGCACACCTCGATGGTGTGGCGTCCCGTCGAGGGACTGCACATTCACCTGAGCGAGTTCGTCACGTGGCGCACCGCGGATGCACGTGCGCCCGTCGTGCGATCGCTCATCGAGAGCGCACGAGAGGTTCGGGTTCCCGTGAGGCGCAACGCGGCTCGCGCGGCGTCTGAAGGTCCGAACCCAAAGCACCGCGATCGTCGCTCACGGTCGTGAGCATCCCGGTGTCCCACTGGCGAGCATTCTGGTGGTGGTCGCGAGGGGGGGGCCGAGGAGCGGCGGCGACATATCTCGATGCGTGGCCTCTGACGTCGTTCGTGTGGCGCTGCTCGCCGGTCCGACGCTTGCGACTCTCGGCGCGTGCGATACCAACGGTCAAGCACGCTGCCATGTCGGCGATCTCGACTCCCGAACGCGTCGCCGGCGAGGGGACGGTGCTCACCTGGGCGCTTCGAGGTAGCCGCGCATTACCGTCTACGGTGAAACGACCATGGAGTATCGCGACGTGAAGAAGGCCGTCGACGCCTACTTGAAGATCCCCGCGCCGAAGCGATGACCATCGGTCGTGGTCGACGCGCGTGCACGCGCGAACGCCTCCGGCGTCGACCCGAGGAGTTTCCGAAAGTCGCCAATCAGGTGTGCCTGATCGTAATAGCCGGCGTCGGCGGCGATGCGGCTCCAGTCTCGCGACGTTGCGGCCATGCGTAATGCGCGCTGAAG
>JAFAER010000087.1 GCA_023423895.1 Pseudomonadota bacterium
GAGGCGCCGAGCCTTCATGCACGTCGCCCTCCTCGCGCTCCTGCTCGTCCGCGACCCGCACGCTCCCGCCGAGCGCCGCGGCGACGGCCGCCGCCTGCGTCTCGCTGGCGCCAACAGGCTTCGCCAGGTCGAAGATCACCTTGCTCGTACCGCTCGACAGGTTCTGCAGGGCCTCGAGCCGGCGGAGCTCCATCGCGCCGGGCGACTGGTGGAGGATGCGTGCAGCCTCCGCGAAGTTCTTCGCGCTCTCGAGGTCTGCCTGGCTCTTGATCACGACGTACTGCCGGTCACGCTCGGCGATCGCCTTCTTGGCGATGACCTCCTGCATCTGCTGCGGGAGCTGGATGTCCTGCAGCGCGATGAGCTCGACGTGGAGCCCCCACTGGGCGACGAACTGCTCGACCGACGCCCGCACCTTCGCGGCGACCTCTTCCCGGTGCGCCAGCAGCTCGTCGAGGCTCGTCTCGCCGACGACGTCACGAAGCACGACCTTCGCGCGGTCACGGACGGCGTGCTCGTAGTCCTGGACGTTGAGCGTCGCCCTCTCGGCGTCGACGACCTTGTAATAGATGACCGCATCGATCCAGGCCGTGACGTTGTCCGCGGTGATGACGGCCTGCTGAGGCAGGTCGCGGTTGCGGACGCGCATGTCGACGCGGATCATCTTCTGGAGCGCGGGGAAGACGAAGTTCAGCCCTGGCCCGGCCCGGCCAGACAGCTTCCCGAGCGTGAACTTCAGCGCGGTCTCCCACTGATTGATCTGCCGGAGGCCACCGAAGATCACGGCGAGGCCGGCGAAGAGCGGGATGAGCAGTGCGGAGAAGGTGCCCGAGTCCATGTGCTGGGCAACGTAAGGCGCCTCGCCACGCCGCACCATCGAGCTGTGCCGTTTCCGGCGTGGCCCTCGAGTCGCTCGCTGAAACGATGCGCTGAAACGACGAGAGCCGCCCCGCCAGAAGCGGTGCGGCTCTTTCAGTCGGGGCGAGAGGATTTGAACCTCCGACTCCCTGGTCCCGAACCAGGTGCGCTACCAGGCTGCGCTACGCCCCGAGACCCGCCGCCACTCCGAGAAGTGGTGTCGAGGGGGGAGCTAGATAGGGCGGGCGCGGCATCCGCGTCAACGCGATTCGACTCGATTTTGTCATCCAGTCTGAGCGGAATGGTCCAACGGTGCAGGACTCCTACCTTTTTCCAGCCCCAGGCGACCTCTTCCCTTCACTCTCAGCGGATCTCTGTCAAGCTACACTGTAACGGCGGCCCTATGCGCAGCCGGATTCCAAGGACTACGGAACGTCACGACCGGGTGCTCTCGAGGACTGCACCACTGCCCCGCACAGCACCGGCGCTCTTCACCACCTCACCACCTCTGGCTCTCACCTCACGCTCGTCGAGCTTCCGCCGTGAACTCTCACACGCCTCAATGGAGACGCGATGACCGCACAGCCCTCTGAGCTTCAGCTCCCTGCCGTGAAGATCCTGATCGTCGACGACGATCGCGCCATCTGCGAATACATGCAGACCCTGCTCGAGCGCGATGGATACGCCGTCAAGACGATGAGCGATCCCACCACGATCGATGAGGAGGTGAAGAACGGCGGCTATCACCTCATCATCCTCGACCTGATGATGCCGAAGCTCGATGGCATCGAGGCTCTGAAGAAGATCCGCAAGATCGACAGCGACGTCGCCGTCGTCATCTTCACCGGCTATCCGAACCTCGAGACCGCGGTGGCGTCGATGAAGCTCGACGCCGTCGACTACATCAAGAAGCCGTTCAACGTGGACGAGTTCCGTGAGGTCCTCGACCGCGTCATGCGCAAGAAGGGCCTGGCCCGCACGCCCGAGGAGAAGCTGCACAAGGTGATCGGCGACACGATCCGCAACCTGCGCAAGGAGAAGGATCTCACCCTCAAGCAGATGTCGCGCCGCACGAACCTGAGCGTCTCGCTCCTCTCGCAGATCGAACGCGCCGAATCGAGCGCCTCGATCTCGTCGCTGTACAAGATCGCGACGGCGCTCGAGTCACGCATCCAGGACCTGTTCGGCGAGTACTGACGGCGCCCCACGGCTTGGGGCCCCGCCGGCCCCAAGCCGAGTCCACGGACGCAGCCAGCACGCAAGGCCAGCATCTCTCGCTGAGGCCTGAAGCCTGAGACCCTCAGGCGAACGCTTGGAGCCTGGAGCCTGGAGCCTCCCCGCCCTGGCTCATCCCCGTCTCCAAGTAGGAGGGCGTAAGAAGCCCGGCGCACCCCCCATGTTAGCCTCGCGCGCCTCATGGGGTCGTTGTCCTTCGTACGGGCTGTGTCACTGCTCTGTCTCGCGGTCGGCGCGACGTTCGCCGTCCACGCGCACGCGGCCTGGCCGCCGGCGCCGGGCGCGGACATGCGCGACAAGTCGAACTGGCCGAACGACTTCGACGCGCGATGGAACTACATCTCGTTCTTCCCCGACCGCGCGGCGGGGGCGTCTCCGATCGATCCGTTCGACCAGCAGCTCGGCGCGTCGGGCATGAGCATCGACCGCGCGTGGACGCACACGATCGGCAGGCCCGACGTGAAGATCGCGGTCATCGACTCCGGCATCGAGTGGGACGCCGCCGACCTCGTCAACAAGGCCGCGCTGAACCTCGGCGAGCTGAAACGAGACGACGCGAAGCCCAGGTCGGCGGACGACACCGCGTGCGGCGGGACGGGTCCCCTCGCCGGCTACGACTGCAACGGGGACGGCATCTTCACCGTCGCGGACTACCGCGACGATCCTCGGATCGCGCCGGTCGTCGTCGGCGAGCCGTGTTTCAACGAGCACGATCGCACGAAGCCCGGCGGCGATCGGATCAAGGGCGACCTCAATCGCAACTGCATCCTCGACCCCGGTGACATCATCCTGATGTTCTCGGACGGCGTCGACGACGACGCGAACGGGTACACGGACGACATCTGCGGCTGGGACTTCTTCAAGAACGACAACGATCCGTACGACGACACGCGCTACGGCCACGGCACCGGCGAGGCCCGCGACAGCGTGGCCGAGGCGAACAACGGCTCCGGCGAGCCCGGGGTCTGCCCTGGATGCACGTTCATCCCGCTCCGCGTCGGCGACAGCTTCATCGGCGACGCGAACGACTTCGCGAAGGCCGTCATCTATGCGGCCGACAGCGGCGCGAAGGTGGTCCAGGAGGCGCTCGGCACGGTCAACCAGTCGGCGTTCTCGAAGGCTGCGATCGACTACGCCTACAACAAGGGCACGATCATCATCGCGAGCATGGCCGACGAGAACTCGCGCCATCACAACATGCCCGCGACGGCCAACCACGTCCTCACGGTGCATTCGGTCCGCTACAACGAGAAGAATCCGAGCGTGGCGACGACGTTCGTCGCGTTCGACACGTGCTCGAACTACGGCGCGCATCTTTCGCTCAGCGTCAGTGGAACGAGCTGCTCGAGCGAGGCAACCGGGCGCGGCTCCGGGATCGCCGGCCTGCTCTACTCGATGGCAGCAGCCGAAGGCATCCAGCTCACGGCCGAAGAGGCGATCCAGCTCTTCAAGATGGAAGCGGACGACATCGACGTCCCCGAGTCGCGCGCGACGGAGAGGCCGAAGTACTACTACTCGCACGCTGGCTACGATCAGCGCTTCGGGTACGGCCGCTCGAATGCGCTCCGCCTCGTCGAGGCAATCAAGGCGCGTCGGATCCCGCCGGAGGTCGACATCGTCTCGCCGGAGTGGTTCGCGCCCATCCATGCGGATCGCTCGGGCGGCCCCATCCAGATCATGGGTCGCGTCGCGGCGAGCCGCGCGAAGTCCTACGACTTCAAGGTCCAGTGGGCTCCCGGCGTGCAGCCGACGGAAGCCGACTACCGCGACGCGGTGGCGCCGCTCACGAACATCCCCGGACCGACCGTCAGCGGTGGCTCGGTCCCGCTCGGACAGATCGATCCCAAGCAGGTCGACACGAGCCACCCGCGCGATCCGGACTCGCTGATGGGCGAGAACGATCGCTCGATCACGATCCGGATCCGCGCGATCGCCCACTACGACGACTTCGACGTCCCCGGTGAAGCGCGACGCGTGGTCTCGATCACCAACGAGAAGAACGGCCTCGACAAGGAGCTCCTCCCCGGCTTTCCGATCGCGCTCGGCGCCTCCGCGGAGGCGAGCCCCAAGCTCGCCGACATCGACGGTGACGGTGTCCGCGAGATTGTCGCGGCCGACAGCTCCGGCCGCGTACACGTGTATTCGATGAAGTCCGGGATGCCCGTCGAGCTCCAGGGCTTCCCGTACCTGACGCGTCCGATCGACGGCATTGCGCAGGACCTGGGCGAGCCGTCGATCCCGAGCTACCTCGCGGCGCCCGCCTACACCGCGGGCGCGAACGGAGGTGTCGATCCGGCGATCGCGCGCGAATCGCTGATGGCGGCGCCGGCCGTGGCGGACATCGACGGCGACGGCAAGCCGGAGATCGTCCTGACGTCATGGCCGGGCACCATCTACGTCGTGAACGGCAGCGGCCAGGACCTCCCTGGCTGGCCGAAGCGGCTTCCGCTCGTCCCCTCGTGTCCGCACGATCCTGCGGCTCCCCGACCGGAGACGTGCATGGATCTCAAGAACGGACACGCGCGGGGGACGTACAGCGCTCCTGTCGTCGTCGACATGAACAAAGACGGCCGACCGGAGATCGTCATCGGCGGCTTCGACGGGAAGATCTGGGTCTTCAAGGCAGATGCCACGGTGCTCGACGGGTTCCCGGTGTCGCTCGTCTCGCCGAGGTCGGACACGCCGAGCCGCATCATGGCCACGCCGACGGTCGTCGATCTCAACGGCGACGGCATTCCGGAGATCATCAGCGGCTCCAACCAGCAGATCGGCGAAGGCGGAACGTCCGGGCCGGTCTTCGTCGTCGACGGACGCGGGAACAACGCGCCGAGCAAGTATCTGCCGAACTGGCCGATGACGATGTCGAGCCTCAAGCTCTTCCCCGTCGTCGGTGAAGGTGTCGTCGCGTCGCAGGCCGTCGCCGACTTCGACAACGACGGCCAGGCAGACATCCTCATCCAGGGCAACGGCACCCGTCCGCTCGTCGTGAAGACGGACCCCGGACCGCAGCAGCGGAGCGAAGAGCCCCCGAACCGGCTCCCGATCGTCGTCAACGAAGACGGCTCGACGCAGAAGGGGCTCGACGCGATGGGCGCGTTCGGCGAGCGCACGAAGGCGCATTCGCCGGACATGATGTTCCCGCTCTTCAGCCAGCCCTCGATCGGCGATCTCGATCAGGACGGCGTGCCCGATGTCATCGCCTCCGGTGGCTCGCTCAGCCTCGCAGGGGCCCTCGCCGCAGCCGGAGAGCGGACCGAGAGAGCGCAGCAGCTCCTCGCAGCGTGGAGCGGCAAGACGGGCAAGATGTTCCCCGGCATGCCGGTGGTCCTCGAGGACTACACGTTCCTCGTGAACCATGCCGTCGCGGACGTGAGCGGTGACGAATACCCGGAGGTGATCACCGGCTCGGGCGGCTACTTCCTCCACGCGGTCGACGGCTGCGGTCGCGAGGCGCCGGGCTTCCCGAAGTTCACGAACGGCTGGATCGCGGCGACGGCTGCGGTCGGCGACATCGACGGTGACCCGCAGAAGTCGCTCGAGGTCGTCGTCGGCACGCGCGACGGGTGGCTGTTCGCCTGGAAGACCGCCGGCAGCGCCAATGGTCCGGTCCAGTGGGAGTCGTTCCATCACGACAACGCGAACACCGGAAACTACGCCACGAAGCTCGGTCAGGGCAGCACGCAGCGCGCTGCGAAGCCGCTCGAGTGCCCCGCAGATGCATCCCCGGCCGACGACAAGCTCGACGCCGGAGGAGGCTGCGCGTGTCGGACCCAGCCGGGGCGCTCGGGAAGCGCGCTCGGCCTCGCTGGTCTCCTGGGCGCCGTTCTCGTCCTCGCCCGGAGGCGACGAGGCCGCTGAAACGACGACGAGGCAGCCCTCACCGGCGCTTTCGCGCGCGGGATTGCCGCCTCGTCGCGTGACGGGCTCGTCGACCGGGCTACCCTACCCGATCGCGCGAGCCCGCTCCGGTCAGTGCGTCGCCGCCTGGGCCTGCTGCTGCGGCTTCGCCTTGGACGCCGGAGCGCCTTCCTTCTGCAGGTGCTTCTCGAGCTCGTCGGCGCCGCCGATGTACTTGCCGTCGATGAAGATCTGCGGTGTCGAGGTCTTGCCCGTGGCAGCGCGGAGATTGCGCGGCGTCGCCTTCACCTCGTCGTACGGGATCCCTCGCTGCTCGAGCAGCTTGCGCGCGCGTGCACAATGGGCGCAACCCTCGCGGCCGATCATGAGCACGTCACTCGGCAGCGTCGCCTCCGGGACGAGGTGCTTCAGCATCGTGTCGGCGTCCGAGACCTTGAAGGGATCACCGGGCTCCTGCGGCTCGATGAACATCTTCTTCACGACGCCGTCCTCGACGAGCATCGAGTAGCGCCACGACCGACGGCCGAAGCCGAGATCGGCCTTGTCGACGAGCATGCCCATCTTCTCGGTGAACTCCGCGTTACCGTCCGGAATGAACCGGACGTGCTCCGCATGCTGCGCCTTGCCCCACTCCTCCATGACGAAGCCGTCGTTGACGGAGATGCAGACGATCCCGTCGATCCCGGCTTCTTTGAACGCCGGAGCCAGCTCGTTGTAGCGCGGGACGTGCGCGGACGAGCACGTCGGCGTGAAGGCGCCAGGAAGCGCGAACACGATCACCTTCTTGCCTTCGAACAGCTCCTTCGACGTCACGTCCTTCCACTCCGAGCCTTCGCGCGTGCGGAACGTGACCTGGGGTACCTTCTGTCCTTCCATGTTCTTCATCTCTATTCCTCTCTCTTCTCTCTCTTCTTCTTCTCTTCCTATTTCGTGACCTTCGAGCTGCTCTCGGCAGCTCCTGGCTCGAGCTTCGCGGCGACATCGCGAAGCGCCGTTCGAAGCCCTTCCTCCACCACCGGGTGGTAGAAGGGCATCGCGAGCATCTGATCGATCGTGAGCTCCGCCTGGTGTGCCCACGCGAGCAAGTGAGCCATGTGCTCGGCGCGAGGCCCGGCGATCTCCGCGCCGAGGAAGCGCCTGGACACCGGGTCGGCGTAGACCCGAGCCGCGCCCTGGTTCTGCAGCATGATCCGGCTTCGCCCTTGGTTGCCGAAGTCGACGTAACCGGCGACGTACGGTCCGTGCGCCTCGGCCGCCGCGAAGCCTCCGCCGACGACCGCGAGGCCAGGTTCGGTGAATGCGATCGCGAGCGGAGTGCGGCGCTTGCCCGGACGCACGTCGGGGAAGAGCGCGGCGTTCTCGCCGGCGATCGCGCCCTCGTCGGCAGCCTCGTGCAACAACGGAATGTCGTTGTTCGCGTCGCCCGCGACGAAGATGTTCGTGTTGCCCCACCGGAGCGTCGCTCGATCGACGACGGCGTTCGGTGGGATCTGGACGTTCTCGAGGCCGAGGTTCTGAACGTTTGGCCGACGGCCTGCCGCAACGAGGACGGCATCGAAGTGCTCGACGCGTTCGTTGCCGTCCGCATCCACGTAGCGAACGGAGGCGCCGAGCTCGCCCTCCGGCTCGACCGCGAGCACCTTGGGGCCGAACTCGACGGGCAGCTCCGCCTTCAGCGCAGCCGCCGCCGCTTGCTTGACCACGGGATCGCGTAGCGGACCGACCGCGCCGCCGCGACCGAAGATGTGCACGCGTACGCCGAGTCGATGGAGCGCCTGACCGAGCTCGAGCCCGATGACCCCCGCGCCGAAGACCGCGACCGAGGCCGGCAGATCGGTCCACGCGAAGACATCGTCGTTCACGACGACGCGATCGCGGACCTTGTCGAACATCGCCGGGATGAACGGAGACGAGCCGGTCGCGATGACGACGGTACGCGCCTCCACGCGGACTCCCTGGACGTCGAGCTCGTTGGGCGAAAAAAAGCGGGCCCTGCCCGTGAGACGATGGGCTTCGGGGATGTTGTCGACGCTCTCGAGCACGAATCCGACGAAGCGGTCGCGCTCGCGGAGCACGCGGTCCATCACAGCTCGGCCGTCGACCTTCACGGTCGCGCTGACGCCGAACGGTCCCGCATGCCTTGCATGGTGAGCCGCTTCGCCTGCCGCAATGAGGAGCTTGCTCGGCATGCAACCGACGCGCGCACACGTCGTGCCGTACGCGCCGGCCTCGATCATCACGGCGTCCTTGCCGCGCTTCAGCGCTGCCCGATACGCGGCGAGCCCCGCGGTGCCTGCACCGATGACCGCGACGTCGACCCTTCGAAGCCCTGTGTCCTTCATCGCTCACCAACCTAGGGCGGCCGAATCGATTCAACCAAGACGAAGAATCGATGAGCGTGATAGAGGATATCTATCATGTCGGCGACCGCTCACGACCTGTCGATCCGTCAGCTGCAATATGTCGTCGCGATCGCCGACACGCTCGGATTCCATCGAGCCGCCGCGCGGTGCGGAGTGTCACAGCCCACGTTGAGCTCGCAGGTGCAGAAGCTCGAGGAGATCCTCGGCGTGCAAGTCTTCGAGCGCGACAAGCGGAAGGTGCTCGTCACCACGGTCGGCGAAGCGGTGGTCGCGCATGCACGCAAGGTCCTCGTCGAGCTCGACGACCTGCTCACGGCCGTCGCGGAGGCAAAAGACCCGTTCACGGGAACGTTCCGGGTCGGCGTGATCCCGACGGTCGCGCCGTATCTCTTGCCGTTCGCCATGCCGGCCGCCGCTGCGCGTTGGCCACGTTTGCGGCTCGCGCTCGTGGAGGAGAAGACACCGGAGCTGCTCGCTGCGCTGCGTGCAGGGACACTCGACGCCGGCCTGCTCGCGCTGGTCGACGGGATGGAGGACCTCGAGCATGCCGTGGTGGTCGAAGATCCGTTCGTCGCCGCGGTGCCACGGACGCATCCGCTGGCGAAGAAGAAGACGGTGGCGCTCGACGACCTCGAGGCGGAGCCGGTGCTGCTACTCGAGGACGGTCATTGCCTGCGGACGCAGGCGCTGGCGCTCTGTCAGCGAGCCGGCGCGACCGAAACGGACCTCCGCGCCACGAGCCTCGCCACGCTCGTCCAGATGGTCTCCTCAGGCAACGGCGTCACGCTGCTGCCGAGCATCGCCGTCGACGTCGAGAACCGTCGAGGTCAGCTCGCCATCCGGCCGCTCGCAGGTCGAGCGCATGGGCGAACGATCTGCCTTGCGTGGCGCAAGGCGGCTCCGCTCGGGAAGGCGCTGCGCGAGCTCGCGAAGGTCATGGCCGCCGCGTCGCGCCCGGCGACCAAGCTGCCACCGAGCGATCAGCTCGGGGCGGCATCCTGAAGCGCTCGACCGTCGACACGACCGCGCAACTCGAGCACTTGCGCGGCGTTACGCGCCGCGAGCCCGTCGTCGCCAGAAAAGACGCAACCTCGCCGGCGAGCGGCCGAACAGACGGCCATGCCCCGCTACGAGCTCTCCCTCGACATCTTCGGTGCCCACGATCACTTCGACGCGCTACTCGCCGAGCGACCCAAGGACCCGGCACGTTACGAGCTGGCGAGGCGCCGCGCGACCGAGGTCTTCCAGGAGTTCGCGCGCTCGCCCGAGATGGCCACCATCGACGACGGCGCTCGCTGGACACCGCTGTTCCTTCGAACCGCGTACGTCGACCACGCGGTCACAGTCGACCAGCTCACGCCGGACGTCGTGCGCGCCGTTGCGTCACGCTGCGTCGTCACGAATGACATGTCCTCGCTCGCTCACTGGACCGAGGTGATGCACCCCGAGCTCGTGGCCTTCTTCACGTTTCTTCGCCGAAAGGGCTTCGCGAACGCCAACGCATGCATCCAGATGCTCGAGGAGACCGTCCTTCCGGAAATGGACGCGCACATGAAGGCCGCGTCCCACGCGTTCGCGGACGGTGCGCGCATCGTCTTCCCCGCAAGCGGCGTCTTCCGCCGCCACGGCACCGGCGGCATCAGCGCGGTCGACCGCCGGACGCGACGGAAGGCGCAGCGCGCGGCGCGGCGCAAGAGCCGTTGACGGCTCGCCCTCAGCGCTCGTCACGCGCCCATGAGAACGCTGAGCACGAGCAGCGCAGGCTCGAGCCAACACGTCACCATCGGTCGAGCGGCAACGCGAAGCGACGAAGCGCCTACCGGCTCCTTCCAGCGGAGAGGAGCCGGCGCCAGCGCGTCGTCGCTCGACACCTCTACATCTTCTCGACGACGATCGAACCGCCGACGCGGACCGGACCAATGGCGGTCGACGAGGCCTGGAGCTTCAACGTCGCGCCAGCCGCGGCGCTCACGACGAAGCGCGCGTCGCACTCCTGTGGGCCGAGGATGTTGATGTTCATCTGGCACGTCACGGGCGCGAGGATGCCCGTCGCGTCGGTTGCCTGAGCGCTCAACGTGATCGCCGTCGGGACGGGAAGCAGCGGGAGCGTGTTCCAGGTCGTCACGTCGACGACGTAGATCCCGGCTTCGACGAACGTGTACGTCCCGGCCGAGTACGTGATGCTCGTACCGGTGCACGTGGCGGTCGGCTGGCCGAAGCCGAGGATCTGCGGGACGTTCGCCTGGAGCATAGGCACCGCCATCGTGTTCTGGGCCTGCCCCTCGAAGCAGAACGTGCTCGACACCGTTCCCGGATCGCCCTTGTCGCCCTTGGGACCTTGGTCGCCGTTCTTGCCATCCTTCCCGTCCGCGCCCGCCGCGCCGGTGTCGCCCTTGTCGCCCTTCGGACCTTGGTCGCCCTTGGGACCTTGTTCGCCTGCAGGCCCCTGCTCGCCCGCCGGCCCCTGGTCCCCCGTCGGTCCCGCAGGCCCCTCGGAGCCCGGGAACACGACCTGCCGCCACGCTCCCTCGGAGCAAACGACGACCATCTTCTCGTCGACGATGTACGCGAGCAACGACTCGGTCGTGGCATCACAAGCCGGGAGCTCGCCGCGCGTGCCGACCTGGAGCTTGTCGAGCGAGCTGCCGGTCGACGACTTCTCCGAAGGTTCAGCGTCCGCGTCAGCGCATCCGGCAGCGCCGAGCGCCGTCGAGGAAACCGCCACCATCACGAGCGCCGCACGTAGTCCACTGATTCGCATGTCTTCTCCTGGAGGGATGTGGCGTGAGGAACGACGGACGCGAGCGGCGGTTAAGTCGTTTTCGACGATTGAGGCGATGTGAGCCGAGGCTCAGCAGTCGCGCGCCCTCACGACCGGCGATCCCGCGTGAGCGCATCCGTGAAGGATCCGAGCGTCTCGCCGTCGAGCCGGTAGACACGACGATCGGCCTCCGCTGCGCGGAGAACGTAGGCGCGCGGGATGCGCACGGTCGGCGGCGGATGGTCGGTGGAGGACGGGCTGAAGCGGATGAGCACACTATCGCGAGACATGGTTCCCCTCGTGTGATGCGCAGGCCGCGCTCGCGCCCGTTCTCTGCGGCTCCTCCCGCAGCGCCGGATGCCGCCTGCGATGCGTACAACGGCAGGACTCGGAGCGGGTTCAGCTTCAATCGGAAGAAGTGCTCGGGCTCGCGTCTCATGCTTTCGAACGCCGCTCGCTGGCCGTTACCCCCTTGCAGCGGCCGCGCGCCGCAGGCTCTCGGTGTTTGCAGCCCTGCGAGCGCCACCTCTTTGACGAGCGCCACACGCTTGGAGACGAGCGCCATGGATTTGACGCTCGTGCCCCCGGCTGGACGATGGAAATCACGAATTTGCGACTGCCCCCGTCCCGGGCGATGGCTGGCATGCCCAGTGCTCATGGGGATAGCCATGGAGATGCAGCCCACCGCCGCCAGCCAGACGATTTCGAGCACCGAGCTCGCCGCTCACATGCATCTCGTCTTCGGCATCGTCGCCGACTTCATGCGCCGCGTTCCCCGGAGCGTCCAGCGCGAGGACCTGGTCGCCGCCGGCTCGATGGGGCTCGTGCAGGCGCTTCGTTCGGAGAAGCATACGTGCCCCGAGATGCTCACCGCGTACGCGCGCATCCGCATCCGCGGCGCCGTCATCGACGAGCTGCGTCGTCACGACTGGTCACCGCGCCGTCGTCGCGTCCAGAGTGCGAACGATGCTCCGGCTAACGGCGCCGCTGGCGCCGAAGAGAAGACCGGGGTGGTCGTCATCGGCTTCGACGACCTCCCGCCCACCCACACGTTCTTCGAAGAGGGCCCCTCTCCGCTCGAGCAGGTGGAAGTCCAGCGATCGGGCCTGGACCTGCGCCGCGCCCTCGAAGAGCTTCCGCCGCGCGAGCGCGCCATCGTCCGCATGCGCTACTTCGACGACGTCTCGAGCAAGACCATCGCGTCGACGCTCGGCTTGAGCGAAGCGCGAGTCTCGCAACTGCTTTCCCGCGCGACATCGCAGCTGAAGCAACGCCTCACGCAGCAGCCCACCGAGCTCGAGCTCGCGGCGTAGCGCGAGTACGAGACCCGACGAGAGTGCGCCGAGGCGGTCCAACCCGTTCGACGCGTCCCGGGGGAACTCTGCAACGTCGCGAGGCTCGGCGGCAGCTGCCTCTTCGTGAGCGCTCAATCTTTCGCGACAGTGACGACGAGGCCATGTCTCTCCGGATGGCGGGTCTGGCGCGTCCCCGGATACCGATGGGCCGGTGGACGCGTCGGGCGACGTGCTTCCAGCGACGGCAGCGATCCCGAGCCCGACGCGGGAGCCGGTGTGAACCTCCTCTCGAACGCGGACTTCGAGCTCGGTTGTGCAGGCTGGAAGACCGCGTTCGGCTTCATCACCGAAAGCGACGTCGCTCGAAACGGAACGCGCTCCTGCAAGTTCTGCATGGACACCAACTGGGAAGCGCTCCTCGAGCAAACCGTGACCGCACCGGTCAAGAAGGGGGAAACGTACGCCGGAGAGATCTGGATGCGCGCTGCAGGATCGCCGGCCTCGCTCGAGACGTTGGGAACGTGATCTGCGTGTACGTCGACGACGCGGTGTTGCGTCCGATGCAGTGACCGCGCGCCGGATGCTCCGGGGATCTCCACCACGCGCCCGCTTCCCTCACGACCGATGAGCCGGGGCTCGGAATTCGAGGACGGGTTTCGCGTCGTTGACGCACGGCCCTCGAACGCGTAGCGGATTACCGCTGCCCTGGAATTTTACTCCAGGAGCGGACCGTCTCCCCATTCACCCACGGAGCCCTCACATGTCCACACATTCCGAAGCATCGGTCGCCATCATCGGCGCCGGTCCCTCCGGCCTCGTCGCCGCGCGCTACCTCAAGGCCCATGGCCTCGAGCCTGTCGTATTCGAGGCAGGCGACACGATCGGGGGACAGTGGAACGAGGCTTCGCCGTCGAGCGGCGTGTGGCGCGGCATGCGGACCAACACGAGCCGCGTGCTGACCGCCTTCAGCGATCTCGAGTACGCGGAAGGCACGGCGATCTATCCGACGGCGCGGGAAGTCCGGGCCTATCTCCAGGCCTATGCCGACAAGACCGGAATCGCCGGCGCGTTCCGCCTGAAGACCTCGGTCGACCGGATCGAGCGGGACGGAGGCGGCGGATGGCGGCTGACGACGCGCCACGACGATCGGCTCACCGACGAATCGTTCGCGCGCGTCGTGGTCGCGACCGGGCGTTATCACGATCCCGACATGCCCGCGATCGAGGGGCTGTCCTCGTTCTCGGGCGTTGGCGGCGTTCGCCACAGCTCCCAGTTCCGCTCGGTCGACCGCTTTCGCGGCCTCCGCGTTCTCGTCGCCGGCCAGAGCATCAGCGCGCTCGAGATTGCCTCGGAGCTCGCGCAGCACGGAATCGACGTGACCGTGGCGGCGCGTCGCCAGCGCTACGTCCTGACCAAGCTGCTCGCCGGCGTGCCCACCGATCATCGCGCCTTCACGCGGTTCGGAGCGCTTGCGGGCGCGGCGCTGCCGCCCGAGGTGCTCGATGCGAGCTTGCGTGACTTCGTCGTCTCCCAGTGCGGCAGTCCCGAGCAGTTCGGCGCGCCGAAGCCGTCACCGTCGCTTTTCGCTGCCGGACTGACGCAATCGCAGACCTATCTGTCCCTCGTCGCAGAGCGTCGAATCCGGCCGCGTCCGTGGATCGACTGGGTGCAGGGCTCGAAGGTTCGGTTCGCCGACGGGGTCGAGGCGGAGGTCGACGCGATCATCCTGGCGACCGGCTATCGCGTATCGCTGCCGTTCGTCTCGAACGACATCGCCACGGCGCTGGGGCTCGACGGGCGTCACATCGATCTGTTCGACTACACGTTCCATCCCGAGCTCGAGGGCCTCGCCTTCCTCGGACTGTTCGCGCAAGCCGGTCCCTACATGCCGGTGCTGGAGTTGCAGGCCCGCTGGTTGGCCTATGCCTGGGCAGGACTCCGTCCGCTGCCGGCGACGGAGGAGATGGCCGCCGGACTCGAGCGCTCACGTGCGGGACGCGGCGGACCGCAGGAGTTGCCGATGCACGCGATGGCGACGTTGTTCGCCACGCGAGCCGGCGTCGAGCCCGATCCGCAGGCTTGGGGAGATCTGGAGCGGGCGCTGCTCTTCGGCCCGCTGTCGCCGGCATCCTATCGGCTGAGCGGACCGGATGCGCTGCCCGATGCCCCGGAGAGGGTTCGCCGTGCCGCCGCGGAGTTCGGCGCCATCGTCAGTCCGGAGCTCACCGCAATGGAGCAGGCGCAGCTGGCGGCCGTCCGCGGGGCGCCAGCGCCGAAGGCCGGCTGACGCGAGCGCTTCGTCGGTGCCGCGCCCGGCAAGCTCGCGCGCGGCACCTCGACGAACAGACTCCGCACAGGCATCCCGTGACCATCGCGCCGCGACCGTGACGACAGCTACTCTTGCTCGCCGCTCGTCGTGCGGAACGACTTGTGAGCCACCAACGCTACAGTGATGGGCCACCAGTTGTCGCTGTCTGGATCGGACGTGTCCATCCAGTAGGCGAGCTCCGCGCGATGAGCCGCCTCGGCGTCGAAGAGCGCATCGAGGATCGCCGTCTGAAGCGGATGCGGTTCGCCGGCCTGGATCGCATCGTTGAGCCCCTGCAACAGGAAGCAGCAGAGCACATCGCGCTCCTGGGGTGCGAGGTCGCCACGCGCATAGAGTTCGAAGTCCTTCGGGAGCTCCTCCGCTCGACACGACGTGTACTCCGGATCCTGGTCGCCCTCCCACAGCCGTCCGCGTGGATCGATGCCGAGCCTGGCGAGCACGTCCGCGACCACCCGTGCGGGACCGGAGAAAGGCACCCGGCGAACGTACCGCGAGCTCGTGGTGGAGTCGTAGGATCACGCGCGCCTTCCCAGCCGCGCTGGACGGCGCGCTCGTCGTCCTGCCCTGTCGGACTTCGGCGATGACCACATCGCCCAGCTCATTCGGCCTCGCGACGAGCAGGTGCAGGTCACGCGCTCCGAGCCGCAAAGCGCCCCTGAGCAAGAGTGCCGGAGGAGGGAGTCGATTCGAGCTGCACGGAGTCCACGCAGTGGACGGAGTGCACCGAGAACAGACGACCGACAAGTGGAGGTGGACCGCGAAGCGGTCCAACCTCAATAGTGCCGGAGGAGGGAGTCGAACCCCCGACCTAGCGCGTATGAAACGCCCGCTCTAACCAACTGAGCTACTCCGGCGGTCGGGTCTATGTGAGAAGGAGGAGCGATCTAAACCGACCGCCGCTTCTTGGCAAGAGCGCTGAAGACCTCTTCGCGTCAGTCACTTGATGATCGGGTTCTTCGCGACGAACGGAGCCCGGATCTTCAGGGAAGAGCGGCCCCCTTCGCGGAGCGCGGCCGGAAGCGGCTCGAACGGGCTCGCCCGGCGGATCGCCTCGGCGCAGTTGCGGTCGAACTCCTCGATGCCGCTCGGCCGGACCGGCGGCCAGGAGACCTTCGCGCTGCCGTCGGAGGCGATCACGAACTCGAGGATGACCGTGCCCTGCTTCAGCTCGAGCATGGCGCTCCTCGGGAACGCGTTCGCCCAGAGCGGGTCGACCTTCGCGTGGATCTTCCGGAAGTACGGCAGGAGCTTCGGGTCGTTCGTGTTCCAGTCGATCAGGTCACCGTCGCCGGACCCGAGCGGACGCGCGACCGAGCCGCCGCCGACGGGGCCGCCGCCGGCGCCCGGATCGGGAGCGGGTGATGCCGAGCCGCCCCTGCCCTCGCCCGCGATCCCGCCGGCGACGCTCGCGTGGACGAGGCTCCGCACCGTGTTCGCGACCTCCTGATCGCTGTCGACGGTGTCGTTGGGACGACCGTTCCAGATGCCGGGGATGGTCGGCGGGCCCTCCGTCACCGCGGGCCGCGCATGGGCGATGCGGGCGGCCTTGTGATGGTCCGCGCCTGCCTTGCCGTCACGGACGCCGACGCCCGGGCTGCCAAGGAGCTGGCCCGCGCGCGATGCGCCCGGTGATGAGCCGGGGCCTTCGAGGTCCGGGGAATCGGAGCCGACACGACCACCGATGACCGAAGGCGCTTCCGAGACGAGCGAACCGCGGCTCGGATTGGACGGTGAGCTCGGGCGACGCTCATGGTGCTCGCCCTTGCCGGTGGCGAGGAACGTGAGCTCCATCGGGTTGGTCGTCGCGCGACGATCCTCGTGCGTCGTACGTCGCGATGCCGTCTTGAGGCGCTGGACCTGATCGCGATCGAGACGGCTCAACAGATCGGTGTCGAGCTTCATGTCGTCGTTCATCGCGGCGAGGTTCGTCGCACGCTGGCCCGTCACATGGCCTCCGGCGCCCGGCGATCCCGTGTCGATGCGAGCAATCGTCGCGCCCCCGTAGGCCGACGGCTGCGTGCCTTCGGGGATGACGTCGCGATCGGCGGTCAGCGTTCCTTCTGCCACCCCAGGCAGCTCGATCGCGATGACCGAGTGTGGGCCTTCCGCCCTCCGTCGCTCCGCCTCGCGCGCCTCCTTCGCTGCCAGGGAGTGATAGGCGACGACGCCGACCCCGCCGACGACCGCAATGTGCGCAACGAGCGAACCGACGATCGACCAGGTGGCCTTCGCCGGTCCGAGATTCCTGCGCACTTCGTCGACCAAGATGTCTGCTCCCAAGCGTACCCAATCGCCCACGCCGCGCCATTCGTTGGACGGCGATCGCTCTCACCCGATGTAAGCACGCTGCGTGCTCCCGGCAGCTCAGCCAGGCTGGAATCGGCGCCGGAACTTGCGCTCCGCATTCTCAGATGTCGCTTCGCACAGCGCTTCGAAGGGCATGTTGCGGAGCTCCGCCACGCGACGCGCGGTGTGGACGACGAACGCAGGCTCACAAGGTTTGCCGCGCAAGGGCACGGGGGCGAGATAGGGGCTGTCGGTCTCGACGAGGATGCGATCGAGCGGGGCCCACCGCGCCACGTCCTGGATGGCCGCGGAGCTCTTGAACGTCACGATCCCCGAAAAGGAGATGTCGAAGCCCAGATCGAGCGCACGCTCGGCGAACGGGCGGTCCTCGCTGAAGCAATGGATGACGCCGCCGACGTCGCGCGCACCTTCACGTTCGAGCACCTCGAGCGTGTCCGCGGGGGCGCTCCGCGTGTGCACGACGATGGGCTTCTTCACGTCGCGTGCGAGGTGGATGAGGCGCGCGAAGACCTCGCGCTGCTTGTCTCTCGGCGAGTGGTCGTAGTGGTAGTCGAGGCCGATCTCTCCGACAGCGAGCACCTCGGGCTCCTTCGCGAGCTCCGCCAGCTCGGCGTGGGCGGCGTCGTCGAGCGTCGTCGCATCGTGCGGGTGCACGCCGACGGCCGAGCCGACGCGATCGGGGAGCCGCTTCGCGAGCGCGACCGCAGCACGCGCGGGAGCGAGATCGCGGCCGACTCCGACGACCACGAAGCCTCGGATGCCGGCGGCGGCCGCGCGGGCGAGCACCTCGTCCGGGCCGGCCGGGAAGTATTGGGGATCGAGATGACAGTGCGTGTCGATGAGGGACGTGGTCCCGCTTCCGTGCATGGCGTATCGTACCGCTCGTGACGGCCCTCGGCGAAGAACGGTTTCGCGAGCTCCTCGACGAACGCGGCGTGCTCCGACCCGATGCCCTCGCCTCCCCCGACCGGAGCGCGGCCTATACCGTGTTCGCGCAGCAAGCGAACGCCGCCCTCGACGTCGCCGCGCTACGCAACCACGCATCCCGCTTCTTCGCGGCCAAGCTCGGCCTCACGGTCGACAAGAAGTACGGCCTCGACCGGCCGCGCGTCGATGTCGCCCGCATCGTGCTCGCGACGAACGACGGAAGCGCGTCCGGTACACGCTTGTGCTTCGGTCGGCCCGCACGCGAGCCGGACCTCGCGGCCGCCGAAGACGCGGAGCGGGTGCAGGCGACGCACGGAATGGCGCTCCTCGCGCAGCGCTGCCCCACGGTGTGGCTCGTCGTGCGCGAGAGCGACGACGATCGCGTCGCGCTCACGATCGCAGCCGTGTTCGCGAGCTCCATGCTTGGACCGATCCTCGATCCGACCGGCGACGAGCTGTTCGGCGTGAGGACGGCGCGGCTGAAGCTCGAAGGGCGCTCGAGCCCGTATCGGTGAACGACCGCGCTCGCTACTCGTTCATCGCGCTGCAATAGGTCGCGTAGATCCGGCCCTTCACGGTGCCTTCGGGGAAGGTCGCGTCGACGTCGATCTCGAGCGACTCGCCGTCGATGATCTTCACGATCGTGACGGTCAGAGCGGTCGCCGTCGTACTCGGCTTGGGATCGTCGATCTGGTCGCCGATGAAGTCGAGCAGCGTCACGAACACGCCGTCGCTCTTCGTGAACTGCTGGCCCGGCCCCCCGACCGGCACATCCCTCACGATCAACGTTCGCTTGGGCGTCTCTTCCTCCGGGCAGGCGGGGACTCCGCCCTCGTACGCCTCGATGTACAGCGTTCCGTCCGCCTTCGTGATGCCGAACTGCGCCCGGTGGAGCGTGCGGACCACGCCGTTGATCGTCGCCTCGACGGACGTCTCGGTCGTCGGCGCAGGAGGCGTGACGACGCGGTCATCGGACGCGTCGGCGCCTGCGTCGTCGTTCGTCTTCTCGCCTCCGGCTGCGTCGACGCCGGAGTCCGGCGCTCCGCTGGAGCCCGTCGAACGGTCGTCGTCCGAGCACGCCATCACGAGTGCGAGCGAGCTTGCGACGAGGAAGGAGACGAGCGGCAAGCGCATCGCCTCACTCTAGCAGACGGCGCGACACCTCGGCCTGTCGCCGCCGGAACATCATCGCCAGCACCGCGGCGCGCAACATCCAGTCCGTCGTCGATCCCATCCACACGCCGACGAGCCCCATGCCGAGCGAGATCGCGAAGAGCCAGGTGGCCGTGAGCCGGACGAAGACGGCGCCCATCAAGCTCACGCCGAGCGCCTGACGCGTCTTGCCCGCGCCGCGAAGCGACTGCGCGAGGACGAGCGCCGTCGCCATGAACGGCTGCGCGACGGCGAGCACCGGCATGGTCGAACGACCGATCGCGATCACCTCCGGATCGCGAGAGAAGATCGGCAGGATCACGGCACGGAGCAAGAGCGCCCCGAGGCCGAAGGACGTCAGCGTGATCACCGCGTACCGCGCCGCTATCCAGGCGGCCTGCCGTGCCTCGTCGGGCTTGCCCGCGCCGAGCTTCTGCGCGACGAGCGCCGCGGCCGCCACGCCGAAGCCGTCGGCGGAGAGGAAGCAGATCGACTCGACGCTGATGAGCGACTGATTCGCCGCCATCGCCGCATCCCCGAGGCGCGCGACGATGAGCGCGTAGGTCATGAAGCCGACGTGGTAGAGCACACGCTCGAGAAACGCGGGCGCGCCGATGCGCACGAGCTCCCTCGCCTCTTCACGCGACGTGCCGGAGCTCTCGCCTTCGGTCTTCCGCAGCGACACGGGCCGCGTCCGATTCGAGAGAGCGAGCGTCGCGAGCGCGGCCTCGATCCCGAACGTCACGGCCGTACTGATGCCTGCGCCGCGGGCGCCCATCGCGGGGACGACGCCGAACGCACCGAGGATGAGAACGCGGTTGAGACCGACATGGACGATGTTCGCGACGACGCCGATGACGAGCGGCGTCCGCGTGTCGCCGCCGGCCTGCAGCGTCGCCGTGGCTGTCGCCGCGACGAACACGAGCGGCGAGGCGGCGATCGTCACGCCGAGATAGCCGGTGGCCTCGGAGAGCGCGGCGTCCGACACTCCCTCGGTCACGAGCGGCAGCCCCATCAGCACCAACGGCGAGGCGACCGCGAGGACCGTGCCGATCGCGAGCGCCATCGCAAGCGAGAGCCACGCGGCTCTCCGCGCGCCCGCGCGATCTCCTGCGCCGACGTGCCGCCCGACACGCGCGATCGTCCCGACCTCGAACGCCGCGAACACGCTCCAGATCGACCACTCGAGCGCGCCGCCGATCTGCATCGCCGCGAGCGACGCGGCGCCGTGCCAGCCGAGCATGACACGGTCGACGACGAAGACGAGCGTCTGCAGCAGCGAGTGGAGGATCGCCGGAAACGCGAGCCGGCGAACCTCGCGCGCGAGCGTCGAGCTAGCGGTCCATCGGAGAGTCAGAAAGACGGAGCTCAGGCAATGATCAGGTCGTTGTAGCGCTTCCGGAGCAGCATGCTCGCGAGGTCGACGCCACATGCATCGCAGTAGCCAAAGCGCTGCGCGAGACGATCGAGCGCGGCCCGCGCCTCGCGCGTGCGCGTCGCATCGAGCCCGGAGCCCTCGTCGCGGACGAGGATGACGATGTCACGGGCGCGCTTCGCGACGTCGCCCCGCTTGTCGGCGAAGATGGCATCGCGCAGGCGTCGGAGGTGCTGCGGGAAGACGGCGGCCGCCTCGACCTTCTGTCCGGGATGATCGATCGCCCAGGCAGCGATCGCGCTGATCATCTGCTTGCGCGCGTCCTCCGCGCCTCCCTTCACGTCGAGAAGGCGCTCGAGCTCGCGCATCATCCCCTCGTCGGGCTCTTCGTATTCGCCCGTGACGCGATTCCGGATGCGCTCCTTCTTGACCCAGACGCTGACGTGCTGGACGTAACGTTCGAAGAGGTCGTCGTACTGCTGGTCTTCGACGAGGCCGCTCGAGGCGTAGAGCTCCTGCTCCCACGACGTCAGCAGGCGCGAGAACAGAGTTTCGCGGAACAGCTTCACGTCATGGTAGCCGCCCGCCTGCGTGTCTTGCTGGAGCCATTCGAACTCCGCTTTGCGCTGGCAGAGCTGCTCGATCTCGTCGAGCACCGCGAGCGGCGACAGGCAGCGGTACGTCGTCGACTGCGCGGCATCGAGTAGAACGCCGCGCATCTCGCGTGGGCTCGCGCCGATGCGTCCCTCGTAGATCGGGTACGCGTCGCTCTCCTCGTAGACGTCGCGGACGCCTGCGCGCAGCACCTTCTGCGCGTCCGGCTCGAGGCGCTCCGGGGCGCGCCCCGTCGCGTAGAGGTCCATCTTCTCGACGGCCGTGAGCCCGGAGAGCGCGTTCGAGAGCGCGCGCGGATACTTGTCGGTGTTCGGCTTGCGCATGCGCGTCAGCACCGCGAACTGCGCGGCCATCTCGGTCGCGTGCGGCGCGACGTGCCGGCGGATGTGCGGGACGACGTGCGTGTCGTAGATCTTCTGCTCGTGAACGGCGCTCCGCAGGTAGGGCGTGCGGATCAGCTCCAGCCGTCCGCGGAAGCTCGCGAACTCGGGATGTTCGCGGAACGCGTCGAGGTGAAGCTCGTTCGCGCTGCCGGTCATCACGCAGTTGAGCAGCACGTTCTGCTGCGTGAGCGCCACCTCGCCCGTCTCGATCGAGAGCTGCAGGTACTTGAACGCGTCGAGCGGACGCTTGAGGAGATCGCTGAACTCGAGGACGCCGCCGGCGGCGTCGACGAGCTCGCCCTTCGCCTCGTAGAGCGTCACGGCCTGCAGCGACGCGGGGAGCGACGCCAGCGAGCGGTCCATCGTGAGCTGCCGCTCGGCAGCGTCGACGCTCATCTGCGGGCCGATGGTGACGGCGCCGACGCGATAGCGCTGCGAGACGAAGTAGCGCTCGACCTGGACGTGCTTCAGCACCTCCGTGTACGAGCCGTTGTAGCTCGAAAGGAGCGCCTCGAAGACCGTCTGGCTCTTGTGCGAGAGCTCGCCGCGCATGATCCAGTCGCTGAAGCCATCGCTGACGGAGCTCTCGCCGTTCTGCTTCGCGAGGCGCTCGAGAAGACGCCGTCGCTCTTCGATCGGGATGAGGAAGAGCGGATGGTCGCGGACCTCGACGAGGAGCTTCGCGTCGATCTGGTCATCCGGCAGGTGCGCGTAGGTGCCGACCTGAGACGACGGCTCCTTCTGCCCGAAGCCGAGGCTTCCCCGAAGCGTCTTCGACGACGGGAACACCCAGTTGAAGCGGTAGAGCGCGCCCTCGTCGAGGGTCGAGTAGTGCTCGAGCGCCCGCATCATACAGGCGACGATGGTGCTCTTGGCCGAGCCGTTCGGGCCGTGGAGGAGGACGAGCCGATTCGGCCGCCCCTCGCGGACGAAGTTCGAGATGCTCCGGTAGATCTCTTCCTGGACCTGCTCCTGGCCGATGAGCGCGTGGGGGCTCTGGGACGGATCCCACGCCAGGTCGAAGAGACGCCACCGCGTGAACTTCCCCCAAGGCTGCTCGACGCTGACCGTGCCGAAGTGGTCGAAGCAGTCGCGGAGGTACCGGCTCGCGTCACGGGCGTAGCGAACCGGATCGCTTCCGAAGAGGTCGAGGTACTCGGAGAAAGAAAGGACGCGCCGTCCCTTCTGGAAACGCTTCTCGACGCTCTCGGCGACGGCCGTGATCTCGGCCGCAACACTCGTCCTGTCGCTCTCCGCCTGGGGCATGGGCCAGAGCGTACACCAGTCGGCAAACCCGCACACGGACACGCGAACGAGTCGCGCGTCGATACGATCGATGCGATCGATGCGCAAGCGGTGCCCGTTCGAGTCGAGGCGTGCCCCGAAGCTCGGCCACAAAATGCACGAAGGCGACGGTGCCACCTGGGCATCGCCGCCTCGAGTCCCTCCCCGCCCCTTCACCTCGCCCCCTCACCTCGGGGGCGAGACGATCACTTGACCGGAACCGGGATGGGTCCCTTGCACTGGTCGCCGCTGCAGACGAACGCCTTGACGGTGCCCTCGCACTTCGCGCCCTTGAACTTGGCGGCGTGCTCGTCGACCGAGACCTTGTCGCCCTTGTCCCACTTCCAAGGGGCCTTGTCGTTCGTGTGCCAAGGCGCCTTCGCCGTGACGGTGACCGCTCCCCCGTTGCAAGAGACGCTCACGAGCTCCTCGTCACCCGCACGCGATTCCGTCGTCGCCGACAACGCAACGAGCGCCGCACCAACTGCCACGAAAGAGCCCAGGACCTTCGACACTCGCATCATTCAATCTCCTTCCCGGGACCAGCCGGGAGTTCGCGCGTAAAGGTTTCCCTCCACCAGCGGGAGGATAAAGGGGGAACGAGAAAGGAGGAAGCTTCGACCGCACCAGCCCGGCACCGACTCACCAAATGTCGAGCTCGCTAGCGTTCGACGGTCCTCGCGTTCGATGCTTCAAACCTTTCTCACGCTTCTTTCGTCCCGTCCGGTCAACGAAGGTAGAGCTCGAGGTAGGGCTCCACGTCCGCCGCGACGGCCTGCGCAGTCCCGATCGGGCCTGAAGGAAAACCGACTCGTCCAGCGGCCGGCTCCGTCGACGATCCGCCGCCGATGGAGCTGAGAGCAAACGTCGTTCCGGTGCGCGTCTCGTTGTCGGCGACGACGGCGATTCCGTGGTCGGTGGGATCGCGACGCGCCCAATGCCGAACCAACTCGCGAACATCGATGCGGACGAGCGGGCTGGCGCCGGGTTCGACGAGCGTGGACGGGGACCGTGCGTCTGTAGTGCGCGGCTGGATGGCCCACGAGACCGATCCGCCGGACCAGGCATCGACGATCCGGGTAGCGTGTAGGGAAACCGCCGCGGGATCGTCGTCCACGGCGCTCGAGCGTCGCAAGACCACATAGGCTTCGACGATGCTCGCGGGCGGCGGCACGGCAACCGCGAAACGAAGGAAGAGCTTGGCGCCGTCCCGTCCGAGCGGGAACACGGTCGGTAGCGCGCCACCGGACGCGCCGTCGCCGCTCATCACGTAAGCGACGTCGACGGGGCGGAAGACGAGCCGCCGCGCACTGTCGACGGCAGGCTTCATCGTCGCCTTCTCCACCTGGCAACGTCCCGCCACGCACGCGCTTTTGTCTGCGCACTCGGACGACGCCGTGCACATGCGTGGACGTGGAGCGCACGCGCTCGCGAGCACGACGAAGCTCGACATCAGGAAGCCCGTCATCACGCGATGACCTGACGTCCGCGGCTCCGCGCTCGACGACGAAGCGAGGCGTGGCTCTCCCCAAGCTGGCCGTCTCACGGCGGCGAGCTTAGCATGCCGCCCCATGGCCGAGACGGCTGCAAGCGAACGTGCTCCGCTCCTCCGCGTGCGCGATCTCGTCACGAGCTTCCGCACCGAGCACGGCGTGCTCCGCGCGGTCGACGAAGTGTCGTTCGAGGTGCCCGAGGGCGGCACGCTGGGCATCGTCGGCGAGAGCGGCTGCGGGAAGAGCGTCACCGCGCTCTCGATTCTCCGCCTCATCCCGCACCCCCAGGGCGCGATCGAACGAGGCACGATCGAGCTTCGCGGAAGAGACATCCTGCGCCTCTCCGAGCGCGAGATGCAGGAGATCCGCGGCAACGCGATCTCGATGATCTTCCAGGAGCCGATGACGAGCCTGAACCCGGTCTACACGGTCGGCTCCCAGATCGTCGAGGCCATCCGGCTGCATCAGAAGAAGTCACGCAGAGAAGCACGCGAGCGGGCGATCGAGATGCTTCGTCTCGTCGGCATCCCTTCGCCAGAGACGAACGTTGACGCTTACCCGCACCAGCTCTCGGGCGGGATGCGGCAGCGCGTGATGATCGCCATGGCGCTCGCATGCGAGCCGAGCCTGCTCATCGCGGACGAGCCGACGACCGCGCTGGACGTGACGATCCAGGCTCAGATCCTCGAGCTGATCGGGAAGCTTCGCGACAAGCTCGGGATGGGCATCGTGCTCATCACGCACGACCTCGGCGTCGTCGCAGAGGTCGCGAGCCATGTCGTCGTCATGTACGCGGGGCGCGTCGTGGAGCGCGCTCCAGTGGCGAAGCTCTTCGAGCATCCGCGCCACCCGTACACCCGCGGGCTGCTGAGGAGCCTCCCCGCCTTCGAGCCCGCACCGGCGACCGAGGAGCCCGCCGTCGAGGGCGCCCCGCGCCGCCGCGCCCGCCTCCCGGTGATCGAGGGAATCGTCCCTGACCTCTCGGCGTTGCCTCCGGGCTGCCGCTTCGCCGATCGCTGCCCGATGGTGATCGACGACTGCCGCAAGGCGGAGCCCACGCTCGAGCCGGTCCTCGGCGACGCGACACACCTCGCTCGCTGCATCCGCGCCGAAGAGGTCTGACGAACCTGACGTCGTCGCGCGTTTCCGCTACGAAAGGACCTGAGGTGACAGCGAGCCCGGAGGAAAAGCTGGATGTGGCGGGGGCAGAGGCCGAGCCCGCGCGCCCGCGCACGCTCGTCGGCACCGAGCGCCTCGGGAAATACTTCCCCGTCGGCTCGAGCTTCTTCGCGCGCTCACAGAAGGTGCTGCGCGCCGTCGACGGCGTCTCGCTTCGCGTTCGTCGCGGCGAGACCGTCGGCCTCGTCGGCGAGAGCGGCTGCGGCAAGAGCACGCTCGGCCGTCTCATTCTCCGCCTCGTCGAGCCGACCTTCGGCCGCGTCGTCTACGATGGACGTGACATCGTCCCGCTCTCGGCGAGCGAGATGCGCCCGCTCCGCCGGAAGATGCAGATCATCTTCCAGGACCCATATTCGAGCCTCAATCCGCGCATGACGGTGCGCGACATCGTCGGCGAGGCGATCCAGATCCACAAGCTGGCCCCGACGAAGAAGGACGAGGAGGAGATGGTCGCCAATCTCCTCCGAAAGGTGGGGCTGCGACCGGACGCGATGGGCCGCTACCCGCACGAGTTCTCCGGCGGTCAGCGGCAGCGCATCGGCATCGCACGCGCGCTCGCCGTCCAGCCCGAGTTCATCGTCTGCGACGAGCCGATCAGCGCCCTCGACGTCTCCATTCAGGCGCAGATCGTGAACCTGCTGATGGACCTGCAGGACGAGCTCGGCGTCGCCTTCCTCTTCATCTCGCACGACCTGCGCGTCGTCCGGCACATCAGCCACCGCGCCGTGGTGATGTACCTCGGCAAGATTGTCGAGCAAGGGACGACCGAGCAGGTCTACCGCGGAGCGCAGCATCCCTACACCCGCGCGCTGCTCGGAGCCGTGCCCGCGCCCGATCCCGAGAAGAAGCGGCTGCGCATCGTCCTCGAAGGAGATGCACCGAGCGCGATCGATCCCCCGCCGGGGTGTCCCTTCCATCCGCGCTGTCCGCGCATGATCAAGAACACGTGCGACCGCGAGGTCCCGACGCTCGCCGAGCAGCACATCGGGTCCGGCCACAAAGTCGCCTGCTGGAACCCCCACGTGGAGTGATCGATGGGGGGGCCCACCGCAAAAGGGACACCCGAAACGGGGACGGACGAGACGAAGACGTCCGAACACCGGCCGGCACGGAAGGCGCCTACCGCCCCTCGCAGGATCGGCCGCTACGACGTCGAGGGGCTCCTCGGGCAAGGCGGCATGGGACGCGTCTGGCTCGCGCGCGACACCGTGCTCGGCCGGAAGGTGGCGATCAAGGTCCTGCGCGACGACCTCGCGCTTCCGCCGAACGTGCGCGACGAGCTCGTCGTGCGCATGGGGCACGAGGCTCGAGCGGCCGCCGCGGTCAGCCATCCGAACATCGTCACGCTCCACGACATGGGAGAGGATCCCACGGTCGGCCTGTTCCTGGTGTTCGAGTACGTCACGACGAAGAGCGAGGACGCCGAGCCCGGCTCACCCGATGCGGACGTGGTCGTCTCCCTCCGCGACCGCTTGAAGCGCGGCCCGCTCCCCTTCACCGAGGTCGCGAAGCTCGCCCGCGAGCTCGGCAGCGCGCTGTCGTTCGCGCACGAAGCGGGCGTCATCCACCGCGACGTGAAGCCGGAGAACATCCTCTTCTCCCGCACGGGCTTCAAGGTCGCCGACTTCGGCATCGCACGCATTCCCGACTCCACGATCACGCGCGCGAACACCGTCCTCGGAACACCGGCCTATACGGCACCCGAGGCGCTCTCGAAGGGCGACTTCGGGCCTGCCTCCGATCAGTTCTCGCTCGCGGCGACGCTCTACGAGGCCACGACGGGCGCGCGGGCGTTCGGAGGCGAAGACGCGATCGCCACCGCCGGCAAGGTGTCGAGCGACGCCCCACCGCCGCTGCATGAAGCGATCGGCCCGGAGCCGGTCGTGCGTGCGGTCGACGCGGCGCTGCAGCGCGGGCTCGCCAAGGCTCCGGAGGACCGCTTCGGTTCCTGCGCCGATCTCGGCGAAGAGGTCGCCCGCGCGATCGAGACCGAGGGTGGGACGCGCCGCAGCGGGTCACTGCGCACGGCAGGCGACCTCATGACGTCGCCGCCTGCCCTGCTCGAGCTGGAGCTCGAGCGCACGCCGCTGTCCTCGCGCATGTCGATCGCGCAGCGGTCGCACGGCGATCACGCCAGCGTGGTCGTGTCCGGCTCGGGCGAGACGCCGCTCCGCCCCTCGATGTTCGTCCGGAGGCGCACGCATCGCTTCCAGAACATCGCCGCGGGCGTTGCGCTCATCGTCATCGTCGTTCTCGTGCTGCTCGGACGGCGCACGCCGAGCGCGGAGAACGGCAGCGACCCCAGCGCCAACGCCAGCGCGTCGGCGAGCGCGGATGCCCTCGCCGCACCTCCGGTCGCTTCGCATGCCTCGAGGCCGCCTCCCCCGAAGCCGAAGCTCGCCGTGCCGACGCCGCGCGCGAGCGGCGAGCTCGAGATCACGGACGCCGCGTCGCCGTCGGCAGCTCCCCAGAACGCCAATGCGAGCGCAAACGCGAACGAGCCCGCGGTCGACGCCGGCGCCGCCCTCTCGCGCGACGAATGACGCGGGGCTTCTCTCGTCACGCGTGACGGCGAGCTATCGCTGCCAGGCGTCGAGCTTGTCGAGCACCTGACGCCACGCCTCTCCGCCTTTGCCCATGGCCTGCTGCGAGTCCGCCGGATGGCCGTCCGCCCCGGGCAGGGCGACGTAGGGGACGAAGCGATAGCTGTATCCTGCGGCGCCGAGGCGGTCGCCGTCCCGGTCGGCGTCGAACGCGAGGAACGTCACCTTTGCGAGCCGGTCATCGAGCCGTCCCGAGGCGAGCTCCGCTTTGAGGCGTTTGCACGGCTCACACCACGTCGCGCCGACGTAGACCACGAGCAAGCGGCCCTCTGCCTTCGCCTCGAGCCGCTTCGCGCGCACGAGTGACAGCGCGTCCGAGTCCTCCGCCGCTTCGATGATGCGCACACGACCACGCGGCGGCGGCGCCTCGCTCCGCGCCGGCGCCGCGACGATCGCTTCGCCGGTCGTCGTCGTCGTCGTCGTCGTTGCATCGCTCGGGGCGCTGCTGTTCGACGCCGCTGGATTGCATGCGCCGATCAGCAGCGCAAACGCCGTCGCGCCGAGCGAGATGGCCCTCACCGAGGGCGCCCCTGCGCGACCCACGACTCGACGAGCTGGATGTCTTCTGCCGAAAGCGGCTCGTACCCGAGCGGCATCCCGCGCACGGAGCCCGTCTCTGCGCCACTTTCTTCGTCGTGACGCGCGAGCAGGGCGCGGACCAACCGCGGCACGTTCTCGGCATCTCGGGCGAAGACGCTCGCGCGCTCGCCCTTGTCGTCGAGGAAGCCAGCGGCGATTCCGTTGTAGTCCGAGAGGTTGAGACCGCGTGGCTTGAACCCGAAGCCGCCGGAGTTGCCCGGCCCACCGTCACCGATCGCGTAGTCCGGCTCCGAATGGCAGTGCCAGCAGGTGCGGTGAAAGACCTTCTCGTCGACTTCCTTGAACGTCACCTTCCGCTCGAGCACCGGAAGGCGTGCGAGCTTCGGCTTCGGCGATGCCGGCGCAATCTCGGCGGTGAGCAGATACGCCGCGAGGTCTTTCACCTCCGCCGGTGAGAGCCCGGGCTTCGGCATCGGTGTGTCCTTCTTCACCGCCTTCGGGTCCGAGAGCCAAGCGATCAGCTTCGCGGCACTCATGCGCTCGCGCGCGAAGCGGAGATCCGGCGCGAGCTTGCGGCCACGCTCGAACTCCCTGCCGTCCATCTCGGGCGGAGCCGAGCTCGCGATGGCCGCGACGCCCGTGAAGACGTGACAGCTCCCGCACCCTTTCGTGTCGAGGAGCTGCCTGCCCTTGCCGAGGTCGGCACCCGCGAGCTCGGCCGGCGCGTTCACCCCGGGCGCATCCGCTTCCGGAACGAGGTAAGCGGCGATGTGGCGGGCCTCGGACGCGGTGAGCGCAAGCCGAGGCATGAACTGGTGGAGATGCGGGCGGAGATCGCTCGGCTGCAGCAGGTAGCTCTCGACCCACCGGCGCGAGAAGCGCTTGCCAGTCGCCTCGAGCGACGGGGCGTCGGCCAGCTCCTTCACACGCGGCTTCCATCGGGCGATCGATGCAGCGGGCGCGTCGAACCTGCCATCCATGATCTTCTTGTGGCAGTGGACGCAGTGCTTGTTGTCGGCGGCGGCGGGGTGCCCCGTCCCGTCATGACAGCGATTGCACTGGAAGGTCGCGACGAGCTCCTTGCCGTATTCCGGATCGGCGGGAGCTTCTTTCAGCGCGGCAGGGTCGAGCGACGGCGTGTTCACCGCGCTCGCGTCACTGGCGCCGGAATCCGGCTTCGGCTTGCTCGGACAGCCCGCAAGAACGAGGGCAGCGCCGAGCGCGATGACGAGCGAACGAAGCGAACGAAGCGAACGAAAAGACCGCATGCGTAGGGCTGGCGCCGGATCGCTGGAAGCCGCGCCGGTACGAAGCGTGCGACTCAAGCCTTCGCGGCCGCCGGTGCGAGGACGGGCTTGGCCGGAGATGCAGGCTTGCAGACGCCCGGCGTCTTCGACATCTCCTCACACCGCTTGAGCGCGGCTTCTGCTCCGCCGAGATCGCCCTTCGCGGTCCGAAGCTTGGCGAGCGCTGCGTACGCGTGCGGCGAGCCCATGAGGTCCTTGTCCGCGAGCTTCTGCAGGATCTCGAGCGCCTCTTTCTGGCCATGCGGAAGCTTGCTCAAGGCTTCGCCGAGGTCCGCTTGCACCGTCGGATCGTTCGGGCGCTTCGCGTCGATCTCGCGGATCGCCTGCACCGCCCATTCGAGGTTCGCGTTCGGCGTCCACTCTCCCTGCCCTGAGATCCCGGCCGCTTTTTCGTTCACCGCGCCGTTCGAGCGGACGACGGCGAGCGCGAACACACGAAGCGCGCGCGTCTCGAGCGGACTATCCCCTGCCTTCGCCGACCGAACGCGCGGGAAGTTGCCGACGACCGCCTTCGCCGCGACGAGATTCTGTCCATTCTCGAGCGCCTTCTCCGCGCGTGCGATCTCCTGCACGGGGGTCGGCTTCTGCGGCGTCGGGTCCATTCGGATCGACATTCCGCAGGCCTTCGCATCGTCCGCGTAGCTGACGGCGACGAGCGTGGGGAGAACGGCGAGAGCGAGGGGGACGAGCTTGGCAATCTTCATGGCTGGGCTGCCTCTCTGACGATTCGCGTCGGTGAAAGTTCCATCGGAAGCGACGAACCCGAGACGAGCGGGCGGCCGTCGCGTCGACACGGAGCTCGACCTCGACATTTCGCCGACTTAGCGAAGTGCCTCGGCCACATCCTTCGGCCGCGTCCGCTCCCTGCCTCGATGAAACGCTTCCATCGTCGGTCACCTTGCCTGTCCGTGACGGCGAGCCCGAAAATCAGTGCGACAAGGTGGGGGCGTTGCGTGACGCAATGATGCACAGCGCAACGAGTCCCCCGCGCGAGCGCGGGCTGAGCACAGCCCTTTCGTGCTCGCGTTGCTTTTGATCGTGCTCACGCGACAGAAGTGTTTCCAATGCCCGCGAGTCTCGGCTAACCCCATCATCCCGTGAGCCAATTGGACACCCAGCAGATCCCGCAGCAAGAGTCGCCGCTCACCCGTCCGAGCGGACAGCTCGATCACCTCGCCGACCTCTACCGCCAGATGCTCGTCATCCGGCGCGTGGAAGAGGAGGCCGCCCGCGCGTACGCACAGGGCAAGATCGGCGGCTTCCTCCACCTCTACATCGGGCAGGAGGCGGTCGCCGTCGGATCGATCGCGACGCTCAAGCCGGAGGACTACGTCGTCACGACGTACCGCGACCACGGCGTCGCCATCGCGAAGGGCATGAGCGCGCGCGCCGTCATGGCCGAGTTGTTCGGCAAGGTGACCGGCTGCTCGAAGGGCCTCGGCGGCTCGATGCACATGTTCGACGCGAAGACGAACATGCTCGGCGGACACGGCATCGTCGGCGGGCACATCCCGCTCGCGACCGGCGCCGCGTTCGCGTCGAAGTACCGCGCCGACGGTCGCGTCACGCTCTGCTACTTCGGCGAGGGTGCCGTCAGCATCGGCGGGTTCCACGAGGGCGTGTCGCTCGCGGCGCTCTGGAAGCTGCCGATCGTGTTCATCTGCGAGAACAACGAGTACTCGATGGGCACGCCGCTCTCGCGCACGATGAGCGTCGAGGACGTCTCCATGAAGGCGCTCGGCTACGGCATCGACCGCGACCGCTTCTTCGTCGAGGACGTGCTCGATGTCGAGCAGCGCATCGGTGAGGCAGTGCAGCGCGCGCGCGAGCTTTCGCTGCCCACGCTGGTCGAGGTCCGCACGTACCGCTTCCGCGGTCACTCGATGAGCGACCCGGCGAAGTACCGCACGCAGCAGGAGCTCGAGGAGCGCAAGAAGAAGGACCCCCTCTTCCGCGCACGCACGCGCCTCGTTGACGAAGGCTACAGCGAGGGTCGCCTCAAGGCGCTCGAAGACGACGTCGAGAAGGAGGTCGCCGACGCCGTGAAGTTTGCAGAAGAGAGCCCCGAGCCGGATGCGTCGCTGCTCGAGAGCACGACGTACGACGGTCCGTTCGCTTCCTGAGCCTGCGCGCGAGCACCGCGCGACGCTCCACGAATTCCAAGCCTGCGGCGCAATGCGTCGAGGCGAGATCCTTCAATGTTGGCTTGGCGCGACCAGTATGTGATGGCACTGTTCGCGCCGGCCCCCCCGGAAAGCCATGGCACGCACGATTCGATTCCGAGAAGCTCTGCGCGAGGCGATGATCGAGGAGATGGAGAGGGACGAGCGCGTCTTTCTCATGGGTGAAGAGGTCGGCCACTACCAGGGCGCGTACAAGGTCAGCGAGGGCATGCTCGAGAAGTTCGGCGAGCGTCGCGTGATCGACACGCCCATCGCCGAAGGTGGCTTTGCCGGCATCGGCGTCGGCGCTGCGATGGTCGGGCTCCGGCCGATCATCGAGTTCATGACGTGGAACTTCTCCGCGGTCGCGTTCGATCAGATCCTCAACAACGCGGCGAAGATCCGGCAGATGTCCGGCGGTCAGTTCAACTGCCCGATCGTGTTCCGCGGACCGAACGCGAGCGCCCGTCAGGTCGGCAGCCAGCACAGCCACGCGATGGAGCACTTCTACGCGACGGTGCCGGGCCTCAAGGTCGTCGCGCCGGCGTTCGTCGACGACGCGAAGGGCCTCATGAAGGCCGCCATCCGCGACGACAACCCCGTCCTCGTGATGGAGTCCGAGACGCTCTACTCGCTCAAGGGCGAGGTCGCGGACGACGTCGAGCCGCTGCCGCTCGGCAAGGCGCGCCTCGTGCGTGAAGGCACGGACTGCACGATAGTGACCTACTCGCGCATGACGCACGTCGCGATGGAGGCTGCGGCGGCGCTCGAGAAGGAGAAGATCTCGACGGAGATCGTCGACCTCCGTTCGCTGCGCCCGCTCGACGAGGACGCGATCATCGAGTCCGTCCGCAAGACCCACCGCTGCGTCGTCGTCCACGAAGGGTGGCCGTACGGCGGCGTCGGGGCGGAGGTCGCCGACCGCGTCCAGCGCCTCGCGTTCGACTGGCTCGACGCGCCGGTGCTCCGCGTGACCACGCTCGACGTTCCCATGCCGTACAACGCAAAGCTCGAGCAGCACTGCATGCCGCAGCCCGAGCGCGTCATCGGTGCGGTCCGCCGGGTGGTCAACCGCGGGCGCGTGCAGAACTGATTGCACGGCGTCCCGTTTGCTGGATGACGTGTTTCGAAGTCGACCGAGCAGCGAAGCGAAGTCAACCGAGCCGATAGAAGAGACGATTCGATCATGGCGAAGATCCTCGACATGCCCAAGCTCTCCCCCACCATGGAGGAGGGCGTCCTTGCGACCTGGCACAAGAAGGAAGGCGACTCGGTCGAGGTCGACGACCTCCTTGCCGAGGTCGAGACCGACAAGGCCACGATGGAGTTCCGCGCGTTCGACAAGGGAACGCTGCTCAAGCTGCTCGTCGGTGCCGGCTCCCAGGTGAAGCTCGGCCAGCCGGTCGCGATCCTCGGCAAACCGGGAGAAGACGTCTCCGGGCTGATGGCCGAGGCCGGTGCCGGTGGCGACGCAGGCGCGCAACCGGCGCCTGCGAAGACCGACGACACGAAGCCGTCGCGCGCGCAGAGCGCCGCCGACGGTGACGTCGAGGAAGGCGAAGAGCACGCGACGGAGACCCCGCGTTCGCCGCGCGTCGCAGCGCCGAAGCCGGCTGCCAAGCAGGCGCCGCAGACGATGCCGGCCGCCGCGCCGGTCGACAAGGGCAACGTCCTCACGCGCACCGAGCGCGACGCTGCGCCGTCGGCCGCGGTGCGCACTGGCGCGAACGGCGAGCGCGTCCTCGCGTCACCCTACGTGCGGAAGGTCGCGCGCGAACGCGGCATCGATCTCACGGGCGCGCAAGGAAGCGGAGAGCACGGACGTATCGTTCCGGCCGACCTCGAGTCGCTCGGCCGCGGCGAATCGCGCGGCAAGGCGCCCGCTCCGCTCGCGCGTTCGGCTCAGGCGCCGCTCGCGGGCCCGTCGCTCGCCGAGCCCGAGGTCCGCCCTCTCACGCCGATGCGCAAGACCATCGCGCGCCGGCTGACGCAGTCGAAGCAGACCGTCCCGCACTTCTACCTGACGATCGACATCGATGCCGACGAGCTGATGGCGCTCCGCGAGCAGATCAACGCGGACCTCGCCGCGGCCGTGAAGCCCGCGAAGAACGGGGCGGAAGCGCCGAAGCCGGAGAAGATCAGCGTCAACGATCTCCTCATCAAGGCATGCGCGACGGCACTCTTGCGCGTGCCCGAGACCAACGCCTCGTTCACGGAGGAGGCGATCCTCGTGCACAAGCGGGTCGACATCTCCGTTGCCGTGGCGATCCCGGACGGGCTCGTCACGCCAGTCGTCCGCAACGCCGACCAGAAGTCGGTGGTCGCGATCGCTCGTGAGGTTCGCGACCTCGCGTCGCGCGCGCGCGGCAAGAAGCTGAAGCCCGAGGAGATGAGCGACGGGACGTTCTCGATCTCCAACCTCGGCATGTTCGGCATCGACGAGTTCGCCGCGGTCATCAACCCTCCGGAGGGCGCGATCCTCGCGGTCGGCCAAGTCCGCGACGAGCCGGTGGTCAAAGACGGTCAGGTGAAGGCCGGCAAGAAGATGGCGATGACGCTCTCGTGCGACCATCGTGTCGTCGACGGCGCCGTGGGCGCGGCCTTCCTCGCCGAGCTGCGTGATCTGCTCGAGCGACCCATGCGGATCCTCACGGGGTGAGCGGGATGAGCGTCGGCGCATTTGCTCTGCTCGCGACGCTCCATCTGCTCGGCTCGGACCTCTCCGGCCCGTTCGAGGGGCTCGAGCGCGCGCGCCGACCGCATCGCATCGAGTCGTTCTGGCACGGGCTTCCCCGCCCTGCCGAGCACGCTTCCTCGGACCGAGGCGTCGTCGTGCTGCGCGCGCCGCGGGACCGACGCGTGCGCATCGCCGGTGGCCGTTTCGTCATGGGCTCGACCCCGCAGGAGATGCAGGACGCGCTGCAGCTCTGTGCGAAGGAGCCATACGGACCGGCCTGCCAGCGCAACGGTGACCGCGTATGGGACGTCGCTCTCGCGATTCGCGCGGAGGGTCACGCGCACGAGGTCACGCTGAGCGACTTCGAGATCGACGCGACCGAGGTCACCGTCGAGAAGTACATGCGTTGCGTCGCTGCGTCGGTCTGCGCCCCGCCGGCGTTCGCACCCGGCGATCCGCGCTACGACGTTCCGGACTTCCCCGTGACCCACGTGGCCTGGCAGGACGCGTCGAACTACTGCACGTGGGCGGGCGGAAGGCTTCCGACCGAGGCCGAGTGGGAGCTCGCGGCGCGCGGTTACGCGAACAACACGTTCCCGTGGGGCAAGGTCTACAACCCGCGCCTCGCCAACCACGGCGCGTTCGCCGACGATCCGACCGACGGCAGCGACGGCTTCGTCGGCCTTGCCCCGGTCGGCTCCTTCCCCGACGGCGCGACGCCTACGGGGCTGCTCGACATGGCCGGCAACGCCGCCGAGTGGGTCTCCGACTGGTACGACCGCGACGAGCAGCAGTTCGGCTACCGCCGCGGAGCGCAGACGAACCCGAAAGGGCCTGCGTTCGGCGCGCTCGGCCATGTGATCCGCGGCGGCTCCTACCGCGACGGCGCGCACTGGATGCGTGCGGCGGCGCGGCGCGCTTCGAGCTTCGCCGAGCGCGAAGTGGGGTTCCGTTGCGCAGCGAGCCTCTGACGCAGAACGACTCGATCACGGATCTGTGGCTGGCGCCCGCGCCGGCGTCACCTTAAGGTCTTTCGCATGCGCATCGCGCACTTTTCCGATTTGCACGTGCTCGCGCTCGAAGGCGTGAGCCGGAGCCGTTTTCTCAACAAGCGCTTCACCGGCCTCGTCAACCTTCGCCTGAAGCGGGAGCACAAGCACAAGCCCGCTCACGTGCGCGCCGTCGCACGCGAGATCGCGCGGGCGAAGGTCGACCACGTCGTCATCACCGGCGACCTCACGAACCTCGCACTCGAGCAAGAGTTCGAGGCGGTCAAACGCCTCATCGAGGAGGACCTCGGGTTCGATGCGGAGCACGTGACCGTCGTGCCCGGCAACCACGACCTCTACACACGAGGTTCGCTGCGCGACCAGCGCTTCAGCCGGTTCTTCGCGCCGTACCTCGTGAGCGATCTGCCGGACCTCGCCGCCGACCTGGCGCTCGGACGGTTCCCGATCGTGAAGCTCCGCGGTCCGGTCGCGATCATCGGCATGTCGAGCGCAGTGCCGCGTCCGCCGCTCGTCGCCTCCGGCGAGCTGGGTCGGAAGCAGGTCGAGGCGCTCCAGCGCATCCTGGCGCATGACGAGGTGAAGCGCCGGACCCCGATCCTCGCGCTCCACCATCCGATCCACAACCCGTCTTCTCGCATCAAGACGCTCGTCGAAGGGCTCGTCGATGCGCCCCATCTGCACGACGCCGTCGCGCAGGTGCAGCAAGGGCTTCTCCTCCACGGCCACCTCCACGGTCGCATGCAGCGCGACTGGCCGACGAGGGCGGGCAACCTCCTCGCCGTGGGAGCGACGAGCGCATCGCTCCACCACGACGACGAACACCGGATGGCCGGCTTCAACCTCTACGAGTTCGACGGCGCGGGTGGCAATCTCCAGGTCGAGGCGCACGTGCTCGACCCGCGCAGCAACACGTTCCGCGTCCACCACGTTCCCCAGCTCTGACGTCGTTCGCGACGAGAAATCGCCGCGCCTCAGCTGGCAACCGTCGGCTGGGTGGTAGATGAACGGCGGGCCCGGCGCCTCCTCGCAAGAGGAGGGTTGCGCGTGGGTGGTCGCGCGCGTGTCGAGCGGGCTGCGGAGAGGAGACCGCGATGAACCGAGCAATCTTCGAGGTGATCCCCGTCGACGGCGCCTGGCTCGTGCGCATCCCCGGCAACGGCGTCGCCGAGCTCCAACCCACGAAGTCAGACGCCATCGAACGCGTCCGCTCGCTCGCCGCGCGCTTCGACGACTGGCGTGCGCGAGTCTACACCGACGCCGGCGTGCTCGAAGCCGAGCTGGTCCCGTCGGCGGCTCCGCCCGAATCAAGGCGGACCTGATCCCGGCCGAAGATCACTCGGCGTTCGCTGCGATCGCTTCGAAGACCGGCTCGCTCGCCGGCGGCGTCTTGCGCGGGCGGCCGCGGGGACGTCGCGGCGGCTCGTCCGAGAGCGTCAGCAGATCCGTCTCTTGGCGGGAGGCTCGGCGCGCAGGGCGAGGGAGCGCGATGGCGTCGATGCGCGCGGTCAGCGCCGCGTCGGGCTCGGCGTAGACACGTGCATAGGCCAGCGCACGCTGCGCCTGCTGGAGCAGAACCTCCTGTCGCTCGAGGAGCTTCGCGCGGGCGTCGTCGAGCAGCGCTTGCGCCGAGGCCACGGCCTCGGCGGCCGACTCCACCTCCGAGGCAAGGGCTGCGAGCATCTTCGCGTCGACGTCGCCGAAACGCACGTCAGCAAGCTCGGAGGCGAACAGGTCGACCACGGTGCGTACGGGATTGGAAATGGCGATGGCGTCCATGGATACTGAGCATACGTTCAGTAACCGAGAAACGCCAGTGTCTTCTCGCATCCGGCGCGGCTAGCGCGGACGACGTCGCTTCAGCCGAGCGCGTTGCACATGCGCGCGATGCCCCGGCCGATGTCCGTGTCGTCGTGGTAGATGCCGAACCCGAAGCGAAGCCGATCGCCGCGGACGTCGGTCACGACGTTCACCTCGAAGAGCCGCGCATGGATGTCGGCCGCGGCGCGGCTCTCGAACGTCAAGAACTGCCCGCGACTGCTCTCCGACAGCGGGACGACGAGCTGGTGCTCGCGCAGCGGCAGCGTCTCCTTGCCGAGCTCCTCGATGAACAGCTCCTGCAGTCGAACGACGTGCGCATGGAGCGCCGCAGGCGTGAGCCCTTCGGCATCGAGCCAGTCCATGACGGCGTTGAAACGATAGAGCGCGCTCGGATCGAACGTCGCTCCGAAGAAACGCGCGCCGCTCGTGGCGTACGGGACCGCGCCGGGCCGCTGCGCGTCCTCGAGCGCGCCGAACGCGGCATACCAGCCGGTGTCGCGAGGCCGCTCGCCGTAGGCCGGAGGCGCATGCAGGAAGCAGCACCCCTCGCCCGCCATCGCGTACTTGTAGCCGCCGGCCACGTAGAAGACCCGATCCTGGATGGCGGAGACATCGACGGGGATCGCGCCGAACGCGTGGTACCCGTCGATCACGACGAAGGTCTCCTTCGGCACCACCCCGACGATGGACGACAGGTCCGGCACGGCGAAGCCGGAGTTGAAGAAGACGTGGCTCAGGTACACGAGGTCCCAGCCGGTCTTCGCCGCCTGTTCGGCGAAGCGCTGCGTGAAGCTGCCGTGCGGCTCTGCCGGCACGCGCGTGACTTCGAGCGCGCCGTCCTCCTCGAGGCGGGCTGCCTGGCGCGCGAAGGAGTGGAACTCGGAGTCGGTCGTCAACACGCGCAGCGGGCGGTCGCGCGGGAGGCACGACACGATGCGCATCACGAGCTCGTGTGTGTTCGGCGCGAAGCTGATCGTGCTCGGATCCGACAGGCCGAGCCGCCGCGCGATGTGCCGCTGCGCGCGCGGGATCACGTCTGCGAAGATCAGGTCCCACTTGCGGTCCGCGAGCCGCGCAGCGTCGACCCAAGCCTGGACGTGAGCGTCGAAGCTCACGTCGGGCCAGAGATGGTGACTGTGCGCAGCGAAGTGGATGCGCTCCGGATCGGCCTCGAGGAAACGACGGAAGTGGGACTTGTGGCTCACGCCGCGCAGGTTAGCCCGACTTCGACGGCGACGTGACGAGCGACCGGAAGAAGTGATCGGCCGAGGTTTCTCCGTCGATCGCCCGCGCGGGGGCGCCCGGGCCAGCTCTTGCCCTCGCCGTCGTCTCGCTTCGCCGTTAAACGACGAAGCGCCTGCTCCGTCAGGAAGCAGGCGCCTCGATCACCCGTCCACGTTACCCCCACGCGACGTGCAGGGAATGGCGGCGGTCTTCTCAGGCCATCGCGGGCGCGCCAGCCTGGCGCACGACGTTGATCGCCTGGAGGCCCTTCGGGCCTTCCTTGATCTCGAACTCGACCATCTCGTCCTCGAAGAGGCGGCGGCGGCCGTCGCCGGCGATCTGCGAGTAGTGCACGAAGACGTCAGGGCCGTTGTCCTGCTTGATGAAGCCCCAGCCCTTCTCGTCGTTGAACCACTTCACCTTGCCCACTGCCATCGGGATGCCTCCACTTCCACTGAACGAACTACAACTGCCTTGAATCCCGGCCGCCGGCTCGTACTCCGAACGGCACTCTCATCGAGGTGGCGCGTACGCTACGGGAGGTCGGCTCCGGGCGTCAACTTGGATCCTGCAATCGTCTGGCCGCCGCACGCGAGGCATTCGTGCATCACACGAGAGGTGCACGACAACATGCGGAAGGTGCACGCGAAAAGACGGTCGCCAACGGCCTGCGCGACACCCGTGAATGGTGCTTGCAGAGCGCAAGGATCGCGTTCTACGCCGTGCGCGCTCACGGCCGACGAACCGGCATCGGGAGCCTCCGTCGGAGCACCGCCCGGTGGATGAATGGCTCACCGACGGTGGCTCGTCAGGCTCGATTCGCACGGCGCGAGGTGAAGGCGTCGGCCTCACCCGACGTCACTTCTTCGACTTCGGCGGCTCCGCTGGGTTCGTCCCACCGGCCTGCTTCTCGAGCGCGTCGAGCTCCTCGAGGTTCGCCTTCACGCGCGGATCGCTCGGGTCGATCGAGGCAGCCGTCTTCAATGCCTGACGAGCCTCGCCGCGGGTCTTCGGATCCCGGGAGAGTGCGGTCGCGAGGTTGATCCACGCGCTCGCGAGCTTCGGGTCGAGCCGGATGGCCTCACGATACTCGGCGATCGCGTCGGACAACCTGCCCTGGAGCTGGAGGGCGTAGCCGAGGTTCGAGCGGAACGTGGCGCGCTTCGGATCCAGCTCGATGGCGCGCCGGAGCTCCGGGGTCGCGCGCGTGAAGTCGCTCTGCGCAAGGAGCGCCGTGCCGAGGTCGGAGTGCGCGCGCGGATCGTCCGGTGCAAGCCTCACCTGCACCTCGTACTCCTTGATCGCCTCGGCCACCCGCCCGCGCATGAAGAGGACGGTGCCGAGGTTTCCGCGACGAGCGGCGCTCCCGGGATCGAGCTCCTTCGACTTCGTCAGCTCCGTCAGCGCTTCCTCCGCCTTTCCCGTTGCGAGCAACGCGACGCCGAGCGCGGAGTGCGCCTCGGCGTCGTCCGGCACGAGCTTCGTTCCCTTCCGCAGCGCCGCCTCCGCGCCAGGCGCATCGCCGAGGAGGAGAAGCGCGCGTCCGAGCTCGACGTGCGCGGGGCCGAAGCCGGGCTCGAGATCAGCCGCGCGTTTCAGCTCCTTCGAAGCCGCGATGACGTCGACGTTCTTCTCGGCGGCGGCGAAGCCGAGGCTCGGGCTCGCTTTCGTGACCTTCACGCGCGCGACTCCGACGATGGGCGCGGCGCGGCGCGGCGCCGACCTCTTCGCGGCCTCGTACGACGCAAGCGCCTTCGGCAGGTCGCCAGCCTCGAACGCCTTGTCGCCCTCCGCGAGCGTCGCGTCGAGCTGCGCGTCGCCGGTGCGTGCGAGCGAGATCGTCGTGGGTTTGGGCAGCGGAAGGCCAGGGTCGGCCTGCGGTGTGACGGCGACGGTCGCCGCCGGCGGTCCGGGCTGCCCGGCCTGCCCCGCCTGCGCAGGCGGCGGCCCGGCCTGCGCGGGCTGCTGCTCCGGCTGCGCGGGAGGCGTGATGGTCTCGGCGGACGCCGGGGGCTTGTCCGGCGGGCTGCATCCGAGGCTGCATGCGAGACTGCATACGAGACAGAGAGCAAGGGCGACGGAGGCGCAGGCGGCGAGCTTCATCGGGCGCGCCGGAGTGTAGAGCGTGACCAAGGATCGGCACAGAGCCGCGAACCGTACGCGCGCGGATGTCGCGGCTCCGGCAGGAACAAGCGGCGCTCGATGCGAACGCCCGTGACCGGTCGGCTTCCGCACGAACAATGCGCGGGCGGGACCGTTGGCGATCGACACGCGGTGCCAACATGCGTGACCGGCGAGGAGCGTCGGCTCCAGCTCGGTCAGCTCTCGCCGGAACGCTTCACGATCGCGTAGGCGTGCGCAACCACGTCGCGTGCAGCCTCGAGGACCTTGTCGTCGCTCGACGCGGTGCGGAGCGCCACGAGCTCACCACCGGGCAGCGGCGTCTCGACGAGCACGGCGCACGCGTCACGCACGCGCGCGGGCGTCAGCTCGGACGCATCGCGTCTCAACGCCAGCAGGTGATCCATGTACGAGCGCCCCCATGCGTCGTTCGGGATGACGATGAGCGCCGCATTCAGCGCCATCCCCGCCGCCCTGCGTGCACCGGCGAGCCCTGCCCGCGCATTCTTGCGCGCGTAGGCTTCCTCCGCCCGATGAAGCTCGCCCATCGCCGCACGGATCCATTCGTCCGGCGAGAGCTTGAAGAGCCAGTGTGCTTCGTCGCGAACGAACGCCATCGGGAGTTCTGAGTCCTGGAGCCTGGAGCCCTTCCCTCCCGTCACGGCCTCATGTGCCGCGTCGAGTGCTCCCGCCCGTCGAAGCGAATCATCACCTGCTTGCCCTCGACGATCGTGAGCAGATTCACAGGGCGCTTCCACACGCGAACGAGGCTCTTCATGCACTCGCGTGCATAGTCGGCCTTGAGGTCGAGCCCCTGATGGTCGTGGCGGATCAGAAGCTCGCCGCGATTGTCGTAGTTCGCGTCCTCGACGTAGAGGAACGGGTTGCCGGCGTTCGTGAGCTGGAAGAGGAGCTTCTCTTTGACCTGCTTGAACTCGCGCGACTCGATCTCGTAGCGCTCGTTCCGGTTCGACCACGAGAAGCTGAAGAGCTTCTGGTCACGGCAGAAGTCGGCGGTGAGGAACTCGTCGATGAACGTGACGTCGTTGTAGAGCGCACGCACCTCGAAGATCTTCTTCTTGCCGAGCCCGAGGCGGAGGTTCCAGTGCTTCTTCGCGTCGAGGTCGTCGCACTCCTCCCACTCTTTGCCGAACTGGCCCTTGTTCCAGCGCTCTTCGATGTTGCGGAACAGCTCGACGCCGAGCTTGTACGGATTGAGCCGCCCGCCGCTCGTCGCGAGAACGCCCGCGTTGTTGTCCGCGTAGTCGATGATCTCCGAAGCATCGAGGATCTTCGTCGTCATCAACTTCGAGTGCCAGTAGCTGGCCCAGCCTTCGTTCATCACCTTCGTCTGCATCTGCGGGACGAAGTAGAGGGCTTCTTCGCGGATGATCTCGAGGACGTCGCGCTCCCAGCGCTCGAGCGGAGCGTGGTCGAGGAGGAACTTCAGGATGTCGCGCTCCGGATGCGCCGGGAACTTCTTCTCGCGCTCCTTCTCCTTCTCGATCTTCAGCCGCTGCTCCTCGAGGTACTCCTCGGGGTTGATGAACGGCTCCATGTAGTCCTTCGACTTGAGCCGCGGGATCTCGGTCGCTTTCTCCTCGGCGTCGGGATCGCGCTGCGGGCGCTTGCCATGGAAGGCCGCATGAGGATCGATGAGGTTCTCGAGGCTGAGGCAGTGGTCGATGAAGTCCTCGACCTTGTTGATACCGAGGCGGGCCACGTGCCGGCGAACGCGCGAGCCGTGGTTCGCCATCTTGTCGATCCAGCGGCGATTGGGATCGTAGTTCTTCGGCCGCGTCGCCGGATCCGTCGTCCGCCCGCCGGTGTCGAGATCCGTCGCGCGGAACGTGAAGTTGTTCTTGAAGAAGTCGACGTGCCCGTAGACGTGGGCCATGACGAGCTTCTGATCCGTCAGCGAGTTGCCCTCGAGGAGGTACGCGTAGGACGGGTTGTTGTTGATGACCATCTCGTAGATTTTCGAGAGGCCGTACTCGTAGCTCTTCGCGAGGCGCTCGTACTCCATGCCGTAGCGCCAGTGCGGGTAGCGATTCGGGAAGCCGCCGTACGCCGCGATCTCGTTCATCTGGTCGTACGTCAGGATCTCGAAGACCGTCGGGAAGAAGTCGAGGCCCTCGGCCGCAGCGATCTTCTCGATGCGCTCCTGCTCTTTGACCAGGTACTGCGGGAGCGCCGTCTTCAGCGCGAACTCGCTCATGGGAGAAGAGTACCCAAAAAAGGCGCCTCGCGTCGGTTCTCGACGAAATCGTTCAGGCAGCAGCGGAGGGAGCCGCCGTCGCCGCGAGCGGTTGCGCTTGTCGATGGAGTCAGCGCATTGGCTGAAGGCGCAGCTGCTGGAACCGCCGCCTCGCGGCCAGACGGTTCCTCGAGCTCGACCCATGACCGCCGTGCGCTCGGATGCTGCGGCGCCGGTGTCGCGGCGCGATGGCGCTCGAGCGATGTCGCGAGGACGTCGCATGCGCTCCGCCCGTCCGCCGCTAGAGCGCTGCATCCTCGCGTGCATGTCCGACTCGCTCCTCGACCAATCCCTTCGGTTCTGTCACGAGGCGCTGCTCGAGATGTCCGAGACGCCGACACGCCGGCAGCTCCAGGCGCGGCTCGGCGTCCTGGAGCGCGCGACGTGGTCGCTCGCGCTGCTGCCCGCGCCGGAGGACCAGGTCGTTCGCCTCGCGAAGCTGGTGCTTGCTCTCCGCGATGACGTGTCGCGCGCGAAGGCCGACGACGAGCTCTTCACCCGCCTGTCACAGTCGGCGGTGTTCGCCGTCGGGCGTCGCGTTCGCCGGAGCTGGTCCACGGAAGAAGCCGACGCTTCGTCCGCGTGAACGGTGCCATGGGGCCGCGGTGCCGCCGGACGAATCGCTCGGCGCTGGGCCTGCGACGGCTTTCGCGATCGCGTCCGTGGTCTCTTCCAGCGTCGAGCCCCCCTCGATGTGGCGGTACCACGCGTCGACGACGCCCAGCGCCGGCGGGAACAGCATGTAGAAGCCGCTCTCGCCCAGCGGACGATGTTTCGGATCGACGAACCGGCGGACGAGGCTGGCGGCCTCCGCGAACGTGACCGTGTTGACGGCCATCTCGACGCTCGGATCGGTGTCGTCGATGCCGTGCCGGCCGAGCGCCGCGCGGAGCATGTTCATCGCCGTGGGCGAACGCACGGTGAGCTCGTCGATGGCATGCAACGATTCGTGGAGGACCGTCTCGCAGAGGGCTCCGCCTTCGAGCCCGCGCACGCGGACGAAGCTTGCCGTCGCATGACCGCGCGCATCCGCGGCGAAGATGCCGGGGTACGGCGCATCGGAGACGAGGGTGACGACGATCGGCCGACTCTCACCCGGAAGCGCCATGTCGGCCTCGAGGGTCCGGAGCAGCGCATCCGCGTTCGGCAAGAGGCGCGCCGAGAGCTCCTTTGCGGCGCGCATGATGTCCGCGTCGTGCTCGCGGAACGGGCCTGCACGGAAGGCGGCCTCCGTCTTCTCCATCGCCTTGGCGAGGCGGAGCGCGCGCGCCCGGAACGAGACGAGCCTGCCTCCGACGTCTTTCGAGATCGGCAGGTCCGCGTACGCGCTCGTCAGCTCACTGGCCCGCCGGACGGAGCCGAGCGGAACCTCGAGGTCCTCCCACGCGGTCGGATCGGGCGCCAGATCGGCGCGGAGGTCTTGCATCGCAGCGAGCGGCTCGGCGAACGGCGCCGGCGCTTCGCCCTCGAGCGCCTTGGCGCGCAACCAGAAGTACTGATCCGCGACGACGCTCCGGCGTAGCCCGATCGGCGAGGTGTCGGGCGTGAGCGGCACCACGTCCTGCACCTCTTCGACCGGCGCAGCGGGAGGTCGCGCCGCCCCGCCGCAACCAACGGCCGCGAGCACGGAACAAGCGAGGGCTGCCGAACGTGTCCAGACCACGAAGCGCTTGGACACGCGACGGTCAGTTTCCCTTGCCCAAGAACTCCTTGATGCTGCCGACAATCGCGTCCTTGTCGCGGATCTCGCTCGTGATGACACGCTCGTCCTTCGAGAAGTGCTCACGGAGGTCCTTGATGAACTGGCCGGAGCCGTAAGGGCTTTCGACCTGCCCGTACGCGAACATGTTCACGCGCGGGAGGAGCTTCTGTTTGAGGATGTCGACGCACGAGAGCGTGTCGTCCATCGACCAGTTGTCGCCGTCCGAGAAGTGGAACGGATAGATGTTCCACTCCTCCGCCGGGTAGTGGTCGTCGATGAGCTGCGAGCACAGCTTGTACGCGCTCGAGATCATCGTGCCGCCCGACTCACGCGTGTGGAAGAACGTGTCGCGATCGACCTCGCGCGCGACGGCGTCGTGGATGATGTACCGGCTCTCGAGGCCCTTGTACTGCTTGGAGAGCCACGTATCGATCCAGAAGGACTCGATGCGGACGATCTCCTTCTGCTCGTCGCCCATCGAGCCCGAGACGTCCATCATGTAGATGATGACCGCGTTGGCGACGGGCTCGGCCTCGGTCTTCCAGCTGCGGTAGCGCTTGTCGTCCGGGATCGGGACGATGACCGGCTTGTCGGGCGCGTACGAGCCCATCGCGATCTGACGCTTCAGCGCCTCGCGGTAGGTGCGGCGGAAGTGACGGAGCGATTCGGGACCGACACGACGGACACCCGTGTAGCGATCCTTCGCGTTGATGATCTTGCTCTTGCCCTTGTCCTGGATGTCGGGGAGCTCGAGCTCCTCGCCGAGGATCGCCGCGAGCTCGTCGAGCGTGACGTCGACCTCGAGCGCGTGCTCGCCGGCGCCCTGCCCGGCCTGCTTCCCCTCGCCGCCTTCCTCACCCTGCTCGCCGCCGATCGGATCTCCGGGCTCGCCATCGCCCTGCCCGGCGCCGCCTTGCTGCTTGTCGCCGAAGCGGAAGCGCGGGATGTCGATCTGCGGGATCGGGATCGAGACGAGATCCTTCCCCTTCCTTCCGATCAGCTCGCCTTGCGAGATGTACTTCCGGAGGTTCTGGCGGATCTTGCCACGGACGATCGCGCGAAAGCGGGAGTGATCTTGATCGATCTTCAGGGACATGCGGGAAGCCGGTCCTTCGAGCGTACCACCATCCGGGCATCGTCATGCCAGCTTCGAGCCTGGAGGTCTCCCGCGCTGAAAAGCGGCTTCGTGTGGCTCGTGCGGCTCGTGCGCATGGGACCAGTGAGCTGAAGCACGAGCCGACCCCATCCAAACGGCCGCGGCATCGTATGCTCCCGGCTCCTTCGTCCCCCGGAAACCTGTGACC
>JAFAER010000095.1 GCA_023423895.1 Pseudomonadota bacterium
GTCTCGTAGTAGAGCGCGCGACCGAGCGTGATCTTGTCCTCGGTGAGCGGGTTCGCCTTCGACTCCATCACCGCGGGCAGGGGGCCGAACGCCGCGAGCAGCGATCGATCGATCTCGACGCTCGCAGCGGACGCTGTCGTTCCGGTCGGCGAAACTCCTTCCGGCTGCTGGGTGGTGTTGGGGTAGGCCTTCTTCTTGTCGTCGCATGCAGCAGCGGCCAGGAGAACGAGGAGCACGAGACCACGGTGTTTCATGACGCTGCCCTCATGGGATTTTCGTTTGCGGATCGCATGTGTGTTCCTCGCCGTGCCCCACCATGTTCGTTCCCGGAATCAGTGCGCATGGTCGTGGTCTCCGTGATGATGTGAAGCGCCACCGTGGTCATCCGAACCACTGTCGTGCGGCCGAGGACCGTCGACGGGCCGCGCGCGGTCTGCCGGGCCGAGCCGCCCGCCGATCGCCTCCTGGTACTTGTGCTGCGCGCCTGCCTGGTAGGCCACGAGCAAGGCGACGAGGAGCGCGACGAAGGTCACTGCCGAAAGAAGCGCGCGCATCGAGAGTCGCTTCGGCGCAAGAAACGGCGGTCGGTAGCTATGACCCGCGCCTTCCAGAAGAAAGACGACGAGCGCTGCGTGCACCGGCGTGTGCCCCATCACTTCGAGCTTGCCGCCGAAGACGGAGCTCGTGATGAGAAACACGATCGTGATCGTGAGTGCGAGCGTCCGGCCGAGAAGACCGATGATGAGTAGATGGCCCAGGGAGAGCTCGACGAATGCCGCGCCGACGAGGAAGAAGTCGAGCGTGAGCCCCATCGCGAGCCCCGGGTGCTGTGAGAGCACGTAGAGCGCCCAATCGGGGTAGACGAGCTTCTCGAGCGCGACCCAGAACAGCGAAAAGCCGACGGTGAGATAGAGCGCGGGCAGACCCAGCCCGCGGATCTTGTCATCCTTGAATCGGCTCACCGTCAGGGTGAACGCGATACCCGGATAGAAGGCGTAGTCGAGCAGGTGAAAGAGCCCGAAGGAGAACGCTGCGTAGACCCAGAGCACACCCAGGAGCACGCCCGCGGCGGGCACCGTCTGCGGGATGAGGAGGAGCAGCACGACGCCGAACTGCGCCCACCCGAGCGCGTCGTGCACCGCCGGCAGCTCTGGCGCGAGCAGCGTCCCCGCCTGCCATGCCATCAACATCGTCGCCCCCGTGCCGACGCGGAGGACGACCCGCGATTCGCCGCGGTACGTCTCGAGCCACGCATCGATGCGCCTCGCGAGCGCCATCGAACGTAGCCACTCGTCGGCGACGGCGAGCCCGCCGATCACGACGGTGCTCAGCGCCGCGAGCGCCAGGAACGTCGGTGTCGCTACCTCGGCCAGCGTCCGCGGCGGGTCGGCGTATGTGAACTGGCTGAACCACTTCACGTGGGCGTAGGCGAGGGCCGGAGCGAACAGCGCAGCGATCACGAGTGGCAGCCGCAGGCACCGCACCAGAACGAGCCGAGCCTCGCGATCGAGCATCTCGACTGTGCTAACTGCTTGCGACTTGCCGCGCAACGCGGTGCTCGGGCGCACGGCCTGCGGCGACGCCGCGCAGCGCGAGCTGCGGCTGAGGTCCCTCAGCTTCGCGTGCGGAAGCCATGCGCCCGCCGATCGATGTATCTTCGAGGTACTCCGACCTATTGCGCTGCCTCCTCGAGGATCCGCCTGTTGTCGATGAGCGCGTGGTGACGGTGTCGCGCTCGATCGGTGCCGCGATTGCGTAGGGCGCAGCTCCTTCTCGAACCGCCTGCTCGGCTCACGGCTTTGCCGAAGGAGGGAATACGCTATTCGCGCGAGTTCGTCATGCTCGTCGGACCGCCGAACGAAGGCTCGCGATTCGCTCTACAGTCGCCTACTCCCCGTCGCGAGTCGCGAAGCCTGCCAAGTCCTCGCGGTGTGGACGATGGCCGCGGCTCCGTTCGACGTACGCGCCGAGTCGAGCAAACCTCCGGCGTTCCGTTCGGCACTGTTCACGCGCGTTACGTGCGCAATTGGCCTACATGAAGGTCCGGAGTGCCCTGGACGGAGCTTTGTCTCACTCAGCGAAACGCATCGAGAGCCGCCTAAGAGCGATCGGGAACCCCTCCGGCACGATCTCCCGGAAGTGGTGACACCACGTGAACAGCCAAGCGCCCGAGCCGCGCTGTTACGCCATTTGCACGGGCCGCTTGATTTGGCGTTGATGACAAATATGACGATTTAAATGTAAAAGTTGGTTTGTTCGAGTAAGGTAAGCGCTGTTGTCGCGGGGTGACGTTGTTGGGCACAGCGACGGGTGAAATGTTGACGGCCAAGAGTGGCCGTGGAGGTGGCGCATGAAACGTGGGCTTGTGGTGCTGTTTATCGTCGGCGCGGCAGTTGGCTCGGCGGCCTGCTCTCAGGAGGTTGCTGACGCCGAGAACTTGGAGGTCGGACAGACGAGTCAGGCGTTTACGGAGAATAATTGCACATATCGAAGCATCTCGGCTCCTTACAACGGTGCGACCGTTTCGGCACTGACGACGACAAATCAGTGCGGGCTTAATGCTTCTTCGGTGGACGGAAGCTACCAGTACTCGAACTGCACGAATACCTATTTGCTTCAGGTGGATTCGTCTAGCTTTCAAGATGTGAAGGTCAACGTGCACCCCCAGTTGCTTCCGACGACTGAGGCGGATTGTATTAATACTTGGGTAAAGTTTCGGCTCAGCGGCAACGATGCCACCGAATCGAACTACAACTGGGGCGCGACCACGGCCGGCTCGGCTGGTGAGGTTGTGAGTGTGCGTGGCGTCTGGCATCCGGCGTCTCCCCCATTCCTTCCTGCCTACTGCGAGCTCGGGCCCGAGAGAAACGTCAATCTTCTTACGTTTGCAAAAGATGGTACGCGTAACATCGCGGTCAATGACTTCCGTGTCATCGCACAGGTGTACAGGACAACTTCCTTTGGAAACTTGTATCTTCCGCTAACGATCAACCTCAGCCGCACGAGCGCGATCTGCCAGGGGTTCACGGGCGATCCCCCGCTGGCGGAGGAAGACGTGCAGCTCTAGAATGAGAGCGAAATGACCGCGAGCAGCTCCTGTCGGGTGGCACTGGTCACGTCGATCGCCGTCGGAACGGCGGTCGGCGGGTGGGCGTGCGCCCTCGGCGATGCGTCGAGCGCCTCAGCCCCTTGCGGCGATGACGCGGGGCCCGACGCCCGACAGGACGCTGCGGTCATGGGCACGACGAGCCCGCCTGGTCGCGTGCTTCAGCTGGCGGTGGATGGTGCTGGAAGCACCTGTGCTCTTCTCGAGGCCGGTCGCGTCTTCTGTTGGGGGCGGCAGCTGGGAGACGGGCAGTTCTTGTCGGACGAGGCGCGACTACCAATTTCCACGCAGCCACGAGAGATTCCAGAGCTCGCAGGTACCCTGCAGCTTTCCATGAACTGGGGACATGCTTGTGCGCTTGGAGGCGACCACCGAATTCGATGCTGGGGATGGCCGCTGGACCACGAATTTCCTCCTTGGTCATCACCTCGGCTGGAACCGTTCGACATCGGCGCTGAAGGGGCGCAGCGGGTCGGCGTGGATTTCTTTCATCTGTGCTGGTTGGACGAAACCCATCGGGTGATGTGTTGGGGCGTAAACTTCTACCTGGCGGCTCATCCCGACATTCAATGGGATGAGGAGCACAATTCGCTCGTGCTGACCCCAATGGCGGTTCCGGGGCTTGGTCCCGCCATCGACATTTCGGTTGGTGGGACGACCTGCGCGTTACTGATGGACCGGACGGTGAAGTGTTGGGGCGGGCTGCTGGGGTCGGCTCCTGGCTTTGCGGACTATCGACCCGCTCTGATTCCTGACCTCACCGATGTCGTCGCCATCCATCCGGCGGCAGGGCTCTCCGCGCTGCGTGCCGACAGCAGCACGGCTGTGCTTGCAGGGTGGGGATGGAACGTGAACCCGCAAAGAAACCAAGCGGCCGTTCGTACCCGACGTGGAGCGAGACAGATTACTGGGCCGAGCTCGGGAAGTGGCAGTCTTGTCGTGATGAATGATGGGTATCTTGACTTTGATCCTTATGTTGCGATTGGGGATCCGGAGGACACTCGGGATGGTGGGCTCTCTGGTCGAAACTACATGTCGGAAGCAGATGTGGTCTATGCGGCTCCAGCAGCGGACTATGCTTGTGTCCTCACGAGGGCCAACGTAGTTGAGTGCGTTGGCGATAACTCTCGCGGTCAGCTTGGGGATGGGACCACGACCAGCCGCGCCCGATTCGTGCCCGTTCTGTGGCCCAATACGAGCCCGGATGATCCCTGAGGATCCTCCGGCCGGTTGCCGCGCGCCGCGCTGCGCGCGCCACTACGAAAGAAGCTCCCCGGCGCGATAGACCCACTGTCAGGATTCCGGCTCGCGCGAGCTTCGACCGCGCCCTCACACATTCGTCCGGCTCGCGCGGGACCAGCGATGGCGTGCTCTCCGCGCGCGGGAGCCTGCTGCGCGTCGACTCTCGAGCGGCGTCTCGTTGCGATGTGGGCGATGACTTCACGATCCTCCGGCGGGCGGCTCTGTGAGCATCGACGCGAAAGAGTGATCAAAGGGAAGTCGAGGAGAGATCGCTGATCCACCGGAAGCCGTCAGGCCTCCGGCTCCAGCGAGCGACTCCATGAAATCGAAACGAGCAGCCGGAACCCGCGCGTCCACGACGAAACCTTCGCCTGCGGACCTCAAAGCGCTGATGCGAGCGATCGAGCTTGGTCTCGAGTCGAAGGTGAACGCCGCACTGGCGAAGTGTCCGAGCGTCAACGTCGTCGTTCCGATGAGGTATGGCGGAACGACCACGCCGTTGCGTCAGGCGGTCCGAAGCTCGAACCGGGCGATCGTCGCGGCGCTGCTCGGCGCCGGAGCGGACGCCTTGCAGGTCGACGAGGACGCCCGGACGGTCCTGCACGACGTGAGGGACGCAACCGTCGCAGCGTTGCTCGTTCGGGCCGGGGCCGACCCCAACGCCCGGGACGCCTCCGAGCGGACGCCGCTCCACGATGCGGTGGACAACGTCGACGTCACTCGCTTCCTCCTCGCCGAGGGCGCGGACGTGGATGCGAAAGACGAGAAGGGGCGCACTCCCTATGTCCTCTCCTCGAACCATGAGGTCAGGGCCGTGCTTCGCGAATATGGCTCGAAGGGACTTCCGATTGCGGAAGGTCGGATTCTGTCACCCAAGAAGTCGCGCAAAGCGGCAAATGAGTCGAGGGTGAACCGCGGCGCGCTCGGTGTCGACGCGCTCGGGAACGTCTGGATGGGCGGGAACGGTACGATCGGGTGCTTCGATGGCAAGGCGCTCACTCGCTTCGACTTCGAGGAGAGCTTTTCGGTCGACGCGGTCGCGTCGGGACCGAAAGGGACTGTCTACTTCGCGACCAACTGGGGCCTCGTCACGGTGGTCGACGGCAAGTGGCGCCTCTTTGGTTCGGAGGACTCGGAGATCCACGACAGCCATCTGACCGACATGTTCGTGGACGGGCGCGGTCGTGCGCACGTCCTCGGCTACGAGAGCGAGAGGACGGTCGATCGCACGATCTCCGTGTTCGATGGAAAGCGGTTTTTGCATATGAAGGCAGGCTCGGGGATCCCGGAGGGCCTCGAGCTCACCTGCCTCGCGTTCGACGAGGAGGATCGGCCGATCTTCGGTACGGCGAACGGGGTCGTCTGGTCCGACGGCAAGACCTGGGCTGTCAAAGGCAAGCTTGGCAGGGCGAGCGAGGTGCGAACGCTGACCGCCTCCGGTGATGTGCTCTGGGTCGGGAGCCGGGACGGCGTGTATCGCCTCCGGGGCACCGAGGAAGAACGATTCGAGACGAACGGCCAGGTGTCCGTGGCATGCAGGGCGGGCGACGCCTTGTGGGTCGGGCTCTCGTATGGGGGTCTCCTTCGCATCGACGACAGCGGCGCGCGGACGGAGTACAAGGCCGCGAGCTCGGCGCTGCCGAACGACGACGTCGATGGTCTGGCACTCGGCGCAGACGGCACGGTTTGGATCGCGGCGGGCGGCAAGATCGCCTGGGTGCGCGACGGCGTCCTCTGCGCGTTCGACGGTACCGCGCCGACGTCGGCCGGCGCCGCGTCGCCTGTGCCGAAGCCGGAGCCCGTCGCCGCGGCCCGGCCGAAGAAGCGCAAGCTCGCGCCGATCCCGAAGGTGCCTTTCGTCCCGCTCGCGAAGCTCCCGAAGTTCGTCGTCGACGGCGTGCGGAGCACGAAGCTCGAAGGGGTCGCTCCCGAAGCGCTGCTCCGCTTCGTCCGGCCCGCGATCGGATTCCAGATCGGCAAGGCGACGCCGAAGGCTGGCGCGCCGGTCGGGAGCTCGAAGCTCGGAGGCCGCCCCGACTTGCCGGACGGCGTCGCGTGGCCGACCTACGAGGATGACGAAGACCGGATGTTGCCATTCTTGCTGCAGGTGAATATCGGCGATATCGCCAAGCTCGATGTCGAAGGGCTATTGCCGAAGAAGGGCCTTCTTTCGTTCTTCGCGGAGACGATTCCGGACGAGCTCGAGCAGGCAAAGGTGATCTACAGCGACGGCGCCAAGCGACGAAAGCGTCGTGATTGGCCGGAGGACCTCGTCGATCGCAAAGCCGAGGTCGACTTCGTCGCGCAGCTGCCCGAGCGCACGCTCTCGTTCTACGCGATCTGGACGCTCCCCTCGTTCGAGTACCTCGAAACGTTCGCGGAGCTCGGCGAGGCCGACCGGGAAGCGCTGCACGGCATCGATGCCGTGCTCCGCTCGAAGGCTCCGAAGCGCGCGTCGACCACACGTCTCCTCGGATGGCCGAACAATCTTCAGGGCGAGATCATCACCTCTCCGAAGCAGATCGTGCTTCTCCAGCTCGATTGCAGCATGTCGGCGCCGAACGGCGCCATCTCGACGATGTTCAGCCAGTGGGGCGACGGGCTCGTCCACTTCGTGGTGGGGCAAGACGATCTCGCGAAGCGGAAGCTCGGCAAGGCCGCGGCGATGCTCGCGTATACGTGAGCTCGCTGCCGGGCCATCTCAAGCGCACGAAGCCTAGGCCGTAGGCCGAGCACATCGAAGCAGGCCGTGCGGAGCCCGTCTTCAGCACGCCCACGGAAGACGAGCCAGAGCACGACGAGTACCTCGGGCGCGCCCGCGCCGAATGCCGGCCGGTGGGGGAGGGCCGTGTGGATCCCGAGACGTGGTGCCTTCGCATCTGCGCGCGGGTGAGGCGAGGATCCCGTCCGGCAGGCTCGACGTGATCTACACTGACGGTCGATGATGCGGAGGATCAGCGCGGCTCTCAGCGGTGCCGTGCTCGTGTTCTTCGCCGAGCCACGTGACGCCCAGGCTGCGCCCGTGCTTCACATTCAGTGGCCGACGGTGCCGGGCTGCCCGGCCTCGCCGGTCGTCGTGCAGCACGCGCGCACGGCGATCGCGCAGGCGAAGAACGTCGACGACGTGCTGGCGATCGCCGAGGTCACCCCGCCCGCGTCGCAAGGCGGGCCGTGGCAGCTCCACGTGCGCACCCGGACGATACGCGGAGGGGGAGAGCGCACCCTCGAGGGAGCGAGCTGTGACGCTCTCGCGCGGGCCGCAGGCCTCCTCGTGGCCCTCGCGGCGCTTCGCACCCGATCTCCCGCGCCGGACGAGCACATGGACGAAATCGCACCCGAGCCCGATCGCGTGGACGAGCTCGAAGCGTTCGTTGCGCCGCTCTCCCCGCCCGCGGCGACGGAACCCGTGCCTGAGCCACGTGCGGCGGAGCGCGCGACGAGCAGCGACGCGCGTTTCGTGCCGAGCGCCGGGATCGGCGTCGCGGTCGGGCTGTTGCCACGCATCGGCGTCGGACCGAACGTGACGCTGGGCTACGAAGCGAGCTGGCTGCGCGTGCGACTCGGCTTCCGTGCCCTGATCCCGCAAGAGGAGGCGCGTGCGGAGGGGCTCGGAGCCGAGCTCACGTCGTTCGGCGCGACGGGGGAAGCTTGTGGTCGCCTTCCTCTCCTCGACCGTTTTCTCGACCGTCTTCGAACGAAGGCGCACGCGTGCGTCGGCGCGGCGGTCGACGACATCCGCGCGAGCGGCTTCGGGGGCCCGCAGACGTTCGATGTCCACCGCACGGCCATGATGGTCTTCGGCGGCGTCGCGGCCGAGTGGGCTCTGGGGAGCATGTATCGCGTCGGCGTCGATGTCCGTGCCGGCGGTTCACCGGTGCGCCCGAGATTCTTGGTCGACTCCGTACGAGCCGGCGAGCGCGAGCTTCATCGCCCGTCCGCGCTCAGGGCGGAAGGAACGTTGATGTTCGGCCTGGTGTTCTAGTTGAGGCCGGACTCGGCGTTGTTGATCGGACGCGCGCCGGTGCCGGCGGGATAGCCGTAGCTCGCATCCTTGCCGATGCCCCAGACGCTGAGGGTGAAGGGCCCGTCGCTATCGGCGACATGACGACCGTAACCGCACTCGCCATTGGGGAAGCTCGTCGGCCTGAAGCCGGTGGTGAGCTGCACCCACGCATATTCGTACTCACTCCCGTCGCCGATCGGCCTCCAGTCGGTGATCTCACCCCCACATTCGAGGGTCACGGGGCGGAAGACACCGAGGTGCTTCTTTCGCACGACGGTGATCGACGTCTCCGGGTACGTGTAGTCGACGAAGAACACGTAATGGTCCAGGTACTGGTTGCTCGCGACGACGTTCACGAAGTCCGGATCGCCGAGGGTCGAGCCCGGTGATCCGCCGCCGAACGACGAGCCCGTCATGTACACCGCGGCGTAGAACGGGTGCTCCGTGTCCTGGCTCTTCACGGTCGCGATCGCGTCGGTCATGAAGTTGACGACCTGCCCAGCCGAGAGCGTGTCGGGAGCGCCCGGCGGCTTCGAGGGCGACCACGTCAGCACCGTGCCGTCGGCTGCTCCGACGAAGCTCCAGGCGACGGTCTCGTTGAGCGGAGTCCCGTCCTGTTTCGCGATCCGCGGACGGTAGGGGACGAGCGCGTATTCGGTTCCCCACTGCGAGAGCGGCGGGATCTGTTGACTGAAGACGTCGCACCATCCGTATTCCCCCGGGATGAAGGCGCACGGCGAAGCGCCGAAGAGTCCGATCGGTTTGTCTGCCTCGATCGCGCTCCCGGAGATCAGGCCTGCCTGCGTGAACTGAAGGACCTCTCCGCGATTGAGCGACCAGGTCTTCACCTGGCCGGCGAGAACCGGCTCGATGCCCTCGGCTCCGCTGACGTTGAACCTCGGCTTCATCGAGACCTTGGTGCCGTCCTCCTTGGCGATGATCTGCATCGTGCGCTCGGTGCCCCAGATCTTCTCCGGATCGCCGAGCAAGCCGACGGTCACACCGATGTACGCCTTCTCCCAGGACGACTCCGGCAAGAGGAGCGTCGCCGAGGGGTACTCGCTCGACGCCCCGCCGTAGGGGAAGCTCGAATACGCCGACACGGGCGCGTCCGTCATCAGGCGGAAGGCCTTCGTCCGCGCGGTGCCGTGTTTGATGGGGTCGACGTCCACCGCAGGCGTGACGCCCTCGGGGCAGCGGATGAAGTTGGTCTGCGACGTTTCCACCTTCTTCTGCGCGAGGAAGACGATGGCGACCTGCCCCGGTGCGAGCGGGCCTTCCAGCTTCGTGTACTCCGGCTCGTCCGAGATCCGGCTCGCCGTGTAGATCGACTGCGAGATGTCGAGCGGATCGGCGCCCCACTCTGCGGTGATCGAGACGGGGCGATCCCACGTGTTCGCGATCATCGCCGCGAAGCAGGTTCCTGCGCCGTAGCTCGCGTCGTCAGGAGGCAGCGTCCAGAAGCTACAGCCCACCGATCCCTTCGACAGCTCGGCGGCGGTGCAGGCGCTCACGCACGAGTCGACGCCGCAGCCTTCGTCCGCCGAGCAGACCTGCTTCACGATCTCCGACTGCCCCTCGCATACCTCGAGGACCTGCTTGAGATCGCGAGAGCACCGGTAGCCGCATTGCGGACCGTCCAGGGTGCCGGCCTCGGGGAAGGTCTTCGAATCGTCGACGAAGCTCCGGCTCTCCCCGCAGGCGAGCGGTGCAAACGCGGTGACCAGGACCACGGAGACGGCGGAGGCGATGCTCCATCGTTTTGATTCGGGGCGCATCGGACCTCTCGGAGCTCTCAGAAGGACACGAGCATCGGCTCGGGGTGATCGTTCTCGTCGGGGTCGGTCGTGCCGAGCTCCCCGTTGATGTTGCTCCCCCAGCACTCGACGGTGCCTCCCTGGACGAGAGCGCAGACGCTCGCGCTGCTGATCGCGATCTGCACGGCGTGACCTTTGAAGGAGGCCACGGGCGTGAGCAGCGCCGAATGTGTCGTCTCGAGCGGCAGCCCCATGCGTCCGCGTTCGTTGCTCCCGCAGCACTGCACCGAACCGTCCGTCATCCGAACGCACGTGATCTCTCGCGCGACGGCGACTCGCTGCGGCCAGGCCTTGCTCTCGATGGGAGCGGCCGCCGGAGGGATTTCGCGGTCAGGCTTCCCCGTGCAGAGCGCGGTCTTGTCGCTGCGTCCCCAGCAGTAGAGGTTCCCGTCGTTCGCGATCGCGCACGCGTGCGCCTGCGGCGGTGCCTGCTCGGGGAAGTAGATCTCGGGGTCGAAGTGCTCGGAGATCGCGAAGCTCGTCACGTTCGAGAGCTCCTTGATCCTGCGAGGTACGATGCTCGGGCTGATCGAGGCGATCAGGCCGGAGCAATACCCCTCCTTGCCCGAGAGAGCGCCCCAGGACCAGAGCTCACCGCCGCTCGTGAGGCCAAGCGTCGTGTGTGATCCGGATTGAGCCGATACGACCGTGAGCGGCTCGATCTCGGCGACTCCGGGACTGCCGTACAGCGAGATCTCCGAGGTGGGGCGGGCGAGCTGTCCGACCTCGTTTCGGCCCCAGCACCAGAGCTTTCCGTCGGTGAGGACGGCGCACACGCTTCCGTGACCGACGTCGACGCGCGTGGCGCTGCCGACGCCTTCCGGCTGCACCGGATCGGGGTGCCGATCCCAATCCGAGAGTGGAGCGTCGTCCTGGGTGAAGGCGAGCTCCGCGTTCCTGTTTCCTCCCCAGCAGCGAATGCCGCCGTCATCGAGGCGCGCGCAGGTCGTGTCGGCGCCGGCGCTGATCTGGGTGGCCCCGGTGACGTCGGTGACGGGCGGGATCCTCCAGGGGATGCCGTCGTCCTTCTTTCCACTCCCGCGCCCGAGATTGCCGAACTCGTCCTTGCCCCAGCAATGCACGGTCCCCTCGTCCAGGAGCGCGCAGAAGTGATCGCGACCGGCGACGATCTGCTTGGCGCACGGGCCGCCATCTGTGGCGCAGACGACCTCTTCGTCCTCCGAAGAGTACGGGTCCTTGTCGTTCGCGTCCGGCTGCGGAGCTGCCTCGGAGGGCGGACCGGCCTCGGGCAGATTGGCCTGGCCGGTGTCGGGCTCGTCGAACGACGGTCGCGACGTTTCGCTGTCGCTGCAGGCAACGACGAGGGCGACGCACGCGGAGAGCGCTGTCCCGCAGAACACGGCACTTCGCATCGTGCGGAAGTGGAACGGAGCACGAATCGATCGCATGGCTCTCACTTCTTCGCGCGGTGGAGCGCGATGCCTTTCCCTACGGCCCAGAGCTCTCCGCTCCCGGCCGTCCACACACCGAAGAACGGGTCGATCACGGGAACCGGTTTGACCTCGATCGACGCTTGAACGAACGTCGAGCCTTCCCACTTGGCGAGTCGGCCGTATTTGCCCGCGGCCCACACACCGGACGGAGAAGCTGCGAGCGCCGTGTAGTCGAGGACCTCATGGCCGGAGAACGGGATGGTCTCCCACGCGAACGTCGCGCCGCCGTCACTGCTTGTCCCGTGATAGACGGCCCGGGCTTCGTAGATAGTCTTGAGCACGAGCCAGACGCTCGTGTCGCTCTCGATGGCGGCCCCCAGGATCGTTCCGACCGGAGCGTCCGGCCAGTTGTCGTCCGGGACCGGGGGCAGCGCCACGCTCTCGAACTTGCTCGACGACGCGGGCCGCCGGATGAACGAGCGATCCATCGAGCCCCATTCGTCGAAGGGCCGTGCCTCGCTGATCCAGACGCCGGTGCCGGGAGATCCAAAGACGTGGTCGTAGCTAGTGACGTCCGCGGATGAGAGCGGGTCGAGCGCCCACACCGGTACGCCAGTCTCCGTCGTATCGCCGGTGAAGTGGTAGACGCGTCCCGGTGGCGTTGCTCCGTCCGTGCGCGCGCCGACGGCCCAGACGTCGTTCGCCGAGCTGCCCCAGATCGAGGTGATGTGGACCTCGGCGTCGGGCTCGAGGGGTGTGGTCGTGAACTGCACGCTTGCGGACGTTGCGCCGGTGCCTCGATGAACACCATTGGCGCCCGCAGCCCAGATCTCCGTCGGGCTGCTTCCCCAGATGGCGTTGATCTCACCGAGGCCGCTCGCGTGGATCTTCCACTCCGTTCCGTCGAAGCGGAGGATCGCCCCGAACTTCGTCCCCGCCCAGGCGACGCCGGTCCCGTCGGCCCATACCGCCTGCAACGTCTGGTTGTCGGGAAGGACGGTGTGACAGAAACCGTCGTCCGAGCACGTGCGCAGCGGAGCGTCCGTTGGTGCGTCTCGCGACGCATCCGGTTCGGGAGCCGGCCCGGAGTCGGGCTCGGGCGGAACGGTGCTCGCGCCATCCGGCTCGGGCTCGACGATCGTCCCGAGACTCTGACTGTCGGCACACGCTGCACCGACGAGCACCGCTGCGGTCGCGGCACCGAAGACGAAGAGTGTCCTCGAGGAGCGGCTCATTTCACGCCTCCCTGTAGCTCGCCGTTGTGGAGCGCGACGTGGTCTCCGACGATCCAGACGTCGTCCGGGCCGCTTCCCCAGATCCCGCTGAGCGTCGGCTTCTTCTTGCCGACGGGGAAGGCCGCGCGCTCCGGCGTCCAGGTGTTGCCGTCGTAGCGGAGGATGGTCCCGTTCTCGCCCACGGCCCAGATGTTCGTGGCGCTCGTTCCCCAGATCGCACGGAGCGACTCGTTCGTCACCGGCGGGATCACTTCCCACTCCTTCTGTCCGGCACGAAGCCGGCGCATCGCGCCTTGATCGCCGACGGCCCAGATGTCATCGGCGCTCGCCCCCCAGATGGCGTGGAGAGTCACGAGCGCGTAGACCTCGCTCTGCGTCCACTCGAGCCCGCCGTCGCCGAGGCGGCGACCGTTCTGGACGAACGCGCGCTGCCAGTCGTTGTTGTAGCGGTTGTCACCGGTCAGCCAGAGGTTGTCCGGTGTCCCGTAGTAGCCGAAGATCCACGCCGTACCTTCTTCGGGCTCCCACTGGAGCTCGCCGACGGTCGAGGAGGTGAGCTGGTTGCCGTTGAGCAGCCAATGGTTGCCCTCGATGATGCGTTCGAATGTGAACGCGCGAACGCCGACGCGGATCCTGTTCGGGCCGTCGCCCCAGATCGCCTGGACCGGGAGCTCCAGGCCGTCGTCCAGGGGAGGCCGTTGATGCACCCAGCCCGAGCCGGTGTTCCGGTAGATCGTCGAGGTCGTGCTCGCGATCCAGACGTCGTTCGGTCCGCTGCCCCAGATGCTGAGGAACGTATTGCGAACCTCGACCGGGTTCGGTAGCGCCGGCGGCACGGGCGTTCGTTCCCACTTCGCGCCGTTCCAGTGAATCACGGTCGCGCCGGCGCCGACGGCCCAGACGTCGTTCGTCCCGCTGCCCCACACCTTCGTCAGCGCGTACTGGTCCTCCACCCCGGTCTCCGCGGGGCACCACTCGACCTGACTGCAGGGGACGATCTCATCGACGCATGTCGGATCGGCAGCGTCACAACCGCCGTCGGGCAGCGATGTGTCTTCTTGCGCGTCCAGTGTCACGGTCGGACGAGGAGCGGCCTCTCCACCTTCCGTGCTCGCGCAGCTCGAGACGAAGAATGGGACGAGCAACATCGCCAGCGCGCCCGTCGAGAGCCCGAGAAGAAAGCGGGTGCGCGTCATTTTGCCCCCGGGTAGTCGCAATCCACCATCAGACACCTGCCCTCGATACATGGCTGGCCCGCGGCGACGTCACACTGGGTGCCGCAGGCTCCGCAGTGGTCCGGGGTCGTGCGCAGGTCGACTTCGCAGCCGTCGCTGGGATCATTGTTGCAGTCGGCCCAGCCCTCGGCGCACTCGCTCCCGCACACGCCGTTGGTGCAGGTTCGTTTCCCGTTCGGTCCGGGGCTCGGGCAGACGATCCCGCACGCGCCGCAGGCGTTGGCGTCGTTCAGCAGATCGACGCACCTGTCGCTGCACCAGACCTTGTTGTCCTTCGCGCACCGGATCCCGCATTCAGCGTTGTCGTTGCTGTCGACGAGACAGGACTCGTGCTCTTTGCACTTCTTCCCGCACTCGCCGCAGTTGTCGACACCGAAAGGAGCCTCGCAGCCGTCGGAATCACACCCGAGCGTCGGGATATCGTTGTTGCAGTCGATCCATCCGTCCTTGCACTCGAGGTGACCGCACTCTCCTTCGTTGCATTTGTAGACCGTATTCGGCGGCGGAACCGCGCACTGGTGGGGGGCCGGGTTGAGCCAGCACATGTGCCCGCACTTGCCGCAATGGGAGTCGTTGAAGCTCGTGTTGACGCAGTACCCGTCACATTCGGTCTCACCCGTGGGGCATCCGCATTTGCCCTCGATGCACGAGACGCCGTCCGGACAGACGTTCCCGCACGTTCCGCAGTTCTTCTCGTCGGTGAGGACGTCGATCTCGCATCCGTCGGCGATCTTTCCGTTGCAGTCGCGCCAGTCCTCCCCGCCGAAGCCGCCGCCGGAAGAGCACTGGGCCACGCATTGACCGTCCACGCAACGTGACGACATGTGGAGCGGCTCGTATTGTCCGCACTTGTTTCCGCAGGCGCCGCAGTTGTCGGCGTCGCGCATCAGGTCGGTCCCGCACTTGTACGGTGCGCGACCAACCGGGCCCGAGAGACAGGTGCCGAAGCCGTCCGGGCATACCGTGCCGATGCACATGAGCGGAGCCGCCGGGAGGCCGCCTCCGTCCGGATCGCCACCGTCGGGATCGGGAGTGAAGCTCGGCTGCGAAGGCGTCTCGCGAGCGACGAGGGCGTCGGACTGAGCGCAGCTCGCGACGCCGAGGACGGCGAAAAGGGCCGCGGCGGCGAGCGCAGCTACGGGTTGGAAGTCGGGTCGACGCATGAGGAGCGCACCTGAGGAGCGAGGGGGGACTTGGGATAGGCCGCGAGAAAGGCTGCCGAACGCTTGCAGGCCTCGGCATTGCGGCCGAGAGCTGCGAGCGCCACGACGCGTTGCGCGGCGAACTCGGGAACGAGCGCTCCCTTCGGGAAGCGCCGATCGTGTTCGTCGATGAGCGTGAGCGCGCGAGCGGGGCGACTGCCCTGGAGCGCGGAGGTCACGTCCGCAAGCAGCGCGAGCTCCGCTTCGAGCGACCCGTCGGCGGCGCGGCTGGCGACGGATGCCGCGGGCGTCGAAGGACGGTTCGGCCGTGCGCGCGGCTCTTCTCTCGCGTTGGGCAGCTCGCTCGGAGCGGCGAGGATCGGGAGAGAAGACTCGATGGACGATGCGGCCGGGAGAGGAGCCGCCGACATCGGCGCCGCTTGGGCAATGGGCGCTGCGGCCACACGCGTGGACGCCTGCGCTGGATCGGACGGCCGCTCCGAGAACCGTGCCGTCGTGACCGAATACACGACCGCGAGACCGACGACGGGGGCGATGACCGCGATGACCTTCGACGAGAGACCTCGCGTCGACGGGCGATCGTTCGAGGGGCCGCCGGTCTCCTCTTGCTGACCGCGAGCCGCGGCGGACCCGGCCGTCGTCGTGAGCGCGGCTGCGACTCCTGCCGGCAGACGGCGGCGCCACGAGACGCGGGCCCCCACGGACGCCTCGATGCGCTTCGTCGTCTCCGGCGGCAGCGCGGTCGCTGCATGATCGGCGCGCGCGGTCTCGAGGAACCGCTCGAAGTCGTCGTCTGCGCTCATCGTAGCCTCCACTCGTCGCGCGCCTGCGCCCGGGCCCACGCGGCCCGAACCTCCTCGCGGGCAAGCCGGAGTCGTGAAGCCACCGTGTTGCTGCTGATCTCGAGCACCGTCGCGATCTCCGATGCGCTCAGCTGCTCGAGCTCGGCGAGCACGAAGACCTCGCGCTTCTCGTCATCGAGGTCGTTCAAGATCCGCTGGAGCAAGGTCAATGCTTCCGTCTGCGCCGCCACGGTCTCGGGATGCGCAGTGCCATCGGCGACAGCGTCGTCGATCGCGCCCTCTTCACCCGCGGGACCGGTGGTCCGCTTGCGCCTGTAGTTCCGGGTCACCCGGATCGTGACGCCGAACATCCACGACCGGAGCGGTGCCCGAGCCTCGAAGTCGTCGAGCTTCTCGTACACCGTGAGGAAAACTTCCTGCACGACGTCGTCGAGCGCGTGGGCCGGGATCCCAAGGCGCGCTACCCACCTGCCGACAAGCGGCAGGAAGTGCTCGTAAAGCCCTCGGAAATCAGCCTTGTCCACAGCTCCATCGGGGCTGGTACACCAGCCGCGCGACTGAGGGAATGGCAGGCTGTCGCCAGCAAACACATCGGGGCAGTGTGGGCCCGAGGCGACCGTCGTCACGAATTCGACCGGGAGCGAGAAGGACCGGCAAAGGCGCGCTGCTCAGCTTGGTCGCTCGCTCCGGAGCGGATGTAGCTCGAGCTTCATTGACGACGGAACGGTCGAGTCGTCGACCACCACCAAACGGCAGCGCGCGATCAGGCGATTGCCGTTTGCTGATTGAGCGATCGATTCGGCCGGCGGCGTACATCTGTTCGAACACGCGGGTCGCGGACTGCGCGAAGCGCTCTCTCTTGGAGGTACTTCCTTGGCTTTCATTTCGAGTCGCAGTGCCTGGCTGGTCGGATTCTTCTTCGTCGGGATGTCCGCGTGTGCCGTCGCGAGTCCGCACGGGTCGGACGAGGACGGAGGCGGGCCGCCCCACGACGTCGACGACGACGTCGACAGCGGACGCGACGCCTTGGTCGGCGAGGACGGCGGCGATGGGGGCACTCCGCCGTCGCCCTCGTGCGACGACCACAACCCCTGCACCGACGATCGCGCCGAGGGAAGCGAATGCCGCTTCGTTGCCGTCGAGGACGGGCGGCCTTGTGACGACGGCGACTTCTGCACGCTCGGCGACCGCTGCCAAGCCGGGGCCTGCGTCTCGGGCGCGCGCTCGTCCGGTCCCCTCGCGAGGCTAGGCACTCTGGACAGCCTCGCCGGAGGCGCCTTCGGCGTGGTCGGCAACCGATTTCTTGCCGTCACCGGTCCAGGACAGAGCTCGCATCTCCAGCTGGCGGAGCGGCGAGGGACGAGCCTGGAAGTGGTGGCTTCCTGGAAGGGCGGCCTCCCATATGTGGATGCCTTCGAAGCTACCTTCGTGGAGTCGCTCGACGGCGACCTGGTTGCGTTGGCGGGGCGCGGCACTCGCGCGGTCGCGATCCTCTCGGTGTCCTCTTCGTCCGGTGCTGCATCCCCGACCATCGCGAAGAGGAGCATACCCGAGCTCGACGGACAGATCGTGAGCCTGGCCGCTCACGGCAAGCGGATCTGGACGTGCACGCGGGACTTCTTCCTCGGTAGCGCCATCACACTGGTGGACGTGAGCGACCCCGACGCGGCGAGCGTCGTCGGAACCTTGGGGATCGAGAACTGCGGCTCCATCGCGACGAGCGACGACGGCAAACGCGTCTACGTGAACACCCAGGACGGCGTCCGCTTCGTCGATGCCAGCCCGCTCGAGACCGGCGGCGATCCCGTGCTCTCGGACGTGTTCGCGCCCAACGCCGGGCTGAGCACGGGGAGCGGGCACATCATCCTCAGAGAGAAGAGCTCGGTGCGCATCCTCCGGCAGAGCGATCACACGGAGGTGGCCTCGATTCCCGAGAGCGGCGTTCTGGCGGCTTCGCTCATCGGCACGCGGCTCCTCGTCGAAGGATGGCGGGACGTGTCCGGCGGAATGGAGGCCTTCGTCGCCCTGTACGACGCTCTCGGCGCGAAGCAGCCGGTCCGTCTCGACGAGGTGATCCTGCAGAAGTTCCCGTCCAAGGGCGATGTCGGCTCCTCGTTTCCCAACGCCGTCACTGCCGATGGCTCGGCCGTCATCACCAAGGTTGGCCAGCGTCTGTTCGACCTCACGCGCGGGCGTCTCGACGAGGTGCGGGTTCCGGCGCTCACGCCGTTCGATCAACTGTCACCCGCGAGCGCGGGCGTGCGTGTCGTCGGCTACGCGAGCACCGCCGTCGTCGACGTCCACGATCCGGCGAAGCCCGTGTTGGCCGGTGGTGGAGCGTTCGGCATTCCCTTGACGTTCAACGTCACGCTCGAGGAGAGCGCGCCGGGGCCGAAGCTCTTCTTCGGGGGAGGCTCCAACTCCGCCCGCCGGGCGGGGGTCGGTAGGAGCTGGGAACCGAACCCGCTGCCGGTCGAGCGCTGGATGCTCGACGCCGATGGCCGGCGGCAGCTCACAGGTTCGTTTCGCTTGCCGAACGACGGCGAGGGGGAGCTCCTGATGGCAGGCGGCGGCCTCTACCGCATGCGACTTCCCGTGAGCCCGAAGTTCGATGTCACCTTGCAGAGCTGGACGATGTCGACGCTCGGACGGGCCGGTGAGCTGGCGCAGCCCGCGTTCGACCTGCCGCTTTCTCCATCGACGCCACTCCCAGTTCCGAGTGGAACGAGCAGCGGGTCGTGGGGCGCGTTCGACGTGGACCCCCGCGCTGAGCGGGCGGTGGTCACGATCGGGATGTGGCAGGTCGGAGGGGCACTCTTGTGGCTGGACCTCACGACCGTGCCACCGAAGGTCGTCGACGAAGTACACCTCGATGCCGATCTTGCTCCGATGGACGTCCGCATCTCGGGGACGCGCGCGGTGGTCTCGACCGGCCTGGAGCTCGTCTGGATCGAGCTCGGTAAGGGCGTCGTCTCGCGCGTGGAGGCCTCGACGCTGTCCATGTTCATCCCCCACCTCCTCGGGTTCGACGGCAACTTCGCCTACTTCGCGGCCGACACGCGCAAGGGACTCGGGGTCGCCGCGTTCGGAAAGAACGAGATGACGCAGCTCCTGCTCGGCGACGCGCCCCGATCGATGCTCGAGACGGATGGCGCGCTCGTGCTGGGCCTACCGAACCAGCTCGTGACCGTGCGCCCCCACTGCGAATAAGGCCGAATGAGGCCGAATGAGGCCGTCTTCGACGTCCGCGACGGGTACGTCACTGCTCGGCGCAAACGAAGGGCCGGAAGGCCGAGCAGGGCAGGGTGCCGCCGGTGAGCCAGGCGTTGTTCAAGCCAACGTCGAAGCCGACGGCTCCGTCGCCATCCGTCGACGTCCAGTCGTCGCAGCTCGGCCCGCGTGTGGTCCAGTTCGCGTTCAGACCGTCCCAGAAGTTCAGGCTCGAGCCGAGATCGTGCTCTCCCGGATACGCCGTGAAGATGCCGTTGGCATCGGTGAGGAACACGTAAGCGCCGTCCTCACGGACGTAGTGCTGGTTCGGGCGGAGCGCCCAGTCGAGCTGGGTGTTGCCGGCGCCGCAGTTGGCGACGCTGCACGCCGTGCGCGTGGTCGCCGCGATCATCGCCTTCGCGGCGACGACGCCGGCTGGGCGGGTGGGCTTCGTCGAGCACAGGTTGTCCGCGCCCGCCACGCCACCGAGGTTGCCCGAGGCGGCGTTCGCCATGTAGAGGACCCTGGCATCGACCGCGAACTTGTGGGTCAAGAAGCCGGTCGTCATCTCGTAGGGTGTCAGTGACCGACCGTCGGCCGCGAGCGCGCCCGCTACGGAGACCTTGTAGCGCCGCTCGTTCTCGAGGCTCGCGGCCGGCGTGAACGTGAAGACGACGTTGTCCGTGGTCGTCTTCGTGGCGCCGATGCACGTGGTGAAGTTGGGGCCTACGAGAATGTGCACCGAGCCCGTGCAAGCGCCGGAGCCGGCCTGCACCGTCACGCTCCCGGGCTGCATCGGCGTGCCGAACGTGATCGCGATCGTCGAGGCCGTCCCCACTCCGACGCGTCGGTCGACCGGTGCGGTCGTCACGACGACGGCGGCACCTGCGTCACCGGCTTCCGCTTCGATGGCGGCGTCGGCGGCATCGCTCGCGTCACCGACATCGCCATCGCCAGCAGCGTCTGTGGGCAAGGAGCCATCCGCTGCTGGAGGCAGGCTGACGCCCGAATCCAGGTTCAGGTCGAACGACGGAGGGTTGAAGGGGTCTTCCTCGCATCCGGTGCCGAGCCGTGCGGCAGCTAGAGCAATGATGAGGGGCAGGAGCTGCTTCGACGAGGGACGCGGCATCGCATCTCGAACTCAACACGAGTTCCACGTTTCGGCAACGGGCAAGGATGGCGCGACGCGTCCGACTGCCGGTCAGGCGGACACCGGCAGACGCGTTCGTGGTCTGCTACTGCCGGACCGGCGGCGTGCTCAACGAGCGGCCTCGATGTCGTTCGCCGAGCGGATCCCGAGCGCCTCACGGAAGGCGGCGGAGCGTCGAGGGATGGCGCTCCCGGGGCGGAGCAGTAGCATCGACCCGATGCCGGAGCTCCCCGAGGTCGAGCTCACGCGCCAGCACCTCGCGCGCTGGATGCTTCACGCGCGCATCGCGAGCGTGCAGACGGACGATGCGCGGATCGTTCGCCCCGAGAAGCCGCGCGCGTTCGTACGGGCGCTCCGCGGCCGAGCCGTCGATCGCATCGAGCGTCGCGGGAGTTGGCTGAAGCTCACGCTCGACGACGGCCGATACGTGTTCGCTCATCTCGGGATGAGCGGCTGGTTCGTGCAGGTCCGTCCGGGTGAGCCTCCTCCTCGCTTCGAACGCGTGAGCTTCGACGTCGAGCGGCGCGGAGCGCGCTCGCGCGTCGCGTACGTCGATGCTCGACGGTGGGGGCGCATGATCGTCGCGCGCGACGACATCGCGACGTGGAGGGAGCTCGGTCCCGACCCGCTCGACGACGGCGTCGATCTCGAAGCGCTCGCGCGAAAGCTGGCGCGCCGCCAGCGGAGCTCGATCAAGGTCGCGCTGATGGACCAGACCGTCCTCGCGGGCGTCGGCAACATCCAGGCGAACGAGGCGCTGTGGAAGGCCGGCATCGATCCACGCTGCAAGGCGGGCTCGCTCTCGACCTCCGACCTCCGGGCGATCGCCTCGGGCCTGCGCTGGACGATCCACCGAACGCTCCGCGATCTCCAGAGGCGCGGCCTCGTCGCCGAGGAGGCGTTCTGCATCTATGGACGGCAGGGCCAGCCGTGTCCGCGCTGCGGTCATACGCTCGAGCGGATCGTCCTCGGAGGTCGCTCGACGACGTTCTGTCCGGCCTGCCAGAGCTGCCGAACGGCGCGGTGACGCACGCGCGAACGCGCCGGCAACGTCGTACGCTGTGCCCGGACCTGAAGGGGGCCCGCGCCGGAGCGGAGTCTGCGCGAGGTCCGCCGTATTGGGCTCCCGCGTGCGTCGAGCCGCGCCGTCGGAATCGACGCGCAGCGGCGCACTCCCAATCTACATGTGCGTGATCGCTTGTGCCGAATCCACCGTGGTAATGCGCTCAACGGTCCGATACCGTGAGCGCAATATGCGTTCTAGCATCCTTCGGGCGGTTCTCGTTCTCTCTGGCATTGGATGCAGCGACGCGGGGGTGAGCGAAGGCGGTACGAACACCGAACCGCCTGCCGGGACACCGGATGCTTCGAGCGATATGCAGGTATCCATCGAGGTCGCTTCCAAGTTGCGTGTCATCCAGGGCAGCCCCTCGCGGATGCCGGTGAAGCTGACGCGAGCGGGTACACCTGGCCCCGTGGAGCTCTCGGTCTCAGGGCTGCCCGCTGGGGTCACGTCGCGCGTGGTGACGGCAGCGGCCGACCAGACCGAGGTCGACATCGTCATCGAGGCATCGAGCGACTCCGTCCAGGGGACACCCGCGGATGCAGTCGTCACGGCGAAGACCAGCGGCCACACGGCGACCGCCACGATCAAGCTTCGGATCACGGGCGCGCCGGGGACGCCTGATCTCTCGTTCGGCAACGGCGGCGTCGTCTCGGTCCAACCTCCGGGCATCGAGCAGCCATCGAGTGCCACGGTCCGGGCGCTCGCAGTGACGGAGACCGGGCAGGCGATCGTGGTCTACGACTGGAGCACCGTCGTGAAGTTCGACGCGAAGGGGGCGCTCGACGTGGGCTTCGGTATCTCCGGACGGATCGCCTCAGGCCCGGTCGTCGGCTGCCCGGACCATCGGCCCTGCTTGTTCATCCAGCCGGACTCGAAGATCCTCCTCCTGAACCAAGAACGCGGGGCTGGCCGGTTCTGGGCCGACGGCGGCGTCGACCTGAGCTTCGGGACGGACGGAGCTATCTGGTGGGGCGACTCGAACAACACGGTGATCTGGGCGGCGAGCCCCGCCGTCGTCGAAGGCCAGGGCTACCTGCTCACCGCCGGGGCGCGGGGGGGCGACAACAAGCCTTTCGTCGAGCGCATCGGGGGTGCCGGCGCGCGCGATGCTCGCTTCGACGCGACGGCCGGCCTTGCCTGCGAACCGCAAAACTGCCTCTACCCTCTGGCGCTCGGCGCCAGAGCCGACGGCAGCGTGCTCTACGCGAGCTACCCCGGCATCAGCGGGACGGGCAAGGTCGACGTTCGCCTCACCGAGCTCTCGAACACGGGGACGGCGCGCTTCACGTCGCCGGTCCTCTTCGCCGCGTCGGGGAACTGGTGGGCCGAGACACGGGTGTTCATCCTGCCGGACGTCGGTGGATCCACCGTCGTGTTCGGGCTCGACGCCGCGCGCAAGCTGACGGTGGCCAAGGTCTCGCCGACCGGCGCGCCGGAGGCCGTGCGAGCGCTCGGTATCGAGTCGCCGTCGTTCCCGGAATGTGACACCTTCGGCGTCGTCCCCACGGGCAGCGAGCGGCTCATGGCGTTCTGCACGGTCGACGAGACACGGGAGGTGCGGCTGCTTCGTCTGACGCACGCGCTCGCCCCCGACGAGAGCTTCGCCCCGGGGGGCCTCGTCGTCGGGAACACGAACGGCGCCGGTGCTCGCATCGCGCTCGGGCCGGAGGACACGATCATCGTGGCTGCCGAGCGGAAGCTCACGAGACTCTGGAACTGATTGACGAGGCCTGTCACCTGAAGTGCGCATCACGCTGCGGTGGTCGAGACCGCGCTGACGATCGACGCGCCACCGGAAGCCGTCTGGCGTCTCGTGATCCGCGTCGGCGAGCTGCCACCGGCGGCGGTGCACGTGGCGCCGAGCGGCCAGGCCTCGCACCATACGCCGGGGGCGAGATGTCGAAGGACACCACCTCGTTCAGGACGGTGCAGAACCATGGAAAGGAGTTCGCGAGGGTCCCATCGAAATCGAAGATGGCCAGCCTGTAGGCCATGCCCGCTCGCTTGGGCGCGGGCGGCTCGGTCGCGACGACCGGCCGGACGTCGTGATACTCCAGTCCAGGCGTACTCATGAGAGCCCTCCACCTTGTTGCGCTCACCGCAGCGTCCTTGATGGCGTCGTGTGGCGGAGCCGGCGCTGGGCATGTCCCGGACGGAAGCGTCGCGGCCAAAGATGCGGGCGGAGCCGATGCCGTCGTCACGAAGGAACGTCACCTTCATGATCGGCTGGAAGGTGCGATGGCGCCGCTGCTCCAGCCGCCGTTCGGGACCGCTGCCGTCGTGACGGGCTCCGCCGGCTCCGTCGCGACGACTGCGGCTCTCGGCACGCTCTGGGACGGTGGACCGCCAGCGGGGAACGAGAGTCGGTTCAACGTGGCAAGCGTGAGCAAGGTGCTGACGGCCGCGCGGATCGTGAGCCTCGCCCACGCAAACGTGATCGGCCTCGACGACCCCGTCTCGAAGCACCTTCCCGGCGTGACCCTGCGCGACAAGGACGGCGTGGATCGCGCGGGAACGATCACCGTGCGGCAGCTCGTCCAGCACCGAAGCGGGCTCCCGCATCAGCCCAAGGATCTCGTCGAGAAGGTGGCGAATCGGTGGTCCTCACCGGACCTTCTTCGCACGCTCACCGATGCGTGGGATCTCCCTCTCGAAGGCGCGCCAGGGCAGTTCAGGTACTCGAACACCGGCTACGCGCTGCTCGGCGCGATCGTGGAGCGGACGGGCAAGTGCTCTTTCGCCGACTGCATGAGCGCCTACTTGAGCGAGCTCGGAATGGCCCGGTCGACCTTCTGGCCCGCGACGCTCGGCGAGGACGCCGCCCACGGCCGCGTCGTCGTTCAGGGGGCGGACGAGTTCCATCCGCCAAGTTGGTACGCGAGCCGGTACGCCATCCCCTTCACGGGGCTGTGGACGTCGATGCCGGACCTCGCTCGATTCGGAGCGGTGCTCGTTGCGGCCTCGAAGGACGCGGCTTCACCGCTCCACGCGATGACCGCAGCGGGCGACGTCGGCCTCGGGCTGTTTCGCAACACGAGGCTCGACGCGCCGAGCCTGGAACACGACGGAAGCGGCCCAGGGTTTCATGCGGCCTTGGTCGTTGTCCCGAGCAAGGACCTGGTGTTGGCCCTCGCCACGAACGGTGGCAACGAGACCCAGAACGAGAGCGCCGCCTTCGGCAAGGTTGTCCGCGCCGCGGTCGACGCACTACCCGAGCCATCGGCTGGCAGCCCGGCGGTCATGGGGTCGTCGCGCCCGCGACGGACGTTGGCATTGCCACTCCGACCGAGCGCTGCTCCGGTAGCCCGAGCGCGGCATGGACCGCGTTCGCCTGCCGGCGCAGTCGTCGCGACTCCGGTTGCGCGTTGAGCTGCTGCTGCAGCAATCCTTGCGCGCCGGCGAGCGAGGTCTCGCGACCGTCGCGGATCAACGCGTCGAGGTAGATCTGCCCGAAGAGATCACGCTGCGCGTGGCTGCCGCCGATCTCGACCAAACGCGGCAACGCGAGGCCCAGCGCCTCGATGGCGGACGTGAAGTCGCCACGAGCATGGGCGAGCAGCCCCCGTGCGGCGGGGACCGCCACGCGTTGCCAGGCGGACCGTGCCGGCGCAGGCGCTCGTTCTGCATACGACTCGATGTGGCGGAGCAGCGTGTCGGCTTCGGGACGAGCTGCACGCGCGAGACCATAGAGATACTGGACGTCGAGGAACGGGAGCACGTGATCGTCGAGGCGATGCACCAGATGGCCTGCTACGTCCTGCCAGCGATCACCGACGTCGATCCCCGCGAGCTCGAAACGCGCCAGCAGCGAGACCGCGCCGATCTGGTCCTGTGAATACTCCTCGACGACTCCCCAGACCTGCTCGTCGTACACCGCCAGAGCCTCCGCGTCGCGCCTCAGCTCGATCAAGAACAGCGCGACATGCCACCAGTTGTGCGTGACCATGAACGAATTGAGCTCGGTCCACGTGTCGCTCACGCTCTGCATGAACGAGAGCCCCTCGGAGATGCGCCCCTCGGTGAGCATCACATGACCGAGCGCGTGGTGAGCCCACGGCTCCTTGCGGCACATGGCAATCGCGCGACGCGCGGAGTCCTCCGCCTCGCGCATCAGGTGGCATTGCTCGTAGCCGAACGCCGCCATGCCGTGCAGATAGGGCACGTCTGCGGCCGCCGGAAGCGCCGCCAGCGCGAGTCGAAGCAGGCCAGGAGAGTCTCCGGAGTTGAAGCAGTGATACTGCCCGAGCTTCAACGAGGCGAGGTCGCGCGGGTGTTCGCGCGCCTGCTCGTGGTGGAGCGCGACGGCGCGCGGGATTTCGCCATCGACCCAGGCCGCGACGGCGGCGATGAAGCGTTGCTCGCGTGAGGTGGCGCCGCCAGCTCCGGCCTGCGCGCGGTCGATGAACGGACGCGCGTTCGCGGCTGCGTCTCGCGACTCGGCGAACATGTGCAGCGCTGCGCAGTAAGCCTGCACGATCGGGCTCGGATCATCGGCGGCGGAGAGCACGTTCACCGCGCGCGCCTCGCAGGAGACGAAGCCCATCACGAAGTCGTCGACCGCGGTCAGGCTGGCGCTTTCGGTCAACGTCACCTGATTGCCCAGACGGTCTCTCATCACCATGGCCATTCTCTCCAACATATGACGGGCTCGCGCCAACCGCCTCGCCGGCGCGGCAGTGAGGCAGCAACGCGTTGGGTGCTGTCGTCGAGCTCTGCCTGTAGCGATCGCGCGAGTCGTACCGTGGTGCCATCCGAATGGATCTCGAATCGGGCACCGGTAACCGCGTCCATCTGTCGTCGAGCTGCAGGCGGTCCGCGACCATGCCCGCTCGGTGGTAGGATGCGCCTTCGATGGGTCGACCGGGGTTGTCACCATCAATGCCGGTGAGCTCGTGCTCTTCCGGGCGCGGGCGAGCGAGCCCTTCGTCGTCCGCTCGCGCAACGCCGACCAGCCATTCTACCTCGGGGTGCGCATGTCCGGCGGCGGCGGCCAGGGCCTCGGCGGGATGGGAGATCCCGACTTCGTCAACGTCGTGCCGGCCGGGCAGTTCATGAACGCGTACAGCTTCTACGCCGACACGAGCTACCCCGAGAGCTCGCTCGTCATCGTCCGAAAGAGCACGCGCGGCGAGTTCAAGGACGTGTGGCTCGAGTGCGCCGGAGAGCTGCCGGACTTCATCCCCATCGGCACGCGGGGTGAGTACGAATACCGGCGCGTGGACCTCTCGCGCGGGTTCAAGCCGGGCGAGAAGTTCGGCGACAAGCAGTGCATCACCGGCCTCCAGCGCATGCGGAGCGAGGGCGCCTTCTCCGCGACGATCTGGGGCTGGGGCTACTATGCGAGCTACGGCTACCCGGGCGGAATGGCGATCCGGAAGCTCGTCGACACGCCGCTCTCGCCCGTGAATTAGCTCACCCCGATACTGCTGCACCGCCGGCGCTCGCGTGACCAGACCGCGAACCGAGGGCGACCTGCAACCGAGCTTTCTTCGAGGGGACAAATCCGTGTCCTGCGGATCGTCGCGTTGACGAGCCGCAGCTGACGGCCCCGCAACGGCGCTCTCGACGAAGAAGGCCTCCGACTAAGGATCATGCCGAGTGGGCGACGGCTTTCCCTTGGCGATCCATTGCACGACGAGCCTCTCTGCTTCGGTGACCCTCTGTTCGTGTGTCATGTGCCAATAGTCGGGATCTTGGTAAACGCTGTCCCAGAACACGTCCGGCGCTCCAAACGCCGCATCGAGCTCGGCGCCCGTGGCCGGGAGGCCAGCGCTTCGGGCCATCGCTTGCATCAGCTCGCTGAAGTCCGTGGGGACCATACGCACCCGAGTGCCGGGAGCGAGCTTCTCGAGCGCGGTGAAGTTCGGCTCCGCGTTCATGATCCCCATGGGCGGGTAGTCCTGGAGCTCGTATCCCTCCATCAGGATCCCCATGAGATGACCGAACTCGTGCGCGACGAGAAGCGGGTTCGAATAGACGTCCCATAGGTTCGGCGTCATCACCATCGGATCCGGGAGAGCCGTGACGAAGATCGGTGGCCCTTCGAGCGTCCCATCGCGGCGCGCGGCTCTGACGCCTTCGTTCAACGCCTGCTGGTAGCTGCGGTAGTCCTGCTGCCTCAGATCCTCTTCGCTCACGAACGTCGCGTCGTTGGCGAAGATCGGGTCGATGACGAGCGTGAGCTCGTCGGTGCCGTAGACCTCGCGCACGACCTCCAGCACCTCGAGGAGCCGCTGCTCGAGAGCAGGAATCTCGTCGAGTGACGTCGCGCCCGTCCCGAAATAGGCCGCGTTGGGCTCGCCCCCGAAGACCTGCTTCACCTCGGCTGGAGTCGTCCTCGAGAAGTAGCCAGCACCAACGAACACGGGGCGAACCGTGAGCTCGTATTTCGTGCCGTGCTTCCGCAATTTCGCAGGGCCCATCAGGTCGCGCCAACCGACCTTGACGTCGTACGTCCTTCCTTCCTCGAACACGGACTCGGTGAGCGGATGATCGCTCGTCGCCTCGTCGGTCGTTGCGTCCGGGCCGCTGCAAGCAACGGCGAGCGCGGCAGCGGCAGCGAGCATCAAGGTTCGGAAAGGCGTCATACCCACGAGGGCAGCAAGCGGTGTGCCCACACCTGACGACGCTGTGGGTGTAGAGGTCTCGCGCTCTTAGGCGGGCTCCGAGCGGATCATGGATCGATGTTCGCGCAGCGGCGCCGCCGTCCTCATCCACTGCGCGTCCGACAACCGACGCACCCGCCCGACGGAGAGTGCGCTCGCGGAGACGCTCGCTACATGTCCGTGATGGAGCCTGGGGCGGGATAGTCCGTGTCGCACACATAGTTCCCTGCCGTGGGGACACAGTCGTGAACGCGATGGAGATCGGCCACCATCGCGTTCACGTTCTCGCTCCGAGGCACTTCGCGCAGCATGTCGAGCGATCGACCGATGTTCCAGTCGAGCTCGAGCGCGCCGTGACCCGTGCCAGGTGGTCGATACGGTCAAAGACTCGATATCGAGACGAGACGGGCGCGCACGATGCGTCGTGGCTTCGCGCTGATGTCCGTGACGTCGAACATTCCCGACGTGAGGCCGGGGCGGATCGGAGCGCCCGGCGTGTTGCCGCTCGGAAGCCGGACGTCGGACACGACGGCGATCCGCAGCTCTGCGCCACCCCCTCCGCGGAGCGAGAGCTTCTTGCCCTTCAGCGCCTTCATCGCACGCTCGCGCGTGTCGGACCATCCCGCCTCGGCGCCATCCGACGCAACGAGGCGAAGGTCGCTGACGCTACCGCTCGCGTCGACCACGGCGACGAACGTGGCGCTCCCGTGCTCCGGCGCGAGACCTCCGTACGTCGCGTCCTGGAGCGCGCTCAGCACAGGTCCTTCTGGTCCGAGTCCTGCGGCGACGTCTCGAGCACGTATCGCGTCCTTCATCGACGTCTCCACCGCACGTTTCATCTCGGCGGCGGTCGGCGCGTCGGGGGCAGCGGAGTGAAAGCTCCCGGGCGCCGGTCGCTCTGCCGAGCCTGCCTGACCTGCCGGGCCCGCCGTGCCGGCGAACGGGTTCGGTCCGGTCCCCGCGATTCCGAGTCCGCCCGGAGGAGGTGCGAAGAGCATCACCGGCGCAGCCGATCCCAGTGCCTCTACGACTGCTGCCTGGGAGGGCGCGTCCGTCGACGGGGATGCATTCGCGGCCGGCGTCGGCACACGCGCCTCCGCGCGTGCCGGCGTCGTAGCCTGCGGCGATCGATCCCCCACCACGTAGGTTGCTCCCTGCTCGACGGGTGCCTCGAGCGCGCTCTCCGTGGGTGCCTCGAGCAAGGCGACCTCGACGACGCTGGCATCGGCGTCGAGCGCAGCGCCTGCCCTGGGGGTGGAGCGCGTGCTCACGAAGAGAAGCAGCGCATGAACCAGCGTTGCCGCGCCCATCGCGAGGACGATCGGCCGCGTATCGCGGTTCTGCGGGAAGAATGACATCGACGCGCGAAGGCCCGGCGGCTCGGATGCGCGGCTCGAGGCACACGTTTCCGTGTTGTGTCTCCCTGCGTACACGTCGACGAGTCGCGCGTACAGTCAGTCGACGAATCGAACGGCTTCGACGACCGCAAGGAGGTCCTCGAAGGTCATCCGTGGCGCGACCGCTTCCGATGGCCCACGACGACGATGCGCTCACCACGCGTGGCGGCCGCCTAGGTCGTTCACGTGGCCGTCGTGGAAGAACCCCGCGGTCGGCCCCTGCGGGCCGAGCGTGGCGAGCCGCACCGCGATCCGGGCGCCTTCCTCGACGGAGCGATATCCCTGGAAGTCGTTCAGATCGGTGCCCACGTAGCCGGGATTGGCGGCATTGACCTTGATGCCGTGAGCGGCCAGCTCCTTGGCGAACGCCACGGTGATCATGTTCAGCGCGCTCTTCGACGAGTTGTAGGCGAGGAGGTTCACGCCGTACGTATGGCTCGTCGGGTCGAGCTGCTCCGCGATCGAGCCGAGGCTGCTGCTCATCATCACGATCCGCGCCTGGCCGGCGGCGATCAAGAAGGGCAAGAACGCCTTGGTGACGCGCACCGGTCCGAAGGTGTTCACCTCGTAGATCGCGTGCATGTCGTCCAGGCTCGTCTGGCTCGGCGGAACGTAGCCACCGAGCGCGATGCCGGCGTTGTTCACCAGGACGTCGAGGCGCGTGCCCGATTTCGCGAAGATCGACGCTGCCTCCTTCACGCTCGCGTCGCTCGTCACGTCGAGCCGGAGCGCGTGGGCGTCGATACCCTCGGCACGAAGCTCGGCGGCGGCCTTCTCGCCGCGCTCGACGTCGCGAGCGCCGAGCCACACCGTGTGCTTCATCTTCCCCAGCTGGCGCGCGATCTCGCGCCCGATTCCCTTGTTCGCTCCGGTGATCAGTGCCGTCTTGCTCATGGGGGAGACCATAGAGCCGGGCCCCGGAGGGCCCTCGCCAGATGCTGTCGGAGTCTTGCCTGATTCTATCAAAGCGGTAAGGGAAGCCGACTCCATGACTGAAGCGTCGAGCGAGCTGCGCGATCTGATCATGCGCCATGCGCCACGTGGCGACGGTCGAGCTGCTCCGCCGTCTCCGCCTGTGCTCCCCGGCGTCATGCTCTGGGTCGCAACCAGACCGATGGGGCCGACGCCAGCGATGTTCGAGCCGATGCTCTACTTTGCGTTCCAGGGCGCCAAGCGTCTCAGCAGCGGTGACCGCACCGTGGAGTACGGGGCAGGCAGCATGTTCCTCGCGTCGCTCGACGTGCCGGTCACCTGGACGGTCCTCGATGCGAGCGAGGAGCAGCCGTACCTCGCCGTCGCGCTGAAGCTCGACCCGGCGTTCATCGCGGCGATGCTGCTCGAGCTTCCGCCACCGACGGAGGCTGAGCTGACGGAGGAGGTGGAGGCACTGGCGCTCGCGACGGCGACGGAGGCCATGCACGATCCGCTGCGCCGTCTGCTCCGCCTCCTCGATGCTCCCGCGGATGCCCCGCTCCTCGCGCCGATGTTCGAGCGCGAGCTGCTCTATCGCGTCCTCCAGAGCCCGCGCGGGATCATCCTGCGCCAGATCGCGCGGACGGGCAGCCGCCTCTCGCAGATCCAGCGCGCGGTGAAGTGGATCCGCGCGCATCTCGCCGAGCCGCTCCCGGTCGAGACGCTGGCCGGCGTTGCGTCGATGAGCGTGTCGTCCTTCCACCGCCACTTCAAGGCCGCCACGGGCCTCAGCCCGCACGCCTTCCACAAGCAGGTCCGCCTCCAGGAAGCACGCCTCCGTCTGCTCGCGTCGCCGGGTGCGGTGGCGAATGTCGCCTTCGACGTGGGCTACGAGAGCGCGTCGCAATTCAGCCGGGAGTACGCGCGGCAGTTCGGCGTCTCGCCGGTCAAAGACATGGCGCGGCTCCGCGGTGCTGCACGGTCGTCAGCGGTCTGATCCTTCGCGAGGGCGTGCGAGCAGCGGCGGTGAGCGGCCGTCGCTGACTCGAGGAATGCGGCCCGTTGTTCACGATCGACCAAGCGGACTTCTTCGTGTCACGATCGGCGATCGCATGCCCTGCCACATTCGCCGCCACCCGCTCGCTCTGATCCTCGGTTGCAGCGTCGCCCTCGCCGCGTGCGGGGATGAAGCGTCGTCGGACGTTGGCGGGAGCGACGCCGGCGCCTCCGCGGCGGACGCATCGAACGGAGATGTGTCCGACGCGCCGCCAACTCCCGGCGTCCAGGTCCAGGCCGACGTCACGATGACGTCGGAGGCCGGCGGCACCGCCACGATCTCGATGAAGCTCGCGAGCGCTCCGACGGCCGACGTCACGATCGGCATCGCGAGCGACACCGTCAGCGAGGGCACGGTCGACAAGGCGACCGTGACGTTCACGGTCGCCAACTGGAACGTCGCGCAGACGGTCACGGTCACCGGGGCCGACGACGTCCTCGACGACGGCGACAAGTCCTACAAGATCCTGTTCGAGCCGGTGACGAGCGCCGACGCCGCCTACGCGGCCGTCGCGATCGCGCCGCTCACGTTCACCAACGTCGACGACGACACGGCGGGCGTCACTGTCGGCGCGCCGAGCGGCCACACGACCGAGGCGGGAGGTCAGGCGACGTTCGATGTCGTCCTGCGCACGAAGCCGAGCGCCAACGTCACGATCCCGCTCACGTCGGACACGCCGGCCGAGGGCACGATCGCCGTGACCGAGCTCGTCTTCACGCCCGACGACTGGAACGTGCCGCAGACCGTGACCGTGACGGGCGTGGACGATCCGGAAGACGACGGGGACAAGGCCTACCAGATCGATTTCGCCGCCACCACGAGCGTCGATCCGCTCTACGCGGCGCTGGCCGTCCCGAGCGTCGACCTCACGAACGTCGACGACGACACCGCGGGCATCACGGTGAGCCCCATCTCGGGCGACACCAACGAGGACGGCAAGACGGCGGCGTTCAGCGTCGTCCTCGACTCGCGTCCGACGGCGGACGTGACCCTCACGTTCGCATCGAACGATCTCACCGAGGGGGAGACCAACAAGACGTCGCTCGTGTTCACGGCGGCCAACTGGGACACGCCGCAGTTCGTCACGGTCAAGGGCCTGCCGGACGAGATCACCGACGGCGACATCACCTACGCCGTCGCGTTCTCCGCGTCGACGAGCGCGGACGCGAAGTACGCGGGCCTGACGCCGGCCGCGGTCGCGGTGAAGAACATCGACAACGCCAACGCGTGCCAGGCGCCGTGCGGGTGGCGCGGCGACGACTTCGAGGACGGAAATACGCTGGGCTGGTCCGTGGCCAGCGGGACGATCGCGGTCGCGACGGCGGGCGGCGGCGCGCTGGGGACCGCGAGGTACGTGGAGGTCGGCGGAGACGCAGGACACATGAACGGTGCGCGGTACGCGTTCACCGCGTGCCAGCCGCGGCGCTTCACGGCGTGGGTCCGGCCATCGTCGGGAACGGGATCCCACAACTACATCGTGCTCGGTGACAACGCAGTCTCGGGGACCAACGCCATCGCGCTCATCTTTGCCCGGGGCAGCGAGGGCTCGTGGATCGCCGTCAGCTCGACGGCCGAGAGGGACGTCACGCCGATCGTCCCCGACGTGTGGATGCGCCTCGACATCGACTTCGACTGGGTAGCCAAGACGATCGACATCGACGTCAACGGCACGCGGCGCGTCACGGCGCTTCCATTCCGCGGGTCCGGGATCAACGCCCTCTCGCGAGTGCATCTCTACAACTTCGACGGCGGCCTCACCGGGCGCTACGACGAGCTCCGGATCAGCTGCCCGTTGCCCTGACGCCACGCCCAGCGGACGTAGACCTCCATCGCCTCGTTCGGTGCAGCGTGCAGCGAGCGATCGTGCTCGCGAGCGACCGCGACGTGGCAGGTCCGGCAGGCGTGATCGTCGCGCTCGCGATCGCCTCGGCGATAAGCGTTCGTTGCCGGCCCTGGCAGAGGTCCACGCTGCACGCCGAGGGCTGCCGTCGAGAACCCGCTCCTCCTCGTCACGCTCCCGAAGCTACGAGCAGGTCCGCCTCCAGGAAGCACGCCTCCGCCTCCTTTTTGCTTGATGGGTATGGATTCTACGCTCGTGTAGAATCGACGCGTGCGCTGGGGCCATCCGTGACTCTCGAGGTGCTGCATCGGCGTGCCGGGAACGCCGTGGGCGTGCTCGACGGCAGGGCGTTGATCTTCGTACGAACCGAAGCGCTCACGACGGAGTCGCTCGACGCCATCGCGCATGCGATGGAGCGAACGAGCGTCAACCGCCCCGCGGGCGCGCTCGCGATCGTTCCGGGTGAGGCCGGGCTCAGCTCGGAGGAGCTGCTGGCTCGTCAGCGCAGGATCTTCCAGCAGGCGAAGAAGCTCGAAGACGTGTGGGTCGCCTTCTGCGTGCACGGCGAGGGCGTGCAGTCGATGGTCATGCGCGCGGTCGTCCGAATGTTCGTGCTCGGCCAACCTCGCATGACGATGCACGCGAAGCCCGAGAGCGCCATCGTGTGGTTTGCGACGAAGCTCGGGCTTTCCGGTGAGGCCGTGCGCTCCGCCGTCGCGTCGCTTCGAAGCGCCGGCGCGTGACGGGCGGCATGCGCGCGAGCGCACACGAGGTGATGGTTCCGCCGAGCATCGAGGGCCGTCGATTGGGCGCGCCGGGCCCGTAGCTCGTCAGACGACGTGGAGCGCCGATTTTCTGGATCCCGATGGCTTTGGCCTGGGGCTCTGGCAGCCGGAAGACAAGCCGCGATCGCTGAAAGGGTGAGGCTTCGGCGCCCGCCGCTTCGCGTGTCGGGCGCGCAGCATCCGCTGTTCGAAGGACGCATCCCCGGCGCTCTGGCTGTTCGCCATGTCGCACGGAAAAAAAGCCACGACGGCGAGCGCTCGGGGGGAGAGCGTCGCCGTCGCAGCAAGTCGAGAGCTCGAGACGTCTGCGTTTCAGCTGACGTACGAGCGCACGTCGCCCACGTTCGTGCGGAAGCCCGTCTCGCGCTGCACCGGGACGCGATGACCGCGGGTCGAGTCGAACTTCAGCACGCAAACCTCGAGCACGCCGCGCTGGAAGACGGCCTGGACGCGGTTCACGTCGACGTTGCGCGGCAGCGGGATCGTGCGGGTCACGATGTTCCCGGTGACGAGCTGGGCGCGGATGGTGAGCACGTTGTCGCCCGTGATGCGCGTGTCGACGTCGTGCTCGCGAGCGGGGATCTCCGCGCGCACGACGATGTCGTGCTCACGCTCGATCACCTCGACCGGGATCGTCTGCTCGTTCGTGGAGAAGATCCCGTTGGTGCCGAAGCCGTTCGTGGAGAAGAACGGGTTCGTCGAGAAGATCCCATTGTTCGGGAAGCCGCCGTTCATGGAGGAGAACGAGCTCGTGGGGAAGAACCCGTTGTTCGCCCAAGCCCCGTTGTTCGCCCAGGTCCCGTTGTTGGACAGACCGCCGTTCATGGAGGAGAACGAGCTCGTGGGGAAGAACCCGTTGTTCGTCGGGAAGTGGCCGTTCGCGAAGAACGCGCCGTTGTTCGTCGGGAACTGGCCGTTCGCGAAGAACCCGTTGTTCGTCGGGAAGTGGCCGTTCGCGAAGAACCCGCTGTTCGTCGGGAAGTGACCGTTCGCGAAGAACGCGCTGTTCGTCGGGAAGTGGCCGTTCGCGAAGAACGAGCCGTTCGTCGGCCAATGCGCGTTCTGGCCGGCGAACGCGCCGAAGGTGCCGTGCCGGCCGTCGAACGAGCGGCTCCAGCCGTCGTTGACGTTGGTGCGGCCGAACCAGTCACCGGTCTGGCGGAAGGAGCCCTCGCCGTAGCCACGACCAAAAGCGTCGAGGCGTCCGCCGCGGGAGAAGCCGTCGGCGGCGTATCCGCCACGGAACGTGGTGAAGGCTCGATCGAAGGCGCGCTCGATGCGCCGCCGCACGATCGCGGGCGGCATGTAGTCCTCGAGCATCTGATCGATCGCGCGCCAGAGCCAGGCCGGCGACGGAGCTGCGTCGATCAGCTCCTCGGCCTCGCGGCGCATACGGAGCGGAATGGGGAGCTGCTCGAGGACGTCCTCGAGATCTCGGCGGAGCAGGTTCATCGCTTGATAGCTGGCAAGGAGGTTCGTCATTGTCTGGATTCCTGTCGGATCACCATCGGCGCGACGATCGGCCGGGGCCGCGGGCAAGGCAGGACGCATGCCTCCGCTCCGGCGGGCGCACGACCGCAGATCATGACGAAACATTCACAGTCGATCGGCGAACCTCGCGTAACGGACGAAGCCCGGGCGCCCGCGACGCCATCTCGCCACGGATCGACGGCACGGCTCGGCGTTCACAGGGCGGCTTTGCGGCGCGCCAGCCCCCGACGCGCTCCGACGCGCCGAGACGTTCGGGGGGGCGAACGCACGCTTCGAAGCAGCGAGCGCGCCGTCGTCGACCACGTGCACGCCATCGCCCGCCGCCGAGCGCGATCGTGAGGCCCTGCCCGGCGGTCAGTTGGCGCTTCAGGCGCCGGGACGACGACGCGCGCGCCGGCCGATGGCGTTCGCAGCGATGAGCGCGCCGAGGAGAGGAAGGCCCGTCGCGGTTCCGACACTGCCCGGGGCAGCGGTGCACCCGGCGCTCGCGACCGGCGCGAGCGACGCTCTGCGGCGACCCTTCTTGGACTTGGGCTCGAGCTCGTCGCCCGGATCGCCGTCCGACTGTGAAGGCTGGAGCGGTACCTCGTACGCCTCGCTCTCCTCGCTCTCCTCGCTCTCCTCGCCCTGCTCGCTCTCTTCGGCGCTCGCCGGAGGCGGGGCGGTCTCGTCGGTCTCGTCGGTCTCCGGGGGGGCCGGGGTCGGAGCCGGCGCCGGATCGTCCTCCGGCGGATCGTCGTTCGTCGCCGGAGGAGGCGGCGGGGCGGGCGGAGGAGCGGTCTCGCCGGTGGTGGCCGCGGGCCTTCCGAGGTCATTGGCGAGGTAGTCCGCGCGGAAGGCCTTCGCTCCGGAGCTCCGCAGCGCAGAGGCCTTCCGCGAGCGGAATTGCATGTCCGAAGCCGTGCTCGCGAGCTCGATGATGCAGGCGCTCGTGTGCGCTGCATCTTCCCATCCGAGGAACATCGCCGCATGGCCGGAGCGGATGAACGCGTCACCCGGGAGCAGCTCGTCGTAGGACGCGAGCGCCGTTGCCTTGCCCGTGCCCGCCATGAACGCCGCGGTGTTCGGCGACGAGCCGAGCTCCCAGCACATCGAGACGAACCCGGAGCAGTCGGTGCGGTAACCCTGGTGCGACGCCGACTGGCTGTACGGCACGTCCGTATCGAGCCAGCTGAAGCCGCGGCGGATCGCGCGCTGCCGCGCCGGGGACGTCGACGCGAGGATCGAGGACCGAGTGAGCGAGCAACCCGAGTAGTCCCCGCCGTTGACGAGATCCGACTGGGTCGAAGCTGCTTCGTCGAGATCGGTGTTCACCGCGCAGGCGGCGGTCGTCAGGAGGAGCGTCGAAGCGAGGACGGCGGCGAAGCGCATGTACGCCCTCTGGCACAAGGTGTTCCGTCGTCGGAGGCGATCCCGCGGTGGGGTATGGGGAACGGGAAGCGAGTGATTCCCAGTGTTTGCGAGCCACGAAGCGATCGATCACCCGGATCGGCATCGATCGCGCTGCCCATCCGCTCGGTCAACGCACCCCTGCTTTCGACTTCGTTGGCGGCACGAGCTGCCGGCGTCGCTCCTTGCTCGAGAAAGCGCAGAGCGCACCGGCGGCCGTGCGCAAGCATCGACCACGATCGTGATCGACGTCCGACGCTCGCGCGACGCGGTGTGGTCGTGGGCAAGCGCGTATCGCGCTCGCTCGACCTGGCGCGCGACGGCTTGCTCGCGCTGAAGGCGGCTCGTCCGCTGAAGGCGGCGCGCGACGCGACCGGGCACCGGGTTGACGCCATCGCACGTACGGGAGAAGGGGAGCACCGTGGGAATCAGCTATTGCCTTTGCCCGCTCTCCGCGAAGCGCCTGGCGCTGCTCGAGGAAGATCCGGCGCTCGTCGACGAGCTCACGGAAGATGCGGTGCCGGACATGCTCGATCTCGGCTCGGATGGGTTTGCGCTGGACGGGATCCTCGTCTTCGCTGGCCGGAGCTCGGCGATCCGCGACGCCGTCTTCGCACACGGCGGCCGTCCGCTCGGCGACAAAGGGAGCAGCACCGCCCGCATCCACACGCCTGCACGCGTCGTCGAGGTGCACGGAGCGCTCGAGTCGCTTCCGCATGACGTGGTCGCACGGAACTACGAGAACGCGCGGCGTGCCATCGCGCAGCTCGAGAACGGCTTCGCGTCGGTGACACGCCTCGCGCAGCTCTTCGGCGAGCTGCGTGCCGTCTACGAAGCGGCGGCGACGAACGGGCACGGCATGTTGACGTTCCTGGTCTGAGCTCGTCCACGCTCGCGAGGCAATGTCGACGGCAGCGTCCCGAGCTCGAAGCACGGGCTGCTCCACGCGAACTGTCGGTCGTCGTTGAAACCCGAGGGCTCGGGCATTGCGTCGATGTATTCGATCATGAGGTTCGCCCAGAACGTCTCGATGTGTGCGCGCGCCCACGCGCCGCGAACGTGGTCGTCGGCGCTCCGGTCGAACGCGGGGGGAAGGCTTCGTCGGTTGCGCTCGTAGGACCAGACGGACGCCTAGCCATGAGAAGAATCCGAATTGTGACGATCGCCTTCGCGATCGGGGTGCTCACCGTCGCATGCACGAGCGGAGGGACCGACAGCTCCGCGACAGGTGCTCCCGGTGCTTCGAACGATCCGACCGGAAGAGGCGAAGGCTCCGGCGGCGCAGATTCGGACGAGCCGGAGGTGCCACACGCGCTCGGAACGATCGTTCTCGGCGAGACCCACGTGTCGGGCCAGAGCAAGGCCTACCCGCTCGTCAGCATCTCGTTCGTCCCTGACGCCGCGAAGGTGAAGACGTGCAGAGAGGCGCTCGCCGGATGCGAGGTCTCCTTGCTCCCGAAGTGCACCGACACGAAGTCGTTCACGGGCTGCGGCGACGGTGAAGCGTGCGTGCTCGATGACGCGTGCAAGCCGACGTGTACGAAGGTCCCGCGCTGCGACGAGATCTGCGAGGACGACGAGGTCTGCGTCGTCACGAACGAGTCGACCGGGGCGGGCGAGTGCCGTGTGCCGGCGTCGTTCGATGCGGGGCCGGTCGCGTTCAGTGGGACGACGATGCCGCTCACGTTGTTCCCGCCGTACACCTCGGAGCTCGACTCCGATGGAGCACCCTTCCTCGGCGGCGACGAGCTCCGCGTCAAAGCGCAGGGCGCGGCCGACGAGGGCTTCGAGGCGTTCGACGAGACCTTCCAGGCCACGACGTTCATCCAGTCGAAGCCCGCGCTCGACAAGATCGGACGTGAGGTCGTGTTCGGTACCGGCGCGCTGCCCGTCTCCTGGGTCGCCGGCAGCGACACCGTCATCGTCACGATCAGCGGCGCCGGCGGCTCCGCTCGATGCGAAACGTCGGATGCGAGCGGTAGCTTCGAGGTGCCGCGAGCTGTGATCGACCGCGTGCGCGGCGACGACGAGGTCACCCGCGGTTCGGCGATCACGCTCTCGATCGCGCGCGTGCGTACCGAGACGAAGAAGGACAAGAAGACCAAAGGCAAGGGCGCCCAGCCGACGGGATGGCTCGACCTCACGACGATGTCGACCGAGACGACGTCGTTCCAGGGGTGTTCGTCGGGAACCCCGTGCGGGGACACGTGCGTCGACCTGAAGTCGGACACCGAAAACTGCGGCGCTTGCGGCACGAAGTGCGGCGCCAGCCAGGAATGCAAGAACGGGAAGTGCAGCGCCGTCACCTGCGTCGCCGGGCCCGAGACGACGCTCGCGCGATGCTCGGACGGCTGCAGCAACGACGGCGATCCGTACATCGACTGCGACGACTACGACTGCTGCGCGGTCCGGAACGACTGCCCTCCGACGACCGCCTGCGGCAAGCGCTGAAAGCCTGCGGAGCGCTGAAAGCCTGCGGCAGGCCCTGAAAGCCTGCGGCAGGCCCTGAAAGCTGCGGCCGCGCGGCGAGGCCGCGTGCTGGCTACACCGCTCCGCTGCGACGAGGTCCGCTGGACGTCGGTAGCGGCGGCGCGACGGACTCTTCGTCCTTCGGCTCGTCGTTCGTGCTCGCTCCGGCGCGCTTGCGGTCTTCTTCGGGGGCCGGTGCTGCCTCGGCGGGCACCTTTGGCTGTGCTTGCTGATTGGTCGGCATGCAGATGCGTGGAGCAGGTTGCGCGCCAGGCGCTGCAAGTGGGCGGAAGGCTATCTTTCTGCGCGCCCCCGGTGTTGCCGGTGTGGCAGGGGCGCAGCCGCGCTCGTGTGCCGGTCGCCAGCGCCGTCAATCTTCGGTAGAGATTCGACCCATGCACGTCGTTCGCGCACTCCTCTGGACGCTGACCGGGATTGCAGGAGCTGGAGCGTGCGCGGCGCCCAAGGAAGGCGTGCACCAGGCCAATCCCGTGGAGGCCGCGTACGCCGCGGGCATGACGGCCGCGGAGATCGCCAAGGGCCCCAAGCAGGAGACGGTCCACGGGTGGCGGTTCGAGATCGTCGGCGCGACCGCGCGCTTCTACGCGTGCTCCGACGTGGACGCATGCAGCGAACGCCTCGTCGAGATGCCTGCGAAGTCCGTCGTCGCGGTGAAACACGTCGGCCGCGCGCGTCCGGTGCGCGCGGATGGCTCGGAGCTCGGGGAGACGGACGTCGTCCGCCTCACGATCGCCAAGGACGTCGTGCCGTCGCGGGGAGGCGTCGCCTCGGATCCGCATCGCGGCCTCGTGGTCGGCGGTCCGACGAAGCACTGAACGTCGCGGCGACGAGCGTCCGCGCGCAGCCGGCGACCCATCTACCGATCCGCGCGGATCAGGCTCGCCGTCAACGCGCCGTGATCTTCCCGAAGACGACGACCGGACGGTGATGGTGGGCCGTCACCGCCTCCTCCGCCTGGCCGCTGACCGTGACGGCCTTGCCGACCAGCTTGGAGATCCGCGCGTGCTCGGTCTGGTCGATCGTCTCGGGGATGACCTGGACGTCGGTCTGCGCCGAGCCGTCCGCCGCGCAGACGGGTGCGTCGAGCTCGAGGACGAAGTACTCCTCCTTGGAGCCACGGACGCCGGTACCCGGCCCGGCGCTACCGAGCTTTCCGGTGAGCTCCGTGACGGCGGCGGTCGGCATGTCTCCCTTCGACCACGCGAGCGCAGCGCACTTGTCGGCGGCGGCGGCGCTCGCGCCGACGTCGGGCGGCGTGCTGCTCGGGTCCCCGATGATCGGCCGGAAGTGGACCTCGTCGGAACGGCCAGTGATGAAGCCGTCGAATGCGACCGTGACGTGTTTGCCGGCGAAGGACGCGAGCCCTGACAGCTTGCCTTCGCCCACCTGAATCTCTCGAACCGGCTCGCCGCGTGGATCGCAGACCGGCTTGTCGAGCAGCATCACGACGACCTCCACCATCTCGCCCGAGCCGGTCTTCGCGCGCGTCAGCTTGATGGTGCCGGCGAGCTTGGCGCCCTTTCCGTCGGGCAGATCTCCGCCGCTCCATGCGATCTTTGCGCACGTTGCTTGTCCCGCTGCGCCGACGGCCGGAGCTTCAGCGGGCTGCGCGAGCGGCGTCGGGCTTGCACTCGCGGCGACCGTCGGCGCCGACTTCGGCGTCGGATCGGCTTGGACCGCTGCGTTCGTCGTCTCGGCCTTCGACGCTTCGAGCTTCTTGCAGCCGCTCGTCGCGAGACCCGCGACGGCGGTCAGGACGCAGAGGATGGACCCGAGGAGCGGCCGCGTTCGCATGACCGGCCCTAGCATCGGCCTCGGCACCGAGCAAAGCGACGTCGCCGCATTTCAGAATCGTCCTCTCGGCAAGGCGCCGCTGCTCTGCCGTCGCAGACGTCCGCCGACTCGTGATCGGTCGAAGGCGCCTTGCTCGGAGGTGAAGCGTCGTTAGTGATTCTCCCGGCGCATGTCCCTGCGCGCACGGGGCTGAAACCGAACGATGGAGCGGAGCGATCAGCGAAACGAGCGAGATCGCCGCATCGACGCAGGACGCAAGCTCGCGACCGGAAAGGTCGTCACCTCCGCGAACGCGACCGCGTTGCTCGAGGCCGTCCTCCGCCCCGGCGACCGCGTCTGTCTCGAAGGCGACAATCAGAAGCAGGCGGACCTCCTCGCGGGCGCGCTGGCCGCGTGTGATCCGGCGCGGGTGCACGACCTGCACATGGTCCAATCGGGCGTCGTGCTCCCGGCGCATCTCGACGTGTTCGAGCGCAAGATCGCTCGCCGCCTCGACTTCTCCTATTCAGGCCCGCAGGGCGGCCGCATTGCGGAGATGCTCTTCAGTGGTCGGATCGAGCTCGGTGCGGTGCACACCTATCTCGAGCTGTTCGCGCGCTACTTCGTCGACCTCACGCCGCACGTCGCGCTCGTCGCCGCCGTCAGCGCCGATCGCGAAGGCAACCTCTACACCGGCCCGAACACCGAGGACACGCCGACGGTCGTCGAGGCGACGGCGTTCAAGAACGGCGTCGTCATCGCGCAGGTCGACCGCATCGTCGATCGAATCCCCCGGGTCGACATCCCCGGAGACCGCGTGCACTTCGTCATCGAGGCGCCATCTCCGTTCTTCGTCGAGCCGCTCTTCACGCGCGATCCCGCGTCGATCACCGAAGCGCAGATCGCAATGGCGATGATGGCCATCAAGGGCATCTACGCGGAATACGGGATCACGCGGCTGAACCACGGGATCGGCTTTCCCACGGCCGCGATCGAGCTCGTGCTGCCGACGTACGGCGAGGCGCTGGGCCTTCGCGGCAAGATCGCGACGCACTGGGCGCTCAATCCGCATCCGACGCTGATCCCCGCGATCGAGTCGGGATGGGTCGAGCAGGTGCATTGCTTCGGCTCCGAGGTCGGGATGGAGGACTACGTCTCGAGTCGGCCCGATGTGTTCTTCACCGGCAGCGACGGCTCGCTCCGGTCGAACCGCGCGTTCTGTCAGGTCGCAGGTCTCTATGCATGCGACATGTTCATCGGGGCGACGCTCCAGATCGACCTCGACGGAAACAGCTCCACGGTCACAGAGACGCGGATCACGGGCTTCGGTGGTGCGCCGAACATGGGCTCCGATCCGCATGGCCGCCGTCACCCGTCGCCGGCTTGGCTGAAGGCGGGGAAGGAAGGCCGCCGCCCCGGCGACCAGGGCCTCCCGCGCGGTCGCAAGCTCGTCGTCCAGGTGGTGGAGACCTTTCGTGAGGGCCCCGCGCCGACGTTCGTCGAGCGGCTCGATGCGATCGCGCTCGCCGACAAGCTCCACACGCCGCTTGCGCCCGTGATGATCCACGGCGACGACGTCACGCACATCGTGACGGAGGAGGGGATCGCGAACCTGCTCTCGTGCCGCGATCGGACGGAGCGCGAGCAAGCCATTCGCGGCGTCGCCGGCTACACCGACGTCGGTCGGCGTCGCGACCGGTCGATGGTGGAGCGGTTGCGGCAGCGCGGTGTGATCCGCCGGCTCGAGGACCTCGACATCGATCCTCTCGACGCGGACCGCAACCTGCTAGCCGCCCGATCGATCCAGGATCTCGTGCGGTGGTCGGGCGGGCTGTACCGCCCTCCGTCACGATTTCGCAATTGGTAGGAGGCAGGCAATCACGATGGAGACGCTCACGTTCAATCACGAGGCGGCGCGCCGCCTGCCCGGGACGAGGGCCCGTGCCATCGTCGGCGTCGTCGCGTCGGGGAACCTCGAGGTCCTCTTCGAACGCGTCCCGGACGGGAAGAGCTGCACGTTCGATGTCGCGACGCCGATCCGTGGCTTCGGTGAGGTGTGGGCGGCCGTCATCGCCGACTTCGTCGCGCGGCGCTCCCCCGGCGGTCTCCGCATCTCGATCAACGACGCTGGAGCTCGCCCCGACGTGGTCGCGCTGCGGCTCGCTCAAGGGGCTCGGCTGATGGAAGCGGAGGAGCCGTGACCGAACAACGCGCGTCCGCGCTCGAACGACTCGGCATTCACCGCGTGAGCTGGTTCGAGGCCACCGCGCGCCAGCGCATCACCGGACTGGTCGACGCCGGGACGTTCATCGAGCTGGTCGGTCCCGAGGAGCGTGAGATGAGCCCGCATCTGCCGCTCTTCGATCTGCCGCGCGCGTTCGACGACGGCATCGTGGTCGGGCGCGCTCGCCTCGACGGCAAGTCGATTTTCATCGCCGCGCAGGAGGGACGCTTCATGGGCGGAGCCTTCGGAGAGGTGCACGGCGCGAAGCTCGTCGGCCTGCTTCGGGCCGCGCGCGACGTCGAGCCCGAGGTGCGCACCGTCCTCCTCCTCCTCGACACCGGAGGCGTGCGGCTCCAGGAGGCGAACGCCGGTGAGCTGGCCGTTGCCGAGGTGATGCGTGCGATCGCCGAGGCGCGTTCCGACGGCGTGCGGGTCATCGGGCTCATCGGCGGACGTGCGGGTTGCTTCGGCGGCGGCGGCCTCATCGCAGGCTGCTGCAGCCGGCTGGCGATCTCGGAGCAGGGGCGTATCGGCGTCACGGGCCCGGAGGTCATCGAGACGAACATGGGCGTCGAGGAGCTCGACTCCCGCGATCGCGCCCTCGTCTGGCGAACGGTCGGCGGCAAACATCGCCGGCTGATCGGCGGCGCCGACGCGTTCGCCGACGACACGATCGAGAGCTTCCGGAAGGCGGCGCTCGCGCTCATCGCAGCGGCGCCTCCGCTTTCGCTCGATGTGATGGAGCGTGAGCAAGCGCGCCTTGCCGATCGCCTCGCGCGCTTCGGCGATTGCGCTGACGGTCGTGAGATCTGGCAGCGGCTCCGCATCGCGGCGTCCGATGCGATCCCGGACATGCCCGCGTCCGAGCTCGCCGAGCTCGCCGCGTCGTTGCCGGAGGCCAACCATGACGCTCGATGAGATCGTCGCGTCGCTGTTCCCGGAAGGGCACGACGTCGCGACCGAAGCGGGGGGTCTCGTCGCAGGCGAAGGCGTGCTCGCTGGCGCTCCGGTCGCGGTCATCGGCGTCACGAACGCAACACCGCTCGGCGTCGAAGGAGCGCTGTCGCTCGCGGCGCACGTCCTCGCGGTGATCCGAGCGGGTAGGACGAAGCCGATCCTCGTGCTCGTGGACTCCGGCAGCCAGCGCATGCGCCGCCGCGACGAGCTGCTCGGCCTGAACGAATACCTCGCGCACCTGGCGAAGTGTCTGCTGCTCGCCGATCGCGAGGGACATCCGACGGTCGGTTTGCTCTTCGGCCACAGCGCCGCTGGTGCTTTCCTCGCGACGGCGCTCGCGACGCGTGTGCTCGTCGCGATGCCCGATGCCCAGCCGACGGTGATGGACCTGCCGTCGATCGCGCGCGTCACCAAGCTCCCGCTCGACATGCTCGAGACGATGGCGAAGAGGACGCCGGTGTTCGCGCCGAGCCTCGAGAATCTGGTCCGGATCGGGGCCGTGAGCAGCGTGCTCGATCCGAAGCGGCCTCTCGACGCCCAGCTATCGGAGGTCCTCGCGGTGATCGCAGCGGATCGCGTCGATCGTCGGGACATGCTTGGCGAGGCGCGTACGGGGCGCCTCCGGGCGGCCGCCATCGCGCGGCGCGTGTGCGAGGAGGCCGAGCGACATGATCGATGAGACATGGGCATCGTCGCTGCGCCGGCACGATCTCCTGCACGTCGCGCCCGGGGCATGGAAGGAGGCGCTGCGCACGCGACCAGACACCGTCGCGGGCATCGACGTCCTCGAGGGATGGGCCGACGCTGGATGGCCGGTGATCGTGCGGCGTCGCGATCCTGCCGACAGCGAGGACCTCGTCCCGATCGCCGTACCGCTGCCCCCGTCTGCGGGAAGGACGAGGGTCGCCCTCGAGGTGCCGCGCGCAGCGGTGTGTGGCCGGCATGCGCCGCTCTCGCTCGAACGCGCGCGTGCCGTCGCGCCTCGAGCCTGGCAGGCGTCGATCGATGCCCTCCTCGCTGCCGGCGTTCGTCATCGTTCACGGGCATCCGTCTTCGGAAGCCTGCTCTGGCAAGCCCTGACGGGGCTCGCTTACGTGAGGGCGTCTTCCGATCTCGACGTCGCCTGGGCCGTGGGGAAGGGGACCGACGTCGTCGCGCTCGTCGAGACGCTGGGCGTCGTCGATCACGAATGCACTCCGCGGATCGACGGTGAGCTGATCTTCCCCGACGGTGGCGGCGTGAGCTGGCGGGAGCTCGCGCGAAGACCGGAGGCCGTCGTCGTGAAGAGGCTCGATCGCGTCGAGAGCTGCCGACTCGACACGGTGCTCGACGGGAAGGTCGGTGCCTCGTGACCCTGTCCTTGGACACGCGTGCCCGTTCGCTGTCGAGAGCCAGCTTGCATCCGGACGCCCTCGGCGCGATGGCGACGCGTGCGCTGCTCGTCGAGCTCGACACGTGGCCGAAGCCCGGCCTCGTGAGCCACGTCGATCGAGGCGCTCACCGGGACATGGACGTTTCGATGATGCGTGCGAGCGCGGAGGTGCTGTCGCCGTTCTTCGCGCAGCTCGCAGCGGCCGGCCAGCGTGGCGCGGCGATGCGCGAGCTGCGTGACATCGGGCTCTCGGCCGAGTCCGCGATGATGCGCGCGACGGGAGGCATCAACACCCATCGCGGAGCGATCTTCGGGCTCGGTCTCCTCTGCGCGGCCGCGGGCGCTGTCTCCACGGCCGCGTGCGCTGCTTCCACGGCCGCGGGCGCTGTCTCCACGGCCGCAAGCGTGGCGCCTGGAGCGCTCGGCCGGGAGGTCCGTGAGCGCTGGGGAGACGTGATCGTCCTCGGCGCGAAGAGCTCGGCAGGGGCATCCGGCCACCGGCCCGGTGCCGACGTTCGTCGACGTCATGGCTTCGGCGGCGCACCCGCCGAGGCGGCCGCCGGGTTCCCGACCGTCTACGGCGCTGGTCTGCCTGCGCTCGCGCGTGGTCGCGTGCTGGCGGCGAGCGACGAGGAGGCTGCCCGCGTCCACGCGTGCTTCGCGTTGATCGCTTCCATGGGCGACACGAACCTGGTGCATCGTGGCGGCATCGACGGGCTTCGTTTCGCGCAGGCGGCGGCAGCTTCATTTCTCCGCGCGGGCGGCGTCGGCCGCTGCGGTTGGCGGACGGAGGCGGAGGCCATCCATCGAACGTTCACGGCGCGACGACTGAGCCCGGGAGGCTCGGCGGATCTCCTCGCGATGACCCTCTTCGTCGAATCGCTCGAGGGGCCGCGCCGATCGCCGTTAGTCCCCATCGGCACGCGCGCGCGTGCTCCGGGCTGAGCGGATGACGATTGCGATTCTGTGTTCCGGGCAGGGTGGTCAGCACCCCGGAATGTTCCGTCTGACCGGAGCCGCTCCGGAGGCCGAGCCCGCGTTCGCGGCGGCGACGAAAGCCCTCGACGGACGCGATCCGCGTGGGCTCGTCGTCGACTCTCCCGACGCTCTCCACGAGGACCGCGTCGCGCAGATCCTCTGCTGCACGGCGGCGCTCGCGGCGTGGCGCGCGCTCGGGCCGGCCGTGGAGGACGCGAACGTGCTCGCGGGATACAGCATCGGCGAGCTCGCGGCGTGGGGATGTGCCGGCGTGCTCGACGTCGAGACGGTGATGCCCCTCGCGCGCGTGCGCGCCGAAGCGATGGACGAGGTCGCCGGGGCCGGGACGGGACTTCTCGCGCTGCGAGGCCTCGCGCGTCGGGCCGTCGATGCGCTCTGCGCCGAGCACGCGTGCGACGTCGCCATCATCGACGGTCCACGGAGCTTCGTCGTCGGAGGTGTCAGTACCGATCTCGAGCGCCTCGGCGCGGACGCGCTCGCGCGAGGAGCAACCCGCACCGTGCACCTGCCCGTTGCGGTGGCTTCTCACACGCCGCGGCTCGCGATGGCGAGCGAGCGATTCCGGACCGCGCTCGAGGCGCTTCCGGTCCGCGCGCGCGTGAGGCCCGGCTTGCGCTTGCTCCGCGGCATCGACGGGCGAGTGGTGTTCGACGTCGTCGAAGGAGAGGCGGCGCTCGCAGCGCAGATCGCGCGTCCTGTCGACTGGGCGCGATGCCTCGAGGCCTGCCGGGAAGCGCTCGTGACCACCGTCCTCGAGCTCGGTCCCGGACACGCGCTCGCGGCGATGGCATCCGAGGTCATGCCGCGAGCGCGATGTCGGAGCCTCGACGATTTCAGCACGCTCGCCGGCGCGCGCAGGTGGTTGGCAGATGACCGCCGTGGCTGAGTGATGCGCGTCACGGTCCCCGGCGCATCTGCCGCAGATCGACGCGTGTGCTTCGCACGAGCGCAACGCGGGTGTACGTTGCGCATCGGAGACACCAGACATGCAGACGCAAGGCGACATCGCGCTCATCGGCCTCGCAGTGATGGGGCAGAACCTCATCTTGAACATGAACGACCACGGCTTCACGGTCGTGGCCTACAACCGCACGGTCTCCAAGGTCGACGAGTTCCTCGCGAAGGAAGCGAAGGGCACGAACGTGATCGGCGCCCACTCGATCCCGGACATGGTCGCGAAGCTGAAGAAGCCGCGGCGCGTGATGATGCTCGTGAAGGCGGGCAAGCCGGTCGACGACCTCATCGAACAGCTCGTGCCGCACCTCGAGCCGGGCGACATCATCATCGACGGCGGCAACTCGCTCCATCAGGACAGCACGCGCCGCGTCCGCGAGCTCGAGGCGAAGGGCCTCCTCTACATCGGCACCGGCGTCTCCGGTGGCGAAGAGGGTGCGCGTCGCGGACCGAGCATCATGCCGGGGGGCTCGCCCAAGGCGTGGGACGCGGTGAAGCCGATCTTCCAGGGCGTCGCGGCGAAGGTCGAAGGTGGCGTGCCGTGCTGCGACTGGGTCGGCGAGGGCGGCGCAGGCCACTACGTGAAGATGGTCCACAACGGGATCGAATATGGCGACATGCAGCTCATCTGCGAGGCCTACAACCTGATGAAGGACGGCCTCGGCATGTCGTACGACGAGATGCACGAGGTGTTCGCGGAGTGGAACAAGGGCGTGCTCGACAGCTACCTGATCGAGATCACGCGCGACATCCTCGCGTTCAAGGACACGGACGGCGCGCCGCTGGTCGAGCACATCCTCGACGCCGCCGGGCAGAAGGGCACCGGCAAGTGGACGGTGCAGGACTCGCTCGAGCACGGCATCCCGATCACGCTGATCGCGGAGGCGGTCTACGGGCGCTGCGTCTCGGCGCTGAAAGACGAGCGCGTCGCCGCCTCGAAGGTCCTCACCGGTCCGTCGAGCCCGCGCCTCGCGATCAAGGATGAAGCCGAGAAGCGCGCGATGATCGACGCCATCCGCGATGCGCTCTACGCATCGAAGATCATCAGCTACGCGCAGGGCTACATGCTGATGCGCGCCGCCGCGAAGGCGTACGGCTGGAACCTGAACTACGGCGGCATCGCGCTCATGTGGCGTGGTGGGTGCATCATCCGCAGCCGCTTCCTCGGCAAGATCAAGGACGCGTTCGACCGCGACGCGTCGCTCGTGAACCTCCTGCTCGATCCCTATTTCAAGGGCGAGATCGATCGCGTCCAGGCCGGCTGGCGCAAGGTCATCGCGGGCGCGGTGACGTCGGGCATCCCGGTCCCCGCGTTCTCGACGGCGCTCGCGTTCTACGACTCGTACCGATCGGAGCGCCTGCCGGCCAACCTGCTGCAGGCGCAGCGCGACTACTTCGGCGCGCACACGTACGAGCGCACGGATCGTCCGCGCGGCGAGTTCCATCACACGAACTGGACCGGCCGCGGCGGCGAGACGTCGAGCTCCACCTACAACGTCTGATGCGGCTTGCCAGCACGATCGCGGCTACGGATTCGTGGTCGCGATCGGTGGCACTGGCTGGACGACGACCGGCCATGGCCACGGCTGGACGGTCCGCGCGATGGCGCAACGGCACCGCGGAACATCAGCCTCGTTGATGTGACAGATCGCGCTTCGCGGGCCGTCGCCGCAGACGCCGTCGCTGAACATGTCGTTGCACTCCGCGTCGCCGGTGCAGGTGCAATAGCCGTCCTCGCACAGGTAGCTACGTTTGGTGCCGCCCGTGTTCTTCAGGGCGGCTTCGCTGGTCGCTGTCGGCTCTTCGCTGTCCGACGGCGCGGCGGCGCATGCGCCGAGGAACGAGGCAGAGATCAGGGTCGCAAGGATGTACGGGGTCGAACGCATGGCGCACCTCGAGAGGGCCGCAAGCGAACGCTGCGGCGGGGGAGAGACGTGCGGGGCGCAGCCGGATGCTTGCGGCCCACGCCATCAGGTACTCCCGCGCCGAGCCCGATCTGACAGGGCCCCCGCTTTTTTTCGTCCTCGGAGCGGCACGAAGCGCCGGGACGGTACGGAAGGCGTCAGACCGGCGACTTCGCGCAGCGGAAGCCGCCTTCGGCGAAGCGATAGTGCGGATCGAACCCCATGCGCGCGTACGTCCGGAGCGCACGCGCGTCGTACATGAACGAGCCGCCGCGCATGACGTGGCCGTTCTTGTTCTTCGACGAGCTCGCGAGCTTCGGGTTCATGCTCGGCCCGTTCTCGTAGAAGTCTTCGTCGTACGCGTCCTCGCACCACTCCCAGACGTTGCCGGCGAGGTCGAGGATGCCGTACGGAGAGGCGCCTTCGGGGAACGCGCCCACGGCCGTCGTGCCGTCGCGGCTTCGACCGAAGTTCGCGTGCGAGCTCTTCGGCTCCGCGCGGCCCCACGGATAGCGGCGCCCGTCCGTTCCGCGAGCTGCCTTCTCCCATTCGGCTTCGGTCGGGAGGCGCCGGCCGGCCCACGTGGCATACGCGCGCGCGTCGAACCAGGAGACGTAGACGACCGGATGTTTCTCCTCGCCGCGCGGCGGCTTGCCGTTCCGCCAGTGCGCGAGGAAGCGCTTCGCGCTCGCGTCGGTCGGCTTGTACTGCGTGGCTTCGAGGAAGACGGCGAACTGCGCGTTCGTGACCGGCGTGCGATCGACGTAGACGGCATCGACGTGGACCTCGCGCCTCGAGGAGCCCATGTTGAACGCTCCTCCGGGCACGAGGACCATCTCGTTGCCGCCAGTGTCGCGCACCGTCGTCGGCAGCGGCACGGAGGACGCTTGCTGCTGCTCGATGCTCTCCGGGGTGGCCGGGATCGCCTCGAACAGTCGCTCGCGGAACACTCCGCAGGAAGCAGGGCGCTTGTCCGGCGGCTTCGCGAGGGCATCGAGGATGAGCCGTTCGAGCGCGGGCGGGACGTCCGGACGTAGCTTCGACGGCGCGCGCGGCGCGTTCGTCACGTGCGCCATCATCACGCTGAAGTGGCTTCCGTCGAACGGCGGGCGCCCGGTCACGAGCTCGTAGAGCGTGATCCCGAGCGAGTAGATGTCCGAGCGGTGATCGGCGAGGCTCGGCGTCTTCACCTGCTCCGGGGACATGTACCGGCACGTCCCGAGCAGGGCGCCGCTCACCGTGTAGGTCGTTCCCTCGAGGACCTTCGCGATCCCGAAGTCGGCGATCTTCGGCCGGAGCCTTCCGGCGTCGTTGCGGACGAGCACGTTGTCCGGCTTGAGGTCCCGATGCACGACGCCGCTGACGTGGGCATCGTCCATCGCGAGCAGCACGTCGCCCAGCACCGTCCGGATCTGCTCGTACGGCATCTTCCCGCGCCACCGGGCGAGGTGCTGGGCGAGGTTCTCGCCTTCGACGAGCTCCATCACGATGGCAAGCACGTGCTCGTGCTCGATGAAGTCGTAGATCGCGACCGCTCCGGGGTGGCTCCATGTGCGGAGGACCCGGGCCTCGCGAACGAACCGGCGGCGCACCTCGGGATCGCCGGCGAGGTTCATGTGAAGGCACTTCAGAGCGACGTCGCGGCCGAGCGCCATGTCGCGCGCGCGATAGACGACGCCCATTCCACCTTCGCCGATGACGGACTCGATGCGATAGACCGAGAGCGTCGTCCCTTCGGGCAGCCGCATCGGCGGAAGCGCTCCGGCCATGCCTTCGCCGAGCACCGCAGCGCCGGCGAGCTCGGTGGCGCCCAGCTCGTCGACCGACGGCCCGGGCGACGCCGGCAACGCCTGACCGCAGCGATGACAGAAGCGCGCGTCGGCAGCCAGATTCGCTCCGCACGACGCGCACGTTCCGCCGTCTTCGACCCTGGGCCCAGCCATCGGGCCGGATTGTACTCCAGCTCGGGTCAGTCGATGCCGAGCAGGCGCGCGGCGTTGCCCCAGAGGATCTTGTGGCGGATGTCGCGCCGGTCCTCGGTGGCGATGAGCACCTTCGCGACGCTGATCGCGGGATGGTAGAACGGCCAGTCCGAGCCGTGGACGATGCGGTCGGGATCGGCCTCGAGCACCATGCGGCGCACGTTGGAGAGCGACTGCGACGACGTCTCGAGCCACACGTTCGGATAGGCCTTCTGCAGCGCGAGGCCCTGTTCGAACTGCCTCGCGCCCGCGTGCCCGAGGATGAACGTCGTCTTCGGGTTCTCGCGGATGGGCGCCTCGTAGAACTTCACCTGATTGAGGTACTGCCCGAGCTTCGGCTCGATGCCGGCGGGCCCGCAGTGCCAGAACACGAACATGTCCCGGTCCCCGCACATCTTGTAGAGCGATCGAGCCCGGCGCGCGTCGGGGCGGACGAGCTGCACCGACGGATGCATCTTCACGCCGCGAGCGCCCCGCGCGAGCTGATCGTCGAGGCGACGCTCCGGATCGCGTGCGTAGGGGTGCACCGATCCTGCCGAGAGGATGTTCGAGGTCTGCTTCGCCGCCATGAGGGCGACGCTCGCGTTGTCGGAGAGGACGGGGAAGTCGATCGGCAGGAGCACCGACGCACGGATGCCGGTCTCCTCCATCTCCCGCGTCAGGTTGGGGATCGTGTGGGTGGCCCGCATGCCGCGCGGACCGAGGCTCCGCCACGTGAGATCGCGCGTCAGCTCCTTGATGATCTCGGGCGACATGTTCTTGTTCGCGTAGACGTCGAGATCGACCGCGCAGCATGACGGCAGATAGTGCTGCGTCTCGGGATGCAGCGCGCCGTAGTCGACGCTCGGCGGCCGCACGTAGGCGAGCGCGAGATGCGTGTGGAGGTCGGCGATCGGCCCCACGCTCGCGTCGGTCATCACGAGCCGCGGTCCGTGCGCCTCTTCGCGGAGCGAGAACCAGGGCAGCCGCGCGAGATCGAGCAGTGACGTGAAGCGATGAGGGAGCACGCCCGTCATGACCCGCTCGGAGCGTCGAAGCTGTCCATCAGCTCGAGGAGTGCGTCGCGCACGAAGGCGCGGTCGGGGAGCGAGCCGAGCATCCCGTAGAGCGCGGCCTTGCCTTGCGGCTGCTCCTTGGAGCTGCGCGTCTCTTCCACGCATGCGCGCAGATCGGAGAGGAACTCGTCTGCGATCGCCTCGTGCGCCGGGCTGACGGTGAGATGCAGGCTCGGTGGGGACTGTCCCCGATCGAAGAACCAGCCGCGCGCGCTCATGAGATCGCCGATGACGTAGACGTCGAGCGGCGGCTCGCCCCCGCTCGAGCGTGTGCCGATCGCGATCGCGCTCATCGCGGGCTCGCCGAGGATGCAGAGCCCGGGAATCTCGCGGACGCCGCTCGCGATGGCCTTCGTCGCATTCATCGCGCGGGTCGCGAGCTCGAGATAGCCCTCTTCTCCGAGGTAGTGGAGCACCGCCCACGCCGCGGCGATGGCGCCGCCCGGCCGCGTGCCGAGCACGCCGGGGCTGACGAACAGCCCGCCGGGCCAGTCGGCGTGGACGTAGAACTGGTGCTTGCGGAGCGCGCGCGTGCGGTAGAGGACGGTGGACGCTCCCTTCGCGGCGTAGCCGTACTTGTGGAGGTCGGCGGAGATCGACGTCACGCCGGGGACGCGGAAGTCGAAGGCCGGCACCGGGTGTCCGAGGCGCTCGACCCAGGGCAACATGAAGCCACCGAAACACGCGTCGACATGGCAGAGGATCCCGCGCTCGGCGGCGATCGCGGCGAGCTCGGTGATCGGATCGACGACGCCGTGCGGGTATTGCGGCGCCGAGCCGACGATGAGGATGGTGTCGTCCGTGACGAGGCGGCGCGCCGCCGCCGCGTCGACGCCGAAGCCCGCGGCCGTCGGGACGACGACGACGCGAAGCCCGAGCATGTGCGCTGCCTTGAAGAGCGCCGGGTGCGCTGTCGTCGGGAGCAGCACCTCGGGGCTCGTCACCTGCGGGCGCTCGGCGCGCGCCCAGTCCCGCGCGGTCTTCAGCGCGAGGAGCAGGCTCTCGCTGCCTCCGCTCGTCATCGTGCCGGCCGCGCCTTCGGGCGCCTGCATGAGATCCAGCGTCATCGCGATGACCTCGGTCTCCATCCGGCGCAGGCTCGGGAACGCCATCGGGTTCAGCGCGTTCTCGGAGAAGAACGACGTGAAGGCTTCCTTGGCGACCGCGAGCACGTCGGGGCGGGTCGCGTAGACCAGGCTGAAGAGCCTTGCGCGCGCGGCGTCTGCGTCCGCGTCGCGGTACTCCTGCATCGTCCCGAGGACCTTCTCCCGCGGTGCACCCTTCGACGGAATTTTCATGGCGACTTCTCCCCTGCGGCCTCATGCTGCGCGCCTCGATGGCGCCAGGAACGATGGTGTCGACGGCTGCGAGCACGCGGGCGAGCGTATGGCTCGTCGTCGCGGCCGCCGCGCTCTGGAGCACGGGGGGCGTCGGCGTGAAGGTCGCCGAGGCCGAGCCGCTCGTCGTCGCGGGGCTTCGCAGCGCGTTCGCGCTCGTGTTCATGCTCGGCGTGATCGCCGTGCGCCTCCGCAGCCGCCTCGGCGTCGTCGCCACGCTGCTGCGGCGGCCGCTCGTCTGGGCGGCCGCGGCGAGCTACGCGCTGATGGTCGTGATGTTCGTGCTGTCCGCTCGCCGGACGACAGCCGCGAACGCGATCTTCATCCAGTACACGGGGCCGATCTACGTCGCGCTCCTCTCGGGCCCGATGCTCGGGGAGAAGCCGACGCGTCGAGACGTCTTGGCGATCGTCTTCTGCGTGCTCGGTATGGCGCTCACGTTCGGCGGGGAGCTCGGCAGCGGCCGCGCGATGGGCAACGTGCTCGCGATCTTTTCGAGCTTCGGGTTCGCGGGGCTGCCGTTGCTCTTGCGCGTGGACCAGAAGCGAATCGACGCGGACATCGCCGCCGACGCGCCGCTCGTCGCCATGTCGCTCGGCAACGCGCTTGCGGCGGCGATCTCGATGCCCGCCGTGATCGCTCATCCGCCGAGCGGACCGGCGCAGGGGAGCACGCTCCTCGTGCTCTTTCTGCTCGGTGCGTTCCAGATCGGGCTGCCGTACGTCCTCTATGGCATCGCGGTGCGCACGTTGCGTGCGCTCGACAGCTCGCTCATCGCGACGATCGAGCCGGTGCTGAGCCCGATCTGGGTGGTGCTCGCGACGGGCGAACGACCGACGGCGATGGCGGCGGCCGGTGGCGCGACGATCGTGTTCGCTGTCGTCGTCCAGACGCTCGGCAAACGTCACGAAGCTGCCGAGCGCGCCGAACGGAGCTGAATCACGGTCCGGCATCGCCGCCTCCGAGCGCCCCGGCGTCGGCGCGGGCGGGGGGACGCGGGACGTTCGGCGGAACGCGATCGTCGGGGATGCGGACGGCGCCCATCGAGCCCTTGCCCGGGCCCAGGGGATTGGTGCCGAGCCGGACGACGTCGGCCGTGAGGCTGCCGGTCGCGCGCACGATGCCGTCGGGGCCGGGCGCGAAGCTCGCGGTCATCGTGAGTCCTTCGACGGTGACCTTCGGGCTCTCGACGACCATCGTCGCCGGCGCTGTGAGCACGCCGTTCGCCGTGCCGTCGTCCACCGCGCAGCCTTGCACGAGGAACGAGTAGCCGGTGGGCGGCGGCGCGTTCGGGATGAAGTCCGGCCATTCGTCGACGGTGCCCGCACGTGTCGACGGCGCGACGCATTCGGGGGCGGGCAGGAGACGGCAGACGTCGATCGCCGAGCAAGTCATCGGACACTTCTGCGCGGGGTTCCGATCGGCGTTCGTGAACTGTCCGACGAGCGCGCCCGTTGCTGGATCGACCTCGATGTGCGCGAGGAGCTGGATCTGCGTCCCGAGCGGCTGCTCGACGTCGAGCAACACGAAGTACGTCCCGCTCGCGAAGCTCGACGCGCCGTCCGCGCACTTGACCACGTAGGAGAAGGGGATGCGCACGCGGTTCTTCGAGACGCGACCGGACGCCGACCGGAGGCCGGCCTCGACGACCAGGACGAGCTTCGGGCCGACGGGCAGTGCGGAATCGAGGACGAACGTGAGCCGTCCCGCCTCCGCGTCGACCTCCGCGCGCGCGCCGAAGTCGCCTTCGAGCGGATCGCGTCGAACGAGCACGCGAAGGTCCGTCTCCGGATCGGCGTCCTCGTCGCGCAGGTTGCCCTCGACGTCCGGCTCGAAGAGGGCGATCTTCGCGACGAGCGTGTTCGGGTCGATCGCGGTGCCGAAGTCGATCACGACCGGCGCGCGTGGATCGCCGAGCACCCCGGACTCGAGGCCCTCGATCACCGGCCGCGGCGGCGGCTCGTACGTCTCGCACGATGCCGCGACGGCAAGCACCATCGAGGCCGCGAGCATCAGGACGAAGAGGTGAGCGAGCGTTTTCATGCGGGGGTGCCGACGAGGAAGACGAGGAAGGGGCGGAGCCCTCAGAAGAAGAACGTACCGCGCGCCTGTGCGAGGTAGCTGCGGACGGCGTCGCCGTTCGCGTCCTCGAGGGCGCTGCCAGGGAAGAGGACGGCGCCCTCGAGGTCGGCTGCGAAGTGCTCGAACATCCGGTACTGGATGCGCAGATCCAGCTCGGTGCCGTAGTAGCGGCCGGGTTTTCCGCCGGCGAAGTTGATGAGATCGTCGTCGAGGCGATTGCCGTCGCGTCGCTGGAGGGAGGCGATCGGATCGACGAGGCGCGCCGGCGCCCAGGCGAAGAGGACGCCGCCTCGAAGGAGAAGGTTGTCGACCGGGCGGACGTCGACTTGCGGGAACAGCGCGGCCGCGTTCGTGAACGCGCCGCGCGTGGCGACCTGCTCGAGCGGGTACGACGGAGCGCCGAGGTCGCGAAGCACGGCGACACCGGCCGCCGCCGCGCGTGCGCTCTGGTACGCGAGCACGTGCTCGAAGAGGAGCAAGCCGACGTTCGCGTCGTCGGCGAAGCGGAACTGCGTGAGGGGCGTGCGCGTCTGCGGGTCGGAGTCGCCGGACGCGTAGTCACCCTCGAGATACAGCGAATACAGCGGCTGGTCCCAGCGGATCGTTGCGCGTGCGCCGAGCTGACGGATGTCCTGGACGACGGATGGATCGTTCGTGATGACGCGCACGGCGTCGCCGACCTCGCGCGTGGATCCGGTGACGAAGGACGCCTCCATCCCGGCGTGCCAGTCGTTGCCGATCCTCGACATCAATCGCCCGCCGAAGGCGCTGACCCCCGTGTCGTTGTCCTTGCTCCAGCGATACGAGTGATAGAGCCGCGCCTCGAAGTCGCCGCCGAGCCGATGCGTGGGCTCGAGCCAGCGGACCGCGGTGATCCACCCGTGCAGGTCGTCGGCGAACCGATGCGGGTTGTCGGTGACGAGGCGGTCGTACGCGAGGATGAGGAACGTACCGCGGGTCTCGGACCGGTCGCGTTCGGCCTTCGGCTTGAACGCCTCGAGAGGTTTGGTCGCGAAGAGGATGCGGTCGGCGCTGTTGCCACGGCGCGCGAATCCGAAGCGGTTCCGCCGTCCGTCGCCGTCGTTGACGGTGATCGAAGCCCCTTCGGTGAAGGGCTGCCGCCCGATGCGGAAGAGACCGACCGGTGTCAGCACGTCGCCGTAGAGGCGGCGGACGAACACCGGATCACCCGAGCAGAGCCCGTAGCGATAGCTCGAAGGCTCCGTCTCGAGCTCACCTGGTCGAAGCGCCGCGCAGGGGACGGTCGCGTTCGGGTTCACCGTGCTGACGTTCGCACCGCTGGTCGGGTCCGTCGCGTCGGCGCGCGTGCCGTTGTCGCCCCAGAGGACGCCGTCGAGGACGTCGACCGACGTGTTGAGGCGAACCTTGTCTTCCCAGTCGATCCCCGCATCGAGGCGCAGTCGATGCTCGATGACGCCGAAGTTCTTGTCCCGCGTGCTCGCGAGATCGAGCGGCCGGATGGTGACGGCGTTCGCGCGGTACTCGGCACCACCACGAAACCCGTACGACGCGCCGAGCGGCAGCCGCGCCGGGGGACCGGCGGGGTCGGGATCGGACCACGGCTCGACGGCGCGTGCGGACGGCGCCGCAAACGCGAAGACGGCCGCCACCGCCGTTCCGAGCAACGTGCGTTGCGACCTGCGCGAAGGAGTGTTCGTTCGCCCGCTCAAGGTGACTCCGGGGTTCTTTTACACTGTAAAGTGAGCCGTGCAAGGTCGCCCGCGACGATTCTCGACGACCGGTCGCGTCACGCCCGCGCCCTTCGCGAGCCTTTCGTCGACGCCTTCGCGCTTCTCTCCCGTTGGCCCCGTTGCTCCTTGGGAGCCGGCGGCCGTGACGACGCGCTGGTCGCGTGTCGACGGAGCGCCGCGAGGAGCAGCTCGAGCCCGAACGAGAAGACGTCCTCGTAGTGCTCCGGCGCGAGCCACTCCCAGACGGCTGCCAGGCGAGGCAGGGCAGCGCGCGACTCCTCGGCATCATGGCGCGTCTCGAGCTCGCGTACGCCCGCGAGCTCGTCGAGCGCCACGCCGCTGCAATAGCTCGCGACGAGGCGATAGAAGCGAGCCGTCGTGCGCGCGTCGAGGCCGTAGTGTTCGGCGAGCGTGAAGAGCTCGTCGAGGAAGCGGTACGTCCCTTCGGTGGCGAAGCGCCGCGTCGCGAGGAGTGGGAAGGCGCACGGATACGCGTGCGCGAGCGCCCGGTAAGCGTGGGCGAGCTCGCGCAGTGCATCGATGAAGTCGGTCGGTCGGTCGACGTCGTTCGCCGGGCGTTTCAGCTTGCCCACGAGCGTCTCGACCACGGCGTCGAGCAGCGCTTCCTTGCTCGGGTAGTACCAGTAGATGGCCATGGCCTCGACGCCGAGGGCGCGCCCGAGCTTCCGCGTGCTGAACGCGTCCAGGCCTTCGGCTTCGATGAGACGCAGGGCCTCGTCACGGACGCGCTCGGCCGTGAGGTTCGGCTGCGCGCGAGTCTTCTTCTTCCGAGCCCCGGCCATGGCCGCACCTTCCGCGGGGAGGATCCCAGTTTGGCGCGACCATGGGAAGCTTCTTCGTGCGGCCGCATGGGGTGGTGCGAGCTCGCTTCGAGGGCCTCGAGGTGCTTCCGGACGAGCGCGCGCCCTGTGGTAAGAGGCGGTCGTGCGCAGCCTCGGCATCATCCTGCTCGTGCTCGGCCTCGTCTCGGCGGTCGCCGGCTTCTTCAGTGGATGCGGCTCGCTGTTCAGCTGGAATGGCCGGCACCCGATCTCCACGACCCCGCTCGCGGACGGCGGACCGACCACCCAGACCCTCGTGCCGGAGCCCGGGCGCCGCTACACGCTGAGCGTCCAGGTCGTGTTCGACCGCGAAGGGCTTCCGAAAGAGGAGGGGATGGCGCACGTCGAGGCAAAGATGCCGCTCGTCGTCCGCGTGAAGGACTCGGCGGGGACATCGCTCGCCGAGACGACCGGGTGGCTCGATCCGGGGGAGCCCCCGAACGTCGTGCACGGCCAGGCCGTGCGCGAAGCCGAGCCCCGTCCGGGGATGCCCCAGGGAGCCGCGGCCAAAGCGGCGTTGCCCGAGCTCGTCGTCGAGCGTCTCGTCGGGCCCTTCAGCTCTGCGAGCGCCGCCCCTCTCTCGATCTACGTCGACGTCGGAGCCGACCGGATCGGCACGGCCCGCATCACCTCCCGCCGCCTGGTCGTCCACGACGATCGCATGCCGCCGACCATCCGGAGCTCGTTCCTCATCGCCGCGGCCGGAACGGTCGCGTTCTTGGCGGGGCTGGCCCTGGTCGTCGTGGGGTGGTTTCGTCGTCGTGCGCAGCGGAAACAGGGTGGTATTCGCGCGCTCAAAGTCGTTTAATGCGCGCCATGCCCATTCGTACGTCGAACCGCGCTGCGCTCGTTGCGACGGCGTCGTTCGTGATTGCGCTGGGGGCAGCAGTTGGGCCCGCCGAAGGTCAGGCGTTCGCGCAAAACAACACGCCCAAGGCTCAAAATCAGAACAAGGAGAACTCCGGGGCCGCCGACTCGGCAACGCCCACCGAGGAGGAAAAGAAGGCCGAGGAGGAGACGCAGGCCGCCGCAGCAAAGCCGGCCGCCGAGGAGGCGAAAGCGGACGAGAAAGCAGGCGAGGACGGGGAGCTCGATCTGAGCAAGGAGTCCGCAAAGGCGGTCTACTTCTCGGGCGACGTCGGCTTCACGCGCTCCGATCTCGGCGGTCTCTCGGACAGCCTCGGCTTCGATCGCACGGCCGCAAACGGCCTTCTCTACGGGCTCTCGGCGGGGCTCCGCCTCAAGGACTTCCGGTTCGGAGCGCGCTGGCGCGTCTACGATACGACGGAGTTCGCGCTCTGGACGTTCGCGCTCTCGGCGGGCTACGGCCTTCCGATCCGTCCGATCTCGCCGGTCTTCTCCGTGCACGCCGGTTACGTGTTCGACCAGGACATGCAGGCGGGGCTGTTCCGGAAGTCGCTCGCGCCGGGCGTCGTGCTTCCTCCCGACGTCGACACGAAGGGCCTGCTCGTCGGGGCCGACATCAACGCGAGCTACTGGGTCACGCGGTTCGTGCGGCTCGGCGTGTTCATCGGCGCAGACCTGATGTTCCTCCATCGCTCGAAGGTCGACGTCCCGTACTCCGTGTTCGGGACGCCTGCCGAATACTCGTCGCTGCCCCTCTACTCGGACTCGGGCAGCTCGGTCGGCTTGAACCTCAACGCCGGCTTCCGCGGCGCGTTCGACATCGCATTCAAGTAGAGCCAGGCCGGTCACACGGCACCAGAGCAGGGCGGAGCCGCGCATGTGGCTCCGCCCTTCGTCGTGTGGTCACGTGTACTGTGCACCATTCGAGCATGGGCATGTTCCTGCGCGCCCGCCGGTGGGGCATCCCGTGGGAGGGTGGCTCGCCGATCCACCCGTTTCGCGCGGAGGGAGCTCGGAACACCGCCTAGAGCCATGGATTCTCGCGGTGTAGGTGTCGTGGTGACTTCGGCACACCCCTCGCAGAGGCCGAGGCGCGGCGTTCTCGCTGCGGGAGGAAGACATGGACCTGTTCGGTGCGTCTCGTTGGTTGTCGCTGGCTTCGATGCTCGCACTCGCGTCTCTCGGCGCGGCGGGCTGTGCGGCCGACAGCCAGGATGACCACGTCGTCAGCGGCGACGACGAGTCGTCGAAGGACGACATCACCCAGGTCAGTCACACGAAGGTGAAGCGGCAGTCGATCGGCAACTGCTGGCTGTACGCGACGACGAGCTGGCTCGAGGCGATGAACAAGTCGGCGACCGGCGAGGAGCGCAACACGTCCGAGTCCTGGCTCACGTACTGGCACTGGTTCGAGCAGATCGCGAACGGCGGCGCCCGCGACGAGATCTCGACGGGTGGCAGCTACGGCACCGCCGCAGATCTCATCGTCCGCTACGGCATCATGAACGAGGGCGACTTCATCCCGAGCGAAGAGACCGCGGAGATGTCGAACCGCCAGAGCACGGCGCTGAACGCGATCAACGCGTCGCTGAAGAACGGCGCTCTCTCCGATCCGGCGGTCCGACGGGATCGCAAGGCCGTGCGTCAGGAGCTCGACCGCGCGTGGGGCCTCTCCTCGGAGATGGTCGAGCACATCGACAACGTCTTCGGTCGCGGCGTGGAGCGAACGCTCGATCGCTCGGGCGTCGCCGTGGAAGCTGCCGCTGCCAACAAGGTCATCGTCCCGCGGACGTTCGAGGCTCGTCTCAAGGATCCGGAGAGCGGCGAGTTCGTCAACGCGACCCTCGCCGACGCGCTCGGCAAGGGCAACGGTTGGTGGGCGCCGCGCCAGGGCAAGTTCGCCTGGAACGAAGTGAACTATCCCTCTGCTACGAGCCAGCGCCGGGCGTTCTGGAAGCGCGTGCAGAAGGCGCTGCACGACGGGCAGCCGGTCATCACGTCCTGGAAGGTCGACTTCAACGCGCTCACGCGGGACTCGCGTTTCTCCAAGGCGGAGCTCGATCGCCGCGGCCCGGGAAGCCAGGGCGGCCACATGACCGTCATGCACGACTATCAGGCGGAGGTCCCTGGTGTCGGCCTCTTGAAGGCCGGCGAACAGGCAACGGCCGAGGAGATGGAGGCGGCGCTCGCGGACGGAACGAAGATCGAGTTCGTCCGGGTGAAGAACTCGTGGGGCGGCCTCCGTCCCGATCGCTGGGACGACGCGATCCTGCCCGGGTACCACGACCTCGAGATGGACTACATCAACGGTCCCATCAAGGAGTGTGATGAGGATGCGAGCGGTCACACCGATGCGTCGCGCTGCACGCGCGAGGTGACGCCGCTCTGGGACGTCGTGCTCCCCGCCGGCTACTGAGCGCGCTCGAGCTCGCGCGGTCGGCGCCATCCGCGCCAACGCTCGGCTCGAGCACGCTTCATGCGGGCAGAGCCTGCGCGCGCGCGCGTTTCGTGCGAGAATCAGGGGACCTTGGTTCATCACGACACTGTTCTCCGAGCCATCACGGACGACGGAGCCTTTCGCGTCATCGCGGCGGACACGACCGCGACCGTACGGGGCGCGCTCGAAGCGCAGGTCCCGGAGGGGCTCGAGCTCGTCCGTACGTTTGCCGACCTGCTGACCGGAGCCGTCCTCGTGCGCGAGAGCATGGCGCCGGACAACCGGCTCCAGGCCATCCTCCAGGGCGATGACCCGCGCGCCCGCATGGTCGCGGACACGCACCCGGACGGCGCAACACGCGGTCTCATCCAGCTGCCGCCGAACACGAAGACGATGCCGCTCGGCGAGCGCGGCGTGCTTCAGGTCGCGCGCACGCTGCACAACGGCCAGCTCCACCAGGGCGTCATCCAGGTGCCGCAAGGCACGCCGACCGTTTCGTCCGCGTACATGGCGTACATGCAGGAGTCGGAGCAGGTCGTGACCGTGATGGCCGTCGGCTGCCACGTCTCCGGTGGAGAGGTGGTCGCCGCGGGAGGCTACATGGTTCAGCTTCTCCCCGAGGTGGAGGAGGGGCCCCTGATGGTCATGACCGAGCGCCTCAAGGACTTCGAGGACATCGTCCCGCTGCTCGCGCGTGGGGCAGCGTCGCCCGAAGCGCTCCTCTCGGAGACGCTCTACGGCATGCCGTACACGAAGGTCGGCGATCGCACGGTCCACTTCGGGTGCCGCTGCAGCCCCGAGCGCGTCGCGGGCAGCCTCGCGTCACTTCCGCGGTCCGACATCGAGTCGCTGATGGAAGGCGGCAAGACGCTCGAGATCCAGTGCGACTACTGCCGCAAGAACTACGAGTTCACGATGGAGCAGCTCCGAAATCTGCTCGAGCCGGCGAATTAGCGGCCCTCGAAGAGCGCGACGCGGACGTCCGCGTGCTCGAGGGTCGCGAACGCGCGATGCGCGCCGCACTCCGTGAGGTCGGCCGCCGTGTATCCGCCCGTCCCGACGCCGATGCAGCGGGCGCCGATGCCCTTCGCAGCGGCGACGTCTTTCGGCGTGTCGCCGATGACGACGACATGGCAGCCGTCGAGCGGGACGCCGAGCATCTCGGCACCACGACGTGCGCCGGCCCGAAGAAGCTCGGTGCGGTCCTCCGCGTCGCAGCCGAAGCCGCCGAAGCTGAACGCGCCGTCGAGCGCGCCGCGCGCGAGCTTCGCGTAGGCGCCGCGACGGACGTTGCCGGTCCCGAGACCGATGGCGACGTCGGGCGTCCCGTGCAGCGACTCGAGGAGCGCCATGACGCCGGGGAGGATGCGATAGCCGTCGGCCTTCGCGAGCTCGGACTCGAGCAACGTGAGGTAGGCGTCGAGGGCGCGGTCGATCTCGGCCTCGGTGACCGCTTTCGACAGAGCCTGCAGCCCGAGACGCGCAATCGCGCGATCGGTCATGCCGCCGAACGAGGTGCCCTCGAAGACGTCATCTCTGCCGTGAAGGCTCGCGAACGCTCCGACCATCGCGCGTCGTCCCGCGCCTCCGGTGGAGACGAGCGTGCCGTCGATGTCGAAGAGCAAGACCGTTCGCATCACCGGCCGTTACGATAGCATCGTCGCCGACATGACGTACCTCTTCGAGACCGAAGAACACGCGCATCTTCGGGAGACGGTGAAGCGCTTCTCGCAGAAGCACATCGCTCCGCATGCCCATCTCTGGGAAGAGGCGGAGGAGTTCCCGCTCGAGCTCTACAAGACGGCGGCTGATGCGGGTGTCCTCGGGATCTCGTACCCGACCGAGGACGGCGGCGTCGGCGGAGACATCACGCATGCGCTCGTGGCGGGCGAAGAGATGGTGCTCCAGGGCCGCTCGGTCGGCACGTGCGTCGGACTGAACAGCCACGGCATCGCGCTGCCGCCGATCGTGCGGATGGGCTCGGCCGAGCAGAAGAAGCGCTTCGTTGCGCCCGTGCTCGCGGGCGAGAAGGTGAGCGCGCTCGCGATCACGGAGCCGGGCGGAGGCAGCGACGTCGCGGCCATGAGGACCAAGGCCGTGCGCGACGGCGACGTCTTCGTCGTCAACGGCGCCAAGACGTTCATCACGTCCGGCTGCCGCGCGGACATCGTGACCACGGCCGTGCGGACGGGCGGCGAGGGGCACGCGGGCATCTCGCTCCTCGTCATCGAGCGCGGCACGCCCGGCTTCTCCGTCAGCAAGAAGCTCCGCAAGACCGGATGGTGGGCGAGCGACACCGCCGAGCTCACGTTCGAGGACTGCCGCGTCCCGGTCACGAATCTCATCGGCGAGGAGAACCAGGGGTTCCTTGCGATCATGATCAACTTCGCGAACGAGCGCCTCCTGATCGCCGGCCAGTGCGTCGCCATCGCCGAGCTCGCCTACCGCGAGTCGATCAAATACGCGCGCGAGCGCGTGGTGTTCGGCAAGACGTTGATGGGCCACCAGGTCACCCGTCACAAGCTGGCGGACATGGCGACGCGCATCGCCGCCGCGCGCGCGCTCGTGGGCGAGTGCGCCACGCGCGTCGCTCGCGGCGAGCAGGTGCCCGGCCTCGCCGCGATGACGAAGAACACGGCCACGGACATGTGCTCGTTCGTCGTGGACCAGGCGGTGCAGCTCCACGGCGGCAACGGCTACATGCGCGAGTACCTCGTCGAGCGGCTCTACCGCGACGCGCGCCTCTACCCCATCGGCGGCGGCACGCGCGAGGTCATGAACGAGATCATCTCGAAGACGGAAGGGTACTGAAGCACGTTCGCGCTCGCTCTCGTGCGCACCATCAGCGAATCGGATCCAGCGGGGTCTTCACGAGCTTCCGGAGCGCCATGCCGCCCGGGTACGCGTAGCTGGCCGTACGGCCCCAGCCCCACACGGTGGCGGTTACGGGGCCGTTGCTCTTCAGGCGTTGTAGGCCCTTCTGGCAGACGCCGCCGTCGAAGGACTGGCCCGGCCCGAAGTCTCGGATCAGATCCACGCGCGTGAACTCGTACCGGCCTTTCGTCCCGACCGGCTTCCAGTCCGTGAGGTTGCCTGCGCACTCGAGCCACACATCCTCGAAGTGATCGCCGGCCTTCTGCCGGATGATCACGAGTGACGTCTCCTGGTACGTCGGGTCCGCGTAGAAGCTGTACGAGCTCAGGTATTGTCCTGCGGGCACGACGTTCACGAACTCCGGATCGCCGTTGCAGCCGAAGTCGCGATCGCCGATGAAGTCGTCGCCCGCGAGCTTCTCGCAGCCGCCGGACATGTACGCGGCGAGGTAGACTGGATGATCCGCATCCTGGGTTCGGACGACGAACGCGTCGCCCGTTCCGGACCAGAACGTGACGACCTCACCGGCGGAGAGTGTCGTCGGCGCGCCGGGGGGAACGGCCGGATCGTAGTCGAGGAGCGTGCCGTCGCGTGCGGCGACGATGCGGTACGGCATCGGCTCGTGCTCGTCTCCCAGACGAGGCCGATACCCGACGCCGACGTACTCCGAGCCCCACTGCTCGAACGTCGGAAGCTGCTGCTGTGCCGTATCGCACGCGGTCCGTGTTGCGGGAACGTCCATGCACTCGTGGCCGCCGAACACGGTCGTCGGCTTGGTCGACGTGACGATGCTTCCCGAGAGCTCCTCGGCCTGATCGAGTTGCAGGAATTGTCCCTTGCCGAGGCGGTAGCTCACGGGCTGGAGCGCCGGGCCGCCAACGACGCCGTATCCGTCCTGGATGTCGTGCGTGGGCCGGATGGTGATCTCGGTGTCGTCCTCCGACGCGACGATCTGCGCGCTGGGGCCTGCGCCACTGAAGCGGATCGGGATCGCGTTCTTCTCCCACGCGTTGACGATGATGTGCTGCGAGCCCCATACGGCCACGGGGAAGATGAGCGTCGCCGACGGCAAGAAGCTCGGCGCGCCGCCGTAGGGATAGATCGCGGCGAGGCTGACCGGCACGTTCGTCGTCAGGTGATACGCGGTGCCGAGCCCGGTGCCGGCGGGGACGGGATCTGCGTACGTGGCAGGGACCACGCCGTCGGGGCATGGAGCCAGCTCGTTCGCCGTCACCGGTGGGGCCGTCGGATCTCTGTCGGAGACGAACAAGATCGCGCTTTCGCCGGGGCCGATCGCGCCTTCCTGCGGTAGTAGCGTCGCGTCTCCCGGCTTCGTGTGAAAGAGGGCCTTCGAGATGTCGAGGCGTTTCCCTTCGAGCTCGAGGGCGACCTCGAGCGGGAGGGACGACGTGTTGACGACGTACGTCGCGTAGCAGGACTGGCCAAAGCTCTTCGTGAAGAGCGGGGCCTGGAAGTAGAAGTCGCAGCCGTTCGAGCTCCGATCCGCTGCAGCGGCCGCGCACGGCTCCTGGCAGGTCCCGGCGCCGCACGCGAGCTCGGGCTTGCAGGTCTCGACGACCTCACCGGTGCACGTGTTCATGACCGAACGTCCGTCGAGCGAGCACTGGAGCAAACACTCGCCGGCATCGTCGTCGGAAGCGTCCTGGCCGAAGACGCCGCCGCCACCCGCGAATGGATTCCGGTCGTCGCTGCAGGCGGCGATGCTCGCGAAGAAGGACGCCGCCCCTACGGAGAACAGTGCGAATGCGCGCAATCGTGAGACCTTCATGGAAGAACCACCTCTTGCGGGGCGAAGTCCGGTGAGCGCATCACGCCGGTGCCGAGCTGCCCGAAGTAGTCGTCCCCCCAGCAATAGATCGTGCCGCTCGTGAGAAGCGCGCAGGTCGCCTTGGCCGTCGTCCGGACCTCAGCCACGGGAGCCGGGAGTCCTTTCACCTTCACCGGTGCGATGGCGAAGTCCTTCGTCCCGTCACCAGCCTGACCACGATCGTTGTTCCACCAGCAGTAGACGCTCCCGGACAGGCCGACCGCGCAGCCGCGACGGTGGTCATCACGGAAGGCCGTGGTCGCCGTAGCCACCTGCGAGACGGGCTCCGGTGTGAGCACGAGCTCGGGCAACGCGCGGACGAGCGGGCTCGTCGCCGCGAAGTCGTGACGGCCGCCCCAGCAGTACACTGCGCCATTCGAGACGGCGCAGACCTCGTCGAACATCGCGTCGACGCTCGTGACGTTGGGGAGCGCGATCGGCTTCGGATGTGGATCGGGGAAGAGCGACGAGAGCCGTCCGAGCGGAGGGTTCGCTCCCCAGCTCGAGAGCGAGCCATCCGCGCGCAATGCGAAGGTCGCGTCGGCGACGATCAGCTCACGGATCGGCGCGCCAGGCGGGACGCCGACGTCCTGCGGTGCCCACCCCATGAATGGATCCGCGCCCGCCGCAGGCATCGCGACTTGGCCATTCGTGTTGCTTCCCCAGCAGAGCACGCTGCCCTCGGATGCGGCGCACGCGACGGCGAAGTCGTAGAGCGATCGCACGCCCGCCGACGCCGCCGACGCGATGGGCAGCTTCACCGGCGTCGTCTCTTTCGTCGTTCCGTTCGTCTCGTCGCGCAGGTACGGACCCGTTCCCCAGCACCACGTCCCGCCCGTGTCGTCGATGGCGCACGAACGTCCGAGGTGGGCGATCTTCGGTAGGTCGACGACGCGTGCCGGAGTTTCGCTCCCGTAGCTGCTTGCATCGGGGCCGCGACCGAGCTGCCCGGTGTCGTTCTGACCCCAGCACACGACGCTGCCGTCTTGGAGGAGCGCACAGAAGCTCTCTCCGGGACCGGCAACGATCGAGACGCCGCACGACGGTCCGTTGCAGTCGACGGGCAGCGGCGAAGCATCGATCGGCGCGGCATCACCGACGTCCTGCCGTCCCGCATCGACGCCGACGGCATCGGACGCGGCATCCGCAGCCGATGCGTCGTCGCCGGCGGCGGGAGGAGCGATCGGGTCGTCTTCGCTCGAGCAGCTGGCGGTCACACTGCACAGCCCCGCCGCGAGGATGACGGCGAGGGCGCCGGTGAGCCGCAGCTCAAGGAGTCGTCTTGTGTAGCGCACGTTGATCTCCGATTGCCCAGATATCCGTGTTCGACGTTCCTCGGATTCGGACCAGCCGTTTCGGATTCGGCTCGCCGTTCATCGATACCGTCGAGTATTGGTATTTGCCACCGTTCGAGAAGATATCCGTGCCGTGCAGGACGGTGTTGGCGCCGCCTCCCAGGCGTCCGGTGACGAACCAGAGAGCGTCGAGCGAGGCACCCCACGTGGAGCTCAGCAGGATGTTCGAGGCCACGGTCGGATGCGACGTGGTTTGCGTGATCTTCCCGTCGCCCGTCGCGACGATCTTGGTCACATCGGTGATGCTTTCGCTGACGTAGTTGACGCCGACGAGCTGGTTTTCCGCGACGACTTGATTGCCATACTGGAAGGCGCCGGGAATCATCGCGAGTCCTTCCCGTGGGCTGCATTCGCCGGTCTCGGTGTCCGCATCACCGTCGGCGACGAGCCGGTACCCGGACGCGTCCTTGCGGATCACGATGCCGCATCCGCCGTAGCCCGCCCAGGATCGGCCTCCGACGATCCAGAGGTCATCGGGGCCGGTTCCGACGACGTCACCGAACGTCACGTTTGACGTATCGCCCTCGGCCGCGTATTCGAGTGTCCAAGTCGCCGGCGCTCCTCCGCCTCCGGGAGACGGCTGGTTCAGGCGATGGACGGACCTGCAGAATACGAGATATACGTCGTTCGGACCGGTTCCTCGGACGATGGGAATGTTGACGTGATCGCAGCTCTGCGCGGGTAAGGCTTCCCACGTCCATTTGGTTGCGGGCGGTACGGGGCGCTTGCCGCGATACGGGATCCCCCGGATCGAGAAGCTCGAGAAGTCGACGACGACTCGGCTGTAGTAGACCTCGTCCTCGTTGGGTGCCCAGATCGAGCCGGTGACGCTGAACCCTGTATTGTTGTCGTTGTCGTCGATATACGACCAGGTCTTGGTCGTGCCGTCCCACTCGAGGACCTTCGTGCCGACGGTCTCGCTGTCGGCGACCGCGAATGCGCGGTTCGGGAAGGGCCAGATGTCGCCGAGCCGAAGCTCGTCATCGGGGAGCTCCGTCAGGCACCAGCCGGCGGGGCTGCACGTCGGCGGCTCTCGATACGCATCGCGCGGGGCATCCGCACCAGCGTCGAGCGCCGGTCCGGCATCGAGCAGCAGCCCCCCTCCATCGTCGGCCGAAACGCCGGGACCCGTGGGGCCGTCATCCGACGTCGCGCACGCGGCGACCGTTCCGAGCGCGATGGAGCCGCATGCAAAAAGGAAGAGCGCGCGCCTCATGGCTTGCCTCCGAGCGAGAGAATCACGCCGTCGCCGCCGATCCAGACGTGCCCAGGCGCAGACGCCCAGACGGCGTAGAGATCCGGACGGCGGGAGTCGAGGCCGACGACCTTGACCGGCGACCAGCTGGTGCCGTCGTAGTGGAGCACCGTCGCGCCGTTGCCCACCGCCCAGATGTCGTTCGGCGACGTCCCCCAAACGGCGTTCAGATTTTCGGCGGTGGGCACGTCGACGACGACATCGAACGTGTACGGCTGGCCGGTGTAGTGTCGGATCGTGCCGGCGCCGCCGACGGCCCAGACGTCGTTCGCCGACGCGACCCAGACCCCTCCGAAGCCTGCCCAGGTCTGGGTATCGAAGGGCACGATGGTTGGCGAGTCGCTCAGCGCGTCCGTGACGTGGATGGCCGCGCCCGTGTAGCCGACGGCCCAGAAGTCGTCGGCTGTGAGCCCGTGGATGCTCGTCAACTGTCGGCAACCGAGCGTCGCGCAGGTGCCCGGTGGAAACGGGCTCACGACATCGAAGGCCTGCGTGGCGGGATCGTAGCGAAGGCGCCAGACGCCGTTCGCGCTGTCGTCGATGCCGAACGCGGGCTCGAGCGACGAGCAGAAGGCCCAGTCCGAACCGGGGACGGACCAGACCGAAGTCAGTCGAGAGTAGGTGCTCAACTCCGGCGGCGCCGTCGCTGCGCCGGTGTCGAACCAGCCGTCGGGCGACAGCGTTCCGGCGTCGGCGTTCGGGCTCTGGATGACACCGCGCGAGTGAATCGCGAAAAACGAGGACAGGCCGACCTCGCCCGAGTCGCGCAGCCAGAGCGCGTTGAGCGAATCTTTGCTGCCGATGTCCAGTCGCTTCCACATGGTGCCGTCGAAGTGCGCGACCGCTCCGCGCGCGCCGGCCGCCCACACGTCGTTGGCCGATCGTCCGCGGATGACGTTGATGCGCGTGCGCGCGTCGAGCGCCCCGCCTGGCGTGCTCGGAGCGAAGGGCCCCGATGGACAGAGGGCGTCTGGCGTGCACGGCTCTTCGCTCGCATCCGCGTCGTCGAGCGACGCCTCGAGCCCAGCATCCGCGTCGGGGAGCGGGGTCGACCCGGGAGGATCGCCCGGCGAGGAGCCGTCGTCCGTGGTGGCGCACGCGACGAGCGAGGCCATCGACGATGCCGCTCCGACGAGCGCGGACACCGCCAGCATCAAGGCCGTTCTCATTGGGTCGTCACTCCTCCGCTGCAGGGCTCGACTGCGCAGCGTCCTGCGATGCACGGCTGGCCGCCGGCGATGTCACAGGTGTTCCCGCACACTCCGCAATTGCGTGGATCGGAATCGAGGTTGATCTCACAACCGTCCTGGGGATTGCCATTGCAGTCGCCCCATCCCTGCGAGCAGCCGTAGCGACAAGAGCCGTAGGCGCAGTATCCGATGCCGTTCTGCAGGGCATTCGTCAGCGTGCAATCGTTTCCGCACGCGCCGCAGTTGAGCGGATCCGAGCCGGTATCCACGCAGACGTTCCCGCAGAGCTCTTTGCCCGGCGGGCAAACGCAGGTCGGTTTGCCGCCTTGATACGGGCGGCACGTCTGTCCCGGATCGCAAGCCTTCGTGCACGATCCGCAGCTCGTCGCGGAGAACATGCTGGTCTCGCAACCGTTCTCCGGCTTGCCGTCGCAATCGGCCCACCCATTCTCGCACTTGTTCTGGCCACACTCGCCGCCGATGCAGCCGAGATACGTGTGAGCGGAGGGCGTGGTGCCGTCGGGGGGAGTCGAATCGCAGATCGTCCCGCACGCTCCGCAATTGTCGTCGGAGGTCTGCGTGTCGACACATCCCTGGTCGCCGCAATACGTCTGGCCAAGGTCACAACCACATTTGCCCTTGCCCTGATCGTCGACGATGCATGGCTTCGCGGGATCGGGACAGGTGTCGCCGCAGGCGGTGCAGTCGTTGCTCGTACCGAGGTTCGTCTCGCAGTCGTCGTCCGGAAGGCCATTGCAGTCGGCCGTTCCCTGGCGGCAGGAGAGCTTGCACGTGCCTTCGAGGCAGACGTACGTCGCGTTGCCCGACGCTCCCTCGTAGCAGGAGCGACCGCACCCGCCGCAGTTCCGAGGATCGTTCAGCAGGTTCACGTCACACGAGAAGTGAGACGTCGGGCACGTCGCGTAGGGGAAGGGGCACCCCGTCGCCGGACAGTACTGGACGAGGCCCGCGTCGCAGCCGGAGTCCTCGGTGCACTCGCCGGGTCCAGCCTCTGCGACGAACGCCGTCGAGCCGTCGGGGTGGGCCGTCGCGATCCCGAGGCTCTCGTCGGAGCGCGTAGCGCAACCCGGCGGCGCAGTGACCACGGCCAGTGCGAGACCGGAGAGCACGATCGGGAGCGTTATGCCTTGTCGAAACGGGATCACGGTTGATGAGCTCCAGAGGTGGAGACCGCTCCGCGACGGCGCTTGCGCGTCGGGTGGGCAGCCACTGTCATCGGGGCGAGCGGCCAGATGGCGCTAGGGGATCATTCGGAGCGCTGGCCGACGAGACTCCGAATGCGTTGCAGATGAGGCGACGACGGGAATCGTGCCTCGAAGGAAGCGGCGCGCGCGCGCATCTCGCCGTGGCGTCCGAGCCGGGAGAGCGCATCGATCGCGATGCGCTCGCGCTCCTGGACGAAGGCGCCGCCGGGGCACCGCTCGGAATGCTCGCGCGTGAGGGAGAGCGCGCGGTTCGCATCACCGGCACGCAGAGCCGCGTCGGCTCGATCGAGGAGCTCGATCTCTCCCGTGCACTCGGGTGCCGGGGGCGGAGCCACCGCGCGAGCGCGCGCGGGCGGCGTCACCGAAGGGAGCGACTCGACCGCGACGACGGGCGCCGGTGGGAGGAGAGCCTCGGCGCTGACCGCGGGAGGAGGTGCGGGCGCGATCGAAGGCGCGCCGGTCTCGACGGTCACGGCAGCGAGCTCACGGCCTTCTTGCGTGCCCGCGGATCGCGACGACGTACGCGTGCCCGCTCGAATGGCCACCGCGGCGAGGCCGGCCACGAGACCCGCCCACAGCAGCCATCGCCACAGAGGAGCGGAAGGCGCCACCGGCGTCCGCTCCGTTATCATCGGACCGAGCCGCTTCGACAGCTCCGCCATCTTGGCTTCGGCCGGAAGCTCGGTTCGCTCCGCCCGGATGACGGCGCGCATGAACTCGTCTTCCGACGATGCGCCGTCCGTGAGATCTGCCATGCGAATCGGGTCGCGACTCATTTGAACTCCCTCCGCGCCCGGTAGCGGCGAACGGCCTCCGCGACTTCCTCGCGCGCCATGCGAAGGCGCCAGTAAGCCGTTTGAGGCGGGCAGCCCACCATCTGAGCGACCTCCGCCATCGGCCGCTCCTCGAGCTCGTAGAGCACGAACACGGCGCGCTTGTCGGGATCGAGCTGATCGAGGATCGTGCTCAGGACCTCTCGCGCTTGCTTCGCGTTGATGCTCTCGGCCGGAGTCATCGGATCGACCGGTTCGGAGCCTTCCTCTTCTGCGACCTCGCGCGCGGCGCTGCGGAGACGGCGGTGCTTCGCCGAGACCCGGATGCAGATCCCGTAGACCCAGGATCGTACGGAAGCGGGGCGCTCGAGCTCTCCGAGCTTCCGGTGGACGACGACGAAGACTTCCTGGAACGCGTCGTCGACGTCCGACTCGGGCACCCCGAGCCGGCGCAGGAGACGATGAACGTGCGGTCCATGCTCTCGAAAGACCGTAGCGATGTCGAGAGAGGAGCCCACGGACAGCACCGGCGCGTCGCTGACGGAAACAATGGAGCCCGGTGCCACGTTGAATGGTGCTCACCCGGGGCGCCGATTATGGCGAAATCGTACCGAGGCCGCTCAACGAGAGGGAGAAGATGACTTCCTGCGTCGAATACAGCTCGTTTCGAACGTTCCCCGCGTCGAAGTAGGAGAACGCATACGCTTTGAACGGGAGCGTCACGCCGAAATCGAGACGGGCGGCGGAGCCGGTGCGGTCGAGCTGAAGCGCGGTCCCGGCCGCTGGGCCTGCGATCACGCGGACGCCGTCGTTGCTCTGGCGCACGCCGGTGGTCTCCGGGACGACCGCGCCCCATGCGAAGCCGCCGCAACCCTCGAGGTGGCCGCTCGACCAGCGCACGAACGCGAAGCATGCGCGAAGGTGCTGCTCGACCGCCGCGAAGCGAGCTTCGACATCGGTACGAACGATCTTCTGCGGCAGAGAGTACCCGGCCTTCCAATGGAAGCTCCAGCGTGGGCCCCATGCGAGGCGTGCGAACGCGAACAGTGTCGCGCTTGCAGTCGGAAGCACCCCGAGGTTCGTGCCGCCGCCGCCGCCGAGCGCGACCTCGAGCGCGCGCGCGCTTCGACCGACGTGTTGCGGTTGCGCGGCTCGGAGCACGTCGGGCTGCGAGCCAGGCGGCTCTCGAGGCGTGACGTCGGGCGTGGTGCGCGCCGCAGCTCGTTCCTCCTCCGGAGGTGGCTTCGACGGCGGGGGCTCAGCGGCTGGCTCGCCGGCTCGGCCGCCGTCCCCGTGCGGGTCGATCATGAGCGCCACCACGAGAACGGCTGCTCGCAGGAGGCTCGCGCAGCTCTGCGCTTCGAGCTCGCGTGCGCCCAGGAGGACGCCGCGACGATCTCTCTGCAGGACACGAGCGCGAAGTGCCCCGCCTCCAGCGGCGGTCTCCTCGCCTTCGATCACGACATCGGCGCGTTCGGCTCCGAAGAACGGCTTCCGCCCGAGCTTGTGCTCGACGCCGTCGCGGAGGGCAGACTCCGTCACGCACGTGTCGGGCGTCGCGCGAGAGCGCCACGAGAGCGCGAACGTACGCTCGGCGAACGCCGGGCTCGTGATCGCTGTCGACGCGACGAAGGCGCACGCCGCATGGCCGAGCGTCCGGACGAGGCGGCCGACACGATGACGCGAGCGGTGACGCAACGACGTCACGGTACCGCACGACACCTCCGTGTGGGCCGCCAAAGCCGTGCGCGCGCCGCGTTTCGACGGGCTCATCCTGCTCTCGAAAGCCGTTGCCGGGGCTCATTCCCGTCGTGAAATGGGAGCGGTAGGGCGGCCGGTCACGGTGGTTGACACTGCGCTCCTGCATCGCCAGCGTCCTCGTTCCGACGGAATGAGCTGCGGGGCTCGCGTTTGCGTGCGTATGTCCTCGATCGCGGCTAGGTAATCGGTGCCGTTCTCACGTACAGAGCCGGAAAGACCCATGACTGCGTTCGATCTCTCTCTCGTCCCCAGGGACGTCTTCACCATCGTCGAGAAGCTGCGAGCGGCGGGCCGCTATTCGTGGATCGTCGGCGGCTGCGTTCGCGATTCGCTCCTCGGCAAGCCCGTGGCCGACTGGGACGTCGCGACCGAGGCGAAGCCGAACGAGCTCATGAAGATCTTCCCGCGGGCGATCCCGACGGGGTTGCAGCACGGAACGGTGACGCTCGTGCTCGGCGGCCACCACTACGAGATCACGACGCTCCGCGGCGAGGCGACCTACTCCGACGGGCGGCGGCCGGACGCGGTGCACTTCGTCGAAGAGATCGAGTCCGATCTCGCACGCCGCGACTTCACGATGAACGCCATCGCCGTCGATCCGACGAACGGCGCGCTCATCGATCCGTTCGGCGGCCGCAAGGACATCGACGCGAAGGTCATCCGCGCCGTCGGTAGGCCCGTCGAGCGCTTCTCCGAGGACGGGCTCCGCGTGCTGCGCGCGGCGCGCTTCTCGGCGACCCTCGAGTTCGACCTCGAGCCCGACACCTTCGCCGCGATCCAGCCGACCCTCGACACGTATCGCAAGGTCAGCGCCGAACGCGTGCGCGACGAGTGGATCAAGACGATGAAGGCGAAGAAGCCCTCGCGCGCGTTCGACGTGATGCGCGAGTCGGGCATCCTCGGCGTGTCTTGTCCCGAGCTCCTCGAGGGGGTCGGGATGGAGCAGAACAAGTGGCACACGTTCGACGTGTGGCGCCACGGAATGGCATGCATGGATGCGTGCGTCGGCGATCCGGTCCTCCGCATCGCTGCGCTGCTCCACGACGTGGGCAAGCCGCGTTCGCGCGCGTTCAGCGACAAGACCCAGGACTGGACGTTCTACGACCACGACCGCATCGGCGCGGAGATCGCCGACCCGATCTGCGCGCGCCTGCGCTTCTCGACGGACGAGCGCCATCGGATCGTCGCGCTCGTCCGGCACCACCTGTTCCACTACGACAACTGGAGCGATGCGGCGGTACGCCGTTGGATCCGGCGCGTGGGCAAGGAGCGCATCGAGGACCTCTACGCGCTCAACGAGGCGGACATCCGCGGCAAGGCGCCGTCGATCGAAGCGACGAGCCTCGAGCCGCTCGCCGCGCTCAGGGCGCACGTCGAGAAGGTCCTCGCCGAAGGGGCAGCGCTCTCGACGCGGGATCTCGCCATCGACGGCAACGTCCTCATGAAGCAGCTCGCCCTTCGGCCGGGACGCATCATCGGGGAGATCCTCACGGCGCTGCTCGAGGAGGTCATCGCCGAGCCCGCGCTCAACACCCCGGAGATCCTCCTCGAGAAGGCGCGCGCCCTCGCCGCAGAGCGAGCCCCGAAGACGTGACGTTCGGCAGCGCCGCCGCTGCAGAATCGACGGCCGTGACGGGCGCCTAGCATTTGTGCCGGGGCGGCGCCGGTCGTGGTACTTTCGCCGCGGAATGCGCCGAACGCTTGCCCGTCGAGCACGCTCCGTCGCCTCGCGCGCCCTTGGCCTCGGTCTCGCGATCGCGGGTCTCGTCGCGGCTAAGCCCGCGTCTGCGCAGACGCCGCCTGCTGCGCCGGAGAAGATCAGCGTCGGTGACTGGCAGCTCTCGCCCATGCTCGAGGTGCGCGTGCGCGGTGAGTACCGCCGCGATGCGCCGGACCTCGGCGGGCTCGACTTCTTCGGTCGTCCGACGCCGCGCGTTCGCGATCAGTGGGTCGTCATGGAGCGTTCCCGTTTCGGTGTCGGTGCCGAGCGGGGCGCCGTGCGCGCGCAGATCACGTTGCAGGACGCACGCGCGCTCGGCTCGCCGGCGCCCACGGCGAGGCTCGCTGGCGCGCGCGGGATCGGTCGCTTCGAACCGTACGAAGCCTGGGCCGAGATGCGTTCGAGCGGCGCGCGTCCGAACTACCTCCGCCTCGGACGGCAGGCCGTCGTGTGGGGCGAAGGCCGGCTCGTCGGCAAGGCGGATTTCGCGCCGGCGGGGCGTGCGCTCGACGCTGCTCGCGGGCATCTCGCATTCGGCAACTTCGATTTCGAGGCGCTTGCCGCGATCCTCGAGGTGCCGAGCCCGCTCGGCTCTGCGTTCTCGGACACCGCCGGGCCGTCGCGGTCGGGCGTGCAGCTCTTCGGCTTGTCCGCAAAGTGGTCCCTCGACCCGCTGCTCGCGATCGAGGCGTTCGGCCTTGCGCGGATCGCCCGTAGCAATGGCGAGGAGCTCGACGGATCGCGGTTCGCTTCGTCGCGGCTCTCCGGCGAGCGCTTCACGACGGCGCTCCGAGTCTCGGGCGAAGCGAAGGGCTGGGCCTACGGCGCGGAGGGCGCCTACCAGTTCGGCAGCACGTCGTCCGTCGGCATTGGTGGCTCGGACATCTCTGCGTGGGCGGCTGCCGCGCACGTCTCCAAGACGATCGAGCAGCTCCTCTTGCTGCCGACGTTTCGCGTCGCCGGGTCCTACGCATCGGGCGACGATCGCAAAGGCGTCTACAAGCAGTTCGATCCGCTCCTTGCCGACCCGCAGCGCTTTCACGGACAGATGGACCTGTTCGCGTGGTCGAACATGATGGACGTCGCGGGCCGCGCGCAGGTCGCGCCGTGGACGGACACGGCGATCGCGCTGGAGTACCGCTACGCCCGGCTGGCGCAGGGGCGAGGGGAGTGGCTCGGGAGCTACCTCACCGCGGTCGGCAGCTCGACGCCGCCGCCGCTCGTCTCGACGACGCCGCCGACGGCGGGACCGGCCCCGAGCAACGAGACCGAGCTCGGGCATGAGCTCGACGTCGTGCTCACGTACCGTCCGTGGATTCCCCTCGAGCTGCGCGCCGGCTGGTCCGGCCTGCTCCTCGGCGATGGCGCGAAGGCCATCATGGCCGCACACGCGCGCGGAGACCGCCTCGCGAACGGGGCGATCTCGCCTGCGAACATCGCCCAGTACGCGTACCTGCAGGCGACGCTGACGATGCCCTGAGCGGTCGTCGGCGAAGTCCGACATCACCGAGGCATGCATCGTGCTGCCGTCGCCGCTCGATGATCCGACGTCGATGGCCGAACGCCTTCCTCTTCTTCGCCGCCGTCCTCATGACCAGCCGCGCAGGCGCGCAGCCCAGCGAGCGCGAAGGACAGGAAGAAGCCGCGCCGCCGCCGTCCGGCGCAGCGCCGGACGTCGTGCCGTCTCCCGTGCAGACGCCGCCGCCGCCGCCGAGTCCGTGGCGCGTGGTGCCGCCTTCTGCACCGGTGCTGGCGAGCCCGCCACAGCCGCCGCCGCCGAGCCCGTGGCGCGTCAAGGCGATCGCCGAGGGCGGCTTCATCGACCCGCTCTTCAACATCGGCGCGTTCGGCGAGCGAGCCACGCGCTTCGACTTCATTCGCGACGGCGGTCAGAAGAACCTCTACTTCTACTCGCGATGGAGCGCGGAGATCTCGCTGCACGATCGGCATACCCTCGTGTTCCTCTATCAACCGCTGGAGCTGGAGAGCACGTTCGTCCCGGATCGTGAGATCCGCGAGCGCTCCGCGGTGTTGTCGGCTGGGCGTCCTGCACGGGTCACGTTCGGCTTTCCGTTCTATCGATTCAGCTACCTCTACGATGTCCTTCCGTCGCGCCGTTCGGAGCTCGCGTTCGGGTTCACGGGCCAAATCCGGAACGCGAGCTACACCTTCGAGACGCTCGACGGCGCCCAGCTCGGCACCGTTCGTAGCGTCGGATTCGTCCCTGCGTTCAAGGTCCGTGGTCGACACACGTGGGACTCGGGCGTCTTCGCCGGCTTCGAGATCGACGGCGTCTACGCTCCCTTGCAGTACATCAACGGTAGCGACAACGAGACGACCGGCGCGATCCTCGACGCGAGCTTGCGCGCTGGATTGAAGGTCGATCCGCACGTCGACGCGTTCCTCAACCTTCGCTACCTCGGCGGCGGAGCCACACGAGAAGGCGCGGGCGCCGAGTCGTCGAAGAACTGGGTGCACATCCTCTTCGTCGGTCTCGGCGCGTCGCTGGAGTTGACGCGCCCGCGTTGAAGATCCCCTGGGGCGTTCGTCAGCCGCCCCACCGCCGGAGCTTGCCGACGTCCGCGTGGACGAACCAGTCGCTCTTCGATGTGTAGACCCCGACGCCACCTTGCCAGCCGAGATCCCGGATCTCCTTTTCGAGATCGCGCGGGTCCATCCCGCGTGTCTGGGGCTCGACCACGAGTCGGAAGTCGACGGCGTGCCCGAGGGAGTGCTGGCTGTGCGAGGCCACATGGCGCCCCTTCTTCCGCATCATCTCGTTCAGCTTCGGGCTGCGATAGCCACTCACGAGCTCGAAGCGGGCGCCGGGATGACGGCGTCCGAGCGAGCGCAGGAGCTCCAGCAGGCGCGGGTCGAACTCCTTGCGCTCACCGGTGACGCGGTCGGCGAGCAGGCGCGCGAAGCGCTCCGGCGTCGGCGATCGATCATCGAGCGGGACACGCTCGTCCGTGTGCGTCTGCACGAGCGTGCCGAGCAGCGAAGGTGGGGCGACGGGCGCGACGAAGGCCGTTGAAGGATCGCCCTCCAGCAGTTCCCCCGCGTTCGTCGTGTCTGCGGCCTCGATCGCGACGCGTGCCGCCTTCTTCGATGCGAGGCCGCTCGAGCGCGAAACCGTCGCGTCGACGCCGACCGCCGACGTGACGAGCGCGGCTCCGAGCGCAGCGGCCAGACCTGCGGCGAGGCGAAACATCGGGTGGGCCGGGATGTTAGCGCAGCTCCTCTGGTCGACCGAAGCGGCGTGGGCGTCCAGATGCCTGGTGCCGGCAAGGAGAGCTGAGCAGGGGCGGCGAGGCGCCCGCGTGTCGGCCGCACCGTGGAAGGAGGAGAACGCGGACAGGCGGACACGCGAACGGGGCACGGGCCGCGCGCGCGAAGGCAAAGCGGGGCGTTTCGCCGGCTGAAAGCCTTGACGCGAGCACCCTCGACAGCGGACGCTTTTGACCCCGATGGCGGAAGGGCGCGCAGACACGGAGCTCCTCAGGGCGATTGCCGAGGGAGACGTGCGCGCCGTCGGCGACCTCTACGATCGCCATTCGGCGACGCTCTTCCCGATCGCCCTCCGGATCCTGCGTGAGCGGTCCGAAGCCGAAGACGTGCTCCACGACGCGTTCGTCGCGCTCAGCGAGCGCGCGAGCCAATATGCGCCGGAGCGCGGCTCGGTCATCGCGTGGCTCGTCACGCTCGTGCGGAACCTGAGCATCGATCGCACGCGCCGTCGCGAGCGCCGTGGAACGCTCACGCGCGAGGTGCTTCCGCACGAGCCGCCGGCGTCCGTGCGCGATCCGGAGCGGCTCACGTCGGAGGCCGACGAGCGCGAGAAGATCCGCCGAGCGCTCGCGACGCTTCCGGACGCCCAGCGACAGACGCTCGAAGTCGCGTTCTTCGAGGGGCTCACGTACCCGGAGATCGCGGCACGTGAGAACGTGCCACTCGGAACGATCAAGTCGCGAGCGGCCCGAGCGCTCGCTGCGCTGCGCGACGCACTCGCGAAGGAAGGCGTCGTGCTCGAGAGGGCGCTCCGAGCACGACAAGGATCGGGAAAGAGCGAATGAGTATCGAGCTCGACGAGGGGACCCTCGGCAAGCGAGCCAGGAGCGGACCGGACCTCTACTACGCCTCCGCGATGCCGTCGGAGGGCCTCAGGGCCGTCCTCGGCATCGTTCACGGCTATGCGGATCACGGCGCGCGCTACCGGCACGTCATGGGCGCGCTCGCGGAGCACGGGATCGGGTCGATCGCGATCGATCTCCGCGGTCACGGTCGGGCGCTCGGTCCGCGCGGGTTCTGTAACCGCTTCGACGAGTTTCTCGACGACGCACGCGAGCTCCGTCGGCTCGTCGACGAGCGCGCGAGCGCAAAGGGAACCCCGACGTTCCTCTTCGGCCACAGCTTCGGCGGGCTCGTGTCGGCTTCGAGCGTGATCGAAGATCCGGGTAACCTCCGAGGGCTCGTCCTGTCCGCGCCCTTCTTCGGCTTCCAGGTCCACGTGCCGAAGATCAAGGTGATGGCCGCGAAGCTCGCGTCGCGGATCTATCCGAAGCTCGCATTGCCGTCGGGGCTCGCGGGCAAGGACATGACGCACGATCCGGAGAAGGCCCGCGCGTACGACGGCGATCCGCTCGTCTTCGGAAACGCCACGGCGCGCTGGTACACGGAGAGCGTCGAAGCGCAGGCGCGCGTCCTGGCGAACGCTCCGAAGCTGAAGCTCCCGCTCTACGTCGCGTTCGGGACAGGCGACCAGATCGCCAGCATGACGGCCGCCAAACGTGTCTTCGACAGCGCTGGAAGCGCCGACAAGACGTGGGATCCGCGCGAGGGGCTGTTTCACGAGGTGCTCAACGAGCCTTCGTGGAAGGACCTCGCCGAAGCGATCGCGCGCTGGATCACGGCGCACGCCTGAGCCGCTCGCGGCGCGGCTTGCGAAGCGCGCCGGCGAGAGCACAAAGCAAGAGAGCCCTCCCCGATGGGAAGGCTCTCTCGGCTCACGTCACGAGGACGAGTCGCCTCGTCACAGTCTCACTGGCAGACGCCGGTGAAGCGGTTCGCGAGGTCGAAGAAGTGGCACGTCTGGTTGCCGCTGCACTCGTCGTCGCTCGAGCAGAGCGTGAGCTCGCCGGCGTTGCAGCCGTCGGCGCGGCAGCGGCTGCCGCCCACGAAGAAGCCCTGATCGTTGTTGAAGAAGTTCCCGCAGCCCGGGAAGTCCTTCGTGTCCGGCTGGGCCTTCGGTGCTCCGCCGGTGCCGGCGACCACGCAGCAAGCCTCACCCGCGTTCGGGCAGTGCTTGCTCTCCGTGCAGTGCCACTCGCGGCCGCCCGCGTCGGGGGCGAAGTTGCACGAGCCCGCCTGGTAGCCGCCGCTCTGGTCTTCCTGGGCGGTCGCGCACTTGGCCTTCAGGAACTTGCCGTCCGGACCCTTCTCGTCCGCGCAGCACACCTGGTTCGTGGCCGGATCGCACTGACCGGCGTCGTTCGAATCGGTTCCGCCGAAGCAGAACACGCCCTTGTTCGAACGGGGCGTGGGAGCGCCTTCGCAGTCCGGAGCGGCGTCCTTCGTGGTGTTGCCGCCGTCGTCGTCCGTGTTGTCGCTGCCGTCGGCGCGCGACGAGTCGCGGCCCGCGTCGTTGCCGGTCTGGCCGGGGAGCGGCGTCGTCCCGTTGTCCGTGCTGCACGCGGCCAGAACGCCGACCGTGGCGAGAAGAGTGCCGCCGAAGAAGAATGCGAGACGACGGTTACGCTGCTGCATGGCTAGTCCCTCCAAGAAAGCCCGCCGGCGAGGCCTGTGAACGTTGTTGTCACGAGGCGACGATGGCGGCTTGTCACGACGACCAATTGAGGCTGGGCCGCCCTGCGGGGGGCGGAAGGGCGTTCAGGCGCCCTGCGGAGCGGTTTTCCTAGCACGACTTTGGGCAAAGTCCGCCGTAGGACTTACACAAGCCCAGAAAGTCACCATGCTGTCGCACCTTTGGCGCATGCTTTCCGTGAGCGTCGATCGGCGCGTGCGCCGGCCATCGACGTCGGAAGTGCGTCCATGCCTCTTGGAACGGCACGCGTGACCGGCGATTCGTTTCTCGAGAAACGGATCGCGCCGTCGTCGCTCAGTACTCGTTCTGCGCGCGGACGACGACCTTGCCGGCGCCGGCCCGCATCTTCGCGCAGCAGGCGAGCCGGAAGCGCGGAGGCGGCGAGCAGACGGCGTCGAGGACGTCGCGCTCCTCGTCCTCCGGCGGAAGGAGCGCGTCGCCGCCTTCGATCACCTCGATGTGGCACGTCGCGCAGCTCGCGCTTCGGCAGGAGAACGGGATGGGCGCCGCGTGGTCATCGCAGAGGTCCGCGAGGGCACCACCTTCGGGCGCGTTCACCGTCTTCTTCTGGGAGCCGTCGAACGACTCGAACGTGATCTCCGGCATGGCCGCCACGTCTTAGTCCGGGACGACGGCCGCACGCAAGTCAGCCTTCCGTCAGAAACGGTCGTGGTCGCGTCTGGCCGCGTCTGGCCGCGTGAGCTCACGCGCGGCGAAGCAGAAGCGCGTGCTCGAAACGGGGACGGCCGGAGAATGCGCCCTGCGTGGGGCCATGGAAGTGCGGGCGCGCCTGGGACGCGCGTGCAACGGGGGTGAGCTCGCCGCCGCGCTCGGCCACACGCCCGACGACGTCGTCGGCGCGGATGGGCTCGGCGCGTTCGCCTCGCGGACCACGCGCGGACGCCGAATCCGCGATGAGCAGAACGAGCGGCGCGCCCGGCTTCATCACACGAGCGAGCGAGTGGAAGAGCTTTGCGAGCTCGCGCTCCCATGACGTCACCGCGTCGCGTGGCGATAGACGTTCGTAGTTGCGGCGCGCGCCGATCTCTCCGCGCGCGAGCTTCCGCGCGTCGAGATCGAGCCAGCGCATGCGGAGCTCGTGGTGCTGGAGGTAGTCGTACGTCGCGACGTAGGGCGGGGACGTGATGACCGCGTCGATCGAAGCGTCGGCGACCTTCGCGAGCAGGTTGGCGTCGTCCTCGAAGACGCGTGCACGAGGAGGCGCGGAGGCCCGCGCGTTGTTCCGGAGGAGCATCGCGAAATCGTCGAAGCGGCGTGCGAGCTCTTCGGTCTTCTTCACGAAGAGGCGCGACGGGTATCCCGCGGCGATCCTCTTCTCGACCGTGCCTTCCGACGTGTCGCCGCGACGCGGGCTCAGCTTCACGAGGATGGACGAAAGGACGAGCGACAGGTCCGGCCGGTGCTCGGGCGGCGCATCGCCGATCCCGGCGCGGAGCCCGTCGAGCTCCAGCAGGACATGCGGTGGGAAGAGCGAGACGTCTTCCTGCGGCAGCCGTCGCGACGCTCCCGCCTTTGCTTTGCGCCGCGACTCGGCGTGGGCCGCGACGCCACGAGCGGCCTCGACCAATGCCTGGGTCTTCTCCGGCGTCCGCGGGTACGTCTTTGCTCGCGCGAGCATGACCGCGATCGGATTGAGGTCCGAGCCGACCGTCGCTCGTCCGGCGAGCATGGCTTCGATGAGGACGGTGCCCGATCCGCAGAACGGATCGAGCACGGTCCCGCCTGCCGGGACGAGATCCTCGATGAGCCTGCGGACCGTCACCGGATGGGCACGCGCCGGGTAGGCGTGAAAGCCATGCACGTGCGCGCGGTCGTCCGCGCCCTCGTCGGTGGCGGGCGCGACGTCGAGCGCGTGCGTGAGGAGCTCGGCCATCTTCCTGTCGCCGCTCGTCTCGACCTCTCCGCCCACGTTCGTGAGCGAGCGCCGGCGCTTCGGCGGCTCCGCGCTGATGACGCCGAGGGCGGGCCCGTCGTTCGTGCTCTCCGTCGGCGGCTCCGCGTGCTCGCGCGTGGTCGGGGGCGCGAGTCGAGCGTCGCGCGGGCCTCGAGCGCCGGCGGTCCGACGTGGGCCCTCGTGGCTGCGTCCACCTCTCGAACCGCCATCGCGTCGGGGGCCGGTTCGCTCGTCGTGGCGCTTGGTCCGTTGCTCACTCATCGTACGCGGCCCTCTTGCCCCGGTTTTGCCTCGTCGGCGAGCTCTTCTTCCGTGCCTTCCGTGTCGGACGGCTCGGGGCCGATCCGGACCAGCGGATTCGGCCCCGCGCTGTAGCGGACCTCCGCGTCATCGCCGACGTCGATCCGGGTCCGATCCTGGACGGTGAGCGCCGCGAGGAGCTCGTCCGCGTGTTCCGGCGGAATCGCGAGCATCTTCGCTAGCGCCACCGGTGTGATCCCTCCCTTCGAGTGCGCGGCAGCAGCCTCGGCCGCCGCTTGCCACGCGCGCTCGCTCGCGGCTCTGGCGTGCTCACGCGCCTTGGCGGCTCGAGCACGCGAGCGCACGGAGAGAACGAGCGGGGCGATCGCGAGCACGAGGAGGACGACCTTGCCCACGATCGAAGCCGGCATGACCGCGAGCGCAACCAGGGTGACTGCGGACGCGAAGATCCCCTGGACGACCGTCGCCACGGACGCCAGCCGTGCATTCGCGAGAGCCTTCTTCTGCTCGCGCAGCGCGTTCGACGCCGCGTCGCCCCCGAAGCCGCCCGGGATCCGCGGCCCGCCGCACATCGCGCAGACGGATTGGACTCCGCTGCCGTCGATGCGCGCGACGGCATTGCAATGCGGGCACCGGTTCGACTCTCCGGATGCATACCCGCAACGCGAGCAGCTGCCTCCTTCAGCGAGTGTGACGAAGGCGTTCGCGCCGCAGGCCGGACATGTCGAGGTCGCCACGACGACCGGGCCTCAGGGCTGCGGGCCCGGAAGAAGGGCGCGTTCCCGCATCGCGCGTCCGCTGGTGTCTCGGGGCATGACCGTGTGTTCCTGGCGTCTCGCGTTCTCGAGTCCGAACGGCCAGTCTACACCGAATCGCGTAGCGGCATGTCCGACGCACGCGTAGCGACGACGTCGTCGTCGATGCCGTTGCCGTTGCCGTTGCCGTTGCCGTCGGTCCGTTCAGGGCTTGATGACTTGCGTGCCCGGCGGGGGAACGAACGTGAAGGTCGAGGGATCGACCGGCACGTTCACCTTCGGCTCGACGAAGTCGAAGCGATTGCGGTTGCCCTGCGCGTCGACGATGAGCGCACGGCGCACGTGATACGTCGAGGCGTCGACGTAGAAGAGCACCTTGGTGTACGCGGCGTTCTCTTTCTTCGGCGTTCCGACGAGGACGTTGCCGCCCGGGAAGTTCATCGACGCGCCCGGGTACATCACGAACGTGAAGGAGTCGGAGAGCTTGCCGGTGCCGGTCAAGAAGGAGAGGGCGGCGGGGTACTGCGACTTGTCGATGTTCTGCTCGAACATCTGCTTGTTCGCGGCCTCGTAGACCTTCAGCACGGCGCCGTCGGACACGACCCGGTTGCCGGCGGGCGTCTCGTAGTCCCAGGCCATCTTCCCCGGCTTCGAGAAGGTGACCTTGCCCTTCGACTCCTTCCGGACGTTGTGCGACTTGACGAAGAACTCCTGCGTGAAGGTGCTGAAGAACGAGGTCGTCGAGTCGTAGAAGGCTTGCACCTTCGCGACCGTGTCTGCCGTGGCCTGAGGCGAGGCGGGCTGCGGCTGAGCGGAGGCCGCCGGAGCCTGCTGCTGCGCGCTCGCGTCCGACACGAGAAGAGGAGCGGAAGCGGCCAGGAGCGCAGCGACGGCAAACGGTGCAAGGCGGGGCATGAGCGAAGGTTCTCCGAACGGCGGAGGGGTAGGGCGTTGCTTACGGCCGACCCCGTGGTCTTTCTATTGGACGGGCGACCAGTGCGCAATATTGAGGGTAACTACGCACGAAATCAGCGCTAACCGGCCCCGTCTTTGAATGCCACGAGGAGGACAACCCGTGGATGCGGGACTTCCTTCCACATCCCGCAACGTTTGGCTCAGCCGCACCGTGCCAGCGCCAGCATTCGCAAGCGGCTCTCCTCGCTGACGACGACGAGAGCCGACGTGTTACGCACCGCCCCTGAGGCGCGGCCCTGAAAACAGCGGACCCAAAGAGTCAGCCTGCTGACTCGGCCGAGACCACGCCTTACGCACGGGTTCACAACCGATTGCGCACGCCTCCGTTCGAGTCAGCCTGCTGACTCGAAGCGAACGCCTCCGAGCGCCACCGGCCGCCCACGGATCGAGCACGGCTTGCGGACGAGCTCCGCACGAGCTTCCCACGTGGTTGGCGGGTCGGCAGGCTGAGCTGACTCTTCGGGCCGCCTCGTTTCGGCCCGGCCGGATCAGCGTGCGGCGACGGGTCGCTTCGAGGGGGGCGGAAGTGATCCGACGCGGGTGCCCTGGAGGTGCGTGACCGCGATCGCCAACGCGTCGGCGGCGTCGGACCGTGGGATCTCCGTCAGGCCGAGGACGATCCGAATCATCTGGGCGACCTGCGCCTTGTCGGCTCTGCCCGCGCCGGCGACGGTGCGCTTCACGCGGGCAGGGGCATATTCGAATGACTCGAGCCCCGCGCGGGCGCACACGAGCAGCGCGACGCCCCGCGCGTGCCCGAGCTTCGCGGCCGCCTGCGCGTCCTTTGCGAAGAAGAGTGACTCGATGCTCGCCTGCGAGGGCTGGAACTCGCGCACGACCTCGACCAGCTCCGATTCGATCGCGACGAGCCGGTCGCCGAGCTCGCCCTTCTTCTCGACGTCGAAGACACCGTGCGCGACATGCGTGAGCCGCGTGCCGACACGACGCACGACGCCCCAGCCGAAGTGACGGGTCCCGGGATCGAGTCCGAGGACGACCGTCACGAGAGGCGCTGCAGCTCTTCGTCGGAGACGTCGAAGTCGGCGTACACGTTCGCGACGTCGTCGTGATCGTCCAGCACCTCGGCGAGGTTCAGGAGCACCTCGGCGTCTCGGCCGCTCACGGACTTCTTCGTCTTCGGGACGTACGCCAGCTGCGAGGCTTTCGTCGCGATGCTCGCCTTCTCGAGCGCATCGAGCACGGTGTTCAGCGCGTCCGGGGGAGTCGTGACGGTCCAGACCTCACCCTCGTCGGTGTAGTCCTCGGCGCCCGCGCCGACGGCGATCTCCATGAGCTGGTCTTCGTTCGCCGCGCCCTTCTCGAGCGTGATGAGACCCTTTCGATCGAAGGCCCATGCCGCGACGCCGGCGCCGCCGAGGTTGCCGTTGTTCTTCTCGAAGATCTTGCGGATCTCGGCGACGGTCCGATTGCGGTTGTCCGTCTGGCCCTCGACCAGGAAGAGCGTGCCCGCAGGGCCCGTTCCCTCGTAGAGGACGTCCTCGTACGCCGCGCCTTCGATCTCGCCGGTGCCTCGCTTGATGGCGTTCTTGATCGTGTCGCCCGGCATCGACTGCGCCTTCGCGTCGGCGATTGCCTTGCGGAGACGCGGGTTGTTCAGCGGCTCACCGCCGCCGAGGCGCGCCGCGACCGTGAGCTCCTTGATCAGCTTGGTGAAGAGCTTTCCGCGTTTCGCGTCGACGACGCCCTTCTTGTGCTTGATCGTCGCCCATTTCGAATGGCCGCTCATCGTTCCTCGCCCGTGTGGGTTCGGTCGAAACCGTAATTAAAACCGCGACCCGCTTCAAGGCGCGAAACAGGCTTCGCATTCGTATCGCGCCCGGACGTCGAGGGGCGAGCCTTCGTCGTGCGACGATGCCGCCGGGGCGCAAGGCCCTCGAAGGCCTCTGATCGACGCGGCTGACGCGGCCGCGAGTGCCGCGGGACCGTGACCGTCTTCCCGCGGACGTGCGGAGTCACGTTCGCATCCAGCCGGGTGGCTGCGGCGCTACGATCCGCTCGATGGCCGAAGATGCGGAGTGGTTCCACCGGTCGATGCCCGTCGCTTCGTACTCGCTCCACCGGCGGACGGGGACGGCGCGCGTCGTGGCCACCGGCCCGACGCACGTGAACCCGGGGTTCGAGCTGTCGTGGATCGGAGGGGGCGCGATCGAGTTCGTCCTCGGACCGAAGGCAGATCGCAGCGTCGCGGCGACCACGGGCGCGAGCGTGCTGCTGCCGCCGGGCCTCCTCAACACGCCCCGTGTGCGGGCCAGCGTCATCCACCAGGCGCTCATCGCTCCCGACCTCTTCGAAGAGGCTGCCGACGCGCTCGGGTCCGAGGGCGTCGTCCCGCTCGACGCCTGCGTGCTCGGCGCCAACACGAGCATCAGCGCGATGGCGCGCGCGCTCGCCCTCGAGTCGGGCGTGGTGGACGTCGGCGATCCTGCGATCGAAGCGCTGATTCATGCGCTCGTGCTGGGCCTCGTTCGGAGCCGCGCGCGCGCGCGCTCGCGACTCGAGGAGCGGATCCTCGAGCCCGCGATCCGTCGGGCGCTCGACCTCATCGAGCAGGAGTACGCGCGGCCGATCACCGTCGACGAGCTCGCTCGCACCGCCGGGCTCTCTCGCTTCGTGTTCCTCCGCAAGTTCAGCGCCCAGGTCGGCGACAGCCCGCACCGCCAGCTCACTGCCGTGCGCCTCGATCGGGCAGCCGAACGGCTCCGAACGACGCGCCGATCCGTCCTGGCCATCGCGCTCGAGCACGGCTTCGGCGACCCGAGTCGCTTCGCTCGCGCGTTCGCGAAGCGGTTCGGCTGTACGCCGGCCAGGTGGCGTGCCCGTGCACGATCCGCGTGATCGGGCGCACGATCCGCAGAGACGACCGCCGGCAGCGCATCGATGCTGGGCGCATGAATCGATCGAATGCGCCTCCGGATCTCCACGTCGCCCAACACGAAGGCCTGGTGCAGGTCCATCGCGCGCTTTCGGCCGCTCTCCGGGAGATCGCCTCGACGCCGGCGGACGTCGCGGTCGACGTGCTCGTACCGAAGGCCCTTGGTGCCGCGCGCTTTCTCCTCGGCCACCATCACGCCGAGAGCACCGTCCTCTTCCCGGGGCTACGCCGGCTGGGGCGACTGCGGAGCTCGGATGTCGCCGTCCTCGATGCGTGCGATCGTGATCACCACGCGCTCCACGCGCTCTGCGAGCGGCTCACCGCGAACGCGAGCGCGTCTCATCCTGCGGTGCGTGAGATCGTCGTCTTGGCAGGCGAGCTCGAGGCCGCCTTCTCGGCGCACGTCGCGACGGAGGAGACCGCCCTCGCGCCCGACCAGCTCCGCGCGATGATCAGCCGCGAGGGCCTCGAGGAGATCGGCCGGGAGCTCGAGGCCTCGCGACGCCGGTTCTCACCTTAGAAAGGTGACGAAAGCGGCGTGATCCCGCGCTCCTCCGGGGCATCACGAAAAAGTGGATCGCCCCCGCGGTCGACGGTGACTAGGGCGTGTTGACAGTTCGCGTAAGAGAAAGGCTTGACGAACGTCCAGTGGGTGCTAGCGGATAGGTGTGTTCGGGGGAACGCGTCGATTCTTTAGCGACGAGCGGTGGGCCTTGGTCGGTCCGCTCGTCGAGCAGATGACCCGGCGCGGTCCGAAAGGGGATGCGCGGCGCTTCCTCGAGGCCATCGCGTGGCTTCTGCGAAGTGGCGCACCTTGGCGGGATCTCGCGAAAGAGCTTGTCCCGAGGGAGCGGGTCTATCGTCGCTTTCGTCGTTGGGCCCTCGCTGGAACATGGGAGCGATTGCGACGAGCTCTCTCCCTGACGACAGCGCTCCGATACTTGCATATCGACAGCACGATCGTGAAGGCTCATCCCCATGCCGCAGGCGCATTGAAGCGTGACGGGCGTCAGGCACTTGGCCGTTCCCGCGGCGGGTTCACGACCAAGCTTCATGCGGTGGTGACCGAGCGCGGCGAGCTCGTGCGCTACGTGGTGACGGGCGGAGAGGTCGCGGACATCACGCAGGCGCGTGGTCTCGTCCGTCATCGGTCGA